>JACPDX010000040.1 GCA_016183805.1 Bacteroidota bacterium
AAATTTCGGAATAAATATTGGCATAGTTTGCAACTGAAACAAGTGTCGTTGAAAGCATTAATGCTTTATGTTGTATTGAATCACCTATTACCTCAATTGCTGAAGCAGGAGTTCCTTTCTTAGCAAAAAAGATAAATGGAATACTATCCTGAACTGATGGTAAATTAATACCTCCTAAATTCTGAATAGCAGCTCTCACGTTATTTGATAATGGTGCGAAAGAATTAAAACCGGTATAATACCATGTCCAGATTAAAACATAATAATCGTTTGGCACACTATCGTTGAGCATGTTTGCTAATGCATCCATTTGAACATTATTGCTTTGTCTAAAGATAAAAAATGTAGGCTTTTGGTTAGTACCGACAACATTTGACTGCCCCATGTTAAGTTCGTCTGCTCTCCAGTTGTTAAAACTCATGTTATCTAAAACAGCGACATGAAGTGTAGTTGAATCACTCCACCCGGCATAACCTATTCTATCGGCATCTAACGAATATTTTACATTAAAACCTTCTCCACCAGGTGCTATTGAACCATAAGTTTCGCATCTCAACTGCTTAACATTTGGTGTAAATTCAAATTTTCTGGTTGCTCGGTTGTGCTTTAAAAATTCATAGTTGTTGTAATCAAATTGAAAAAAATGAGCTTGTTCCCACCCTTCTTTTCCGTTGATGTACTGAAATGAAGTGTTCCTCCATTTATACCCTGTTGCATCAACAGAATCTTTTCCTACTCTCCAAAAATAAACCGTACTGTCAGGCATATTTTGAAGTAAGTTTGGCTGCCAAGTCAATACTCCACCTGAACTATAAATAGTTGTAGATTCTTTAATCGGGCTATTAAAATAATCAGTAGTATCTACTTCAAAAATATAGTTTTTGGCAGATTCAAATGGAAAGGCAGTAGATGCTTTTAGTGTAACTCCTTGATTGGGTACAATTGCATATTTGTATGGGTAAATTGGAATAATCTCACCTGAGGTTATTTCTAAAGGGACAGTGAGGTTATTGTTTGATTCATGAATTTCATCCACTTCACTTAATGCATCGACAAAAATATTAAACACATTTGTTCCTAATCCTCTAATTAAATCAACCGGTAAGGTAAAACTAATGGTGTCTTTATATTTTGGAGCAGGAATAAATTTTACGTAAGAAGTATCTCCAAAACCCAAAACACTTGAAGGAAAAACACGATTTAACTCAACAGTAATAATAGTATCTATTGCTTTTCCAAGATTTGCAATAACAATATTTACCTTAAATGAATCTAAATCAGAAGTTACAACAGCTGGCGTAAAATATACCAATGTATTCTTAATCATGTAATCAGGTTTCTCATAGGTGTTTAAAGAAAGTGAAGGATCGCCATGTAAAGTCATTCCTAAAGTTGTTGATGTAACCTGAATATTTGTTCCCGAACCCTGAATTTGTTGTACAGTATTTTTGATGTGTCGACCAACACTCCCTCCATAATTATACAAAGATAACTGCCTATAGAATTCTGCTGAATACATATTTAGATTATACTCCAAACCAAAATCTACAGAAGCCAGAAACCCAATTACTGCATGCCCAAAAAAGGTCATCAACGCTGCTCCATAACCAATAAATTGTTTGATTGAATCAGACATGGTAGATTGAATAGGTGCTGTGGATGTTTTTGCGAAAGAATGAACATTTCCTCCAAAATAATCGTCTTCAATGGTGTTTTTATATCCATTCAAATAATTCATAAATGATGTAGCAGAACTTACATCGTCTCCACCTGCAAAATGTAGCACTTGTTTCATCCAGTCGGTTTCTCCATAAGGAGATGATGATTGATTTGGTATAGGGTTTTCATGTTGGATAATTTTATTCAAATATAAACTTACATGACTACCATTTTTTGCAGCTAGCCTACCCATTGGTATTGGCGATTCGGTAATTGTACCATTTAACCCAGACACTAACATTGCATCAGAAGCAGGATGTCCAAAAGAAGGAACTAAATTTTCATGGAAATTAGCACCTGTTCTCGCTTCATTTGCTTTTATTGATTTTCCTAAAAGAAATAAATAATTGGGTTGACTCGTCCAGTTATCCAACACATAATCTACAAAACCTCTGATAGAATACGGATGTTTTTCAATACCATAAGCAAATTGATCGTACAAATCTTCGATATTTACCACATAAGCATTTTGTGGATTTTTAAAGCTACTTAATCGATAATTGGCATAAGCATTTGCTTCATTTAACAAGGTGAGATGAGTAATAATAATAAAAGCAGTATCAACGGTTGTGCTATAATCGGTAAAAAATCCTGTAGAATTTACAGGAGTTATACTTGTAATATTTTTTATTTCCGATTCTCGATAAACAATACACTCTTTTTTATTTCCTGCGTTTGGAATTAAACATTGAAAATCATTGCCGGTATTTACAACATCAATTTTTTTATTGTTAGTTAAATCATAAAAATGAATACTTCCTGAACCTGAAAAATTGAAAAATTGAAAATAGGCTTTTGTATTAATTAAATCATCTTCAACAAAAATTTTCTCAAACTTAGAAAGCCCTTCCAAATCAGTAGTATGTGGATAATTTATTTTCGTATAAGCTACAGCTTGTTTCCCTACAGTAGAGCCTAAATCGTTAATGCTATAATAATTTACATTAGTTGATGATAAAATATCAGCTATTGGAATATCGACTTCTAAATCAATTTTCTTATACCCTTCAAAAATCGTATCTATTGTAACTGTCCCTAACTCAACCCTTAAATGTTGGTCAGGAATCGCTGAGGCATAATTTGATTGTCCTAGAACTACCGTTTTTAAACTTGCATCTCCTGCTAATGTATATACATTCGGGGTGATTAATGTTTTTGTTTTAGAATCATTCAAAGCATACGGTTGGTCGAACCAACCTTCTGAGGGGTCATAACCAAATAAGTTTTCTGAAGTTGTTCCAATCAACAATGTTTTACCATATAAATAACTCGACGAATAAACATCTACCACTTCTTTTTCAAAATATGAAGATGGAGTATAACTCGTATAATTGGTGTCGTTTTCAATGATGTACCTTAAATTAGTTGTAATATTATTCCAAGTTAAAAAATAACTGATGGTATCGTTTATCAAACTGTAATAAGGGTTAGGATGATTGGAAGCTCCTCCATAAAACCCTTCATCAAACCAGCCATCATTTTTTTGAGCATAAAACTCTATATAATCGCTGGTATTTAAAACACCATCATTTTCTCCATTGATGTATATTGGAACTTCTTGTCCACGAGCAAATAATTGAATGTTTCTTGGGTCGATAGAATTTAATGGAAAACCTGCATTAACGAGTGCTAACGAATCTATTCTATACAATCCATTTTCAGCAACCTTAAATTTGAAGTATTGTTGATTATAGTTAATCCAACTGTTGTTGTATGGTTGAGTAAATGAAATGGAAGATACTAACAAAAACAAAAGAGCTAAACCTCTATTTATTAAATAATATTTAAAATATTTTTGTTTCAATCAACTTAAATTAAAGTAGAAAATTACAAAAAAATTAATAGAAAATAGTACACTATTGATGCGGTTCTTTTAAATGAACGATTTTGTTAAAATCAAATCGTAGGGAAAAAATATTTGAATACAATGCTTCTGATTGGTCGCCAATGTCAGATAAAGCATAATCTAATGAAATGCCTTTAAATTTAATTCCTATGCCAAAATTGGGTTGATATGATATTTTACGATTGGCATAAATGTCTGTAACTTTTTGAAAATTACCCACTCCTAACCTTAAAAAAATCAAGTTATCATACCCAACCTCAACACCCATGTGTGGGTCGATACTTACTGGATCGCCAGTAATTAAGACATTCCTTTTGCCATCTGTAGATAAATCAAAGTTAATTTCACTTAACGTATTAAATTTTTTACTGATTCTTATATTTTTTGCAACCCCTATAATTACCTTTGGCAAGGTTACTTCAGTTGAATTTTCAGGAATTTCATTACCTGTGGCATTAAAAACATCAATGGTTTCATCATCAAGCGTAAAGCTCCATGCATTAAATGTTGAGGTAACATCTCGTGCCATAATTGCAAAATTCCATCCTTTAAAATCATATTGTCCTCCTAAATCTAGCCCGAAACCATAGGCTTTAGCAAAATCACCCACTTTACGATAAATAATTTTAACATTAGCACCGTATCTTAGTCCTTGAATTTTAGACTTTCGAGCATAAGAGAATAAAAAAGCATAATCGGCAACAGAAAAAGATGAAATTCTATCATAATTAATGTTTCCATCTGAATCAATTAATTGAGTGGTGTTTGGTATATCGTCAACACCAAAACGAATCACCGAAAATCCAAAGGAACTAACACTATCAATTTTTGAAGCAAATCCACCATAATCATACTTCGCTATTCCCGCAAAATATTCTGCATGCATCAGTCCCAGAGAAAAATCTTTGTCAGTTCTCGTCAGTCCTGCCGGATTCCAATAACCGGATGTTACATCGTTTACAGAGGTAATGTACGAATTTGACATCCCCAAAGCCCGTGCTCCAACTCCAATTGCCAAAAATTCATTACTGTATTTCGGAGCAGAAGTTTGTGCAAACAACCCAAATGAAATAGCAATTAACGAAATTGTAATTTTTATTTTTAGCATTTATAAATTTAAGTGGGTTGAAAATTAACCATTTTATATTATTTCCTAATATAAAATTTCAGCTTTTCGACCCTAAAATAACTTAACTATTGATATATTATTGTGAATGTTTTTCCCAAACTTATTTTTTTACCTAAAATACTTCTTGAAATCCAAAATTTTTCTTTCATAAAAATGATAACTTAAAAAGGAAACTACAGTTAAAATTAAAAAATTAAAAATTGACAAATAATAAATATTTAATACCCCAAAATGCTCCATTAGAATTTTATTACCAAAAGTAATAATTAGACCCTGAAAACAATACATGCCGTAAGAGAACTGTCCTAATTTTTTAAAAAAAACAAAAACCATATTTTTTTCATTAATTTTTATATTACATAGAAACATTATAATATATCCAAAAGCTAAAGAAGCCACAGGATTATCAAAAATTGCCCAATAAAACCCTGAAAAAAATGCTGTTAGACCTAGAAAAATTATTAAAGATATTAATATAAAAATATTTAAATTTTTTCTAACATTAACCGAATATCCAGATAGAAATAACTTTGCTGTAAGGATTCCTATACCAAATGAAGAAAAATGATTTAGAGTATGTGTATAAATATTAATATTATTTATTTCTGCATAAATATTGTATAAAACCGAGACTAATACCATTGCAATTGCTATTTGGTATAAGTATTTATCAAAAAACTTATAACAGAATGAAATAAAAAGATAAAACTGCTCCTGAACAGCAACAGACCATAAAATCATTAAAATAAATACATGATTTACTGAATAGTAATTAGAAGTTAGTGTTAAATAATAACCAATTGGGGCAAGAGTTATTGTTTGTGAAGTAAGCTGTGGCACAATAAAATAACTTATAAAAACAATGAAAAAATACAGCGGAAGTATTCTCAAAACCCTCCTCATGGTAAAATTAAACCAGCTAAAACTAGTTGTTCTATCGTACTCATTACTTGCCTGATACGTTAAAACAAACCCCGATAAAACAAAGAAGAAAGTGTGACCATGCAAAAAATAAATGATTTCAGAATGATGAAGAAAAGAAATAAGAATTGCAACAAATCGCAATACATCTAGAAAATGAAAATATTGATCTTTAAAATCTTTGTTCAACATAAGTTACAAATCAACAAAATAAATTTTAATGATATAGAAATCATTTTTCAAACTTAAGTTTAAGTTTTATACTTTTACAAACAATAAATAACGCTCATGAAAAAACACATTCCAAATGCTATTACTACACTAAATTTAATTTGTGGTTGTTTGGCTATTGCTAATGCTTTTACTGGCGAACTATACATTTCTTCTATTTTAATTTTTGTTGCAACAATTCTTGATTTTATGGATGGTGCTGCCGCACGATTATTAAAAGTATCCCATCCTTTAGGAGAACAACTAGATTCACTCGCTGATATGATTTCGTTTGGCTTAGCTCCCGGAATTATTTTATTTCAATTTGTAAAACACTTGAATACTGTTAATGAATCGCCAATTTTAACTGAATATCCGTGGATGTTTTATCTCGCTCTTATTATTCCAATATTTTCTGCTTTTAGGTTGGCAAAATTTAATATTGATACCCGACAAACAGATGGTTTTTTAGGTTTAGCGACACCAGCAAATGCTGGGTTTTTTATTTTTATCGTTCTTATCTATTTTTATCCTGATTTACCTCAAATCATAGACACAAAAAATATTGTATTACCACTTATTTCTAACCCTATAACAATGCTAGTTTTGGGTATTATTTTTTCATTTTTATTAGTTTCCGAAATTCCTATGGTTTCGCTTAAAGCTAAATCATTACGTTGGACTGGAAATGAACTTCGTTTTACTTTTTTAGGTCTATTTTTTCTATTATTTATTTTCTTAAATATTACAGCTTTTCCCGTAATACTATTAATCTATATTATTTGGTCAACAATTCTTTCATTCAGCTCTAAAAAGCAAAAATCTTAAAAAATAATGTTAACTGTTTTTTCTGATGAATATTACATGAAAGAAGCTTTAAAAGAAGCCCAAAAAGCTTTTGATGAAGATGAAGTTCCGGTAGGTGCTATTGTAGTTTGCGACAATAAAATTATTGCACGAGCCCACAACATGACTGAAAAACTGAATGATGTTACTGCTCATGCCGAAATGTTGGCTATTACCTCTGCAACCAATTTTTTAGGAGGAAAATACCTGAACGAATGTTCGATATATATTACTTTAGAACCCTGTATAATGTGTGCAGGAGCTTTGTTCTGGAGTCAGGTAAAGAAAGTTGTTTATGCTGCTCCTGATTTAAAAAGAGGTTTTAGTTTGGTTGAAAAAAGCATTTTACATCCTAAAACGGAAGTTATTAGAGGTATAATGCAACAAGAATCTTCCGATTTAATGACTAGTTTTTTTAAATCAAAACGTTAATAATTTAACTAAATAGTGAATAATTCAACCAAAAATTAAAAAAAGTTATAAAAATCCAATCTATTTTTTTACATTTGAAAAACTTGTGAAATTAGATTGCTAGTTAAATAGTTTAACAAAATCGATAAAATGGGTTTTATTTTAGATAAAACGATAAAAAAATTTTGAAAAAACTAAATAAGGTTTTAATATTGCAGACTAAACTACTATAATACTATATTCAAAACAACATGAAACGAATTTTAACAATCTTACTTTTAGCAGTTCTTACAGCAAATGTAGATGCTGGAGTTATTGTATTAGAAGGTCATTATCAAGGTAAGAACCTTTATGTTCAAAATCCATTTGCCGGTAGTGGCGTTGGTTTTTGTACTTTTGAAGTTACCATAAATGGTGATGTTACAACTGATGAGGTTAACTCAAGTGCCTTTGAAATTGATTTTGCAAACTTTCAATTAAAAGTTGGGGATCCAGTTATCGTTAAAATCAAACACAAAGACGATTGCAAACCTAAAGTTTTAAATCCTGAAGTTTTAAAACCAAAAAGTACTTTCGAAATTGTTGCTATGGACATTTCTAAAGATGGTAACTTTGTTTGGACTACCAAAAATGAAACCGGCAAATTAGCATATATTATTGAACAATATCGTTGGAACAAATGGATTAAAGTTGGTGAAGTTGATGGAAATGGTGCTGTTGATGAAAACAAATATGATTTTAGAATTACTCCTCACTCAGGTGAAAACAAATTTAGAGTAAAACAAGTTGATTACTCAAGCAAACCAAGATACTCTCAAGCTTCTCGTTATATATCAACTACCGGCGAAATTTCATTCAGCCCAATAAAAGTTAAAGACATTATTACATTTACCGGAGAAACTCTTTTTGAGGTTTACGACAGTTTTGGAAATATTGTTAAAAAAGGTTTCGGAGAAAAAGTTGATGTTACCAACCTTAAAAAAGGAATTTATTATTTGAACTTTGATAATAAAACAGAAACTTTTGTAAAAAAATAATTCAATTCGTTGAACATTTGAAAGTCCCGAACCTTATTCGGGACTTTTTTTTACCCAAACTGTACTATGAACAAGATTGAACACATTGGAATAGCTGTAAAAAACTTAAAGGAGTCTAACTCTATTTACGGCAAAATATTTAATCAGACTCCATATAAAACAGAAGAAGTAGCGAGCGAACATGTAAACACTTCTTTTTTTAAAGTTGGTGAAAGTAAAATTGAATTGTTGGAGGCAACCAATCCTGATAGTGCAATTGCTAAGTTTATAGGCAAAAAAGGTGAAGGCATTCATCATATTGCCTTTGATGTAGAAGATATTTACGCTGAAATGACTCGATTAAAAGCAGAAGGA
The DNA here is from genome assembly GCA_016183805.1 of Bacteroidota bacterium. Classification (GTDB taxonomy): domain Bacteria; phylum Bacteroidota; class Bacteroidia; order Flavobacteriales_E; family Vicingaceae; genus Vicingus. The sequence continues at coordinate 8,474 of JACPDX010000040.1, forward strand.
TTTATCATACTTAACGAAAATCCCAAAAAAGGGGCTGACAACAAATTGGTTTGTTTTGTACATCCAAAGTCAACCAATGGTGTACTAATTGAATTGTGTCAAGAAATTAGATAAGGTTTAGATTCCGCTCTACAGCGGAATAGTTCAACTTACAATTTTGAGGCGTTAACGCTGTTAACACCTCAAAATTGAGTTTCACTAAATTGTTCTGTCATTTCCTCCATCAATTGGAATTTG
>JACPDX010000002.1 GCA_016183805.1 Bacteroidota bacterium
GGGGAATATTCTTGACTGCAGCCTCCCGTAGGAGTGGGGGCAGTGTCTCAGTCCCCCTGAGGCGGGTCGTGCTCTCACACCCGCTACCCGTCGTAGCCTTGGTGAGCCATTACCTCACCAACAAGCTAATCAGACGCATGCCTATCTCTAACCGCCGAAGCTTTAAGAACAATGTGATGCCACATCGAAATATAATGGAGTATTATTCTTCCTTTCGGAAGGGTATTCTCCAGTTAGAGGTAAGTTGCATACGCGTTACGCACCCGTGCGCCACTCGTCATCAAGTATTGCTACTCATGTTACCGTTCGACTTGCATGTGTTAAGCCTGCCGCTAGCGTTCATCCTGAGCCAGGATCAAACTCTCCGTTGTAATTAATCTTAAATGTTATTTGAGATTATTTCTCACGAAGTTGAAATTAATTTCTACTAAGGGATACTTACCTTATTTTTTATCTTACTTCAATTTTTTCAAAGAACACTATATAATTTATAGAGAACTATATCATCAATTTGTTTCCAAAATTTTATCAGAACTTTTTCTGATTTTTGGGGACGACAAAAGTAGAATTACTTTTTTAATCTCCAAACATTTTTTCAACTTTTTTCAAACTTTTTTTTCAACATTCAAAACCGTTGTTTTGAACAGGGTTGCAAAAGTAAACATACTTTTTAATTCTGCAAGTAATTTTAAAAATAAAATTATTTTACTGATTATTCGCCTAGTTTTATGTGAAACCGTTGTTTCGAAAGCGGATGCAAAAGTAGCCAGCTTTTTGTATTACACAAACATATAAATACTTTTTTTTACTATATATTACTATCTCTACTGATAATCAAATAGATATTTTTCACATACTCGTGTTGAAAACCTTTTATAGCAATCTATTTAGTGCTTTATCCGCTGTGGATTTGAAAGAAAATTTATCATAGAAATCGAACTGACATGCTTCAAATGTGGTAATTTTTAGTTTTATAGTTATAAGCCCGTAGTTGCTAACACTACTGCCTTTGCTTCAAACTACAAACAGGTCGGGGCTTAGTGATAATTTTATATTCATCTTATACGAAGATACTATTTTTAAGGCATTGTATTATTCGACCTAAGCGTCCCCCCACATTGCCATTAAAAAGCTTAGCTCGTACTTTTGCAGCAGGATGTACAGGTGCTTAACTTCTAATATAATTAATTCACTATTCATAAAATTACAATTACGGCGTAGTCACCGAAACCGGTAATATTTTCCCATTAAATAATTTATCTCCTGACAAACAAAACTCCATAATGTATGTTGCCATTTGCTTAGCCGATACTTTTGCCTGATAATCGGGAAAGGCTTCTTGTAGCATTTCGGTTTGTGCAGAACCCAATGCTAAACAGTTTATTTTAATGTTGGTGTCTTTGTATTCTTCTGCCAATACCTCTGTTAAATTAGCCAATGCTGCTTTTGATGCACTATAAGTCGATAAACCCGGAAACTTAACACTCCCCTGAAAGCCACCCATACTACTAATGTTTACCACATGTGTTTGCTCTTGTTTATTGTTTTTACAAACTACTTCTTTAATCAATAGTGCCGGGGCAAATACATTGGTAGTAAAAACGGTTTGCCAATCGGTGGCTGTTGTTTCGGTAAATGGTTTATTGATAAGCACTCCTGCATTGTTTACCAATACATGAAAGTGTTTATCTTCTTTTGCTAATATATTTCGTATTTCATCGATAAACGAAGGTGAGTTAAAATCTACCTTATATATATGTATCACATTTTTATAAAGCTGAATACATTCTTGTTTTAATTGTTCAAGTTTGTCGATGTTGCGAGAAAGTACCACAATATGATTATCGGAATGGGCTGCAAATTGTTTTACCAATTCGTATCCTATCCCTCTACTTCCGCCCGTTATTAATATATTGGTCATAGTTGCCCTGCTTTGTTAAATGCTTTTTGGTAGTATGGATGTTCTAAACTAGAAATAATTACTCCATTACTGGTTGATGAATGTACGAATTTATTGTTCTTTAAATAGATTCCGACATGTGAATTTTTTTTATTTTCTATATCAAAAATCAAAATATCGCCTTCTGAAAGGTTAGTTTTCGATATTGTTTTGAGTGCTTTTGCAATATCTTTTGATGATCTTGGCAAAACAGTTTTGTACACCTCTTTATATAGGATGTTGGCAAAGCCGGAACAATCCACACCTTCTTGGGTTGTTCCTCCGAACTTGTATTTTACACCAATCCATTGATCGATGAAGTAATAAAGTGGCAAATTATCAATTTCTTTTGGCGTTACTTTTAATATTTCGGCGTACTTGGTTTGAAGTACTATGAAAGACTCTTCTTTGTTGTTTTTTTCAATAGTTACAACCTTTTTGTTGTTGTGACAGCCAAATACAACAACGATTGCCGACAACAAGATGCAACTTCTAAAAATCCTCATACTACCTAATATATATGAACACGACATGAAAAAGTCTAAAAACTAATTTTACCACATAGAAACATAGTTTTAAAAGTTATATCAAAGCTCAATTAGATAGTTACACAATAGCTATTTCTCCGATAAATCGGAGAAAACTATGTTTTGTTTATGTTTTCTTTGATTTAAAATAAGCTATGTTTCTATGTGTTAAAATTATTTAATATCGAATTCACGTAAAATTATGAATTTGCAAAAAAAAAGGTCTGGCAATTGCCAGACCTTTTCAACAGTTAATTATTAATAAGAGTACTGTCTTCTGGCTTCCCAAAACACACCCTACCCCCTCTCAAGAGGGGAAGCCAATGCACAATACCAACTTCGGACTTCCCAACACACCACCCATCAGGTTACATCATAATCAACCACCAGCTTGTCAGAAGCAGGATGTGATTGGCAGGTTAAAATATATCCTTGTGCAACTTCTTCATCCGACAAGGAATAGTTCATTTCCATAACTGCTTTACCTTCTAAAACTTTCGCCTTACATGTACAGCATACAGCTCCTTTGCAAGAGAATGGTGCATCAGCCCCATGATCAATAGAGGCATCTAAAATAAAATCTCCATCGTAGGCTAATTCAAACTCAAACTCTTCCCCATCCATTATTACCGTTAATTGGCTAGTCCCCTTAAAATCAGAAACTACTTTGGATTTATTTTCTGCGGTTTGAACCGGAGTGGTAAACAATTCGAAATGAACTTTCTCTTTTGGCACTCCTAAATAATACAATGTATCTTTTACAGCATTTATCATATTTTCAGGTCCACAAAGGTAAAACCCATCTGCTTTTAATATTTCTAAATCTTGCTTAATCAGTTCATTTACCTTTTTATTATCAATACGACCTTTTTGAATTTCATTAGCCATATTTTCTCTACTATATATATAGGTAACATTAAACTGATTGGGATATTTAACCAAAAGTTCGTCAATTTCTTTTTTAAAAATGGTTGAACTTTCTGTTCTATTTCCATAGAAAAGTACAAATGAGCCACCTTCTTTTAAAGTTGATTTTATCATCGATAATAAAGGGGTAATACCACTACCCGCAGCAAAACCTATATGTTTTCTGGAAAAATCACTTATCGTGAAGTTTCCTGCCGGCAACATAATGTTTAATTCATCTCCAACGTTTATATTGTGGTGCAATAAAGTTGACATTTTGCCCTGTTCAATCTTTTTAACAGCAATTCTAAAATCATTTTCAAAAGGGGCACTACACAATGAATAAGACCGTCTAATATCTTCACCATCAATTTCTTTTTGAATAGTTATATATTGACCCGACTGATATCTAAATTCGTTTTTGTCAACATCAAAAGCAACTGAAACAGTATCATCAGTTTCTTTTCTAACGTCTTTAACTTTTACAACCTTGAACAAACTCATCTTTTAACTTTTTCGGCAAAAATAAACTTATTAATTAAAAAAATATAGGTTGATTTAAATTACTATGAAAACAAAAACGAAATAAATATATTCTTAACAAGTGATTGTTTTCATGCCATTTTTACCAAATTTATCAGTAAACTTGTATGTTTTTTAACATAGGATTATGGATAATACTAAAAAATTAGAAGAATTTCAGGCAAAAATTGACGCTGATACAAAAATAGAACCCAAAGATTGGATGCCTGAAGACTACCGTAAACATTTGCAAAGACAAATTTCACAACATGCCCATTCTGAGGTGATTGGCATGCAACCCGAAGGAAATTGGATTAGTAGAGCACCAAGCTTAAGAGCAAAAGTTGTTTTGTTGGCTAAAATACAGGATGAAGCCGGGCATGGTCAATATTTATATTCTGCAGCTGAAACTTTAGGAAAAAGTAGGGATGAATTTATTGAAGAGTTACAAACAGAAAAGGCAAAATATTCAAGCATTTTTAACTATCCAACTCTTACTTGGGCAGACATGGGTGCTGTGGGCTGGTTAGTAGATGGTGCTGCCATTGTAAATCAAGTATCTTTACAACGGACTTCTTACGGTCCTTATTCAAGAGCAATGGTAAGAATTTGTAAAGAAGAAAGTTTTCATCAACGCCAAGGTTATGAAATAATGGCTCACATGGCAAAAGGAACTCCCGAACAGAAAGCCATGGCACAAGATGCATTGAATAGATTTTGGTGGCCTTCCATTATGATGTTTGGCCCTCATGATTCGGATTCTCCAAATACTGGAAATGCTGTGAAATGGAGAATTAAACGAGAAACCAACGATGAATTGCGTCAAAAATTTATTGATAAAACAGTTGGTCAAGCTGAAGTTATTGGACTTACCATTCCTGACCCTGATTTAAAATGGAACGAAACACGTAAATCGTACGATTTTGGGAAAATGAATTGGGATGAATTTTGGAGCGTTGTTAATGGGAATGGACCTTGTAACAGACAGCGACTAAAACACCATATTGCTGCTCACAAAAATGGCGAATGGGTTAGAAAAGCTGCCTTGGCTTATGCAGCAAAACAAAAAGAAATACAAAATTTGAAATTAGAGATTAGAAATTAAAAAATACACTTATGAGTAATATAAAAGATAGTCAGGGTGATGTATGGGAAGTTTTTGTACAAAGCAAACCGGGTTTACCTCACAAACACGCAGGAAGCGTTCATGCAACAGATAAAGAAATGGCTTTACAAAATGCCAGAGATATGTATACCAGAAGAAATGAAGGAACTTGTATTTGGGTAGTGCCATTAGATGCCATTGTTTCTTCTTTACCGGAAGACAGCGGTTCATTTTTTGACCCTTCTGATGACAAAGCTTATCGGCATCCAACACATTACGTAATGCCAGATGGGGCGAAACATATATAAAAAAGTTGGAAGACCGAAGACCGAAGTTGGAAGTAGAAAATATAATTATTAAAAAATGACAACAAAAGAAGCTTTAATAAATTATTGTTTAAGAATTGGTGACACAAGTTTAATTCTTGGGCAACGTATGAGTGAATGGTGTAGTAATGGCCCTGTTTTAGAAGAAGATATTGCCATGACTAACATCGCATTAGACCATATCGGACAAGCGAGAACTATGTTAACTTATGCCGGGGTATTAGAAGGTAAAGGTAGAACAGAAGATGATTTTGCTTATAAAAGAAATGAACGGGAATTTTACAATTCACTATTATCAGAAAGACCAAACGGTCATTTTGGAGATACTGTTGTAAGAAATTTTTTACAATCAGCTTATTTTTATCATTTATATACCGCTTTAAGCTCAAGTAAAGATGAATTGATTGCAGCCCACGCAGCAAAATCATTAAAAGAAGTTACCTATCATTTAAGACATAGTGCCGAATGGATAGTTCGCTTAGGAGACGGAACTGATGAAAGTAAAAATAAAGTTCAAACTTCAATAAATGAAATTTGGGAATATACTGGTAATTTGTTTGAAATGAATGATGTTGATACCTTATTAATCAAAGAAGGAATTGCTATAAATCAAACTGAAATCAAATCAAAATGGGATAAAACTGTTGATGAAGTTTTGGAAAGAGCAAAATTGATTCGTCCAACAGATGCGTATATGCAAACCGGAAGTTTAAAGGGTATGCACTCAGAATATTTAGGTCACCTTATTGCGGAAATGCAGTTTTTACCAAGAGCTTATCCTGATGCGAAGTGGTAAAGCCTCCCCAACCCCTCCGAAGGAGGGGCTTGCGTAGAGGAACGAAGATTGAAGCAAATAACTTTGCGTGCTTTGCGAGAAAATAATTAGCGAGAAACTAGAAACCCGAAACCTTGAACTATACTAAAGAACAAATTTGGAAATTTCTGGCTGAAATTCCCGACCCTGAAATACCTGTAATCACTATTGAAGAACTAGGTGTACTCCGTGATGTAGAAATCCAACCCGAAAAAGTAATTGTAACCATTACACCAACTTATACTGGTTGCCCCGCCATGAAACTTTTTGAAGATGAAATTATTTTAGCCCTTAAAAATAAAGGTATCGAAAATGTAGAGCTTAAAATGGTTTATTCTCCGGCATGGACAACCGATTGGATGACTGAAAAAGCTAGAGAAAAGCTTACCCAATATGGTATTGCACCTCCTGTTAAAGGAACACAAGATAAAGGAGTGTTATTTTCATCAGGTTCAAAAGTTGTGAAATGTCCTCGTTGCAATTCAGAAAATACTACGTTAAAAAGTCAATTTGGCTCCACAGCTTGCAAAGCTTTGTATAGATGCAATGATTGTTTGGAGCCTTTCGATTATTTTAAATGTATTTGAAATTGGAAATTGAAGATTTGGGATTTAGAATTCGATTTTCTAAGAATATTATCATCTTCAACTATTACGGCATGATAATTACAATATAATATTTTGTTTTTGTTGTTATTTTAAAATAAAAAATGTTAAAAAATTCTCTAACTAGCCAAAGCAACCATTTTTATTTAACTTCGTCTTTAACAGTTGGTTGTATTGTTGTTAAATTTGTAAAAAATTAATATGCTAGGGCTTTGATGAGAAAATTACTTTTATCTATTGTTATTTTATTTGCATTTGCATCTAATTCCTTTGCTTCTCATTTAATGGGTGCAGATATTACCTACTCTTATATAGGTGGAAACGACTATTTAGTTATGCTAACAGTTTATGGAGATTGTGATGGTCTTGTTACACCATCTGAAACATCCGATGATATAAATTTAACTTCTTCATGTGGTAATTTTAACGTAACTTTAAACTGGGATAGCACGAAAAATGCATCTCAAGTTTGCTCTACGGCATTAACTACTTGTAATGGAGGAACTACACCAGGAACAAAAGCATATTATTATAGTGGTATAGTTACCATGCTCCCTTGTGCTAACTGGGTAATTTCGTGGTCAGATGGTTCTAGAAATGCAACTATCGATAATTTAGTTAGTCCAGATTCTGAAAATATTTATATTTCAGCAACTTTAAATAATGTTTTAGGCGTAAATAATAATTCTCCACAATTTTCATCATCACCGACACCTTATTTATGTGCAAATAATTTAACTGTTTATAGTCATGCTGCTTCAGATATAGATGGAGATTCTTTGTATTATTCTTTTGCACAACCGTTAAGTGCTGCTGGATCACCAATATTATTCGCAGCTGGCTACTCGTTACTTCAACCTATAATAACCACAACAGGAGTAACCCTAGATCCATTTACAGGTGAGTTGTGTTTTACTCCATCAATAGGGCAGATAGTTGTAGTTTCTATTAAGATTCAAGAATATCGAAATGGAGTATTAATCGGCTCTCAAATTAGAGAAATGCAGATTGTTATTGACCCTGGTTGTAGTAACCTTACCCCTACAGCTGGAGGTGCTACTACGTGTGGAGGAGCATCTGGAAGCATGAATATAACTCAACAAGGTCCAAACGTACAGGTTATAGACAATAATTCTATTGAAATGTGCCCAAATGAGACCATTTGTTTTGATGTTTCTTTTAGCGATCCTGATGGAGATAACATAAGTATTACAACTAATCTTTCTTCTGCAATACAAGATGCAATATTTAATCTTGCAAACAATAACACACCAAATCCAATTGGTTCATTTTGTTGGACTCCAACACCTCTAGATTCAGGGAGGAATGTGTTTTCGATAACTGCAGAAGACGATAGATGCCCTATTATTGGGAAACAAACTTTTACTTTTGACATTACTGTTCTCGATCAACCTTCTGCTGGATCTGACCAAATCATTTGCGGACCACAATGGGCACAACTCAATGCTCTTGGTGGTGCCGGTTATTCTTGGTCTGTAATATCCGGGGAACCTTTAAATCCTGGAGTAAACATTAGCTGTAACCCCTGTGCCAATCCGCAAGTAAAACCCACAGTAACTACTACTTATTTATTAACTAGCTCACTTGCAGCCGCTTGTGTTAATACCGATACAGTAACCGTAACTGTAGTCCCCGATTATTTTGTACTTCCTTTTGGAGACACCACTTTGTGTGATTATTTATCTACTCCAATTGGAGTAAACGTGGTTCCGGCAATGGGAACATATACGTACAGTTGGAGTAATGCTTCTACGTTAAATAATTCTACTATTTCAAATCCAAATGCATCCCCAACAGCCACAACAACGTATGTTGCAACAGTTACTTCTCCTTTTGGTTGTGTTAAAAAAGATTCGGTAACCGTTAACGTAAACCCTCCTCCAACTTTAACTTTAACGCCTGATGATACATCTATTTGTTTAGGTAGTTCACTAAACTTTGGAATTGAATCAACTTGTACTTATACTTTAGAAATGTTTGATTCTTTTGGTGATGGTTGGGAAGGTCAAAACATCTCCATATTTGATAATGGCGTTTTAGTTGGTACTTATTCCGTTTTAAATACAGATAATAATGGGGATTGGAATACGGTAACACTCCCTATTACTAATGGAAATACCATTACAATAGTTTATGGAATAGGAAATTCTCAAGGCGAAGCCTCGTTTAACTTAATTAATGGGCAAGGTATAACTCAATTTTCCGTTCCACAAGGAGGCATGACAGGATGGGCTGACGGATACACTGCTTATACTGGAGTTGGAAACTGTGGGCCAACACTATCCAATTATACTTTTAGTTGGTCACCTGCTACTGGTTTGTCTAATACAACCATTCAAAACCCAGTGGCTACTCCTTTAACAACAACAACTTATACCGTTACCCTTACTGATGCTGGAGGCTGTACTGTAAATAGAAGTCAAACGATAACAGTTGTTCCAAACTATACCTTAACCACCACTCAATCAGACAGTACGGTATGTTTAGGTGAAACTGTAAATTTTACAACTATAACAAACCCTGCTGGGGTGTACAACTATTCTTGGACTCCTGCTTCAATAATGGATAATCCGAACAGCTCTACACCGACGGCAACTTTTACAACATCAGGAGTTAACACCATAATTGTTGATGTTGATAATGGTGGTGGTTGTATGAAATCAGATACCATGTACGTTACAGTTTCTCCAGCTTATGCTCCTAACATTAATATTATAAATAATGACACTACCATTAGTTGTAACGGCAATGTTCCTATTAACTTAAGTTTAGGTGGTGGAATACCCGCAAGTTGTGGAGCAAGTGCATCAACTGCATGTTCAGGACCAACTACACCACGAACAGTTGGAACTACAACAGGTGCAAATGGAACATCCACATATCCTGCTCCTTATGGAAATTATTGGAAAAATGCAAAACACCAGTTTTTATACACTGCTGCTGAGCTTAACGCATTAGGTTTTACAGGTGGTAAAATAACCCAGATTGGGTGGCAAGTTACCGCAATTAATGGTACAACCACTTACAATTCGTACACCATAAAAATGAAATGTACCAATATTACCAACTTAACATCAACATGGGAAACAGGATTAACTCAGGTTTTTAACCCAAAAACAGTAAATATTATTACTGGTTACAACATGCATACTTTAGATGTAGCTTATGAATGGGATGGCATTTCGAACTTAATAGTTGAAATTTGTTACGATAACTTGGCTACTTCTTATACCAATAATTCAATTACCCCATGGGCAACCACCGCTTTTACTTCAAGTAATTATTATTATTCTGATAGTTCTCCCGCCTGTCCATCAACTACAAGTAGTGGAACTAGTACAAACAGACCAGTAACTAGATTTACCACTTGTCCAACCACACCCAACCCAGCTGCTTTTACTTACAGCTGGACACCTATTACAGGGGTTTCAGACCCAACCATACAAAACCCTGTGTTAAGCCCGGGTTCAACAACCACTTATACAGTAACTGTAACTGACCCGGTTGGAGGTTGTTTTGATACCGATTCAATAAATATTACTTCACAATTATCTGCTTCTTTCTCAACCATTCCATCAACTTGTAATACTTCAAACGATGGACAAATTATTGCAACAGGAAATAGTTTAAATCCACCCTTTACTTATGAATTTTACGACAGTACAGGGGTCACCTTATTACAAAGTAACATCAAACCATTATCAGACACATTAAACAATATTTCATCAGGAGCTTATTTAGTAAGTATAACAGATGCTGTGGGTTGTAGTTTTGATACCTTAATTACTTTATTACCAACCTCAGAAGTTTTCTTAACAAATGTAACAAACGATACTACCATTTGTATTAACGAATCTATAATTTTAACAGGAAGCGGAACTGGAGGCACTGGTGCAATAAGTTTAATTTGGGATAACGGACTTGTAGGTAATGGGCCTCATTCGGTAATACCATTGACAACTACAACTTATGCTGTGTTTGCACAAGATGCTATGGGTTGTACTTCTCCAACTGAAACTGTGAATATAACGGTTAATCCAAATGCAACACTTACATTAAGTTCAGCAGCAGGAACAGATGCACAAACCATTTGTATTAATACCCCGATAACAAATATTACTTACGCCATAACTGGGCCTAACACAGGCACTACAATTAGTGGATTACCCACAGGAGTAACAGGATTGTTAAATTCAGGAGTATTTACTATTTCTGGAATACCAAGTGATACAGGTGTATTTAACTATATCATTACTACAAGCGGAATTTGTACACAAATTTCTGATACTGGCACAATAACTATTACTACTGACGCAACAATTTCATTAACTTCGGCGGTTGGAACAGATGCACAAACTGTGTGTATTAGTACGGCAGTAACACCTATTACTTATGCTATTGGTGGAGGTGGAACTGGTGCAACTATTAATGGTTTACCAACGGGAGTAACAGGTTCTTATAATTCAGGAATATTTACCATAAATGGAACACCAACCGATGTAGGCACTTTTAACTATATCATTAATACAACAGGAACTTGTGTACAAACCTCAGCTAATGGAACCATTACACTAAACGACACTATTTACACTACTACATTAATTTTAAACAGAGATACTATTTGCCCAGAGGATACCACAAGAATAACGATTAATCCTGCAAGTGGTGGCTCAGGTGTTGGCTATACTTATAATTGGTTTGATAGCAACAACAATCCTGTTGGGTCAGGCTTAAGCATAATAGTTCGCCCTACAATGAGTCCCGAAACTTATACTGTTGTAGTTGGCGATAATTGCTCTACACCAACGGTTACACAAAGTACAACTGTTTATTGGTATGATATGCCTCAACCAAGTTTTATTGCTTTTAATACCGATAGTTGTTATGGTTTTACTGTTTCATTTATAAACACGACTGCCATGACCCCAAACATCAATTCTGTTTTGTGGGATTTTGGTGATGGTGTAACAGATGGTAACATCTTAACAACTAGCCATGAATACTCAATTCCTGGTTGTTTTGATATAACATTAACTATTACTTCAGATCTTGGGTGTCCATTAGATACCGTTATGAAAGATTTGGTTTGTGCCAGAGATTATCCAATTGCAGATTTTACCATGAGTCCACAACCTACTGACATTACTAATCCTATTGTTCAGTTTAGTAATCAAAGTTTTGGTAATGTTTTAAACTATTGGACTATCACCGGTGGGTATCCTAATTCTTCTACGGATGAACATCCTATTTCAGAGTTTCCTTCAGATACCGCCGGAATTTATTTTGTTCAATTACTAATCGAGAATAGCTACGGTTGTCAAGATAGCACATTTAGAATGGTGGAAATTGATGGTTTATACCTGTTTTATATCCCAAACAGTTTTACTCCTAATGGAGATTTTAAAAACGAAACGTTCAAACCACTTGGAGATGGTATAGACACTGAAAATTATCACTTTATGATATTTGATAGATGGGGTGAGAAATTATTCGAAACGGACGATTTAAACGAAGGATGGGATGGAACTTATAACGGAAATCCTGTTGCAACTGGTGTTTATGTTTGGAAAATTAAAGCTAAAGAATTGTATAGGAACGTAAAAACAGAACATTCTGGACATGTTAATTTAATTAGGTAAAAGAAGACCAAGTAGGAAGAAAAAGACAGAAGTCGGAAATTGAAAATATTTTCAATTTCCGACTTCTGTCTTTTAACTTTTTTTAGATGTAAAGTAATCAACTGCCAATTGATATGATTTTAATCCAAACCCGGCAATAACTCCAACACAATTTTTTGCCATTAATGATTGGTGTCTGTATTCTTCACGAGCATAAACATTAGAAATATGTACTTCAATAACAGGGGAAGTAATTCCTGCAACAGCATCAGCAATACCAATTGAAGTATGTGTATAAGCTCCCGCATTCATAATTATTCCATCAATAGAAAACCCAACTTCGTGTAATTTGTTAATTATTTCACCTTCTACATTACTTTGAAAGTATTCAAAACTAACATCAGAAAATTGATTTTGTAGTAACTGAAAATAGTCTTCGAAAGAAGTGTTGCCATAAACTTCAGGCTCTCGTTTTCCTAAAAGATTTAAGTTTGGGCCGTTAATAATTATAATATTCATAGGTTAAATACTGAAAAGCAAAGATATATATTTGTATCGAATGAATTGGAATTCTATAACAAAAGGCTTTAAGGCATATTTACAATTAGAGCGTTCTCTATCAGAAAACTCTGTGGATGCCTATTTGAGAGATATAAAAAAGCTCGAAGAATTTTGTCTGTTGAAAAAAATCTTGGTTCAACCGGAAAAATTGAACCAGCAACAATTAGAACAATTTTTAAATTTTATCAGTGAATTTGGTTTGAGTGCAAGAACCCAAGCTCGAATATTATCGGGTTTAAAGGCATTTTATAAATATTTGGTTGTCGATGATATTATCATAGATGACCCCACCGAACTTTTAGAAGCACCAAAAATTGGCAGAAAATTGCCTGATGTGTTGAGTGTAGAAGAAATTAATACGTTGATAGATGCCATTGATTTGAGTAAACCAGAAGGTGAGCGGAACAAAGCTATGCTCGAAACCATGTACAGTTGTGGATTGAGAGTTTCGGAATTGGTTAATTTAAAATTATCAAATCTTATACTTAACGAAGGATTTATTCATGTGTTTGGTAAAGGCAGTAAAGAGCGAGTAGTTCCAATTGGCAGTGTTGCCATCAAACACATTAATATTTACATCAAATCGATAAGAAATCATCAACACAACATAAAAAAAGAAAGCCAAGATGTATTGTTTTTAAATAGAAGAGGAGCTAAACTTTCTCGCGTAATGGTTTTTACTATCATTAAAAACTTGTGTAAAACTGTAGGGATAAAAAAAGCCATCAGCCCTCATACTTTTAGGCATTCGTTTGCAACACATTTGGTAGAAGGAGGTGCCGATTTACGTGCTGTACAAGAAATGTTGGGGCATGAATCGATTACTACCACCGAAATCTATACACATTTAAATCGCGATTATCTCCGTCAAGCCATTTTGGATTTTCATCCACGTTCGAAAAATACTTAATTTAAAAACCTAACAGGTTTTAAAACCTGTCAGGTTTAAATAATTTCATTAATTTGGTAATGTGTTTTAAAACATAAATAATGAATGTAAAAATTAAACCAGCTTGGGAAGCTGAAATCGAGAAATCGGTGTCAAAATATCATATTATTACCTGTTGGTTTGCGGTTATTTTTAACCTGTTATTTTTTGTTGCCGATTATTTTACCTTACCCGAATATTGGATACCATTTTTAACCTTTAGAATTTCTGTTTCGTTAATTGTTTTAATTTCAGTACTTACGTATAAAAAAATTAATATCCCAATAGAAATATTAGGATTTATACCTGTTTTACTTATTTCCATTCAAAATGCTTACATGTGGAGCGTAATGGATGTTGCACAATTTACAAAACACACCTTTGCCTACATTACTTTATTTATTGGGTCAGGAATGTTTGTGTTGTATCGGGCAATGTATTCCTGGATAATTGTTGCTATTTCTTTATTAGCAAATGTTATTTTTTTGGAAATAAACAGTCGTCTTACGTTCGATGAAATAATGGTGAATGGAGGTTTACTCACATTTTCTGTTGCTATGTTTTCAGTTTATCTAATCCGAACAAGATATAATTTAACTAAAAAAGAAATTATTTCCCGATTGGCACTTAAATCCACTAACGATGAATTGTTGTTTAAAAATGAAATCATTGAAGAAAAAAACAAAGAAATTATTGACAGTATAAATTATGCAAAACGAATTCAACAAGCATTAATTACACCCGAAGAGGTATTAAAAAAACAAGTGCCTTTGTCGTTCGTTTATTTTCAGCCCAAAGATATAGTGAGTGGTGATTTTTATTGGATGACCGAATTATCTACAACAAAAACCGATGAAGAAAACGAAAAATTAGTTGTTTTTTGTGTAGCAGATTGTACAGGACATGGAGTGCCGGGTGCTTTTATGAGTTTGATTGGAATAAAAATTTTAAATCAATCCATCAAAGAAAAAAATGTAAACTCTCCTGCCGAAGCGTTGGATTTTGTAAATGCTCAGGTTTTTGAAACAGTGAATAAACATAGCGATGAAAGTAATCTGGTTGGAGATGGAATGGATGCCGTTTTATTTGCAATTAACTTTAACAAACTCACGTTGTCGTTTGCAGGTGCAAACAACCCAATATGGATAATCCGTCCTTCTCGTCATTCTGGGCTTGACCCAGAATCTATTACTGAGATTGCAGGTCAAGCCCGCAATGACAAAAAATTTGAACTCATTGAAATTAAAGGAGATAAACAACCTATAGGTTCTTACATTAATCAAAATAATTTTACGAATGTGGTATTTCAACTTCAAAAAGGTGATGTTATTTATGCCTCTACTGATGGGTATTCTGACCAATTTGGCGGAAAAGAAGGTAAAAAAATGAAAACAAAAATCTTCAAAGAAAAATTATTGGAATGTGCACAGTTGCCTATTGAACAACAAAAGAAATTTTTAAGTACATTTTTTACCCAATGGAAAGGCGATACAGAACAATTGGATGATGTTTGTGTGCTAGGCATAAAAATCTGAAGTTTGCGTATATTTACACCTTACAGATAAAAATGAGATTTTTACCGGCTATAATAATTGTTTTAGTATTTAGTTTTTCATGCCGAAAAGCGGTAGATAAACCAACCTGGGATGTTGATGTTTTATCTCCATTAGTAAAAACCACCTTAACATTAAACGATTTACTCCCAGATTCCATTTTACAAGTAAATCCGGATACCTCACTAAAAATAGTCTATTCAACAAGTATTTTTACTATAGATGTCGATTCATTATTTAAAATTCCGGATACCACCATTACAGAAATATATTCTGTTCCTCTGAATATTGTTGCTTCTCCCGGGTATTCCTTTTACAGTAATGATGAGGAGCGAGAACTTAATGTTACCAATGGGGTAGAGTTAAATTTTGCTAAAATAGAATCAGGTTTTATTGATTTAGAAATATTTAGCGACATCAGAGAAAAAGTATTAGTAACCTATAAAATCAGTAGTGCTACAAAAAATGGAGACACACTCGTTTTAACCGAATTAATTGATGCCGCAACTCCATCTCAGCCTGCTTATTTTAAAAAACGTATTGATATAAGCAATTACGATTTAAATTTAACCGGAACCACAGGAAACAAAACAAACACTTTTGTAACACAATCTGTTGCAACTGTTGATACCAACGGGGCAACAGTTAATATTAATATCGGAGAAAAAATTAATTTTCTAAACACATTTGTAGATGTAGTTCCTTTTTATGTTAGAGGATATTTTGGTAGTCAAAATTATCGTTTTGGACCCGAAACAACCGATTTCGCAGTATTCGATAGAATAGTAGATGGCACCATAGATATTGAAGACGTTGATGTTAATTTAACTTTTGAAAACGGAATTGGAGTTGATGCACAATTGGTTATCAACCAATTTAAAGCTATAAATACCAAAAATGGAGCTAACTATTCCTTAATCCATTCAATCATCGAATCTCCTATAAATATCAATAGATCAACGGAAACCTATACAGTTCCTGAAGTAAATTATACCAATTATAATAATTCATTAACCACATCAAACTCTAACATTGATAATTTAATTGAAATTTTTCCAAATCAATTGCAATACGACATTAATTTACTTATCAACCCATTTGGTAATATATCAGGTAGCAATGATTTTATTTTTAAAAAACATCCACTTAAAACTAAGTTAAATATTGAATTTCCTCTTTCAATAGTTGCAAATAATTTAACACTTGTCGATACTTCCGATTTTAATATGGAACGTAACAGTTCTTCCGGTCAGATTTTGGAAGGAAAATTATTTATTTATGCCGATAATGGATATCCGTTCGATGCCAATTTGAGTTTACAATTGTTAGATGAAAATGCTAGCGTCATCAAATCATTGACGATAGTCAACAATATTGCTTCAGCTCCCGTCGATGCAAATTTAAAAGTAACTGCCAAAAAAAGTTCTGTTTTAACAATTCCACTGTCTAAATTGGATATCGATGCCATGTATGCTGCCAAAAAAATGGTGTTCAAAATTGCTTTTAACACCACTGCTCAACCCCAATTCATTAAAATTTATGACGGTTATGCTATTGATATTAAAGTAATAGGTGATTTTGTTTATCAAGTTAATTAAGGTAGATTAAATGAAAAAAATAGTATTCCTTTTTCTTGTTTTTTTTCTTCTCAATAATGGATATTCGCAGCAATTCAACACTTTTTTTAACGATACTTTGCCCCAATTAAACTTCTCAACTCAAGGAACATTTGATTATGGTTCAAATGTAGCCCATAATCAGTTTTTAAATAAATTTATTTTGGGTGGAGAAATAAAAAGAGAGGATAAAGATAATTTGTACAGCAATTTGGGTAATAGAAATAGAGCAGGTGGAGATTTTAATTTAAAAGTACAAGCTGAAATCCCTTTCGACACCTTATTTGGAAAAACTAAATTTTCACTCATTTTTGGAATTGAACACGTTGAACATTTTGATGCTCAACTATCAAGTGATTTGGTAAAACTTATTTTTGATGGTTACAAACAATTTACCGGTAAATATGCAGATATAGGTCATACCAATTTTAATTATTTAAATTATCAGCAACTAAATATTGGATTTATAAATTATAAAACGAGTCATGGTAAATCAGCCAAAGAAGGAGCTGTTTTTTCAATAATTAAAGCTCAAGAACATCAGGCAATTACTATCCAGACAGGAAGTTTGTTTACCGGAGAGTTTGGCAACGAATTGGTTTTTGATTTAAACTATATTTATAATAGTAGTGATACTGCAAACACTGGACTAAAAGCTTTTAACGGATTTGGAATTTCTACCGATTTATTTACGGAATATCATCTTAAAAATGGAGGAAAAATTACTGTAAATATTGATGATTTAGGATTTATCCAATGGAATAAAAAATCCATTCAGATAGAAGCAGATACTGTAATTACTTTTGATGGTGTTGAAGTTGATAATATTTTTGATATGAATGATAGTTTGATTTCATCTTTTTCAAGAGATTCTTTGATAGAATACATTTCTACAAAAAAAGGTGAAAGTGGTTATGCTGTTGCCCTACCAACATCTTTTAATTTGAGTTATATCCATATGTTTAGCGAAAAATTAAGAACAACCATTGGTATCCGTTATAGGATTTTAGCCAATTATTTTCCCCTAATTTATACAACTGTTCAATATAATGTCAGCAACAGTTTTATTACTCAAGGTAATTTAATTTATGGAGGATATGGTAAATTTAATTTTGGAATAACTTTAGCCAAACAATTTAAAAACAACTATCAAATAATTTTAGGAACAGAGCATCTTGGAGCTTATTTATTTCCGGCATCGACCTATAGCAATAATGGATTTTTAGGATTTAAGATGTATTTTTGATGAAAACTATAAAGTAATGGAAAGTTTAATACAATTAAAACACACCCATTCAGGTAATTTTTTTCTAATTGCCGGACCATGTGTGGTAGAAAGCGAAGAAAATGTTTTTGAAATTGCCTGTACCATAAAAGAAATGACCGACAGGTTACAAATTCCTTTTATTTTTAAAGCGTCTTACCGAAAAGCAAATCGTTCGAGGTTGGATTCTTTTTCAGGAATAGGTGATATTAAAGCATTGGAGATTATAAAAAAGGTAAAAGACCGATTAAATATTCCTGTATTAACTGATGTACATACTGCCGAAGAATGTGCTCTTGCTGCTCAATATGTGGATGTATTACAAATCCCTGCATTTTTATGCCGCCAAACCGATTTGTTGATTGCTGCTGCAAAAACAGGAAAAGTGATTAACATTAAAAAAGGACAATTTTTATCTGCCGAAGCCATGCAATTTGCGGTAAATAAGGTTAAAGATTCAGGAAATAACCACGTTTGGTTAACCGAACGAGGAACAACTTTTGGTTACCAAGATTTAGTAATCGATTACAGAGGGATTCCTGTAATGCGAAATTTTGCACCAACAGTTTTAGACATTACCCATTCATTACAACAACCTAATCAGGCATCTGGTGTTACAGGTGGAAAACCTGAATTGATAGAAACTGTTGCAAAAGCAGGTATTGCAGTTGGTGTAGATGGTATTTTTATTGAAACTCATCCAAATCCAGCAGTAGCTTTAAGCGACGGAGCAAACATGTTAAAGTTAGACAGGCTAGAAAGTTTATTAATTAAACTCATTAAAATCAGAAAAGCAATTAATGAATAAGTATTTGCTCTATATATTGTTAATTCTACCAATTTTTGGTTTCTCTCAAAAAGATACGATTGCTCATCTTTATACTTTTGGTTCGGTGGCAAACGATGTAGGAGAGGATATTGCTGCAACTGATGATGGTGGTTTTGTTATAATTGGTTCTACAGCAAGTAGTGGTGATGGAAATACGGATATTTATTTGTTAAAAGTGGATTCATTATGTAATTATCAATGGAGTTGGGCTTTAGGTGGAACAAACAACGACTGGGGGTATGCCATAAAACAAACCTACGATAAAGGATTTATTATTGCTGCATCAACAAATAGCTACAGCAATGGAGGTTATGATGCAATGTTGTTGAAAAGAGATAGCCTTGGAAATTACGAATGGCAAAAAACGTATGGTGGCAACGATTGGGATTTTGCTTACGACGTGGTACAAACTTTTGACAGCGGGTTTGTATTTTGTGGAGAAACATACAATAATACAGCTGGTTTTTCTGATGTTTATGTGGTTAAAACAAATTCAGTTGGAGATACGCTATGGACAAGAACCGTCGGAGGAAGTTTAACCGACAAAGGGAATGCTCTTATTCAAACCTCAGATTCAAATATTGTAGTTTCCGGTATTAAAAATACACAAACTGATTCAACTCAAGCCTATGTTTTGAAGTTTGATAAAGATGGTGTTTTACTTTGGGATAGTATTTATGGGGGAGCGGGGTATGAAAGTCTTGCTGATGTAATTGAACTACAAAGTGGTAAATATGCATTTACTGGAACTTCAAACAGTTTGAATAGCAATTTCGATTTAGATCATTATTATTTGAAACTGGACACAAATGGAATTTTATTAAATTTTAACACATTCGTTACAAGTGGTGCAAACAGTAATGATGATGAATCTAACTCTATATTGCAACTTCAAAATGGAAGATTATTAATAATAGGCTATACAAAATCGTTTGGTTTTGCCAAAAAAGATGTTGTGGTTAATGCAATTAATGATAATGGAAATTGGGCGGGTATTGGTATAACTTTCGGATATACCGAAGATGACGAAATTAATGGTTCTGTTATTACAAATAACGGTAGGTTATTATTGATTGGAAAAACTAAAAGTTATGGAATAGGTAATGATGACTTGTTTGTAATTCGACTAGACACGGTATATCAAACTAACTATTTTAATCAAAATATATACTATCAATATGAAGATATTGCCCCAATAAGTGTTCGTAAGTTAACCCTCACAAATACTGAACTGAACGTGTATCCTAATCCTGCGACCACGCAACTAACTATAAAAACTAAAGTTTATCCACTTTCTTTAAGTATTTATGATAACTTGGGCAGGCAGATTTTTTCTACTGTTATTGACCAAGAAAATTTCAAGCTTAATATTGATTTTCTTCTTATGGGATTATACACCATGTCTTTTTCAAATCAAACAAGCTTTTATGAAACAAAAAGAATAGTCATAACAAAATAATTAATAATATTATAGTCATCCATCTAAAATTAAAATCATGCTATTTGTAACCACAGAAACCATTTATGGAAAAGAAATAACTGAATCATTAGGAACAGTAAGAGGCAGCACCGTAAGAGCAAGAAACATCGGTAGGGATTTTTTTGCCGGATTAAAAAATATTGTGGGTGGTGAAATTTCGGAATACACCCAATTATTGGCTGATTCTAGAGAACAAGCTATTAAAAGAATGCTTGATGATGCTAAAAGATTAAACGCTGATGCTATTGTAAATGTCAGATTTACTACTTCAAATGTAATGCAGGGAGCCGCTGAAATTTTGGCTTATGGCACCGCCGTAAAATTGAAATAAATTATTTTATAAGCGTTAAAAAGTGAAATTGTATCCTACTCCTACAACATAATTAGTCCAAGGGTTTTTTACGTTCATTTCCTTGTCAATCATGTAATATAAATGAAAGGTATTGAATTTATTAAGTTCAGATTCCAGTCCAGCTTGATAACGTACATTATCAATGTATTCTCCTATTTCGTAAAATAATTCGCCCGAAATAAACGGGGTATATTTTTTTTCTAAATCGTAAGACACTTCTATTTTACTTCGAAGGTGTTTTTTTGGTATATAACTCATTTCTCTAGTACCTAAATCTTTATATCTCGACTGAAATTGTTCTCTGAAATTAATTTTAAATTGTTTCACTTTCAGTTTATAGCTTACATAAAAGCTATAACGATGACTATTACTATAAAAATCGTCCACTCTTTTATTTTTTGAATAACGATAGAATCCAGCAACAGTAAGCGGTTTAATTATTTTATAACTCATTCCTATTTCAGAAAAACTTGTTCCTAGTTCCGAAATATTTTCATACCATCGAAATCCATGAGTAAATTGAGCTGAAAACTTTTGGGTAACTTTTTTCTCCACATTTAAATTGAGCCATAAACCCGCATCATTAACTTGAGCTTTTGCTTGAAAACAAAAAAATAAGCTAATTAAAAAGAAAAGTATTTTATGATTAGAATTACTCATAATAATAAATACGAATAATGGCAGTATCTCTCAAAAAATCGACTTTACTAATTGCTATTCTGTTGATTTTTATTCCTGTTCGGCTTTCCAAATCGGCTATCAATGCTTCTTTAAACTCAGGTTTTATCATTTCAATATTTTCGTACTGAATAACTTTTGAGGCTTCTTTTTTTAACAACAAATTACTTTCTAATAAATAAGTAAATGCAATAATAATTAGGTTGAGCAATGATAATTCATCCCAATTACCCTTACTTACCGCAGTAATTAATCCCATGGCAATAGCCAAAAACAAGTAGGTCATGTCTTTCATGGAAATACCTTCTGTTCGATATCTCAACATGGAAAAAACGGCAAACAACCCAAAAGCTGCACCCATACTCATTTCTACTTTATTTAATAAAAATGTAATTAAAAATATAATGAGGTTGAAGATAAAAAAAGTAAAAAAGAATTCCCTGTTTTTATAAATGGGATAGTAAATAAAACGTACTAAAACAAATACCGAAACAAGATCAATAGTGATTCTCGTCCAGAATTTTAGGTTTAATTTTTCAAATAATTCGAAACTTGTTTTTATAGTTTCTTCATTAACGATTTCTAATAGTGTCATGAGTTATTTTTTTTATTGAAATTAATTTAGGTTTAAAATTATTGTGTTTTATGTTATCGAAAAAAGTGATTACACCAAAGCAATATTTACTTACTGAGCCTTGCCTGATGTGCAGTTTTTTCATCAACTTTAAAAAAGGTGATGAACTAGATTTATCTTGTTTTACTTCTGCAATTATTAAGTTATCGATATTTTTAACCTGATGGTCTTTTACAAAATGTAAGTTCAAATCAATAGTAACTCTCTCCGGCGAATTTTTATTCACCAAGGTAATTCTAGTGTAATTTACCCAAATTTTTGGTTCTAAGTTTTCGGAAGTATGAGTTGTTTTTTTAATTAATAATTCTTGTGCTTGGTGTTGTATGATATTGTCTATCTGATCTTGTTTTACCCTTGTTTTAATAGTTCTTCCCTTGTTATTTTTAAATTTTACTTCAAAAAATTTCAAGTTTGATTCTACGTATTTTCGAAATCTTACTTTGTGCCTGTTTAATTTACCACTTTGATGTTTGTGGTACATCTCAAATTTTGGCGTATCAAAATAAAGTGATTCGTACTTACTCACTTTATTTCCGTTGACTTCTAACACCTTATAAAAAGGTTGCAATTGATTTAAAATGTCAGAAAGTTCAATGCGATTAAAAACAAATTTTGTGTCGGTTCTGTCCATTAATTTAACAGCATCCATTTCAGAAAGGGTGATGACGTCAAATGTGTTTAATATGTTTTTAATTTCTTCCAATTTTAATACTCGTAAGTGTATTTTTTTGTAGAAATTAACAATCCTGTAGCATCATAAGTTTTTCTTTCTGCTTTTAACCCATTTTTATCATAGGTATAAACTGATTTCTTAACCGTTTTTCCTTTTGCATCTTTCGTTAATTCTTGGGTTTTTTCTCCCATGGCATTGTATATAAAACTAGTTTTTTCAATTACTTCTCCCGAACTACCATATACAATTTCTGATTTTGGATTTTCAGCATTATATTCTGTAACGGTTTTGGTTTTAATAATTCCTTTAGTATCATAAATAACTTCCTCTGTTATCTCATTATTTTTATTGTATTTATACGATTCTTTCTTTTTTAATGAACCATCTTTATTGTACTCTACATCTTCAAGAACATTTCCATTAGCATCAAATTTTTTGTACGAATCTTTTTTTGTCTTTTCTTTTTCTTGATCAGTAACTGTAACTGTAACACTTTTTATTTTATATTTCTTAATGTCTTTTTTACTTTGTGCAGAGACAGAAAATGATATCGTTATAAAAAGAACAGCCGAAAAAAAATATTTTTGATTCATCTTATTGATATTAATTATAAATTGTTATTGTGCCTAAATCAACCACTTGTTCTTCTTTTGATATGCTTGTGCTTAATTTTACAGCGACTTGCCCCGAAGGAGATACCTGTGTTTTATCCTTAGAATATACATAAACTGTATAGCTCCCTTCACGTAAATATTTAAATTCAAATTCGCCTTCAGGGTTGGTTTTGGTTCTATCTCCATAACTAACATCACTACCATAAATAATATAAACATATTCGTCGGCTCCAACATACTCACCATTAATCGAGGTGAATGTTGAATTATAATTTATCACCCATACTTTACCTCTTATGGATGAATTACCACCTTCACCAGCTTCTTTTTTGCAAGAATTAAAAAGAAAAATAATTACTGTTAGTGCAACAAATTTAAAAATCGATTTTTTACTCATGACTTTACATTGTTTTTATAAGTATTTGTGAATACTACGTATTTCATTATTGATTTTATTAACTTAAATTTAAAACAATATTAACTATTATTTTACAATTTGTAACTTTTGAGTGTTACTGTGATTGATACTTATAAAATATAAACCGCTACTGAGATTAGAAACATCTATAAATTCATGATTTTTTCCTGTTACATTTTCATAAATAACATTTCCGGTTACATCAATTATTTTAATCTGATTTTGTTTATCATTCTGTTTAAAATCAACAATTACATAATTAGTTGCCGGGTTAGGGTATATTCTGGCACCTGCAACAATATCGTATTCTTCTACAGAAATTACACAGTTTGCTTCTTCAGGAGTAGGTGTACTATAAATCGTAAACGAACCTGTTCCATTCGAGCATCTTCCCATAGATTGATCTGCTTGTTGAACTCCAAAAGAGATACTATCCAATATTTCTCCAGCAATATTTGAAATAACAATCTGTTCCCCTGTAGATGAAAGTTTAAAATTGGCATGTAAATAATCTGTTGTGCTTGGATCTTCATCTGCCCAAATTAATAAATAGCCGTTTGGTTGAATTATGGTATTTTGAGGGAATGCAAATTTTGTAAGATTTGTGTAACTATCTGATAAAAACAAACCAAATAAATCCATAGCTATAGAAGTATTATTGTACAATTCAATCCAATCTTCCCGCTGCCCGGCCTCATCTTGAATTCCTGTTTGATTTACCGCCACAAACTCATTAATTACTACCTGACCCGGTGTTGTTACTGAAATACTGGCATTGAGGTTATAAAATTCATGTTCTGCTCTTTCCGGCGAAAAACTACCTACATTATTGTTCTCTGCATATATGTAATATTGAAATTGTAAGAAGTTCATTGAAATTGAAATGCCATAAACATTATCTCCGGCTCCACCATCATCGTGCAATCCATCATCGTACATTAATATTCTGGTAAATTTTTCATTATCGTTGAAACGATAGCCCAAATAAACAGCATTTGTATTACTGTTTATTACATTGGCTGTAATTACAACAGTTGATCCAATTAATGGAGTAGAATCATTCAATTGAATGGTTGAAATTACCGGAGCAGTATTTGTAAAATTAGTAGTAGATTGTAAATAGGAAACCCTCGGGTTCATTAAGTTAACAATACCAGGTATAGTGTAGCTTGATGTAACATCTCCTGTCAATCCATCTTGAAATTGAGTGTATGTATAAAATTTATTTACATCACTTTGAACTGCTGTATCAACAACAGCTTGGAGTTGTGTAGCTAATGTTTGATATAAATTATTAACAAAAAATTCATTTGTAATGGTTTTAACATGAGCAATATACATTCGCTGGTAAGTTGCATCACTCATGATATTTTTTATCAATGGCCAATAATTATCTGTGTTATGTATAGTTGTAGGAAGTTGTTGCATATTTGTAACGGTAAGCGAACCTAAACTACTTAACCCACTACCTACAAAAGGTAAAGCCCCAAATGCCATGTTCAAATCCCAAACAATTGGATTGTATCTTTGTGTAGCATCTTTATACAAGTAATAATTTTGACAAAATGCACCGGAATAGCTATCTAAATTGACTAAAACATTATTAAAAGCTAGCATCCATAAGGCTCTGTCAATATCAACTGTTATTCCAATTGCTGAAGGGTAATTGGTAACTGTATCGCACAATTTAACTAAATCGTTCCAGCCATTGGTTGATTTTATTTCATAAAAATTAAAGTATTGAGAGCTATCCGTTGAAATGTATTTTAAATTACTTTTTGTTGTGGGTCCCGGATTAACAATAGGGTTACATTTGATGAACGTATTGTTTGAAGATGAAAAATGAGTAGATAAAAATGTCTTGTTAATACTTTCGTCATTTGAATACAAACCGATATAGTTTCCGTTGATGTAAACTTGTGCAAAGTTAGCTCTCGGACAATCCATATAATTTTCTAAAATTTTATACGCCAACACCTCTCTAATCATTGATGGGTCAGAATAACAATTACTGAGTTTTACATCTTTAATTCCTTGGTACGAATACTTACGAAACTTGCCATTATATAACCTTCACTACCCACTTTTGCAGTATCTAGTTGATAATCCCAATCGGGTTGAGAAAAAGTAATTTCAATTTTTTGTATGGTATTCACATCGTAAAATGTAGTTTGCGAAACCACAGTTTGAAACATTATTACAAAAAATGAGAAAACTAAAAAAGCCTTATTCTTTAAAACCATGACATGTTATTGAAAAATTAATTTTTCTTTGGATAAAGAGCTATCAGCATATCTAACATTCACAAAATAAATCCCCGCTTTTAAGTTGTCTTTTCGAATTTGTAATGAAGTAAGAATAATTGAATCGTATTCTCGAACTATTTTACCATTTACATCAGTAATTACAACCGTTTTTGGGTCGTTATTTTTAAATTGAATGGTTGCGTAATTCGTTGTAGGATTTGGATAAATGCTAATCAATGAATTTTTACCCAACTCATCAGTACCGGTTGTACAATCAGAGCAAGCTGAAAAACATACTGTATTTAATACTATATCCGATGTAACCGTAAGGCTTCTGTTTCCTCCTGTAGTACAGCCTCCAGCAATGGTTTCATCATCACCTGTAGTGTTACCATTATAAAACTTATATTGGTAGGTATTTGGAACAACATATTCAATCACTTCATAAACTCCAATTGGTGCATCGATAAAATGATACATTATTGATTTTGAAGTACTCCAGGCTTGAAAATCGCCAGCTAAATGAACTCCATTTGGAGAAACAAATTCGTTTTGCATATTAACATAAAAACGAATTAGATTTAAATTGGCAGGAGCATTTCCTCCAAATTTTATTGCTCCAACAAAAGTAGTGTCGTCTGCAAGCGAATCTAAATATATCCAACGATTATCATTAAAGTTATATCCAACTCTCGATTCTGCCGGAACAAACTCAGCTTCATAAAACTGGTCTCCATTTACAAACTTATACTCATACTTAGCAAAAGCAGGAATATCTACAATTATACTATAGATATTAGTATCACTAATTTCTTGAGTAAGAGGAGTATTATTTGGCATCCAATCTCCACCTGCATAGCCTGCTAAAGTTTGAAAATCGCCTGTAATATGCATGCCAAATGGACTTATTGTAATTCCAGCCATGTCAACAGAAAATTTGATTTTCTTTGCAAAAGACATGCTTGAGGCTAATAAAATAGCGGTACCAACTAGTATATTTTTTTTCATTTTGATAAAATAATTTTAGTGTTAATAATTTTAGCATTTTCTGGTTTTATGGTGATATAATAAATACCGTTTTCAAACTCAGCTAAATTTAATTGATAGATGTTTTTATTTTGAATAATTATTCTGCCAACAGCATCATAAACAAACAATTCAAATCTTTTTCCGGTTAAATAAGTATCCTCAATATTAACTATTCCACTTGACGGATTTGGATAAATATTAAAATTTACATCTTGTAAAATAGCATTAATTCCAGTGGTAAGGTTAAAATTATAGCCTTCAGAATATTGATATATACATCCATTTGCATCAGTTGTTCGAACCAAATAAATACCACTTTGAGTTGGAGTATAGTTTTGGTTTGTTTCACCTGCAATCTGTTGCCCATTCAAATACCACTGATAAGTAGTTGCAGAACTAGCACTCAATGTACCTGTTGACTCAGTAATGGTAGGTATTGGAGGTGCAGCGTTATTAAAGTAGCATTCGTTATATTTTGCTGATTTAGCCTGAGGACCCGTAAGGGTTTTAGACCAAACCAAAGCACCTGTCGGGCTAAATTCTTTTATGTATCCCGAAATCCCCATACATACCAACATATTTCCATTTGGAAGCTGTTGTGAACCTCCTTCATTACTATTATAACCTCCCGATAGTTGTCGTTTATTATAAGTAGAAGGTAAATAAGCCGAACCTAAATTTATTGAATAATTATATCCTAAAACGGGAGGAGTGAAAAGGTCTGTACATGAAGCACTACTTGGGCTTGTTATACCTTTGTTATTATACCCCGACAAATCACCTGCATTGGGGTATCCTTCAGGAATCCAATGTGCATCATGAACCACATTAAATATTTGTGTTCCTGATGCTCCATAAGCCGCCGGATTTCCCCAACGGTATAAAATATCTCCACCTTTTCCCGAATTACCACCGGAATGACTTGCTGCTTCAGCAGTGGTTGTGCTATGGTCTATCACATACATTTCATTCAAATTATGAGAACTAAACGTAATTTGATCAAGAATCGGGTTGTAATCTACTCCATTTGCGTGCAACCAATCTTTTTTAGCTAAATAATTGATGTTTAACAATTCCGGGTGATTAACAATAGATGTTTGGTAGTTTGCTGCAGAAGAATTTGTATTTTGAACCAAATGATCCCAAGCATGCCATTCCCAAACAACTGTTCCTGTTGTTGATCCTGTAGGTTGCACTTCAACAATTTTTTCGGGCCACATCGTTCCGCTATAAGTTGAACATCCTGCATTAGCTACTTCTGTAGAAGTTTTTGTTTCATAAGCTATTAAAAGCACATTTCCATTAGGCATTGGACATATATCATGATGTGTTACATATGATGTTGTTGAATAAACAAAATCCCAAACTACATTCCCATTATAATCCAATTTTTGGACTTCTCCACATATCGGTCCTCCAGTAAATGAATTACCCGATTTTACGATTGCCCTCCATAAAAAACCTCCAGGTGTTACATAACTAGAATAACCGGCTTGTTTTAGGCTAGCATCCGTCCAGGTATGATAAACCACACTATTCGTATCAATCAATTGTGCTGTTGTTGAATTTTTTACGCTCACCAACGTATATCCTGGATATTGTTGAGCTTTTACAATAAATGTAAAACAAATTACTATTAATAATAGCGTTGATTTCGGATAAAATAATCTTTTCATTTTATTCAATTTTTTTTATTGTTAGTTTCAATAATTAATTAATTGTAAAAATAAAATGAAATAGTTAGTGATATTGTATAAAATTTTGAAGATAATGTATAAGATTTTGATATCAAAAATTTAACAAGCTAAAAGAGATTCTAATATTAGAATCTCTTTTAGCTTGTTAATAATATCTTTTTCTTACTGAATAACAGTAACATGGCCAATAAGTTCATGTTTTTTATTGTTGATGTCTTTAAAGAACAGTTTCCAAACATATACTTCTTCCTGGACTCTCGTGCCCTTGTAAAAGCCATCCCATGGGTCGAACAATAAATTGGTATCAAACATCTTTTCTCCCCAACGGTCAAATATCATAAAGTGATAGTCTTCCGGTGATATACCAAATCCTTTGGGTCCAAAC
>JACPDX010000039.1 GCA_016183805.1 Bacteroidota bacterium
GATAAGAGAGCATGCCATATTAGAAAGCATAGCCTTTCTGTGACCAGATTTTCTTCCTAAATGATTTAATTTCTTTCCGTGTCTCATGTCTATTTTACTCCTTATCTAATTTATAGGCTGCAACGTTCATTCCGAAGTTTAAACCTTTGTTTTCTACTAACTCGTCCAATTCAGTCAACGATTTTTTACCAAAGTTTCTGAATTTCAACAAGTCATTTTTATTAAATTGAACTAAATCGCCTAAAGTATCTACATCAGCCGCTTTTAAACAATTTAAAGCTCTAACTGATAAATCCATGTCTATCAATTTAGTTTTTAAAAGCTGTCTCATGTGTAATGAGTCTTCATCAAATTCTTCAACAGATGATTTTTCTTCTGTATCCAATGTAATTCTCTCATCAGAGAACAACATAAAGTGATGAATCAATATTTTAGCAGCTTCTTTCAATGCTTCTTTAGGATGAATTGAACCGTCGGTTGTAATTTCAAAAACTAATTTCTCAAAGTCGGTTTTTTGTCCTACCCTGTAGTTTTCGATATTGTATTTCACATTCTTAATTGGAGTGTGAATAGAGTCAATTGCAATTACACCTATACTTGCATCAGAATTTTGATTGTCTTCAGAAGGAACATATCCTCTTCCTTTGCTAATTGTTAATTCGATTTGTAATTTAACAGATTTCTCTAATGTACAAATTACATGATCAGTATTTAATACTTGAAATGCTGAAGTAAATTTACCTATATCTCCGGCGGTAACAGTATCTTGACCGCTGATAGAAACAATTAACTTTTCGTTTTCAGTATCTTCAATTTGTTGTTTAAAACGAACTTGTTTTAAGTTTAGGATAATTTGTGTTACATCTTCTACCACACCTTTTATTGTAGAAAATTCGTGGTCAACACCTTCAATTTTTACAGATGTAATAGCGAAACCTTCCAATGAGTTTAGTAAAACTCTTCTTAATGCATTTCCTATTGTAATACCATAACCCGGCTCTAACGGACGAAACTCGAAAGTTCCGAAATAATCGTTAGAATTAATCATGATTACTTTATCTGGTTTTTGAAAATCTAAAATTGCCATAGTATATTTTTAGTTAAAATAGTTAAAATAAATTATTTAGAGTAAAGCTCTACTATTAATTGTTCTTTAATGTTTTCAGGTATTTGCTCTCTTTCGGGAGTTTTAATAAATCTACCTGCCATTAATTGTTTATCCCAAGCTAACCATTCAGATTTAACCGGATGAGATGCAAGAGAAGATGTAATTGCTTCTAAAGATTTAGATTTTTCTCTTACACCAATAACATCGCCTTCATTAACAATATATGAAGCTATATTAACCAAATTACCATTAACAGTAATATGTCTGTGTCCCACTAATTGTCTGGCACCGCTTCTGGTTGGAGCAATACCTAAACGATAAACAACGTTATCTAAACGAGATTCACACAGCTTAAGTAAATTTTCACCTGTAATACCTTTGGTTCTAGAAGCTTTGTTAAACAAATTTTCAAATTGTTTTTCTAAAATACCATAGGTATATTTAGCTTTTTGTTTTTCGGCTAATTGAATAGCGTATTCTGATTGTTTACCTCTTCTTTTACTAGGACCATGTTGTCCCGGTGGGTAATTCTTTTTTTCCAACACTTTATCTGGTCCAAAGATTGGCTCTCTGAACTTTCTAGCGATTTTTGACTTTGGACCTCTATACCTTGCCATTTTGTTTTGTTTTTTTTTGAAAGGAAAATTATGAATTAAGGTCAGTATCCTTCGATAACTTAAATTCCCTTCTGGTTTATATTTAATTAATTACTATACTCTTCTTCTTTTTGGTGGACGACAACCATTGTGTGGTAGTGGAGTAATATCTACTATTTCTGTTACAAGAATTCCAGCATTATGGATAGTTCTTATTGCAGATTCTCTTCCAGCTCCAGGTCCTTTTACAAAAACCTTAACTTTACGAAGTCCGTTTTCAAATGCTTCTTTTGAACAATCAGCAGCCGCTAGTTGAGCAGCATAAGGAGTATTCTTTTTAGAACCTCTAAATCCCATCTTTCCAGCTGAAGACCATGATATAACTTGTCCACTATTGTTAGTTAAACTAACAATAATATTGTTAAAAGATGCATGAATGTGTGCTTGTCCGTAAGCCTCAACAATTACCTTTTTTTTCTTCTTTACGTTTGTTTTTGCCATCTTTACTAAGTTTGATGTTTCGAGTTTAAAGTTTAAAGTTTCGAGTTTGGGAACTGTGAACTAAAAACTGTGAACTGGGAACTCGTTAGTTATTATTTCGTTACTTTTTTCTTGTTAGCAACTGTTTTCTTTTTACCTTTTCTAGTTCTAGAGTTATTTTTAGTGCGTTGACCTCTTAATGGTAAACCAGATCTATGTCTTACACCTCTATAACAACCAATGTCCATTAAACGTTTAATGTTTAATTGAACCTCTGATCGAAGAGAACCTTCTACTTTAAATTCATCGTTAAGAATCTGTCTGATTTTTGACAAATCATCATCATCCCAATCTTGAACTTTTTTATTTACATCAATACCAGCTTGATTTAAAATTTTTGTAGCCGAAGATCTTCCAATACCATAGATGTATGTTAGACCTATAACGCCACGTTTGTGTTTTGGTAAATCTATACCTGCAATTCTTGCCATAATTACTAATTATATTATCCTTGTCTTTGTTTAAACTTAGGGTTCTTTTTGTTTATCACGTACAAACGTCCTTTTCTGCGAACAATCTTACAGTCTGCACTTCTTTTTTTAACTGATGCTCTTACTTTCATCTTTTCTAATTTTTATCCGTCAATTGACGAAGTCATTAATTTATTTGTATCTAAACGAAATTCTACCTTTTGATAAATCATAGGGAGACATTTCTACTTTTACTTTATCGCCTGGTAAAATTCTAATGTAGTGCATTCTCATTTTACCAGAAATATGAGCTGTTAATATGTGCCCATTTTCTAACTCTACTCTAAACATTGCATTCGACAATGCTTCTATAATTGTTCCATCTTGTTCTATAGATGCTTGTTTTGCCATTAATTTTTATTATTTAAAACCTCTTCAATAAACTTATGTGATGATAATACATCAGCTTTTCCTTTTCGCACCACAACATCATGTTCAAAATGTGCTGATGGTTTACCGTCTTTTGTAACTATTGTCCAACCATCTTTATCTTGTATCACATTTCTCACACCCATATTAATCATCGGTTCAATTGCAATTACCATCCCTTCTTTTAACATTAAGCCTGTTCCTCTTCTACCGTAGTTAGGAACTTCAGGAGCTTCGTGTAAATCTTTTCCTAAGCCATGACCCACTAGTTCTCTTACCACTCCATAACCATTTTCTTCGGCATAGTTTTGAACTGCAAAACCAATATCTCCAATCCTGTTTCCGGCAATTGCGACTTCAATAGCTCTATTCAAACATTCTTTGGTTACCTGCAAAAGTTTTTTAACTTCTTCTTTTACTTCGCCAACTTCAAATGTATATGCTACATCACCATAAAATCCATTTTTCAAGACCCCACAATCTACCGAAATAATATCTCCATCTTTTAATGGTTTGTTATTTGGTATACCGTGAACTACTGCTGCATTTAAAGATGTACACAACGTATTAGGAAAATCATACATTCCTAAAAAACCGGGAATTGCATTATTATCTCTAATAAACTCTTCTGCTATTTTATCTAAATCCAGTGTAGTTACACCAGGTTTAATAATTTTAGCAACTTCAGCTAATGTTTTACCAACAAGTAAAGAACTTTCTCTAATTAACTCTATTTCTTCTTCCGTTTTATAAAAAATTTTTCCCATAAAACGTATTATCCAGCCATACCTATTCCTGCACTTGACCTTCCTTTTATTTTTCCAGTTTTCATTAATCCATCATAATGACGCATTAATAAATGACTTTCAATTTGTTGTAATGTATCTAAAATAACGCCTACCATAATTAATAACGAGGTGCCGCCATAGAAATAAGCAAATGAATTATTTACTCCGGCTACCATCGCAAAGGCTGGCAATATAGCAACTACAGCTAAAAACATTGAACCTGGCAAAGTTATTCTTGACATCACATTATCGATAAATTCTGCTGTTTTTTTACCGGGTTTAATTCCGGGAATAAAACCGCCATTTCTTTTCATATCATCTGCCATTTGATTAGGATTTACAGTAACAGCGGTATAAAAGTATGTAAATGCAATAATCATCAAAGCAAATGTAAAATTATAAGCAAATCCACCTGTGTTACTAAAAGTAGCTACAAACCAAGATGTTACTGACGATTCACCGAAACCAGCTAATGTAAGAGGTATAAACATAATTGCCTGAGCAAAAATGATTGGCATTACACCAGCTGCATTCACTTTAAGAGGAATATATTGACGAACTCCACCATATTGTTTATTACCAACAATTCTTTTGGCATATTGCACAGGTATTCTTCTAGTTCCCTGAACAAGTAAAATAGAGAGTACAATAACTAACAGTAATAATGCAACTTCAATTAACAAAATAATTGGACCACCAACACCACCAATACCAAATCTTGAAGCTATTTCGAAGATAAATGCAGAAGGTAAATTAGCCACAATACCTATCATAATTAATAATGAAATACCATTTCCGATTCCTTTTTCAGTTATTCTTTCTCCAATCCACATTACAAACATAGTACCTGTAATCAACAATAATACTGTAGAAAACCACCACATTGGACCTGCATCAGGAACTACACCTTGATGGGTAGTAATTTGAGATGCAATGTAACCCGGTGCTTGAAATCCTGTAATAATGATGGTTAAAAAACGTGTGATTTGGTTAATTTTTCTTCTACCACTTTCGCCTTCTTTTTGTAAACGTTGAAAATATGGAATAGCCATACCTAATAACTGAATAACAATAGAAGCTGAAATGTAAGGCATGATTCCTAAAGCAAAAATTGATGCTCTAGAAAACGCTCCACCAGCAAAGATATTAATCAAATCCAATAATCCTCCACTTGCATTATTAGCATTTGCGGCCTCTAATGCTGAAGCATCGACACCCGGAAGTACAACATAAGAGCCCAATCTATACACAAGGAGTAGTCCAAGTGTAGTAATAATCCGAGCTCTTAGGTCTTCAATACTCCAAATGTTTTTTATTGTATTTATAAATTTTTTCATGCTAACATTTAAAGAGTAATTGCTGTTCCACCTGCTGCTTCAATTGCAGCTTTTGCCGTAGCTGAAAAAGCATGAACAGTTACATCTAATTTTGCTTTTAATTCACCTCTACCTAAAATTTTAATTTTATCATTTTTAGACGCTAAACCGTTATCTAAAATTACATCAATTGTAATTGCGTTAACTTTTTTAGTTTCTACTAAAAATTGTAGCGTGTCTAAATTAATTCCTTTAAATTCTTTACGATTTATGTTTGTAAATCCAAATTTAGGAACTCGACGTTGAAGAGGCATTTGACCACCTTCAAAACCAACTTTTTTTGAGTAACCTGATCTAGATTTTGCTCCCTTGTGTCCTCTTGTTGAAGTACCACCTCTGCCTGATCCTTGACCACGTCCTACTCGCTTACGCTGTTTTGTTGAACCTTCCGCAGGTTGTAAATTTGATAAGTTCATGTTAATTTTATTATATTATTATTATAAGCCTTCTACTTGTACCAAGTGATTTACTGTTCTAACCATTCCTAAAATTTGAGGAGTAGCTTCATGTTCAACAACTTGATTCATTTTTTTTAAGCTAAGAGCTGCTAACGGCTGGTCTTTTAATTTGACTTTTAACTTGTTTAATTTTAATTTTTGCCATTTTCTTAACCGTTAAATACTTTATCTAAATCAATACCTCTTTGGTCAGCAACAGTATAAGCATCTCTTAATTGTTCTAAAGCGTTTAAAGTTGCTTTAACAACATTGTGGGGATTTGAAGATCCTTTAGATTTTGCTAATACATCTGTAATACCAACACTTTCGAAAACTGCACGCATTGCTCCACCTGCAATTACACCGGTACCATGAGCAGCTGGTCTAATAAAAACTCTAGCTCCACCAAACTTACCGTTTTGTTCGTGAGGAATGGTTCCTTTTAATACAGGAACTTTTATTAAGTTTTTCTTAGCAGCCTCAATACCTTTGGTAATAGCTTCTGTTACTTCATTGGCTTTTCCTAATCCGTGACCAACTACATTTTTTTCATCACCAACTACAACTATTGCAGAAAAACTAAAATTTCTACCACCTTTAGTAACCTTAGTTACTCTATTAATAGCAACTAATTTATCTTTAAGCTCAGTTTCTATTGATCTAACTCTTTTTGTGTTTGAATTTGTCATAACAATTTATTTCTACTACTTTTTTAGAATTTTAATCCACCTTCACGTGCACCTTCAGCAAGAGCTTTAACTCTACCATGGTATAAATAACCATTTCTATCAAATGCAATATTTTCAATTCCTGCTTTAACAGCTTTTTCAGCTATTGCTTTTCCTACTAAAGTTGCTAATTCAATTTTAGTTCCTTTTGCAGCTTTAATGTCTTTTTGAACAGAAGATGCAGCTACTAGTGTGGTTGCTGTTTCATCGTTAATAATTTGAGCATAAATCTCATTATTACTTCTAAAAACAGTTAATCTTGGATGCAATGTAGTTCCAACAACAACTTTTCTAATTCTTCTTTTGATTCTTAATCTTCTATCTTTTTTGCTTAGTGCCATAATACTCTTTTATTATGAATTATTTTTTACCAGCAGATTTTCCTGCTTTTCTTCTTAATTGTTCGCCTACAAATTTAATCCCTTTACCTTTGTATGGTTCAGGTTTTCTTAATGATCTAATCTTTGCTGCAACATGACCAATCAATTGTTTGTCATGAGATTCAAGAATAATTGTTGGGTTTTTACCTCTTTCAGTTACCGTAGAAACTTTAATTTCACTTGGAAGTTGAAAAACAATATTGTGAGAATATCCTAAAGACAATTCAAGATTTTGACCTGTATTGCTCGCTCTATAACCAACACCAACTAATTCTTGTTCTGTTTTAAATCCTTTTGATACACCTTCAACCATGTTGTTGATTAAAGATCTGTATAATCCGTGTTTAGCTTTGTGAGGAATTTCCTCAGTCATTCTTTTAACATGAACAATTTTATCTTCAACCTCAACGGTAATTGACTCATCAATGTGTTGAGTCAAAACTCCTTTTGGACCTTTAACTGTAACCAACCCATTTTCAACTTTTATTTCAACACCACTTGGTATATCTATCGGTGCATTTCCTATTCTTGACATAATTTTAAATCTTACTAAATTAATAAACGTAGCATAAAACCTCTCCGCCAATATTGTCTCTTCTAGCTTCTTTATCAGTCATCACACCTTTTGAAGTAGAAACAATTGCCACTCCTAACCCATTGATTACACGAGGTAATTCAGCAGCACCAGCATATTTTCTTAAACCTGGTTTACTAGCTCTACTTATGTTAGTAATTGCCGAAACTTTAGTTTTAGGATGATATTTTAATGCAATTTTTATATTTCCTTGCACATTAGTATCTTCAAACTTATAGTTTAAAATATAGCCTTTATCAAAAAGAATTTTAGTCAATTCTTTTTTTAAGTTCGATGCAGGTATATCAACCACTCTGTGTTTAGCACTTGCAGCATTTCTGATTCTTGTTAAAAAATCTGCTATTGGATCTGTCATTGTTTTATATTATTCGTTATAAGTATAGTCTTCAGTTCACAGTCTTCAGTTCTCAGTTTTCGGATTTTTAACTTCCGTCTTCTAACTTCCAACTTCTAACTTAGTTATTACCAGCTTGCTTTTCTAATTCCAGGTATTAATCCGGAAGAAGCCATTTCTCTAAAAGTTACACGTGAGATACCAAATTGTCTCATATAACCTCTTGGTCTTCCAGTTAATTGACATCTATTGTGCAATCTAACCTTTGCTGAGTTTTTTGGTAATTTTTGTAACGCTTCCCAGTCGCCTGCTTTTTTTAATGCAGCTCTTTTTTCTGCATATTTTTCAACCATAGCTTCTCTTTTGCGTTCTCTCGCTTTCATTGATTCTTTAGCCATATCTCTTATTTTTTCTTAAACGGTAAACCAAATTCTGATAATAATGCTAGACCTTCGTCATTTGTTTTTGCTGATGTAACAAAAGTGATGTCCATTCCAGTTACGTTTTTGATTTTATCAATATCGATTTCCGGAAAAATAATTTGTTCTTTAACACCAAGTGTATAATTTCCTTGACCATCAAACCCTCTACTTTCAACACCTCTAAAATCTCTTGTTCTAGGTAATGCAACAGAAATTAATCTATCTAAGAATTCATACATTTTATCACCTCTAAGTGTAACTCTTGCTCCAATCGGAACGCCTTTTCTTAACTTAAAGTTCGAAATATCCTTTTTAGAATAGGTAGCGTTTGCTTTTTGTCCTGAAATAATGGTCATCTCTTCTAAAGCTGATTCAATTAACCTTTTATCAGAAACTGCATCACCAACTCCTTGGTTTAAACATATTTTTTGCTTATCTTTTAAAGCAGAAACTATTTCTTCTTTATATCTTGTCTTTAATCTAGGTGCGTATTTCATTATGCTATAACCTCCCCTGATTTTTTATAATACCTAACTTTTTTACCTTTTTCATCTAATTTTCTACCTACTCTTGTTGGTTTACCTGATTTAGGTTCAACAATCATTACGTTAGAAATATGAATTGATGCTTCTTTTTTTACAATTCCTCCTTGTGGATTTGCAGCGTTTGGTTTCGTGTGTTTTGATATTTTTTTAATATCATTTCCTTCAACAATAACCCTGCTTTTCTCTAAGTACACTTTCTTAACTGTACCTTCAGCACCTTTAGATTCTCCTGCAATAACTTTTACAGTGTCTCCTTTTTTTATATTAAATTTAGTCATAACTAAAAAATTTCTTATTTATAGTACTTCTGGAGCTAATGAAACAATTTTCATAAACTCTTTTTCTCTCAACTCTCTTGCAACAGGTCCAAAAATCCTTGTGCCCCTCATTTCGCCAGCAGCATTTAAAAGAACAGCAGCATTATCGTCAAATCTGATGTATGAACCATCAGGTCTTCTAATTTCTTTTCTTGTTCTAACTACTACTGCTTTTGCAACAGCACCTTTTTTAATGTTACCTGATGGCATAGCATGTTTAACACTAACAACAATAGTATCCCCAACAGAAGCATATCTTCTTCTGGTTCCACCAAGTACTTTTATACAAAGTACTTCTTTAGCGCCGCTATTATCAGCAACTGATAATCTTGATTCTACTTGTATCATAATTATTTAGCTCTTTCTAAAATTTCAACTAATCTCCAACATTTGTTTTTACTCAATGGTCTTGTTTCCATTATTTTAACTGTATCACCTATATTACAGTCATTTTTTTCGTCATGAGCCATAAATTTAGCTGTAGTTTTAACAAATTTACCATAGATAGGGTGTTTTACCTTTCTTTCTACCGTTATGGTAATTGATTTGTCCATTTTGTTACTAACAACTAAACCAACTCTTTCTTTTCTTAAGTTTCTATCTTCCATCTTAAGTTTATTTATGCTTGAAGAACTCTTTTTCTAAGTTCTGTATTTATTCTTGCTACTGTTCTTCTAACCACTTTAATTTGAGATGGGTTTTCCAATGGAGAAACCGCATGACTCAATTTAAATTTATTTAGAATACTTTTTTGTTCTTGTAGTTTTTCAGTTAAATCGTCAACTGAAAGATCTTTTATATCAACTTGTTTCATTTGTCTTTAATCTTAAATATTATTCAGTATAATCTCTTCTAGTAATAAACTTCGTTTTAATCGGAAGTTTTTGAGCTGCTAACCTTAAAGCTTCTTTTGCAATTTCCAATGGAACGCCATCTGCTTCAAAAATAATTCTACCTGGTCTAACAGTTGCTACCCACAATTCAGGAGAACCTTTACCTTTACCCATCCTTACTTCGGCTGGTTTTTTAGTAACCGGTTTATCTGGAAATACTCTAATCCAGATTTGACCTTCTCTTTTCATGTATCTTGTTACGGCAATCCTTGCAGCTTCAATTTGACGAGCTGTCATCCAACATTCTTCTAAAGATTTGATTGCAAACGATCCAAATGCAATTTGGGATCCTCTTAGGGCGTTACCTTTCATGTGCCCTTTTTGCATTTTTCTATATTTCGTTCTCTTCGGTTGTAACATCTTGCTATATCTTAAATTATACTTCTAAATATTTATTACTTTTTTCTTTTAGGACCGCCTCTAAATTTTTTATCATTATTAGATGGAGCACCATGAGTATCTTTTTGTTTAGATTGGCCTACGTTTGGAGACAAATCTCTTTTACCATAAACTTCACCTTTACAAATCCAAACTTTAACACCTAATCTACCATAAGTTGTGTGTGCTTCGCTTAAAGCATAATCAATATCAGCTCTAAAAGTATGTAATGGTGTTCTTCCTTCTTTGTATCCTTCTGAACGTGCCATCTCTGCACCACCTAATCTACCAGAAACCAACACTTTAATTCCTTCTGCACCCATTCTCATGGTTGAAGCTATCGACATTTTAGCAGCTCTTCTAAAAGAAATTCTACCTTCGATTTGTTTTGCGATACCATCAGCAACTAACTGAGCATCTAACTCTGGTCTTTTTATTTCAAAAATGTTAATTTGAACATCTTTTTTTGTAATTTTTTTCAATTCCTCTCTCAACATATCCACTTCTTTACCACCTTTACCGATGATAATTCCTGGTCTTGAGGTATTAACTGTAACAGTAATTAACTTAAGGGTTCTTTCAATTATAATTTTAGAGACACTGGCTTTTTGAAGTCTAGCCATTAAATATTCTCTTATTTTATAATCTTCAACAATCTTGTCGGCATATTTATTACCGCCGTACCAGTTTGAATCCCATCCTCTAATGATGCCTAATCTGTTTGATATTGGATTTACTTTTTGTCCCATTTTATTAATTTAAGCTGTCAACAACTAATGTAACGTGATTTGATCTTTTTCTAACTCTATGAGCTCTACCTTGTGGAGCTGGCTGAATTCTTTTTAACATTCTAGCACTATCAACCATAACAGATTTAACTACTAAGTTATTTTCTTCCGGTCTAAGTCCTTCATTTTTAGCTTCCCAATTTGCAATTGCCGACTTTAATAACTTTTCAAGTCTTCTTGATGCTTCTTGTGGACTAAATTTTAACATTGATAAAGCTTTAAATACTTCTTGGCCTCTAACCATATCAGCAACTAATCTCATTTTTCTAGGAGAAGTAGGGCAATTGTTAAGCTTAGCAAAACTTACTGTTTTGTTAGCTTCTTTTGATTGCTCAGCTTTTATTCTTTTTCTAGCACCCATAATAATCTATTATTTATTTTCTTCCTTTATCTTTTTTATTTCCACCATGACCTCTAAAAGTTCTAGTTGGAGAGAATTCACCTAATTTATGTCCAACCATATTTTCTGTTACATAAACTGGAATAAATTTATTTCCATTATGAACTGCTATAGTTAAGCCAACGAAATCCGGTGAAATCATTGAAGCTCTTGACCAAGTTTTAATTACAGTTTTCTTTTGAGATTGTTGAGTTTCATCAACTCTTTGCTGTAATTTATAATGTATAAACGGTGGTTTTTTTAACGAACGACTCATATCTTAATTATTTCTTTCTTCTTTCAATTATATATTTACTTGAGCTTTTTTTCTTAGATCTAGTTTTGTATCCTTTTGCAGGTAACCCTTTTCTTGATCTTGGGTGTTGTCCGGAATTTCTTCCTTCACCACCACCCATTGGGTGATCAACCGGATTCATTACAACCCCTCTTACTCTTGGTCTTCTCCCTAACCATCTGCTTCTACCAGCTTTACCTGATCTTTCCAACATGTGTTCTGAATTAGATACAGAACCGATAGTTGCTTTACAAGTAGCCAAAATTAATCTAGTTTCACCTGAAGGCAACTTGATAACAACGTAATTACCATCTTTAGCTGTTAATTGAGCATAAGAACCAGCACTTCTTGCCATTTTAGCACCTTGATTTGGTCTTAATTCAATATTATGGATTACTGTACCAAGAGGCATTTCAGATAAATACATTGCATTACCAACTTCTGGCTCTACACCTTTACCTGAAATAATTTCTTGTCCAACTTGTAAACCGTTAGGAGCAATAATGTATCTTTTCTCTCCGTCTTTGTAAAACACAAGAGCAATTCTAGCTGTTCTGTTTGGATCGTATTCAATTGAATTGATTACACCTGGAACACCATCTTTGTCTCTTTTGAAATCAATTTCACGATATTTTTGTTTGTGACCACCGCCAATGTAACGCATGGTCATTTTACCGGTGTTATTTCTACCACCAGATTTTGAAATACCAGATATTAAACTCTTTTCGGGTTTTGACGCAGAAACTTCTTCAAAAGTATTTGCAATTTTATGTCTTTGCCCAGGGGTGATGGGTCTTAATTTTCTTACTGCCATTTTTGTTTATATCTTAAGAGGGTTGGAGCCCCCGTATAGGTTAATAAAAATTTAAATATTACTGTAGAAGTCAATCGAGTCTCCTTCAACAACAGTAATGATGGCTTTTTTAAACTTGTTAGTTCTACCACTCACTAATCCTGCTTTAGTAAATCTTTATTTTGCTTTTCCGTAGTAATTCATCGTATTTACTGAATCAACAGTAACACCATACATTGCTT
Source organism: Bacteroidota bacterium (assembly GCA_016183805.1). Classification (GTDB taxonomy): domain Bacteria; phylum Bacteroidota; class Bacteroidia; order Flavobacteriales_E; family Vicingaceae; genus Vicingus. The sequence goes on from JACPDX010000039.1 coordinate 12,774, forward strand.
CAACAGCTTTTTTTACCTGTATTTTGTTTGCTTTATAATCCACTATAAAGCCATATCTATTAAGCTTCTCAGTTAGATTAGTCATTTTTTCTGTTACTACAGGTTTTACTATTACACTCATCTTATTTACTTAAAATAGTTTCTAAAGTTTTAACTGAACTTTCTGCAATAATAACACTGTTCGCATTCATTAAATCGTAAGTATTTATTTGCGAAGCGGTTACCACTTTAGCTCCCTTCAAATTTCGGGACGACAAATATACGTTTTTATTTAATTCAGAAAGAACTAATATTGTTTTTTTATTCAAAAGTTCTAAATTATTTAAAATATCAATGTATTGCTTGGTTTGAGGCTGATCAAAACTAAAGTCTTCCAGCACCATAATTGAGCCTTCTTTTGCTTTATAAGTTAAAGCAGATTTACGAGCTAATCTTTTTTGTTTGATATTTAACTTAAACTCATAATCTCTAGGTCTAGGCCCAAAAACACGACCACCACCTTTAAACAACGGATTATTTATACTACCTGCTCTTGCTCCTCCTGTACCTTTTTGTTTCTTAATTTTTCTGGTACTTCCTTTAATTTCACCTCTTTCTTTAGACTTATGAGTTCCTTGTCTTTGATTTGCTAAATATTGTTTAACATCTAAATAAATTGCATGATCACTTGGCTCAATAGCGAAGATAGAGTCGGCTAAAGTTACTTTCTTTGAAGTATCCTTACCTTTTATATTTTTTACAACTAATTCCATTTTAACTCCTCCTTGTTATTTCTCTATTAAAACAAATGAACCTTTAGCTCCAGGTATTGATCCTTTTACTACAATTAAGTTCTTTTCAGTATAAACTTTTACAACTTGTAAGTTTTGCATAGTAACTCTATCGCTACCCATTCTTCCGGCCATTTTCATGCCTTTGAATACTCTTGCCGGAGTAGAACATGCCCCAATAGATCCTGGTGCTCTTAGTCTATTGTGCTGACCGTGAGTTGCATCACCTACACCACCAAAGTTGTGTCTTTTAACTACACCTTGAAAACCTTTTCCTTTAGAAGTTCCTACAACATCAACAAATTCGCCTTCTTCAAACAAATCAACATTGACTAAATCGCCTAAGTTTTTTGCTTCAAAACCTGCAAATTCTACTAATTTTCTTTTTGGCTCTACGCCTGCTTTTTTAAAGTGTCCTTGCATCGCTTTTGGAGTATTTTTTTCTCTCTTATCTCCATAAGCCAACTGAACTGCTTCATAGCCATCGGTATCAACCTTTTTGACTTGTGTAACTACACAAGGACCAGCTTCTATAATTGTGCATGGTATGTTTTTACCCTCGGCACTGTAAACGCTAGTCATACCTAATTTTTTCCCTATCAATCCTGGCATTTTATTAATTTTAAATGATTAAACTTTTATTTCAACATCAACTCCACTAGGCAATTCAAGTTTCATTAAAGCATCAACAGTTTTAGATGTTGAGCTATAAATGTCAATTAATCTTTTATAAGAAGATAATTGAAATTGCTCTCTCGCTTTTTTATTAACGTGAGGAGATCTTAATACTGTAAAAATTCTTTTGTGTGTTGGTAGCGGAATTGGTCCACTAACTACAGCTCCTGTACTTTTAACAGTTTTAACGATTTTTTCAGCTGATCTATCAACTAAATTGAAATCGTAAGATTTTAGTTTTATTCTAATTTTTTGGCTCATTCTTTATATATATTAAGCTACTACTTTACCTTTTGCTTTTGCAATTACCGCATCAGCGATATGTTTTGGACATTCAGCATATTGACAGAATTCCATTGATGATGTTGCTCTACCTGAAGACATTGTTCTTAATGCAGTTACATATCCAAACATTTCAGACAATGGAACTTTTGCTTTAATAACTTTAGCCCCATGTTTATCATCCATACCATCAATCTGACCTCTTCTTCTGTTTAAGTCACCTACGATATCTCCCATATTTTCTTCCGGAGTAACTACTTCAATTTTCATTATAGGTTCCAAAATAACTGGGTTTGCTTTTGGAATAGCTTCTCTAAAAGCCATTTTTGCAGCTAATTCAAAAGACAATTGATCTGAATCCACAGCATGAAATGACCCGTCTAATAAAGTAACTTTTAAGCTATCAATTGGATATCCTGCTAAAGGACCATTTTTCATTGCTTCTTTAAATCCTTTTTCAACTGAAGGCACAAATTCTCTAGGAATATTACCACCTTTGATATCGTTAATAAACTCTAAACCTTCTTTGGATGTATCAGAAACCGCTTCAATTCTAACTTGAATATCAGCAAACTTACCTCTACCTCCAGATTGTTTTTTGTAAACTTCTCTATGATTTATAGATCCAACAATTGCTTCTTTGTACGCAACTTGTGGTTCTCCTTGATTAACCTCAACTTTAAATTCTCTTTTTAATCTATCAAGGATGATATCTAAATGCAACTCGCCCATTCCACTCAATACCGTTTGACCTGAAGCCTCATCAGTATGTATGGTTAATGTAGGATCTTCTTCAGTAAGTTTAGCTAAAGCCATACCCATTTTATCAACATCTGCTTGAGTTTTAGGCTCAATAGCGATACCGATTACTGGATCTGGAAAATCCATCGATTCTAATACAATAGGGAATTTTTCATCGCATAAAGTATCACCTGTTTTTATATCTTTAAAACCAACTAATGCAGCAATATCACCACAAGCTAATTCTTCGATTTGATTTTGTTTGTTTGCATGCATTTGGAATATTCTAGAAATACGTTCTTTATTTCCTGAACGAGTATTCAACACATAAGAACCTGCTTTAAGAACGCCTGAATAAGCTCTGGTAAAACACAATCTACCTACAAAAGGATCTGTTGCAATTTTAAATGCTAAAGCTGCAAAAGGCTCATCAAATCTTGGTTGTCTTGAAATTGGTTCATCATTTTTTGGATTGATTCCATCAATTGCTTCAACATCAAGTGGCGAAGGTAAAATTTCCATTACCATGTCTAACATTGCCTGAACGCCTTTATTTTTAAAGGCTGATCCACACATCATTGGAACAACTTTCCCTGAAATTGTAGCTGCTCTTAAGGCATCTAGAATCTCTCTTTCGGTTAATGAATTTTCATCTTCAAAATATTTTTCCATTAAGGTCTCATCGAATTCAGCTACTGCTTCCAATAATTGACCTCTTAACATTCTTGCCTCTTCAACGATATCAGCAGGTATTTCGATTTCTTGAAAAGTCATTCCTTGGTCTTCTTCATTCCAAGTTATTCCTCTAAAATTAATTAAATCAACCACCCCTTTAAATGTTTCTTCAGCACCAATATTTAATTGTAATGGTAAAGCGTGGCTACCTAACATTTCTTTCACTTGTTTACACACGTTTAAGAAGTCAGCACCAGATCTATCCATTTTATTTACAAAACCAATTCTAGGTACATTGTAATTATTAGCTAATCTCCAGTTAGTTTCTGATTGTGGTTCAACACCATCAACAGCACTAAATAAGAAAACCAAACCATCTAATACCCTTAATGATCTGTTTACTTCAACAGTAAAATCAACGTGACCAGGAGTATCAATAATATTCACATGGTATAGTTGTTCTCTGTATTTCCAGTTCAAGGTTGTTGCAGCAGAAGTAATAGTTATACCTCTTTCTTGCTCTTGAGCCATCCAATCCATGGTAGCCGCACCATCATGTACTTCACCAATTTTATGACTAACTCCACCATAATACAAAATACGCTCAGTAGTTGTTGTTTTCCCTGCATCAATGTGAGCAGCGATACCAATATTTCTAGTGAATTTTAAATCTCTTGCCATTTCTATCTCCTTAACTAATATTAAAACCTAAAATGAGAGAAAGCTTTATTAGCTTCAGCCATTCTATGTGTATCTTCTTTCTTTTTAAATGCTGCACCCTCTTCTTTGTAGGCAGCAATAATTTCACCTGCTAAACGTTGAGACATAGTTTTTTCATTTCTTTTTCTTGAAAAGGAAATCATCCACTTCATTCCCATTGAAACTTTTCTATCTTCTCTAATAGGTTGAGGAATTTGGAAAGTTGCTCCTCCAATCCTTCTGCTTCTCACTTCAACTCCTGGTGTAATATTTTCTACAGCTTTTTGCCAAACATCAACACAATTGGCATCCTCAATTTTTTTAGAAACAATATCCATTGCATCGTAAAAAACTGTAAAAGCTACACTTTTTTTACCATCAAGCATTAAATTGTTTACAAACTGAGTAACTTTAGGGTTATTAAACTTCGGATCTGGAAGTAATACTCTTTTTTTCGCTCTTGCTTTTCTCATAATTTTTAATCCTTATTAGAATTATTTTTGTTTAGGACGTTTTGTTCCGTATTTTGATCTTCTTTGAGTTCTACCATCAACACCTGCTGTATCTAAAGCACCCCTTACCACGTGGTATTTAACCCCTGGCAAATCTTTTACTCTACCACCTCTAACTAATACTATAGAGTGTTCTTGTAAGTTATGACCTTCACCTGGAATATAAGCATTCACCTCATTTCCATTGGTTAATCTAACCCTTGCAACTTTTCTCATTGCAGAGTTAGGTTTTTTTGGAGTTGTAGTATAAACTCTAATACAAACACCTCTTCTTTGTGGACAAGAATTTAATGCCGCAGACTTACTTGTCTTTGTTAATTTTTCTCTTCCTTTTCTTACTAATTGCTGAATAGTTGGCATAGTTTACTTTTGTTTAATATAAATATCCCTCTAAAAAAGGGAGTGCAAATTTACAATAATATTTCATAAATACAACAGCTATTGATTTTTTTTATCAAATGATTTTTCAAATCCTTAAAAATAGATATCCACAATTTTTATCAACTAAAAAAGGGTAGTGAAAACACTACCCTTTTTTAATAGTTTATTAGTTATTATCTTATTAAGCTAAAGCCTCCTTTTTTGAAATATTCTTCTCCATCAAATCCCTTAGCACTAATAATATAAAAATATGTTCCATCCGGAGCTTCTAATCCACTTTGGGTTCTTCCATCCCAATATCCTTTCACATGTTTCCACTCATACATTTTTTGACCCCATCGGTTAAATATTTCCGCTTCAACTGATTCAAGGTTTTCTCCATCAACAGTAAACACATCATTAGAACCATCTCCATTTGGCGTAAATACATTTGGTATTAATATGGTTGATTGACCTATTACTTCTATTGTTACTGAAGCAGTGTCATAACATAGCCCATCAGATACAATTAAGGTAGCTAAATAATTGCCTAAATTAGTATAGGTATGATTTAGTTCAAATTGATTTGATGTAGCTGTTCCATCACCAAAATCCCAAGTGTATGTCACTCCCGTAGTACTTCCATTATTAAATACTACATCTAACGGCATAAATCCTGATGTTGGTGTGGCAGTTATTGATGCTGTTACTCCTCCTACAATCACCAATCCATCAGCAGGGTTACTCGGACACCCCGTTGCAGCATCGGTAAATATCATGTTTGCTGTTCCGATAGAAACCCCTGTTACTAAACCTGAATTGTCAATAACAGCAACAGCAGGATTTGAACTTGTCCATGTACCTCCCGATGTCGGTGTAAAATTGATGGCACTTCCAATACATACAACGCCACCAGATGTTACCGTTACTGTAGGTATTGGATTAACATTTACTGTTGTTTCTATTATACTATCACAACCTAAATTTGTTGTTAAGTTACTTGTATAAATAACTTGGGCTATAATATTTGTTTGCGTAGTTCCATCTGGGAAGGTATAACTTCCTCCACTACATATACTCACCGTTTCTTGGATGTTGTAAGTTGGATTAATACTAACAGTCGTTTCTATAATACTATCACAACCTAATGTTGTTGTTAAGTTACTGTTATATACCACTTGAACAGTAATGTTGTTTTGTGTACTTCCATCAGGAAAAGTATAGCTTCCGCCGCTACATACACTCACTGTTTCTTGTGAAAGAATTGTAGAATTGATTGTTAAATTGGTCGTTACAATAGAGTCGCATCCGGTTGAAGCAATTAAACTACTAACATAAACAGTGTCAGAGATTATGTTATTAATTAGTGTTCCATCTGGGAAGGTA
>JACPDX010000036.1 GCA_016183805.1 Bacteroidota bacterium
TCAATTAATTTTTTTTTTGTTAAATCATCAGGATTACATTCCAATGTAAATTCAACATTTTTAGCAATAGTGTAATTTTTATTAATTGCATCCATCAATAAGTTCAACTCATCAATTTCTAATAACGATGGTGTTCCTCCCCCAAAATAAATGGTATTAATTGGGGCTGTTAAATCACCTTTTTTTAATTCAATTTCTTTTAGCATCGAATCAATCAATGCTTTTTTATTTTTTAGCGAAGTTGAAAAATGGAAATCGCAATAGCTGCACTTTTGTTTGCAAAAAGGAATATGGATGTAAATGCCAGGCAAGGTTTTTTGAATTGAATATTTTTGATTTACGATTTTGGATTTACTATTTTAAGAACTGTGAACTGATAACTGAAGACTGTGAACTATTTATTCAACACAATTCTAAAAGTGGTTCCCATGGCATCCGATTGTTTTACAAATATTTTACCTGAATGGTAATTTTCGATGATACGTTTCACCAACGACAACCCTAATCCCCAGCCACGTTGTTTGGTGGTATAGCCTGGTTCAAAAATAGTTTTGTGTTTAGAACGTGGTATTCCTGTGCCAGTATCGGCAATATCTATATAAACAAATTGCGATTGATCGGTAACAGTAACCGTAATTTTCCCATCGCCTTTCATAGCATCAACTGCGTTTTTAATTAAATTTTCTAATACCCAACTAAACAACGAAGGGTTTAATTTTGCCAACAAATTAGCTGATTCCGATTTTAATTCAACTTCTATATTTTTTGAAATTCTAACCTTTAAATACTCCAATGTTTGGTTCAAGACTTCTATTACATTTTCGTTTTCTAATTTTGGAATTGAACCAATTTTTGAGAATCTTTCGGTTATGGTTTCCAATCTGTTAATGTCTTTAGAAAGCTCCATAATGGTGTTTTCATCAATATTTTTTAATTTTAAATATTCCACCCAAGCCATTAACGAAGATAATGGAGTCCCCAATTGATGAGCAGTTTCTTTTGCCATACCCACCCATACTTGGTTTTGCTCAACTTTGCGTGATGTACTAAATAAATAATAGGCGATTATTAAAAACAAGCCTATGATTCCGAATTGGAAATATGGATAATATTTCAATTGTGTTAACAAGTAAGAATCTTTATAAAAAATATAATTGACAGTATTTTTATCAATATTTACAGCAATTGGATTGTTTTGCAAACGCATTTCTTCAATAACTTGAAGTAAATAGAGGCTATCTGTAAACAGTTCATTGTCTAGGTTTCCATATTCAATAATATTGGTCTGAGTGCTATCGGTGTATATAACCGGAACTGCCGCCGAATTGATAACAATTTCAGAAATAAATGATTGTATTAAATCATCCAATACTTCTTTTAATTCCGAAAAAATCTTTGAATCCTTGTAGTAGAGTTTTTGTTTAAGGACATGGTTTCTCGATATTTTAATATCTAAATCAATGGGCGGATTTATTTTTTTGATGAGTTCTAATTCTGTTTTAAGGTAATTAGGATCTTTTACTTTTTCCTCATCAAAATTTCGATGATTAACAATGTTGTTGTTTTCATCAACCACAATAACCGGAATGGTTGAATTTCCTGAGATAATTTCTAAATAAAATGAAATGTCGTTGTTGTTTTCTGAGGTAATCAATCGTTTACTGGCTTCAGCCCAAATTTCAATTTTTTTTCGTTCGTCGGTGGCTATTTTTTCAAACAATTCGCTGGTATAACTAACCAACGTGGCTTTATTTTGAATTGCACCTGCCCACAATTGAACTTTTTCCCGCTCATCGCTGGCAATTTTTTTAACTAAAATATTGGTGTACCACAGCGACCCAACAACAATGAGCAAAGCTAGTGCTGCTAGAAATAATTTCCATCGTTGTTTTTGGCTATAAATATTCAAACCTAAGGTTGATTTTAGTTGTGCAATTTATTAGACGCACGAAATTAGCAATTAGTTGTATAAAAAGAAATACTTATTGCTTAACTATTCTAAAGGTTCTTTGTTGGCTACCCGTAGAAACCTTTATAAAATACATTCCGCTTTGTAAATTACTGTAATCAAAAACGAAGGACATTTGATTGGAATATTTTTTTTGCGATACAGGTTTACCCAAAATATCAAAAAGCCCGACATCAAGTTTTTGTTCATTTTGAGTTGATTTAAACATAAAAGTATTGTTGGTAAAAAATCCTTTCCAATTTTTATCGGTATTGGTTTCGTTTACACTTAGGGCTTCGTCGTAATACATTTTCATTACAATAGGTAAATGGTCTGACATGTAATACAACGCACTCAAAACATTTGCCGGAACAGAAGTATTTACCGGATTCGCCAAAAGCGATTTATTGTAATGTAATCCGTCATTGCCTAAGGCTTTATAAGTGTTGGAGATGTATTTCATTTGATTCGTTCCTTGCATAACATCATCGCCAGCAAAAATAAAATCGAACCGGTCATCCATTCCTCCTGTAGAACCACCATCCGACAAAACAGCAGTCCGGGTACTTTGTGTATGTATAGTTGCAAATGTATCGTTTGCCTGCCAATTTCCAGGTGTATTTATAGGGTCGTTTAAATGGACACTCCCTCCATTTAAAATGGTATTAAAAGCTGCTTCGTCACTCGTATATAAATTAAAATCTCCTCCGAAAACAATATTTTGTATAGGCTGGCTTTTTGAATCTAAATAGTTTTTAAATGTAACTGCTTCTTGATTTCGTTGAATAGAATCGGAAGGAGTGTTACTTGCCTTTAAATGAGCCATGTAACAATGTACAAAAGTAGTGTCAAATGTGGTAGCTAAATTAGGCGATTTGTAATACAACACATATTCGCTAATGTTTCTCAATACAGTTGGAATTTCGTATTGCGATTTCAATCCAAATTTTTGATTGTTGTAAAATATCATGTTATCAGTGTCAGGTCCGTTAAAATAAGAAGCCGCTTGATAATACGTAATACCATCAACATTTAAAGCATCATTTAAAATTAACGAAACACCAGTTGAGCTTGTTAGCTCTGTAATCAAAAAAATATCAGGTTGGGTATGTTTAATAATGGCTTTTAAAGTATCCGCTTTGGTAGAGTTTGATAAAGGATAATTTAAAATATTATAAGACATCACGGTAATGGTATCTTGAGCCTGTAAGTTTGAGGTTTGAAGTTTAAAGTTCAAAGTTAGTACTACGAGTATGATTAAAATTTTAGTTACTTTTTGCATATTTAGTTGGATATTAGTTACTTGATATTTACGGTTTTTTGATTGAAGACTGAGAACTGAAGACTGCGAACTAACTAATTATTCTTTAATTAAAAATAAGTAAACCGGAAAGTGATCGCTATAACCACCTGTATAGGCTCCTCCGGCATGAGTTCTGAAAGGGTAACCAGCATATTGCCCTGTAGTTTGTTTTAAATAGCTTTTGTTATACACTTTTGCATTATATAATTTTAACGAAGTATAATCCTTACCTACCAATGCAGAGGAAACAATTAATTGATCAAATAAATTCCATGCATCTCGGTAAGCTAACGTANNGATTTATCTACTGTGTTGATGTGTTTTTTTACACTTATGTTAATTGGATCATCGTTTAAATCGCCCATGTAGATAATTTTAGCCGTTGCATCGTTAGCCAACAACGAATCAATAATTGCCCTACCCAAATCTGCCGCAGCAATACGTTTTGGAGCAGATTTTTTTTCGCCACCTGAGCGTGATGGCCAATGAGCAACAATAACATGAATTAAATCTCCATTTAAGTAACCGTTTACCAACAATTGATCACGAGTAAAAAAACCAGAGTCGGTTGGCATTTTTAAAACAAACGATTGACTCGATTCTACTTTAAAATATTTGGGATTATACAACAAACCAACATCAATACCTCGTCTGTCTGGCGAATCGTAATGAACAATTTGGTAATTTCTAGCAGCTATTTGCTTGTCTTTCACTAAATCTTCTAACACCTGTTTATTTTCAACCTCAGCAACACCTAATAAAGCTAAACCTTCAGGAACAACATCAATTGCCATGTCGGCGATAACTTTCGATAAGTTATTTATTTTATGAAAATATTTTTCAGAGTCCCACTTTTTATCGCCTTTTGGTGTATAATCATCTTGCAATATTTTATTCGTATCAGCATCAAAAATAGTATCATGTAAATTTTCTAAATTATAAAACCCAATTGCAGAAACAACATATTGTTTAGTTTTATCCGTACTATTTTGTGCATTTAATCTAAAGCCAAATACTGTTATAACGGTAAGAATTATTGTTTTTAGAAATCCTTTCATTTTAAATCTTTTTTGCAAAACTACATATTTAAAAAGTTCATTGTTCATTTTGAGTGATAATGTTAATGTGAACAATGTTTTAAAAAATTATTAACAAATTGATGTTTATGACTATTTTATACTTTTTTTGAACTACTTTTGAAAAACTAAAATTTACGCAGTAAAGTGATCACCCTAAGAAGCTCAAATTAGACTTCTAACCGCTTTAAATCTTTTTTAAAATTAACATTAAATGAGAATATTAAAGTTGCTTATCGTTGTTTCCGCCCTTACATGGTCGAATTCAGCACACTCACAAATTGATTCATTAGTTACAGATACTTCTGAAAATAACACAAGTATTGTTCCACAATCAACCACAACCATTGAAGCCTTGAATGATCAAGTTGAGAATCAAGATGTTTCCGGATTATTACAATCTTCAAAAGATGTATTTACTTCAATTGCCGGATTTAATTTTGGTGTAGCACGATATAGAGTTAGAGGGTATGATGGTAATAACTATACTGCCATGATGAATGGTGTAACCTTGAATAGCCCTGAAAATGGGAGAGCTGTTTGGGCTTACTGGGGAGGGTTGAATGATATTACCAGATATCAGGAATCTAAAAATGGAATTGCTGCCTCTCAACTTGGTTTCGGTGGAATTGGTGGGTACTCAAATATTTCAGCAAGAGCATCAGCTCAACGTAAAGGAAACAGGGTTTCTTATGCTTATGCAAACCAATCTTATGACCATAGATTGATGTACACGACTTCAACAGGAATGATGGCTAACAATTTGGCTGTTACTGTTTCAGGTTCATTAAGATATGCTAATGAAGGATATGTTGAAGGTACATTTTATAGAGCCGGAAGCTACTTATTATCTATCGAGAAAAAATTTAACGAGAAACACAGTTTAGGTTTTGTTGCTTACGGTGCTCCAACAGTATCAGGTGGAAGAAGTATTTCAACACAAGAAACTTATGACTTAACAGGTAACAATCAATACAATTCATATTGGGGATATCAAGCCGGTGAAAAAAGAAACAGTAGAGTACGAAATACTCACAAACCTATGATGATGTTAAATCATTATTTTACACTGAACGAAAAAACAAAAATCAATTCTTCTATATTTTACACCTTTGGTAAAGGTGGTCAAACACGTTTAAATTGGTATGATGCAGCTGACCCTAGACCTGATTACTACAAAAAATTACCAAGTTATTACAGTAACCCCGGAGATGAAGCTCTTTATGCCCTTTATACCGAATTGTGGCAAAATGATGTAAATACCCAACAGCTTGATTTTGATCAAATGTATTTTGCCAACACTAAAAACCTATATACCGTTAATAATGCTGATGGAATAGCCGGGAACACAGTAACCGGAAACAGAGCTAAATATATTATTGAAGATTACAGATCGGATTTAAAACAATATGGTTTTAATTCAACTTTTAACCATCAATATTCTGAAAACATTTTAATTTCAGGTGGAATAAACGGAAGCTTTTACAAAAGCATGAACTTTAAAGTGATGGATGATTTGTTAGGGGCTGACTATTGGGTAGATGTGGATCAATTTGCAGAGAGAGATTTTGCTGATGCATCAGCTGCTCAATCAAATTTGGATATTTCTAATCACATCATTAAAGTTGGTGATAAATTTGGTTATGATTATGATATTAACATCAACAATATTGGCGGATTTGGACAAGCTGAAGGAAAATCAAGCAAAATTGATTGGTACGGAGCATTAACCCTTTCTAACACCAATTTTTGGAGAACAGGCAATGTAGCTAATGGTTTATTTCCAAACGATTCAAAAGGAAACTCAGAAAAAAAATCGTTTTTAAATTATGGTGTTAAAGCAGGTTTAGATTATAAAATTACAGGAAGACATGTAATAAGCGTAAATGCTGCTTATCTTACAAGAGCTCCTCAATCTAACGATGCTTTTGTGTCGCCAAGAACCAGAAACCAAATCATTGACAACTTGAAAAGCGAAATCATTACCTCTGGAGATCTTAATTATTTAGTAAGATATCCAAATGTGAAAATTAGATTAACTGGTTTCTATACCACTATAGCTAATAAAACATGGTCTAGAAACTTTTATCATGATGAGTTAAACACTTTTGTTAATTACATGATGACTGGCGTAGATCAATTATTTATAGGAACAGAATTAGGTGCTGAAATTAAAATGACTTCAACTATTGATGCTACTGGAGCTTTTACGATGGGTGATTATACTTATAACTCAAGACCATCTGTAACCATTTCTCAAGACAACTCTACAACACTTTTAGCCGAAAACAAAGTAGTTTATTTCGAGAACTATAAAATTGGTGGCATGCCACAAACTGCAGCTTCTGTTGGACTAAAATATAATGCTCCTAAATTTTGGTTTGTTGGTGCTAACTTTAATTATTTTATGGATACTTATCTTGAAGCAAACCCTGACAGAAGAACAGCCGAAGCAACGGCTGCTTTTGTAAGTACTGACCCACAAATTGCAGATTTGTTAGATCAAACAAAATTGGACGATGGCTATACAGTTAACTTATTTGGAGGTAAATCTTGGCGGCTAAAAAACAAATATTACATCAGAATAAATGTGAATATAAACAATATTCTTGATACAAAAGATTACGCAACTGGAGGTTTTGAACAATTGCGTTACGACAAACAAAACATTGACAGGTTCCCTCCTAAAGTAGGATACATGTATGGCAGAACTTATTTTGCTATGATAAGTTTTTCATTTTAACAACTAATTTAACGAACAATGAATATGAACTTTAGAAATTCCATCCTAACCTTACTTATTGGCTCATTAGCTTTAATTGGATGTAAAAAAGATTTTGATTCTCCTCCTGTGGCTGTTTTACCTGCTGGTAATATCATAACTATTGATTCTTTAAGAAAAATATATACTTCTTTTGATTCAACTATAGTTAATGATTTATCGGTTTACGGAACAGTAACTGCTGACGAATTAAGTGGTAATTTGTATAAAACTATTTATATACAAGATGAAACAGCAGGTATTTTACTAAAACTTACAGCGTCAAATAGCCATTCATTTTTTGAAGGTGACAGAGTGCGGGTTTCTTTAAAAGGAACACTAATTTCCAATTATAAAAACATGATTCAACTGGGTGATGTAAATCCTGAAATTCATATCATTAAACAAAGCAAAGGCAATTCAATTGCACCAAAAGTTGTTACCATATCAGACTTAACTGTTTTTACTGGAACATACACTCCATATCAAGGTCAATTAATTCAACTTAATAATGTAGAATTTTCCTGTAGCGATATTTGTAACACTTATGGCGATGCAGTTTCACAAACCAATGTAAATATTACTTTAACCGACACATTAGGAAAAACAATTATTGTACGAACAAGTGGTTATGCTAGTTTTGCAGGAACACCCATACAACAAGGAAGAGGTTCTTTTGTTGCTATTGTTTCACAATTCTTAACTACCATACAATTAACTATTCGAAAACTCGATGATTTAACTTTAAGTGGAGGTATTGGAACTCTTGGAGGAGGGACTTATGCTCAAATATCAAATTATGCTGGAGGAAATAGTGCTTCTGAAGCTTGGTTGATTTCTCCAACTATGGATTTATCTGCTACCAATGCTCCTTATTTAACTTTTAACAATGCTTGGAAATACACAGGATCTGCACTTAAACTATTTGTTACCACTAACTATACAGGTAATGCAAGCACAACAACTTGGACAGATATTACAAGTTCAGCTACGTGGTCGGCTGGTAATTTTGCATGGACTCCATCTGGTAATGTAAGTTTAATGGCATACAAACAAGCAGGTGTTCGGTTTGCCTTTAAATATGTAGGTACTGCTGTAGATGGTAGCACTTGGGAATTAGATAACATATTGGTTAAAGACATTTAAAAAGAAATGATGAAAAATTTGAAAAATATAGTTGGAATTCTTGCAATAACATTCATTGCTTTTATTTCTTGCACCAAAGAATACGATACTCCAACAGTAAAAACCATTCCTATAGGTACAGTAAAAACTATAGCAGAAGTACGAGCATTATATGTGCCGGGAGAAGAAGTAAAAGTAACCCAAGATATTTCTGTGTATGGAGTAGTAACTGCTGATGAATCTACAGGTAATTTATACAAAGAATCCTACATGCAAGATGAAACTGGTGCGTTGTATTTAAGATTTACCTCTACCTCTAGTTTATACATAGGCGATTCTATACGTGTAAATTTAAAAGGAGCCAAAATATACAAATACAATCAAATGTTACAAATTGATTCTTTACATGCTGATAATAATATTTACAAAATAAAAACTCAGCAATATAGAACACCTGACGTTGTTACTTTTAGTGAATTAAATTCCGACAAAGAATCCTATCAAGGAAAGTTGGTTCAAATTAATAATGTTTATTTTAAACAAGGTGGCAAAGGATTCACTTTTGCTGATGGAACAAATAAAGTTGATGTAAGTTGGGGTTTACAAAATTTAAACGGTGATACTTTAGATGTAAGAACGAGCGGTTATGCAAATTTTGCAAATGACACACTCCCTAGTGGTTTTGGTAGTTTTATTGGAACTGTAGCACAATATAATTCCGGACTACAACTAATTATACGAAATCCAACTGAATTAAGTCTGAATGGAAAAATTCCAGTTTTAACCGTTAAAGATTTTAATGATGCGAGTATAACTTCGGGAGGTTGGACATCCAAAATGATTGTTGGAACATATAATTGGTCTGTCAGCACATTAGGTGGTGGTTCTTATGCTATGATGTCTAATTATAATGCAGGAAATACAGATTCAGAAGCTTGGTTAATTTCTCCAGCTAACGATTTTAGCTTAACTGCTCAACCAACATTAGAGTTTAGAAACGCATGGAAATATACTGGAGCAGCACTACAATTAATGATTTCAACCAATTATGATGGAACAAGTGCTCCTTCAACTGCAACTTGGATAGATATTTCTACATCTGCAACTTGGTCAACAGGTAATTTTGTTTGGACAGGTTCTGGTATTATTGATTTAACCGCCTACAAACAACCTTCTGTTTACATTGCTTTTAAATATACCGGATCTAATTTAGATGGCAGTACTTGGGAAATTGATGATATAAAAATTTTAAAATAAAAAAATCCTTAATTTTATAAAATAAAACTAAATTTTAACATTATGAAAAAAATCTACAACCTATTTATCGGACTACTAATAACAGGCTCAATAGCCAATGCACAAGTAGTTTTTCAAAGTAATTTAAGCTCATGGTCAGGTGGTTTACCTACCGACATAGGCTCTTCAACTAATGTAACTCTTAGCAATATTACGGAAGTAGCTGCTCCTATGTATGGGACCAGTGCCGCTGCAATAAAGAACACTACTACGAGTCATAAAAGATTTTCAACTCAAACCGTTAATGTAGATTCAAGTGGAACATACGAAATTAAAGTATGGGTAAAAGCTTCTGCCGGACAATTAAGAACTGGTCATTACTATATTACTAATACTTCTACAACCGGTTATGGCACATACAATCCTTATGTTGATTTATCTACAGCCTCAGCAGGTAATTTAGTTATGATAACTCAAACTGTTACTGTTGTTTCTACCGCCGATAGTGCTCAATTTATTTTGTCATTTCATAGTACAGATGGTGTTACTGATTTAATTGTTGATTCTATTCATATCAGTTCATCAACTCCTCCTGTTGGAATACCTGTTACCATTAACCAAATACAATTTACCACAACACCTCCTTACGATTCTCCTTACGATGGTCAGTTGGTTGAAACTAGTGGTATTGTTACTGCCGTAAAATTTAATGGTTACTTTTTACAAGATGGTATTGGTGCATATAACGGTATTTTTGTATTAGATTACATCAATGCTCCTTCTATTGGTGATAATGTTACTGTTACAGGAAATGTAGATGAATATTTCAATTTGACAGAAATTGCAAACCCTTCAGTTTATACAGTAAATTCTACAGGAAACACCTTACCAGCACCATATAATGTTGCAGCAGCTACATTTAATGTAGAAGGTAATGAAGGAGTTTTAGTTAAAGTAGTAAACGAACAATGTACTTCGGATACCACAACTAACACTTTACAAGAATGGAGAATGTCTTATCTAATAGATACCGTAATTGTGAAAGGTAGTATTTATAAATTCAATCCAACAATTGGTTTAAATTATGATGTAACCGGAGTTGTAGATTATAACTTTGGTTACTTTAAATTACTGCCAAGAGATGCTAATGATATTCAATTAGCAACTTCAATAGAAGAAATTAACAACTATAAAGTTTCTGTTTATCCAAATCCGGTTCAAAACCAACTTAATTTTGAACTAAATTCATCGAATTTCTCTGTAAAAATTATTGATGTAACAGGAAAAACAATTAGTTATACTTCTACTTTATCAAACAAACTAAAAGTAAATACTACATCATTAAACAATGGTATTTATTTCTATAGTGTTTTGAACAATAATGGTGAAATGATTACCAGCAACAAATTTGTTGTAGCAAAATAGTTTTAAGTTTTCATAAGTGTTTTGCAAAAGGAGCTACCTCAAAAGGTAGCTCCTTTTTTTTTGTCGTTTTTAGAAGCAAAGCTTTTTTAAAAAAGCTTTGCTTCTAAATGAGATGAAATTGTTACTTTTAATAAAAAAATCAACCATGTCGTTACAAATAAAAACTTTCGAAGAATACCAACATCAATACAACGAAAGCATTAACAATCCTGAACAATTTTGGGACAATATTGCTAGAACATTTCTTTGGAAAAAACCTTGGGCTAAAACATTAAAATGGAATTTTAATGAGCCAAAAATAGAATGGTTTATCAATGGTAAATTAAATATTACAGAAAATTGTTTAGATAGACATTTAGCAACACTCGGAAATAAAACTGCAATTATTTGGGAATCAAACAACCCTAACGAAAAATCTATAAAACTAACTTACCAAGAATTACACGAAAAAGTGTGTCAGTTTGCCAATGTGTTAAAAAACAACGGAGCAAAAAAAGGCGACCGTATTTGTATTTACATGCCCATGGTTCCTGAATTGGCAATTGCTACGTTAGCTTGTGCTAGAATTGGAGCAATACATTCGGTAGTTTTTGCAGGGTTTTCAGCAAAAGCATTAACCGATAGAATAAATGATGCCACTTGTAACATTGTATTGACTTCTGATGAATCGTATCGAGGCGATAAAATAATTCCTATAAAATCTATTGTGGATGAAGCTTTAGAGAATTGTTCTTCAGTAAACAAAACCATCGTATTAAAACGAACAGGAAATGAAGTAGCCATGAAACCTCAACGTGATGTTTGGTGGCATAATGAAATGGCAAACACTTCTTCCGATTGTGAAGCAGAAGAAATGGATGCTGAAGACATGTTATTCATACTTTATACTTCTGGTTCAACCGGTCAGCCCAAAGGCATTGTACATACCACAGGTGGGTACATGGTTTATACGGCTTACAGTTTTCAAAATGTTTTTCAGTACAGTGAAAATGATGTGTATTGGTGTACTGCTGACATAGGTTGGGTTACTGGTCATTCCTACATTGTTTATGGTCCATTGTTATCTGGTGCAACCACATTAATGTTTGAAGGTATTCCAACCTACCCGGATGCCGGACGATTTTGGGAAATTGTGGATAAACACCAAGTTAATATTTTTTATACCGCCCCAACGGCTATTAGAGCATTAGAGGCTTATAATATTGATTTTGTAAATAGATACCAACTTTCTTCATTAAAAGTGTTAGGAAGTGTGGGAGAACCTATTAACGTTGAAGCGTGGGAATGGTATCATCATCACATTGGTAAAGGTAAAATTCCTATTGTAGATACTTGGTGGCAAACCGAAACCGGTGGAATTATGATTTCTCCTTTGGCTGGAATTACGCCCTTAAAACCTGCTTTTGCAACCTTGCCTTTACCTGGAATTCAACCTTGTATTGTTGATACTGATGGCAACGAACTTTTTGGAAACGATGTTGAAGGAAACCTGTGTATTAAATTTCCATGGCCATCAATGCTTCGTACGCTTTACAACGACCACGAACGATGTCAACAAACTTATTTTTCAACCTATAAAGGAAAATACTTTACTGGTGATGGTTGCAGAAGAGATGAAGATGGTTATTACCGAATTACAGGAAGAGTTGATGATGTAATTAATGTTTCTGGACACAGAATGGGAACTGCGGAAGTTGAAAATGCATTAGATGAGCATCCTTGTGTAATTGAATCGGCGGTGGTTGGTTATCCTCACGCCATTAAGGGACAAGGAATTTACGCTTATGTAATTTGTACGAAAGAAGTAAATGAATCCGAAATTAGAAAAGAGCTTTTAGAGCAAGTAACCAAAGAAATTGGACCTATTGCTAAACCAGATAAAATTCAAATCGTTAAAGGATTACCCAAAACACGCTCTGGAAAAATTATGCGACGAATTTTACGAAAAATTGCTGAAGGTGATACTGCCAATTTAGGTGATACTTCTACCCTGCTCGACCCCTCAGTGGTGGAAGATATAAAAAATGGGGCTTTGTAATGTTAACCTAATAAACCTAACAGGTTTTAAAAACCTGTTAGGTTTATTAAAGAAAATGAAAACCGTTAAAAATTCATAATTTGGTTAAGAATTTTAATTGTACTGTTAAACTGAAAAGGCTTTTAATATCTTTACAGTAAGTTTTATATGATGTCAGATTCAATAGTTATTATACCAACCTACAACGAAAAAGAGAACGTGGAAGCCATGATTCGAAAAGTTTTTTCGTTGCCACAGGCATTTGATGTATTGATTATTGATGATGGTTCGCCTGATGGAACTGCACAAATTGTAAAAAAACTTCAAACCGAATTTCCTAACCAATTGTTTATTGAAGAACGTAAAGGAAAACTGGGATTAGGAACAGCTTACATTCATGGTTTTAAGTGGTCGTTGGCAAACAACTACGAATATACTTTTGAAATGGATTGCGATTTTTCGCACAACCCCGAAGATTTAATGAAATTGTACAACGCTTGTGCAAAAGATGGATATGATTTAGCCATCGGTTCACGTTACATTAAAGGCGTGAATGTGGTTAACTGGCCCATGGGTCGAATATTAATGTCGTATTATGCGTCGGCTTATGTCCGTTTTATAACTCGAACAAAAATTAGAGACACTACTTCTGGTTTTAAATGTTACACTCGAAAAGTGTTAGAAACCATTGATTTGAATAAAATCAAGTTTAAAGGTTACGCTTTTCAAATTGAAATGAAATTTGCTGCTATTAAACTTGGTTTTAAAGTAGTGGAAATACCTATTATTTTTACCGACCGACAACAAGGTGCTTCAAAAATGAGTGGCGGAATTTTTAAAGAAGCTATTTTTGGAGTTATTCAAATGAAGATTCTTAGTTGGTTCAAAAGCTATAAAAAAGTATAACTTCCTATTCATTTTTCCAATTTTTCTAACAACTTTCTAGCTTGAGACAAATCATACATGTCTTCAATTAGATTGGATTTACGAGCTGGAGTTTCTATTACCATTTTGAGTATAATTTTAGCTTCTTCTTCGCGTTTTACTTCACTTAAAAACTCGGCATAGTAATACAAATTAGAAATAGATTTTGGATTAACTGCCAATGCTTTTTTTAAATACTCCTCCGCTTTTATTTTCGATGGCCAAGTAAGCACAAAAGGAATGTGTGGTACTTTGTAATTGATAACTCCTAAAATTTTATACCCGGCACCATCATTAAATTTGGGGTTTAATACAATCAATTTCTCCGTATAAAATTTCACCTTATCCGCTAACCCATTTTTTGCCGAATTTATCACACCCAAAGATTCGCCATATTTACTGAAATTAGCAATGTGCCACATTAAAATAGCTTCGTTTTTTGGATAAACTTTAATAGCTTGCTCACCTATCAAGGCTCCTTTGTAATAGTTTTTTTGTTGCTCAGCTTTAGCTCTTACTACAAAAGCAGCTTTATAATAATAGCACTGTAATAAATATTGAATTGCTTTTTCGTCGTTTTCTGTTTTAAGTTCGTTATGGAAAAATATAATAGCTGTATTAATATTTGTAGAATCAACTTTCAATTCGTGGTGTTTTTCTGCCCTGTTTTCATAAAAAGTTATGCCACGTTCTATATTAGTTTGAGCCTTGCAAAATGCAAAGCTCAATAAGAATTCAACGATTAATATTAGCCTAAAAAAATTCATGTTTTTACCATTCGTCGTCCTCGTGCTTTAATTTTCTCAGTGATTAAAAACATTGCCGGAACAACTACCAAAGTTAAAAAAGTGGCAAATGTTAATCCAAAAATAATTGTCCACGACATTGGCCCCCAAAAAACTACGTTATCACCACCAAAATAAATTTGAGGGTCTAAATCGGTAAACAAAGTAAAGAAATTAATATTCATTCCAACGGCTAAAGGCATTAATCCCAAAATTGTTGTAATGGCAGTTAGTAAAACTGGTCTCAATCTGGTTTTTCCGGCTTCAATCAATGCTTTTCTAATATCGTCAATCGATAATTTTTCGTTTTCTGCCATGCCTAATTCTTCTTTTCTGCGTTCCATTAATAACTTGGAATAATCAATCAATACAATAGCGTTGTTTACTACAATTCCTGCCAACGAAATAATTCCAATCATGGTCATCATAACAATAAAATCCATTCGGAAAATTACCAAACCAAGCAACACCCCAATTAAACTAAACACTACCGCCGTAACAATAATTACCGGAGCAGAAACTGAATTAAATTGTGCCACAATAATTAAGAAAATCAAGAAAACAGCAATCAATAATGCAGTACTTAAAAACTTCATTTCTTTTGCCTGATCTTCTTGTTGTCCTGTAAATTTCCAAGTGTGTTTATCATTTACCTGATAACCTATTAATGATTTTTTAATGTTTTCCACTACTTCATTCGCATTGTAATTTTCCAACACGTTAGATTGTAACGTTACCACACGTTTTTGGTTTTTTCGATTAATAGAACTATAGGTTGTTGATTTTTGGGCAGATGCTACCGACGAAATAGGTACCTGAACAATTTTACCGTTTGAAGGGTCTCTAAAAGTGATAAGTTGATTCAAGATTTTTTCGACATTGTAACGTGAAATATCATTCATTCTTAAAATGATTTTGTAGTCATCTTCACCTTCTTTGTATTTCGAAATTTCTTTACCAAACAACGAAGTTCTAATGGCAGAACCAATCTGAGCTGTTGAAACATTAAAACGACGTGCTTTTTGTCGGTCGATATTAATCAACAACTCTGGTTTTCCTGTTTGTATGTCTAATTTTAATTCCTCAATACCCGGAATATTTTGGCTGTTGACAAACTGTTTCATGTGTTCCGCATCATCAATCAACAACTCGTAATCTTCGCCTGAAATTTCAATATTAATGGGTTTACCGGTTGGAGGTCCTGCGGGGTCTTTATCCACCGTAATTTGTGCACCCGGTACTTCTCGGGTTAAATCTCTAATGTCGTTCATGATTTGATTGGTACTCATCCCTTTCCGTTCATTAAAAGGAACAAAAGAAACTGTTATCCTTGCTTTTTCAGGGGTATCTCCCATCGAAACTCCTTGTGCAGGATCGGATGTACCTTGTCCAACCTGACCAATAACAGATTCAACAATAAACCCACGTTTCATTTTTTCACCTCGTACTTCAATTTCTTCATCGAAATACTTCATTACTTTATTTTCGATTTCAATGGCAACCCGATTAGTCGATTCAATATCTGTTCCAATGGGCTGTTCGATAAAAATATTGAGGTATTTCGGCATGTTTTCAGGAAAAAAACCAACTTTAGGGGTAGCTATTCCCAACAACACAAAACTAAAAATCAACAATAAAAAAGTTCCTATTAATAATTTTCTAGGATTCTTTTTCGCTAAAGCTTTACTTAAAAATCGTTTATATGCATCTTCAACTTTTGGCAATATGTTGTTTTGAAAATATTTTGTAGCAGGGCTAAAGAAGTAGGTACTTACTAAAATGGTTAAACCAGCAGCAATAATTAAGTTTCCAAAACCCATGGAAGCAAAAATGCTAAACATTAGCCCAACAATTAATAATGTAATTGATGTAATTAAAATTTTCTTTTTGTTAGCCGGTTTTTCTTCTAATTTCATGAAAATTGAAGTAAAAACAGGGTTAATTACTAATGCTACAAACAATGATGAACCTAAAACAATAATTAAGGTAATGGGTAAATATTTCATAAACTCACCCATTAATCCGGGCCAGATAGCCAATGGTATAAATGCCGCTAAAGTTGTTGCTGTTGAGGCTATTATTGGCCAAGCAACCTCTCCAGCTCCATAAATTGAGGCTTTGGATAATGGATAACCTTCATCTAAAAATCGATAAATATTTTCGACAATAACAATTCCATTATCAACCAACATTCCAAGTGCCAAAACCAATGAGAACAGTACCATCATATTGAGTGTCACTCCCATTGCACTTAATATCATAAACGCTAAAAACATCGACAATGGAATAGCAATACCCACAAATAAAGCATTTCTTAATCCTAAAAAAAACAATAAAACACCCACCACCAACAACATACCGAATATGATGCTGTTTTCGAGTTCATCTACTTGTGTTCTGGTTTGTTCCGATTGGTCGCTGGTTATGGAAACTGTTAAACTATGCGGAAATTGATTTTCTTTTAAATCGGCAATAATTACATTGATGGCATCAGAAACTTCCAGTAAATTTTCTCCACTTCGTTTAAACACATCGCACATTACAACAGGTTTTCCAAACTCACGAGCATAGGAATCTCTATCTTTTCCTTCGAATGATATTTCAGCAATATCACGTAAGTAAACAATGTTTAACTTTTCTTGTTTAACAATTAAATTTTCGATGTCCTTCCAATTCTTAAAATCACCAACAGTTCTTACACTTCTTTTAATATCGTCAACCAATAAATCGCCACCGGAAATGGTCATGTTCTCATAAGCTACTGCATTTTCGATATCAGTAAAACTAATGTTCATACTTTCCATTTTTTGAACATCTACCTTAATTTTCACTTCTTTTTCCTGAGTTCCTCTAATATCTACTTTAGTAACTTGTGGTAAAGCTTCAATCTTATCTTCAATAATTTTAGCATAATCCTCGAGCAATTCTGCAGAAAAATCGCCGGATAAATTCACATTCATTACGGGCGTTAGTTCCGAAAAATTCATTTCGAAAACATTTGGTTCCATAGGTAAATCTTTAGGAAAATCGGCATTACTCTTCGCCTTATCTACTGCGTCTTTTACTTTTTGCAAAGCTTTATCTGGCGAAACACTAAAATCAAAAACCACACGAATGGATGAGTACCCCTGAATAGAATTTGATGTTAATTTATCTATCCCTGTAATGGTTTTAATTTCTTTTTCAATAGGTCGGGTAATTAATTTTTCGATATCAACAGGCGAGTTTCCCGGATAAGGAGTTCCAACATAAATCTCGGGGGTTACTACCTCCGGAAATGCTTCTCGAGGCATTGATACATAAGCAATTACTCCAGCTATTAAAATAATTGCTGTAATTACAAATACGGTAGTTTTGTTTTTTACTGAAAGCGTTGATAAGCCAAATTCTTTCAATCCTTTTTTATCTTTCATGGTTTGTGATTAGAGATTATTCGATTAGAGATTATTAATTTTTATAGTTGGAAGTCCGAAGACCGAAGCAACTTCCAACTTCGGTCTTCTATCTTCCTACTTCTTTTATTTCTACAACATCTCCATCCTGCACACTTCTCGAACCTTTATCAATATACATTTCATTACCTAACAAACCTTCCAGAATCACTGTTTGATTTTGATAGGACAACCCTGATTTAATGATTACTTTTTTTACCATTTTTTGGTTCTGTTTATCAGCAATAACATACACATAATTGTTTCCGTTTCTATCTTGTTGGATAATACTCGATGGCACTACCACTGCCGAATCTTGAGAAAAATCCCTTATACTGATATCTGCCAAAAGATTGGGTTTTAAATCGGCTTTAACATTCGATAAATCAATGTAAATTTTAAACGATCGGTTGTTTGGATTAATAAAATCAGCTACTCTGCTTAATTTACATTCAAACGTTTGATGAATAGTTGGAAAATTCACATTAACCAATGTTCCTTCCTTTAAAATACTGATATAATTTTCAGATACATCGGCTTTTATATAGGTTTCGTTATAGTTAATTACACGAGCAACCGGCATCATAGGGTTTGCCGACTCGCCTACTTTAGGTAAAATTTCATCTACAATTCCTGTAATTGGCGATTTCACCACATACATGTTGGCTTGTTGTTTTACTGTTTTTAATTTTTGCTCTAACGCTTCTTTGTTAGTTTTGGCTTGTAAATATTGAACTTCAGAACCAATTTTTTCGTTCCACAAACGCTCCTGTTTTTCAAAAATTTGCTTCGCCAAATCATATTGGGTTTCTATTTCTGTAAGAGTTGATTGAATCACATCAGCATCCATTTTTAATAGTACATCACCTTTGTTAACTCTTGAACCTTCTTTAACTAGTATTGCAGTAATAACTCCGGGTACTTCAGGATAAAGCAGTGCATTTCCGCCAGTTTCTACTGCACCTTGTACTTCTACAAAATGATTAAACGTTTTAACTTCTACTGTATTTAAAGTTACCAATGGTAATCTTAAATTGGTATCGGCAGCTTTTATTTGTTGGTCGATAGCTGCTATCTGAATAGCAATATCATCGTATAACGTTTTAAGCGAATCTTTTTTTTCCTTTAATTCACTTAAACCATCTGTTTCATTATTGTTTCCGCATGAAAATGCAACAATTGAAAAGCTAAGCATAAAAATTATTTTTTTCATATGTATTGTTTTGTTATTTGTCATCAGTTATTAGTTATTAATCATTGGTCTTCCGACTTCGGTCTTCGGTCTTCCGACCTTTATTTTATTATTCCTAATGCTTTATTTAATTGAGAAGTGGAGTTAAACAAATCCAAAAGTGATTTAATATACTTCGCTTCGGTTTCTAAATATTGTGATTGCGTTTGAGTTAGTTCCATGCTCGAAATCATTCCTTCGGTATATTTTTTCATGGAGTTGTTATTAATTTTTTCGGCTATTTTCAATCCATCTTTTTGATTGATGTAAATGCTGTACGACGAGGTATAATCTGACTTTGCTCGTTGTACTTGGAGAATTAAGTTTTGCTCCACCTGTTTCGAGGTGCTTTAATTCCCCACAATGTGGAAGGATACCATGTTCCACCATTAAACACTTCAAACTTGTTGCTCATATTTTGTTGCTGATGATTGAAAAATGCAGCAATTTGAGGGGCAAATGAAAATTTTTCTTTTCTCAAATTCAATTTCATCAAATCCTCATTTACTTTAATAATTTGATTTTCGATGTGATTTTCGGCTTTAAATTCTTTCGATAACGCATCCTCCGGATTTACGCTTAACAACAATATTTCGATATTATCGGTTAACGAAATGGCAGCAGATAACTCCATTCCCATTTGAAATTTTAACAGGTTTAATGCAATTTCTTTTTGTCGTTTTGCCTCGGTCAAGGAATTATTAATGTTGTTTAACGTTAATTGTAATTGGTCAACATTTTGTTCTTCCATAAAACCTTCCTGATATATTTTTTTGGTTTCGGCTAACAATTTTTCGGTGTTGGCAACAATATCTTGTAAAAGCTTTGCATTTTCATCAGCAATTAAGCACAAATAATAGGCTTGAGCAACATCTTCACGTACCATCAACTCTGTTTTTTCTAAACTTTTTTCTGCAAAACTTTTATACGTTCTCGAAGCTTGTAATCCAACGATGTAAGAGCCATCGAACAACAATTGTGTAGCCGTAATTTTTGCTGTGGTATTGTAATCGGTACCAAATTTTAATTCGGCAAATTCATCCTTTGGAGCCATTGGATTAAATGCCGTTGCAGGGATTAAACTTACGGGCAATTCTAAAAAATTCTGAAATTGAGCCTCAGCTTCTACTCTGGGCAAACCAATTCCCGTAGTTTCCCATACTTTCTTTTTTGCAATTAACACATCTTTTTCGGCATTTAACCTTTGGTAATTATTGGTAAGTGCGTAGTTCTGAGCCTGTTTTAATGTAAATGTTTGTTCGGTTTGTGCAAACAAATTGTTTACTAAGATAACCGCACTAAAAACTAAAATGATTAGCCTCATTATTAAAAATTTAAATTTTCGTTGATAATTTTTTGAGAGAAATATTTCACTCCTTTTTCACTCGCTATACCCCTAATATGATACCTGGCAATTTCGCGGTGTAGTGTTTCGAAAGTGAATTGTTTTGCAGGGAAAAAATCGGGGTCAAACATTTTATCTATCATACTGACATAAATTTTGGCAACAATTTCGGGGGTTACATTATCTCGATACAGCCCCTGAGCAATTCCGTCGTGAATATTTTTTACCATCATGTCATAAATAAAACATTGTTTATGGTTTTCCATTACTTTCCAAGCTTCGGGGTAGTATTTTTGTAAATCGAACATTACAGCCGGCTGTATATGCTGCAATTTTTCACTTATTCTTTTGTTTACAAAAAAGAGTTCGTCGATGGCATTTCCTTTTTCTTCAGAAATTTCGCACAACATACATTGTTCTGCACCAACGGTAAGTTCAACACATTGTTTAACCAAATCTTTTTTATCGGAAACATGTTGGTAAAGCGTTTTTTTAGAAATTCCAAGGTGGCTCGAAATATCGTCCATGGTCAGGCTTTTTATACCGTACCGCATAAAAATTTCTGTTATGGCTAGTAATAATTGTTCTTTGGTTTCCATGCGACAAATTTAGGAAACAAAATATACACTGGAAACATTTTTTATAAAAAATGTTTCCAGTTAGTAAAAAAATCAGTTAATAAATTGATTTTGAATTCGATAAATTTTTTATGTACATTTGGATAAACGTATAGGGCGGATATGATGCAGATGTATTATATCCGTTCGTTAGGCAAAATACAAACGAAGAAATATGTCAAGAATAGTATTAGGAAATAAAAATCTAAACCAATGGCCATCAATTCCGACCAACGCAACAGATTTAAGAATTGAAAACAATCAGTTAATTGAGATTCCTGATGCAGTTCAGTCTCTTAATTCACTTACTAGAATTATCGCAACAAACAATAAAATTTCTAAAATTTCAAAGAAGCTAAGCTCTCTTCCAAATTTTACTGATTTACGTCTTGCCAATAATGAGCTAAAAGCAATCCCTGAGACAATTTTCAGCATTAAAAAGCTAACTATTTTATTGGTTAATAATAATAACATTGAAATAATCCCTCCGGAAATAGGATTCTTAAAGTCACTTACTCAATTTCACCTTCAAGCTAATCAACTTAATACTGTTTCTGACCAAATTGGTGGTTTAAGCAACTTGACACACTTAAATCTTGATAACAATCCAATTGAATATTTACCATCTTCAATTCGTGAACTAAAGAAACTTGTTCACTTTAGTATCAATGGCACTAACCTTCCAATTCCACCTGGATACCAACCTAATCAAAACATTCCTGCAACTATAGAATATATCCTTGCAAATCAAAGAGAACCTCCAATTACTTTAAACATCAAAAATGCATTCGTTTTCTGCAACTTTAGCAAAGTAAGTTTAATTGACAAATTCAATTCTGTTTTATCTGAATTTTCAGATAAAAACAATGTTGAATTCTCTTTCATTGATGACGTAAAAAATTTATCTAAAGAAACTACAACTGTACTTCTCATTGTTGGTTTTGATGTCCATAATGATCCAAATCTTATATTCAAGATTATTAAAAAATGTGCATCATTAAATATCCCATATAAAATTTTATATCAAAAGGATATTGAAGATGGTATTTCAGATATAAATCTTGAGAAAGGAGCTGAAACAAAAAAACTAAGAGATCAATTTGAAGAAAATTTTTATCAGGAACTCATTCAATTTCATTCACAAAGTGAATTATCGGATTTAATTCTAAACGTTCTTAAGGAACATAAACCTGAAGTCAAATTAAATTACCTCGGTTTAATAAATATTGGCCATTTTGAAGATGTCGAAATAAATTTTGATAAGAATTTAACATGCTTTGTCGGCGAAAATGGATTTGGAAAAAGCTCCATTTTAAGGGCTTTGGCATTAGCTATAGTCGGTCCTGACAATTCAAAAATAGTTAAAAAATCAATAGATAATCTATTAAGAATAAAATCTATTAACAAAGATGGACAAGTAATATATTCTGAGAAAGGTAGCATCACTTTACGTTATTCTGTTGATTCTGTGCAATATGAAAATGTAATTACCCTTTCAAGTAAAGATGAAGGTCGGTTAATTTCAACAACAGCGACAGGCGATTATACGCTTAATTCAGGCGAATTCAATTTAAAATCTTTGATAGTAGGATTCCCTCAATTGAGAGGAAGAACTAATGTTAAAGAGGACATTAAAAAGACGCCTTATTCGCAGCCACATATTGATGATATTATTCCTTTACTGAACAATGAAGAAGATCTAAGGCTAGATTCTTTTGTAGGATGGATTGCTAACTTATATGGAGAGGCTATTAAAGATGGAGAATTTGAAAATTCAAAAGAAGCCTCTATTATTGAATACGTTTTTAATGTAATAACAGAACTTACGGGTAAGAATATTTCTTTTGTAACTGTTCAAAACTTCACCCCTCCAATTGTCATTATTTCGACCGCGGATTCACCAAATGGGGTTCCGTTAAATTTAATTAGTCAGGGTTTTAAGATTGTAATCGGATGGATTGGATATTTTATTCAGAGGAGAATAGAGGCGTTTCCCTTAAGTTCTATTAGTTCTATTTCAACCGAAAAATCCATATTGATTATTGACGAAATAGACAGCTCTATTCATCCTATTTGGCAATCAAGATTATTAGATGTTTTAAGAAGACAATTTCCTTCAACTCAAATTATCTGCACTACACATTCACCAATAATGCTAGCAGGATTAGATAAAGAACAAATTCTTGAAATACGAAAATTGGATGATAGAATAGTTGTACAGCCAAACAGTTTTGACACTTGGGCTTCATCTTATAAAGAAATACTCCAAATGATATTTAATACTTCGGATTATATTCCAAAAGTTTCGAAAGAAGAAATTGAATTAGAATTAGAAAACGAGGACAACCCTGAAAAAATCACACAATTAAAAGAAACATTAAATAGGTTACTAACAAATGAAATGCTGGCTGATAATTTGAAAAAGTACGAGCTAACTTTGTCTAAAAAAGAAAAAGAATTGGATGCATTAATCTCCGAATATAAAGTAAAAAATAAATAAAATGCATTTTGTAGACCGCTCTGAAATAAAAAATCCTCCAATCGAAAAGCTTAAGGAATTAAATGATAGCCATAAGCCTAATTGGATTAGTTACAATAAAGCTCGATCCGAAAAAAAGACCCCACTGCCAATAAAACCAAGCTCAGGTTGGTTACATGACCAAATAAGAACTCCATTAAAAACTTTGTTCTTAAAAAATTGTGGCTATTGTGGTACTCATACAGATCTAGGAAATGATGCTGAAGTCGATCATCATTTCCCAACTTCACTTGACATTAAGGCAGAATATATATATAATTGGGAAAATTATATTTGGTCATGCCCTTCCTGCAATGGAATGAAAAAACATCATTATCCTTTATTAAATCCCTGCCTAATTTTAGATATGAAACATATTTATTTTCATTCTGCTGATGGGAGATATTTGTATTATAAAAACACTCCAAATGAAATAATTACTAAATATGAGAATACACAAAGATATTCCAATTTAAACCTCAAAACTAATCCTGATTTCAGAAAGTATATATTCAGAGACACTACAGAAAACCATCTTAAAGGACTTAAAATGTACTGGGAATTATATGAAGTAGAGGCTAAAGTTCATGGTGAAGCTTCAACAGAAGCTAAAAATAAATTGGATGCTTTTAATCTTAAGAAGGAAAATTTCATGGATCTCATAAGAAGTGGATACCATTTAATGTTGATAAAATATGCATTTGACGTTTTTTGTGATAATCAAGAATTTAATTTCCCATTTACTATAAAAGAACTAATTGAAGAATCTAAATATTTAAATACATAAATACCTCACTGTCCTTAGTCTGAAGCGAGGCAAGAGTGGTGGGGACTAAGGACTTCTACTATAAAAAAGCTTATTTTTGTCCGTCAGCTGACGGATTGAAATGTTATGAGGTCTGTAGTCGCCAACACACCAACTTGGCTTCAGACTACAGACAGAGAGGGCAATAATGTTTTTTTTTATACTACAAAAACCAATTAAAAGCTATTAATTGTTTGGCACTAAAACCGGAATTTCAATTAAATTAACTTTCATTAAATACGTTTCAAGCTCCGATTTCCAATTGGTTTTATCGGCTAATTTTGGGAGTAAGGTTTTGTAATATTCTATTCCTTCCAATAAATTATTTTTAAACGAATTAAAATATTTTAGTTTTCGTTCGTTTATCGCTTCTTCTTCACAGGTATTTATTTCTTTGTTCAAATAATCAATGTACATTCCTAATTCTTTGATGTACATGTTGGGACGATACGTATCGTTTAACAGGTTAATTTTACCATAAATATGTCCAACCATTTCTTGTAAAGTAGATTTTTTAGAAAAGTAAGCCATGTTAGGCCCCGGGCAAACCGAAATACCTTTACCATCAGAAGGTTTAAGTAAATTGTTTTCGGTGTAAGCAGTCATTACTAAACCTGCACACAAGCACGATTTAACCACAATCTTATCGTATTGTTTTTGATATGCGGCTTTATCTATAATATTTTTAGCATCTAATTCGGCAATTTTTAGTTTTTGATATTGACGAGATGCCAAACAAATCGGTTTATCAGTAAATTCTTTGTTGTATAATTTTAAATATTGACTAGGGCAAGGACTTCCCGGTTTTCCGGCTTTTATTTTTTCGTCTCTTTCCATGTCCTTGGTATTGCCTTTCACACAATTAAAAGGTACTCCAATTGGCGAAATATCACTTAAATACAAATCATCCTCAGTAGCTTTTGATAATAAATTAAAGGTATCGTTATCAATGTTTACAGCTTCCGGAACCAATAAAAATGGCGTTCCCCAACCCACGCTATCCACTTCATAATAATCCGTTAAAAATTGATGTTCGGTTATATTTCCTACTCCACCTTGAGCTGTAACTAACATTTTTAAAGGCTTTTCTAACTTCGGTCGCCCCAATGTTGATAAAGCATCGTTTAAAATTTGATGAACTTCCTCAATTAACGTCTCTTTGTGTTGTTTAAATTCTTCTAAAATTGGCCCCATTAAAAACCCATCGGTAGCAAAAGCATGCCCACCACAGTTTAAACCAGATTCCACTCTATATTCTGAAACCCAAATACCTTTTTTAGCCAAAAATTTACCTTGAACCAATGCCGAACGGTAATCGCTCACTTTTAAAATCACTTTTTTGTCTAGTTCACCTTTTTCGTTCGGGAAAAACACATCAAAATTTCCTAAATAGCTGTACAATCGTGGGTTTAAACCTGCCGAAAGTACCAATCCTGATTTTAAGGTGCTATTTGCAAAACCTCTAACCGCCGCATGGGCATCATTAAATTCAATAGGTAATTGTTCACCTTTCTCGTTATAATTATCCCTGTCCAACTTGGTCATGATATTAATATCAATTGAACCAGCAATTATATTAGCTCTTAACCAATTTTGAATAGAAGCTTTTACTTCTGTTTCTTTTTCTTCCAACATTCTTAAGTATTCTTTCTTAAGTGTGGAGAAATCAGGGAGCATTTCGAAATATTTTGTTATTTCAGTACCCGTTTCAAATGAAGAGTTTTTTAATTCTTGAAATTTATCGTTAACCATTTGGTTCACTAAATTCAAATATTCGGTAATTCGTTTGGCTCTTTTATCAAATTCGTTTTTATGAATGGGAGTAAATGGAAGATTAAGTTTGGTCGAATAAAACTCTCTAAGTCGCTCAAGCAACATATCGTCTCCTGCAGATAAAACTGAGGAAATACCATATTGAGCGACTTTTACGGGAGTATCAACCGTAAAACCAATACCCATTACGGGTATATGAAAATTATGAGAAAATGTCATATTCAAAACGTATCAAAAGTTTTAATAACTTACAAAGGTAGCTAATTTTTACCATTAAACCCTTTAATCATTTTAAATGAGCCTATTAATGTATTAATAATGCAGTATTATTTGCACATTAATTTGATTTAAAGGAAATTAAAAAAAAGAATTTTTAATAGGTCTTTTGAAATTATTACTTTTGTTTTTTTATAAAGCAAATTCATGAATAACATTTTCAAATTTATTTCGGCTGTAATTATAACCTCAACCATGTTCTCATGTGGAGGAGATAAAACAAATAATGAAACAAAAAACAGCGATAATCAGCCACAAAATGGAGGTAATATTAATATTGCAATAAATCGACAAGTTTTGAATTTTGACCCCATTAAAGTTACTGATGGATATTCAAGTCAAGTATTGGGTCAATTGTATGAAGGTCTTGTGAGGTTTAATGAAAATGATTTGAGTATTGAACCATTATTAGCCGAAAGTTGGGAAGTGGATGAAAATGGCTTGACCTATACTTTTAAACTAAAAAAAGGTGTTTATTTTCATGATAACAACTGCTTTAATGACGGGAAAGGGCGAGAGTTAAAAGCTGATGATGTATTGTATTCTTTTAACAGAGTGTGTAATAGCAAAATAAATTATGCTTATAGTCTTATAAAAGATAAACTTATGGGAGCTCAAGCATCATTTCAAACCCCTGAATTTAAAAATGTAAGTGGTGTAAAAGTTATCGACGATTATACGGTTAGTTTTACATTAACAAAACCATCGTCAAATTTTTTACAAACACTGGCAACGGTTAGTTTAGCTATAGTTCCAAAAGAAGCTTTTGACAAAGAAACCTTTGAAATTGTTGGAACAGGTCCGTTTATTTTTGATAAAACTGCCAAAAAAGTAACCAAAATTACTTTAAACAGAAATCCTAATTACCATTTGGTTGATGCTGATGGAAATAAATTACCTTACCTTGATGCAGTTACCTTCCATTATGTAGAAAATAGTCAGGACAGATTAGACCTGTTCGAAAAAAACAAATTAGACATCATTATTGATTTACCTTCTGCATCTATAAAAAATGTAGTTGAAAATCAAATTTCCGACTTCGAATCAAAACCGCCAAAATATATTTTAGGCAGATATCCTGAACTTGTTACCACTTACCTAGAATTTAACACTAAAACAGAGCCTTTTAAAAATGTTAAAGTGCGACAAGCCATTGCAATGGCAATTGATAAAGTTAAATTGGTTGATGTGATTTTAAATGGAGAAGCTTATGGTCCGGCATTAAATGGAATTGTTCCTCCGGCAATAAAAGGTTATGATTATGAATCGGTTATCGGCATAGAATATAGTATAGAAAAAGCAAAAAAACTTCTTGCTGAAGCAGGTTATAAAAATGGTGATGGACTCCCCATCATTAAATTCTATATCAGTGGCAACGACAATCAAAACTTACGTATAGCTTTAGAAATACAAAAACAATTACTAACCGATTTAAATGTAAATACAGAAATAGTTACCGTGTCTTTTGCCGAAAAATTAGAAATGGATAAAACAGGATATGGCAGCATGGGTATTTCTGCTTGGTTAGCAGATTATCCGTCACCCGACAATTTTCTTAATATTGGTTACGGGGGCTATGTTCCTGCGTCGTTATCAGAACCTTCTTTCCCTAATTCTTCGAGGTTTAGCAATAGAGATTTTGATGCCTATTTTGAACAAGCAACTACTTCTACTGATGAGTTAAAAAGAAACGAATTGTGTTTAAAAGCAGAACAGATTCTTATCAATGAAGCCCCAATTATTCCTCTTTGGTACAACGAAAATTATCGATTATTCCAATCTAATTTGATTGATTACCGGCCAAATGTTATGCATATACATAACCTGACAAAGGTTAGAATTGGAAAACAAGAACAAGAAGTTGTTTCCGTAAAATAATTTTATTTGGTTTTTTTTTAGGAATTATCTTGTCTGTTTCCAGATGATTCCTTTTTAATTTTCAGATATTTGCACTCTTTTTTTTTACATTATTTGTAGCAATAAATATGTGGTTTAACTTATCAAAAATTATTCTAAAAAACAGGTTAGTAATACTAATCGGAATTGGAGTAATTACCATAATGATGTCATTTTTGGCTCTGAGTACCCGTATGAGCTATAAAATGGCACAAATGTTACCCAAAACTGACTCCACTTATATTGATTACCAAAATTTCATTTCTACTTTTGGTGTTGATGGTAGTGTAATTGTTATTGGTATTAAAAACGAAAAACTTTTTGAATTATCGAATTTTAATGCCTGGTACGATTTAACTCACGATTTAAAAAACATAAAAGTTCCATTTAAAAAAAATGGAAAGAAAACGGTTGTTAATTGTATTACAGAAGCACTTTCAATAGCAAATGCTTACACACTTACACGAAATGATACAAAAAAACAATTCGATCTTGAACAATTAGTTACCAAACGACCTACTACACAGCAAGAAGTAGATTCACTAAAAACTGTGCTTTATAGTTACCCTTTTTATGATGGTTTTTTATATGCTGACTCGTCACATGCCACTTTAATTGCCGTAACTTTAAACAGAGAGGTTTTAGATTCAAAATATAGAACCGGGATATTTAAAGCTTTAGACAAACTGTTGGTAGAGTTTGAAACCTCCACAAAAATTAAAGTTCATAAATCCGGATTGCCTTACATTAGAGCTAATTCATCGACAAAAGTTGCTGATGAAATAAAAATATTTTTATTACTTTCCATCTTAATAACAGCACTTATACTTTATCTATTTTTCCGATCCTTCAAAGCAACATTATATTCTTTATTAGTGGTATGTATTGGTGTTATTTGGTCTTTAGGAATTTTAGTTCTTTTTGGTTATGAAATAACTATTCTTACCGGTTTAATTCCCCCATTAATTATTGTTATTGGCATCCCAAACTGTATTTTTCTTTTAAATAACTACCATACAGAGTTTAAAAATCATGGCAATAAAATAAAATCACTTAGTAGGGTTATTCAAAAAACAGGTAATGCGATATTCTTAACCAACACTACCACTGCGGTTGGATTTGCAACGTTTATTTTTACCAAGAGTGCTATTTTAGTAGAATTTGGCATCGTTGCGGCAATTGATGTTTTGGTCGTTTTTTTCCTCTCTATTTTGTTGATTCCAATCATTTTTAGCTTCTTAAATGAACCAAAAATTAAACATACCAAACACCTTGAAAACAAACTAATGGAAAAAGTTGTTGAAATATTGGTTAAATTGGTTAGCTTTCATCGAAAAAAAATATACATTTCGACCATTGTTATTGTTGGTTTTGGATTTTACGGCATTTCCCTTATTACTACTACAGGGAATATTGTTGACGACTTACCAACACACGACCCTATAGTTACCGATCTTAAGTTTTTTGAAATGAATTTTAAAGGAGTAATGCCTTTTGAAGTAGTTATCGATACAAAAAAGAAAAATGGTGTGTTTGCCGATAATGCTAAAACCCTTTACAAAATCAAAAAGCTTCAAAAAACAATAGCTGAATACCCTCAGTTTTCTAAGCCATTATCAATAGTAGAAGCTATCCAGTTCTCATATCAAGCTTATAAAAAAGGAAAACCTAAATTTTATATTTTACCACCCGCTACTGAGCTGAACAAGCTTAAGGAATATATCACAAAGGACTCAACTCGTAAAGATTTCTCTTCATTTATTGATAAAAACAATCAAATAACAAGAGTAAGTTTTCAAATGGCTGATATTGGCACTAAAGAAATGGACACTCTTTTAACTGAAATTTATCCTAAAATTGATTCTATTTTTGACCCAAAAGAGTATAAAGTAACTGTAACCGGAACAAGTGTTGCTTTCTTGAAGGGAACCAATTATTTAGTAGAAAATTTAATAACCAGTTTGGCGTTAGCAATTCTACTGATTGCTACCATAATGTCAACATTATTCTCGTCTTTACGAATGGTTTTAATTTCATTAATTCCAAACATAATTCCGCTAATAACTACAGCTGCTTTAATGGGTTATATTGGTATCCCTATAAAACCATCCACCATTTTAATTTTTAGTATTGCTTTTGGAATATGTGTTGACGATACTATCCATTTTTTAGCAAAATACCGTGAGGAGCTCAAAAAACAAAAAGTAGGTATAAAAAAACCTGTTTTACTGGCACTTCGTGAAACAGGAAAAAGTATGATTTACACCTCAACGGTTTTAGTTTTTGGATTTGGAGTATTCACTGCATCGAGCTTTGGTGGAACTATTGCCTTAGGATTTTTAGTTTCGTTTACCTTATTAATGGCTATTCTAACAGATTTATTACTTTTACCGTCATTACTTTTATCGTTGGATAAAGCATTAACAACCAAAGCATTTAAAAAAGAACCTTTGTTTGATGTTTTTGATGAAGAAGAAGATATTGAATTTGACGATTTAGAAGTAAAACCAATTGTACATCAAACAAAAGACCTAAACGATTAAAAAATGAAAGGAATTGTTTTAGCCGGAGGATCGGGAACGAGACTCCATCCTTTAACCCTAGCAGTAAGTAAGCAATTGATGCCTATTTATGATAAGCCTATGATTTATTATCCACTTTCTGTATTAATTAGTGCAGGAATTAACGAGATTTTAATCATTACAACACCTCATGATAACAACAGTTTTAAGACTTTGTTAGGAGACGGAACACAATTTGGATGCAGGTTTACGTACGCTATTCAGGAAATACCAAATGGTTTAGCTCAAGCATTTGTTATCGGCGAAAAATTTATTGGTAATGATAAAGTTGCTCTTATTTTAGGCGATAATATTTTTTATGGAACAGGATTAGAAGAATTATTGGCTCAAAAAACAAATACCGACGGAGGTGTTGTTTTTGCTTACCACGTTTCTGACCCCGAACGTTATGGTGTGGTGGAATTTGATAAAAATCTCAAAGCCATTTCAATTGAGGAAAAACCAACTCATCCAAAATCAAATTATGCCGTTCCTGGTTTGTATTTTTACAACAACGATGTAGTTAAAATTGCCAAAGAACTAAAACCCAGTAAAAGAGGTGAATATGAAATTACCGACGTAAATAAAATCTATTTAGAACAGGGGAAATTAGAAGTTGGTATTTTAGACAGAGGAACAGCTTGGTTAGATACTGGAACCCATGCTTCGTTAATGCAAGCAGGGCAATATGTTCAGGTCATTGAAGAACGGCAAGGATTAAAAATTGGTTGTATCGAAGAAGTTGCTTACCGAAAAGGATTTATATCAAAAGAACAATTGCAAAAATTAGCCGAACCATTAATTAAAAGCGGTTATGGCATCTATTTAATGGATATTGTTAATGAAAAGTAATTCCATCTGGAAAAATTAAAAATAAAAAATAACAGATGAAAACTAAAACAAAAATACTTGTTACTGGTGGTGCTGGTTTTGTTGGCAGCTCTCTTGTTGATGGGCTGATAACTTAAAATTTATTCAATGCGATGTAAATAATGTTTCTGAAATTACTAGTGTTTTTCATACGTTTTCGTTTGATTATGTTTTTCATTATGCTGCTTTGGTTGGTGTAAAAAGAACCTTAGATAATCCTATAAAAGTATTGAACGATATTACCGGAATTAAAAATATTCTTGAATTATCAAAAAATACAGGAGTAAAAAGAGTGTTGTATTCCTCTTCTTCAGAAGTTTATGGAGAACCTGTAGAATATCCTCAACACGAAGAAACCACTCCGTTAAATTCAAGATTGCCTTATGCCATTGTAAAAAATGTGGGTGAAGCCTTTTTAAAATCGTACAAACAAGAATTTGGTTTAGATTACACCATTTTTAGATTTTTTAATACATTCGGATCTAAGCAAAGTAAAGATTTTGTTATCTCTAAATTTATTAATGCCGCTTTAAACAATAAAGAAATTACCATTTACGGAGAAGGAAACCAAACCAGAACATTTTGTTTTGTAAAAAACAACGTTGAAGCCTGTATTACTGCTGCTTTTTCTGATAACTATGCCAATAAAACATTGAACATCGGAAACAACATCGAAACGTCCATTTTAGAATTGGCAAATACCATTATTAAGCTTACCAATTCCAAATCAAAACTTAAATTTTTACCGCCATTAGCCGAAGGCGATATGACACGAAGACACCCCGACATTACCAACATGAAAAAATTGCTGAACAATAAACCACTTATTAGTTTAGAGGACGGAATTAAAATAATATTAAAAGACCCTTCATTTATTTTATCGTAAATGCAAAAAATACAGCAATACATTACTTTAATTAATCAAGAGTTAGCTGATATTAAGTACCAAAAAGAACCTAAAGAGCTTTATTTACCGATAAAATATTCGTTAGAACTTGGGGGAAAAAGACTAAGACCTGCTTTACTTTTATTAGCTAACGATTTGTTTGGCGGAAAACCAGAGCATGCACTAAATGCAGCTCTAGCTATCGAAATTTTTCACAATTTTACGCTGGTTCACGATGATATAATGGACAACGCCCCTTTACGAAGAAACCACCCAACCGTTTATAAAAAATGGAACTCCAACGTTGCCATACTTTCTGGTGATGTCATGTGTATTCATGCCATACGTTATTTGGCGAAATCTAATCCAAGTTATTTAGTCGAAATTCTTGACATTTTTAATACCACCGCTATTGAAGTTTGCGAAGGGCAGCAATTGGATATGAATTTTGAAAAGCTAGATACAGTTACTATTGATGAGTACCTTAACATGATTGAATTGAAGACTGCCGTTTTATTGGCTGCAAGTCTAAAAATTGGGGCAGTACTTGCTCATGCAAAACCCGAAGATGCCAATCATGTTTACGAATTTGGTAAAAACTTAGGTATTGCTTTTCAGTTGATGGACGATATTTTAGATTTATATGGTGATCCTAAAAAATTTGGAAAACAAATAGGTGGAGATGTTTTGGCGAATAAAAAAACTTACCTGTTGTTAAAAGCAAAAGAATTAGCCAATGGAGAGTTAAAAAAAGAGCTTGATTTTTGTCTAAACTCTTCAGTTTTAGATAAAGAAAGCAAAGTAAAACGAATAACCAAAATATTTGATTCGCTTAAAATTAAACAAAAAGCTGAAGCCGAAATGAACCTTTTTTACAACACCGCTTTAGCTCATTTGGATTCGATTAGTGTTGCTCAAGAAAAAAAGCAGGTGTTTGAAGATTTTGCAAAGGCTTTGATGAATCGTGAAAGTTAATGGGTGTTGAGTAATGGGAACTTATAACTAATAACTGTAAACTGATAACTATAAACTAAAATGAAACCCATCCCAACATTTAGCGAATTAGCCCCTTACTACAACCGGCAAGATTTAATTGAAAAAGTAGTTGCCCAATTGATTAAGGATTTTAACTGGTTTAACCTTACCGTAACTTTTACAGGAAAAGAAATTACCCCTTACCAAGAATTGTTTAACCAAATTTTACCTTTGGTTGATGAAATGCTAAACGACGATTACAATAAACTTCAAGCCCTACTCTATCGCATTGATATTGACTCTGATTTTTTAAATCGAAAACTAAAAGAAAACCCACACGTTGATACCGACGAAGCTATTACCGACCTCATTATTAAACGGGAATTACAAAAAGTAATTATTCGGGAAATGTATAAGTAATACAACAAAATTTTAATTTACTTCATCAAACTCTCGTACAACGCTTCGTACATCGGCAAAATTTTATGAATATCGAATTTTTGTGCTTGTTGATAGGCACCTTTTTTAAATTTTGCTAAGGTATCTTCATTACTTAAAATAGAAAGTACATTTTTAGCCATATCATCTACATCTCCCACATTGCTTAAATAACCTGAAACACCGTGTATGTTTACTTCCGGCAAACCACCGGTATTGGTACTGATAACAGGTACTTTTGCTGCCATAGCTTCTAATGCGGCCAAACCAAAACTTTCAGATTCTGATGGTAGGATAAATAAATCGGAAGCTGCTAAAATACGTTCGGTATCTCTAACTTTTCCTAAAAACTTAATGGAATCGCAAGCTTGAAGTTCTCTACACAATTCTTCCATTTTATGGCGTTCGGGCCCGTCGCCCACCAAAATTAATGTGGCAGGAATTTGTTTGCGAACACTATCAAAAACCTTGATAACATCTTGTACTCGTTTCACTTCTCTAAAGTTGGAGATATGAATCATTACTTTTTCATTGTTTGGAGAAAATGATTTTCGTAAATCATCCACATTTCCAAGCATAGAATAATGTTCTAAACAAACAAAATTGGGAATTACCTGAATGTCGCGAGTTATTTTAAAATGTTTGTAAGTATCTTGTTTTAAACTTTCAGAAACGGAAGTTACTGCATTAGATTCGTTGATTGCAAAAGTAATGACAGGTTCAAACGAGGCATCTTTACCCACCAAGGTAATATCGGTTCCGTGTAAAGTGGTTATAAAAGGGATGCGAATGCCTTCTTTTTCTAAAATGTGCTGAGCCATATATGCCGCAGATGCATGTGGAATAGCATAATGTACATGAAGTAAATCTAACTTTTCGAATTTTACCACATCAACCAATTTGCTGGTCAACACCAATTCATAAGGCTGGTAATCAAACAATGGGTAATCAGAAACCTTCACTTCATGGTAAAAAAGGTTATTGCAATACAAATCTAATTTTACGGGCTGTTGGTACGAAATAAAATGAATTTTATGCCCCTTGTAAGCCAATGCTTTACCCAATTCTGTTGCAACAACACCGCTACCTCCAAACGTTGGGTAACAAACTATTCCTATGTTCATAATCTATTTAATTTTTTAAAATTTTATTTGCCCTACATTTAAACCCTGCACTGGCATGTTCCATTTGATTTTCTAATGATAATTTTAACTCGTTTTTAATTTCGGGATATTTTTTCGAAAGATTAGAAATAACAGTCATAGCAAATACTTTAACAGCAATAGAACTATTGTTATTGTTTAAAAACTCAAAACCTTTTGTTAAAACAAAACCTTCTTGTTTTTCGGGAATATCGACAAATTGCAGTGTCCTGAAAATATTACGAATCAATGCTTGACTATGCTCTTTATCTTCCAATTTTTGAATAACAACAGGTAAATATTTATATAACAATTCAGGCTTTTTTTCACCAATGTATGATATTATCCATCCTGCATAATTACATACACGAACATTATTGTATTGAA
The DNA here is from genome assembly GCA_016183805.1 of Bacteroidota bacterium. GTDB lineage: Bacteria > Bacteroidota > Bacteroidia > Flavobacteriales_E > Vicingaceae > Vicingus. The sequence goes on from JACPDX010000036.1 coordinate 35,752, forward strand.
ATACTTTAAACAACTCATCCAGTTTATTAGGGTTGGAAATCAATTCGCGAACAACTTTTTGTGTGGTTGCTTTTGTGTAAGGCTGATTTAAAACCTGATTCAAATCCATGTGCCAAAATTAAGCCTAAAGTTTAAATTTAAAGGAGAAAGATGAAATGTGGAAGATGAAAAATTAAAAAAGGGAAAATTGAGAATTGGAGACTGGGAAACTGATAACTGTGAACTGATTTTTTTATCGTAAATTTGTTTCAAACAAATGTGTTATGCAGCCACCAAAAATCCCATCGTTTTTTAAAAGCAAAAAACCCAATCGGTTTTATTACGAACCACGTTATTACAACGAACGTAAAGAAAAAATGGAGGAACGTTACAACAGGGTTTCAAGAGAATTGAACCCGGAAAACAGCCAAAGAACCGACACCGATGTTTTTCGTTCATCATTAAGAGAACAATGGGGAGCCTCGAACCAAAGAGGAAATTCGTCGGCAGTAAACAAACGAGTGCTTTTTTACATTGTTTTATTGGTTGGTTTAGCCTATTATTTTTTAAGGTAGCATGATATCAAAAAAAACAAAATATGCTATCAACGCATTGGTATATTTAGCCAAAAAACCTTTGCAACAACCCATCTTAATTAGTGAAATTTCCGAACAAGAAAAAATTCCACAAAAATTTTTAGAAGCCATTTTATTAGACTTAAAAAAAGCAGGAATCTTAGCCAGTAAAAAAGGTAAAGGCGGAGGCTATTTTCTATTAAAATCGCCAAATGATGTAAATATGGCAGATGTAATGCGTTTGTTCGACGGACCAATTGCTTTGCTTCCTTGTGTAACCCACAAATATTATCAAAAATGCGAAGAATGTAAAGATGAAGAATCTTGTGGTATTCGTTCGGTGTTTTTAGAAGTTCGAAATCAAACGGTTGATTTACTAAAAAAAGCAACTTTAACCGAAATAATGAAAAGAGAAAAATCAGTTTAATAATTTTTTTATTTTTATTAGTCTATTAATTCAATAGACTTTGTATATTTGTGCTAAATTAGTTTAGTTTATGTCAACAGATGCTATCATAACCCTCATTGTTATTCTCGGAGCAGTTATTTTATTTGCTACCGAAATTATATCTATTGATTTGGTTGCCTTATTGATAATGGTTACTTTAATTTTATTTGGGGTAGTTACTCCACAAGAGGGTATTGAAGGATTTAGCAACAAAGCAACGATAACTGTGGCATTTATGTTTGTACTCAGTGCAGCTTTGTTAAAAACAGGAGCTTTACAGTTTTTTACCCATCGATTATCAAATCTTTTTCGAAACAATTTTAATTTAGGAATAGCATTAATGATGGCGTTGGTGGCTCTTATCTCAGCTTTTATCAATAACACCCCGGTTGTTGCAATATTTATTCCGGTGGTCATGCAAATTGCTCATACTTCCGGACAAAACCCTACCAAAATGTTAATTCCTTTATCGTTTGCTACTATATTTGGAGGGACTTGCACGTTGATTGGAACTTCAACCAATATTCTGGTAAGTGGAATTGCCGAAAAAGAAGGATTGCAACCTTTCTCCATGTTTGACATGGCTCCGATGGGTTTGATATTTTTAGTGGTTGGTATTTTATACATGGTTTTTATTGGTATTAAATTACTTCCTGATAGAAAACAAGAAGATTTGAATACCAAATTTGGCATGAGAAATTACTTGTCGGAAATTGAACTCCTTGAAAATTCGGATGCCGTTGGTAAAACCATTATGGAATCAGCTTTGGTAAAGGATTTGGAAATGGATATTATTGAGGTAAGAAGAGGAAAAGACACCTATAATTTACCTGCCGGTGATTTTGTTTTACTCGCCAACGATGTGTTGAAAGTACGGTGTAATGTTGATAAAATTAAACAACTAAAAGACAGAGCCAAAATAATGGTTGCTTCTTCCCTAAAAATAGGTGGAGAAGATATTAAAGGGCAACACACCACCTTGGTTGAAATGGTGATTACCTCTAATTCTGAATTAGAAGATCAAACCTTGCGTGATGTCGATTTTAGGCGACGATTTAGAGCCGTTCCCTTAGCCATCCAGCATAGAGACGAAGTGGTTCACGAAAATTTGTATAACGTGAAATTAAAAGCCGGAGATGTTATTTTGGCAGAAGTAAAAAACCACTACATCAAGGAAATTAAGAAATTAGAAACTGAGCAGAACAATCCTTTTATTCTAATATCTGAAGACACCTTGTTAGACTTTGATAAAAGAAAGTTTTACATTGTTATTGCTGTAATGTTGTCGATTATTGGTTTGGCAACATTTGATCTGCTAGATATTATGGTCGGAACTATTGCTGGGGTAGTTTTATTGGTGCTGTTAAAATGTTTAACCATGAAAGAAACCTACGAGGCCATCAATTGGAAAATTGTTTTTTTATTGGTAGGAGCATTAAGTTTAGGTGTTGCCATGAAAAATACACAACTTGATATTCTTATCGCTAGCAGCATTGTAGATAAATTAGGGCAATGGGGACCGATAGCTATTATTTCAGGATTGTATTTGGTTACTTCTTTGCTTACCGAAATTATGTCGAACAATGCAACAGCTGCTTTGTTAGCACCAATTGCAATTGCCACTTCACATAACTTAGGCTTGAGTCCTATGCCTTTTTTAATGACAATTACTTTTGCAGCTTCGGCAAGTTTTATGACACCTGTGGGATATCAAACCAATGCCATGGTTTATAGTGCAGGTAATTATAAATTTTTGGATTTTATTAAGGTAGGTACTGCTTTAAATATTTTGTTTTGGATTTTAGCAACGATATTTATTCCGATGTTATTCCCATTTTAAATATCGAAATACTGGTTAATCAGAGCCGTTTTAATACCAAAACTAAACCAGTTGGTGGATTCATTTACAAAATCGTTTTTATACCTTCTATTATTTACTCCAAGTTGAATAATGGTTTGCATTTTTGGATTCAACACGAACGAAACTTTAAATGAATTGTTCATGATAGTGGTATTGATTCCTCCACCTGTTATGTACCCATAATCTTTCTCCCGATTATTATAAGGTTGATAAATGTTTTGCCCTAAACTAAACTGATTACTATCCAAACCAACTTTTGCGTAAGTACTTTGTGCTTCAAAAATCCATCTTTTTTTGTGGTAAGAAATTCCACCAATAACTTCTTTAAAATTTGCACCTAACGGATGAGCTAATGGTGAATTGTAATGTCCGTAATTTTGAAGTGTATTTAACGAACTAGGGTTTTCGAAATAACTGTAAGTAAAAGGTCGAACGGTATTGTATTCTAGTTGAATTTTTAAACCATTAATACCAAAAACATTATAAGATTTTAAACCTATTTGATAACCATACTTATTTGCCCACCAACCATTGTTTGCTTTAATTTCTGCAAGTAGAAACTCGTCTAACAGAACTTGCCCGTACAGAATATTTTTCTTCTTTATTTTTATTTTTAAACTTCCGCCCATTAAAGCATTGTCTGCCGATCCTTGATAGTATTCTACCGGGCGTAAGAAAATGATTGGGTTTAGATAACTTAATTCATAACCCCTATAATAATTTCCTTCTTGAGCTTGAAAGACAATACTTTCAAAAAAACCAATGTTTAGCCATTTTGTAGCATTGTAACTCAAGTAATGGATAGTAGAAAATTTTTGATGAAAATCACTATAATCTCCATTTCCAAAACGGATGTCTTGAAAATTGGTGTACAACGCCATGTATTTTATTTTCCAAAAAGTGGCAGTTGCTTTAAAGTATGGATAGCTGTTGGCATAATCCGACAAAAACAAAGAACGGTAACCATCGCCTATAAAGTTTTTTCCTACACCTGCTTGAAAAGTAAATACATCATCGGCTGTAAAGGTTAAATTTCCTTGATAATATAAGGCTTGTTGATTGTCGGTGTAGCCATAACCTTGACCAGCATTTTGTGCTTTTAACAAATAATCAATGTGTAACGGATATTGTGAATTGTCGGCTAAAAAATCAAACTCTCCACTCCATTTTTTCTTAAAACTCGATTTTATACTTAATCCAAATGCGATTTCTGATAGCGTTACAGTTCTATTTGATAATTTTTCTGCCCCAATACCCGCATTTATAATGGGATTGATGTAAAGGCTAAATTTTTCTTTTTTTGATGAAATTAAATTTTTATTCAAAATTAAATTCATCAATGTAGAATTGGTGTTGATGTTGTTCTGATCAAGAACAGTATCTATAAAAAACACTCGATTTACTTCATTTAAAGCATAAGGTTTTATTCCAGCATGGAAATTACTTGAGGTATCCAAACTAAAAATATAGAGTTGTTCGAAAGTTCGATGGTTGGTTACATTGAAATTTTGAGCATTACTTACCATATAAAAAGCAAGTAAACAAAGGATTGATATGGATTTTAGTGCTTTAATCTTTTTTTCTTTTTTAAAGTGATAAAAAATGGAATTTGAATTAATAGAACAACTCCTGCCATAATAACCACAAAAGCATAACTTGGGTTGAAATGTCTGGCGTAAACTGATGCAGCAACCACCAATAAACTAAAGATATAAATGATGATAACCGTTTGCCAATGTGATAATCCCAAATCAATTAAACGATGGTGTAAGTGGTTTCTGTCGGCTGTAAATGGCGATACTCCGCTTAATATCCGTAAAGTAAAAACCCGAATGGTATCAATTAATGGATATACCAAAACCGACATTGCAAAAATTGGTTTAGAGATGCCTTTAATGATATAAGGTAAGGTTTTTTGAGCATCAAATTCAATCAACTCGATGGCTAAAGCAGCAAAGATAAAACCAATGGTTAAGGAACCCGAATCACCCATAAAAATTTTAGCCGGACTAAAATTAAAACGCAAAAAGCCAAACAACCCTCCAGCTAAAGCAAACGATAATACTGCATAAACAAAATCTCCAGCAAAATAAAACCAAGCACCAAATAATGAAGCAGAAATTAGTCCAACGCCAGCAGCTAACCCATCTACTCCATCAATTAAATTAAAGGCATTTATAATTACAATGTAAGTAAAAACAGAAAGTAGAATTCCAGCCCAATCAGGAATTTCTCGAATACCAAACAAACCATGAAGGCTGGTCAACCGGACATCTGCCATCAACACCATAATAAAAGCTACGACCAAATGAGCGGCTAATTTTTTTGTTGGAGCAGTTCCAATAATATCATCTTTCATGCCTACAAAAAACATGATAAGTAAACAAGGTACAATGTATTTAATTATTCCCATTTCGTTGGTTGGAAACCACAATAAAAAAGAAAAAAGTGTACCTGCAAAAATCATCATACCGCCCATTAACGGAACTACTCTTTTGTGAATTTTTCGGTCTTCGCTAGGCTCGTCAAACAAACGTTTTTTTATAGCAACCGTAATAAATGAGGGTGTTGATAATAGCACGATGATAAATGAGGTAATAAATGGTAAGACTAACGTGTCCATGTTTTTTTAGATTAAAAATCAGTATATAAATTTCTTAAATTGGTTTGAATTGATAAATAAACATAGTCAGTTTTATCAATGAAATTATTAGTTTCATAAGTTCTATGGTTTACTCCAACCAAAAACGATAAATTATTTTTCGGGTTAATTAAAAATCCTAAGTGGGCTTGTAAAATGGTAAGTTGGGTACTGTTGTCTTCTATAATAATTTGCCAAGATGTATTTTTAAAAAACAATTCAAGGTCTTTTTCTGAAAGAAAAATACTGTTACCAATAGTAGTATAATTAGCTACATTTACTTTTACTTGGGCAAATAAGCGTTTGTATTTATAATTAATAATTCCTATTATTTCATTAAAATTTGCACCCAACGGATGAGCTAATGGTTGGTTGTAATGTGAATAATTTTGTAAATAACCAAACGAAGAATAGGTAAAAGGTTCAACATGATTGTACTCAGCTTGTAAGGTTAAAATTTTTAGTCCGTAAAAAGTAAACCCAGCTTGATAACCGTATTTTGAAGCTCCATCGTACATCAATTGGTTATACAGTACTGTTTTAAAAGGAAGTTTTATTTTAGTGTTAACTCCAACAATAGAATGGTTCAAATTATTAAAACCAGTAGTTAAAGTATTAACAAATGGTACAGGATTAAGTTGTAATAAATTAAAAGGTAACGTTCCTGTAGAATCTTCTGTTTGCCACACGGTTGATTCAAACACACCAATGTTTAACCATTTAGTTGTTAACCAGTTTAAATAGTGTAGCGACATACTTTTTCGTTTAAAAAGTGGCTCTGGAACAGAACCATCTTCTCTTCGTTCCAAATTGGTTAAATCCGCATGTAATTTAGTGTATTGCAATTTATCTTTGGCAAACAAAACGGTCGCTTTTAAGTAAGGATAATTGGTCGATAAATCGGATAGCAATAACGAACGGTAGCCATCGCCAATAAAATGTTTGTCGTTACCCAACTGAAAGTTAAAATGTTTTGATGGTGAATAAGAAATATACCCTGAAGAATACGCATAATCAAATCCTGTTTTTTTAAATTGTTTCACTCGTCCCTGACCCGGCATAACTCCGGTAGAGCCTACAAATTCATCAAGATAATTGGGTAAAAACGATTGGCTCTCATAAAATGCAGTTTGAAAAGAGAATTTTTTTCCGATATTTCCTTTGATTAAAGCCCCCCTTGTATTGGTAAAAATTTGTTGTTTTATAAAGGTTTCATCTTGGTTGTCTTCTCCAAATTCCAAATTTATTGTAGGATCGACGGTAAGATAAAAATTACCGGTATCAACCACCAAAAAATTTTGATAAAACAATGATTGATTTAACCAACCAAAGAATTTTTTTGGCTTTTTTTCTTCTTTTGAAACATACGTTAAATAGTATTCTTTTTCTGATTCTGACAACCAACTTAACCCATCTGTAGCTCTAATTTGCGATTGAATAATGGGTTGAAAAGAGGTATGTGTAGAAGCATTAAATTCGTTAAATGCTTTGTTGTTGATTAAATTAAATTCACGAGTTAATGGTAGATTTTGTTGTTGAGAAAAACCACAAAAAGAAGCCAACAAAAAGCCAATGGATGTAATATATTTATGAAGAGTATTCAATTATCTAATTAGCAAATTATCACATTATTTTATTTGTTTTAAAGCTTCACCAACAGTTTCAACCGGTTTTTGGCATGTTTTGTTATAACATACGTATATCATTGTTTTTCTGTTGGTTTGTTTTTCGTGCAGTAAAGGTAAATTACTTTTTTTAATACTACCAATAATTATTTTATTTGGTAGATATGTTTGATAAAATTCATTTCTTTTTTCATGTGCATCGCCCCCTGTTATGACAATTTCGTAAAGTGGTTTTATTTGATTGAGTAACAAACTTGCCCAATTCGAATATCCTGAAACATATTTTGGTATTTGTGCTTCAATGTTTTTAAGCATTTGGGTTGCTTTTTTTGTATAATCATCTTTTTCAAAATACAAGCCTAAAAGAAACAATCCTTTTGCTATACTTGAGTTAGATGCAGGAATAACATTATCTGACAATTCCATTTTTCGAGCAATTAATCCTTTAGCTTCATCAGATGTAAAAAAGAAAAAACCAGTTTTTTCATCATAAAAATGAACAATGGTATAATCCATTAATTGTTTGGCAAACTCCAACCATTTTTCGTCGAAAGTAGCTTCGTATAAGGCAATAAAAGCTTCGATGGTAAAACAATAGTCTTCTAAATAACCATCTAAATTACTTGTGCCGTTTTTATAATTGTGGTTTAAACCACCATCTTTTCGTAGTTGAATTTCGGTTATAAAAGTGGCGTTTTTTATGGCAGAAGTTAAAAATTCTTTTTCGCCAAAAGTGTTGTAAGCATCAACGTATCCTTTTAACATCAAGGCATTCCATGAGGTTAGTGTTTTATCATCCAATCCTGGACGAATTTTTTTGCTTCTTGCTTCAAGCAATATTTTATTGATGTTTTCGATTTTTTGTTCGAGTTCTTTTGGTGTTAAATGGAAGTTTTTAGCAATAATTTCATCGTCGTCTTTTCTTAATAAAATGTAATTTTCTTCCCATTCGCCATGTTTATTGATGTTGTAATAGTCTTCGATTAAAGGATAATCAGCAGCCAAAAGAGTTTGCAATTCGTTTTTTGTCCAAACATAAAACTTACCTTCTTCACCTTCGCTATCGGCATCTAAAGCCGAATAGAAAGCACCATTTTCGGTAGTCATTTCTCGTTCAATAAATTCCAGTGTTTGATACACAACATGTTTATACAACTTATTTTTAGTAAGTTGATATGCTTTTGAATACAACAACACCAGTTGAGCATTGTCGTACAGCATTTTTTCAAAATGTGGAACTTTCCAATAACTATCAGTCGAATATCGAGCAAATCCACCTCCAATTTGATCGTAAATTCCGCCAAAAGCCATTTTGGTTAAGGTTAAATCAACAAACTGTAAAATGGTTTTGTCATTGGTGTGATAATAATAATCCAACAAAAACTCATAATTGTTGGGCAATGGAAATTTTGGTGCTCGATTGGCTCCTCCTTCAGTATAATCAAATTGTGTTTTAAATCGTTGAACAGCGACTTCTAAAACATCCATAGTAAATGGGTTATGGTGTGTTATTTTTGGCAACAATTCACTTTCTTTTATTCCTTTGGTTAATTCATCGGCATATTCGATTACTTTTTGAGGATTGGCTTCATATTCTCCGGCAATAGCTTGTAAAATATGTTTCCATTGATTGGTTTGAAAATAAGTTCCACCATAAAAAGGTTTTCCATTGGGTAAAGCAAAACAGTTGAGCGGCCAACCACCCTGCCCGTTCATAAGCTGAACAGCATTCATGTATATTTGGTCAATATCTGGTCGTTCTTCCCTATCAACTTTTATACAAATAAAATGTTGGTTCATTATTTTGGCCACTTCCTCATTTTCAAACGATTCGTGTTCCATTACGTGGCACCAGTGACAAGCAGAATAACCAATGCTAATCAATAATAATTTATCTTCTTTTTTAGCTTTTTCAAGTGTTTCACTGTTCCAAGCATACCAATTTACAGGGTTGTGAGCATGTTGAAGCAGATACGGACTCGTTTCGTTAATTAAAGCGTTAGTATATTGATGTGAAGTATCGTTTTGCATAAATTGTTTTTTGAAGTAGAGAAAGTATTATAAATTCGATGTAAATTTTAATTGAGTCAAGTATT
>JACPDX010000038.1:0-33683 GCA_016183805.1 Bacteroidota bacterium
ATGGGTTACTCGTACACCTGAAACCGATTATGTAGGAGGAGATTATGGGTTTCGATCTATTGATTTCTCGAATAAAGCTAACGGAATTGCTGTAGGAGAACGTGGCTCAATATTCAAATATTATGAAAACCATTGTTCAGTAACTAATTATTCAAACTATACATATGTAGATAATAGTAATGGTAACGTTTCATTTACCAACACTTCAACAGGTAGCTTTAATCAATTAAATTGGGCTTTCGGTGATGGAAACACATCATCATTAACCAGTCCAAACCATAACTTTAGTGCTAATGGAACTTATGTGGTTGTTTTAACCATTAATGATTCTGTAACTTCTTGTTTAGATTACTACACTGACACAATTACAGTAACAGGAGTTATATCCCCCACTCAATGTACGGCAGGTTTTGTAATATATCCAGACACAACCACTGGAGATATTATAGTTATTAATAGTTCAACTGGTTCTAACTTAACTTACTTATGGGATTTTGGCGATGGAAATACTTCAAGTCAGGCATACCCAAGTTATACATATACATCTACTGGTAATTTTTATCTTTGCTTAACAATAGATGATGGTGCTGGCTGCATAGATATGTACTGTGATTCTATTGGAGAAAATGGTGTGGTATTTAACAAACAAATAGGATTTACGATAAATGTAATTGCTACTCCTGTTATTACAGGTATAGAAGAGAATAACCTAGAATCGAGTCTAGAAATAGAAATTTATCCTAACCCAACTTTATCTCAATTAACAATTGATACAGAGCTAGATATTAGTGAAATAATCATTGTTGACATAACTGGTAAAACCATTAAGACAATTAAACAAAATACAAACTCTGTAAATGTTGCTAATTTATCGAACGGTATTTACTTTATTAAAGTAATTACTGATGAAAAAACAATAACTAAAAAGTTTGTAAAACAATAAAAAACGATTTGCCAACAAAACCTAAACTGCATTAAAATATAATTTGGCTTAACGTTAAAAAACTAAGGCGTAATAAAGCACTCGAAAGGGTGCTTTTTTTGTTCTTTAAATTATTAACGTAAGCCTTAAAGATTTATTCCAAATACAAAATTTGCCAAGAGATAAAAAACACCACTTACAATTATAACTCCTAATAAATTATACAAAATTCTCCTGCCCGTACCATTTCTTTTATCGGCACCCTACCCGATCCAAAAATAATGGCTTGAGTGGGCGAAGCTACAGGCATCATAAAGGCACAGCTGGCAGATAACGTTGCGGGAATCATTAATATACGGGGGTCAACACCCAGAACTATGCTGGCTTTGGCTAAAATAGGTAATACCAAGTTGGTAGTAGCTGTGTTTGATGTAAATTCAGTTAACATAGTTAGCACTAAACAAACAATTAGAATTAAAAATAGTGGAGAATCTACCGAAACATTATTAAAAGCATTTCCAATAACGGTAGATAAACCTGAATTTTCGAAGCCACCTGCTAAAGCAAAACCGCCACCGAAAAGCAACAAAATCCCCCAAGGTAATATTTTTACATTATCCCATTTCAGCATCATTTCATTTTTACGCTCTTTTGAAGGGATTATGAATAATAATACCGCAGTTCCAATCGCCACAGCAGAATCGTTAACCATGGGCAAGTTAAAAATGGTTCGCCAACCTCTAATGGTAAAATTTTCTGAAAGAGTTAAATCTGAACCAGTTAACCAAAGTAATACAGCAATTCCAAAAACAATCCCTGCCACCCATTCATCTTGCTTAACTTTTCCCAATTGTTTTAGTTCTTCTTTAATTACTCCTTTGTTTTCAAAGAGTTTGAATTTTGGTAATCTAAAAATTACTCTTGTCATCAATAGCCAACCAGTAAAAATAAATACAATGGAAATAGGTAATCCCATTAACATCCATTCGGTAAAACCAACAGGTGGTAAATCAGGGAATAAACTTCGGTACATTTCAACAAAAACCATGTTGGGTGGCGTTCCAACCAAAGTTGCCATACCGCCAATATCGGCAGAATAGGCTATTCCCAATAACAAGCTTAACCCCAATTTTTTTATTAATTTTTGGTCAGCAATTTTTTCGGCAGTTTTATCAATAATAGAAATGGCTATGGGCATCATTACCATTACCGATGCCGTATTAGAAATCCACATGCTTAAAAATGCGGTAGCTATCATAAAACCCAATACCATGTTAATAGGGTTTGTTCCTATTACTCTAACGGTATTTAAGGCCAATCGTTTATGTAAGTTCGAAACCTGTAAGGCTTGTGCAAGAATTAATCCTCCTAAAAACAGAAAAATAATATCTTTACCGTAAAATAGTGCTGTTTCTTTTGAATCTATAATTTCAAAAACAGGAAAAAGCACTAATGGTAGCAATGAAGTAATTGGAATAGGAACAACTTCAAACACCCAAAACATTGCCATAATTACAACAATAGCTGCCATAATTGGAGCTTTTGGATTATCGTTAGGTACCCAATAATACACAACAACAGCAAGTAAAATAGAAAGAATTCCTATAATGGCTTTTTTACTATGTTGGTGTTTCAACATCTATCTAAGATAGTTCTTTAGAAATTTGACGATCTAGTTCTTCTAAAGTTAAATTGTATAATATTTCTCCTTTTTTACTCAACGAAATTTTACCTGTTTCTTCAGAAATAATAATTGCAATGGCTTGAGTTGATTCTGTTATACCTGCTGCAGCTCGATGTCGCAATCCAAAATGTGAAGGAAAATCTAAATTATCGGATACCGGCAAAATACAACGTGCCGCTTTTATTAAATTATCCTGAATAATTACTCCTCCATCGTGTAAAGGGCTGTTTTTAAAAAAGATATTTTGTAATAAGGACGAAGATATTTTTGCATTTATTTTTTCACCGGAATCTATAAACAGTTTAAGTTCAGCGTTAAAATCAATAATAATTAATGCTCCTGTTTTTGTTTTTGCAAGCATTTTACAGGCATCAATTATTGGAGGTAATTTTAACTTTTCCTGTTCATTAACCGAAGATTGAAGCATTTTAAAAAAACTACCACTTTTTGAGGAGAAAAATCGATTATTACCAATTAATAACAAAAATCTACGAATTTCTTGTTGGAAAACAATAATTAATGCCAACATTCCAAGTCCTATAAAATTTCCTAAAATTTCACTTAACAAGTGCATTTTAAAAATTTCGGCAAACTTCCAAAACAAATAAATGGCTAAAACACCTAAAAATATTTTTATTGCAACGGTTCCTTTTACCAATTGATATAATTGATATAAAATGATGGATACCACTAAAATATCAACTACATCGAGCCAACGAATAGAAATAAATAACAAAGTGGTGTAGTTTATCATGTTTCAAATATAAACTTTTTAGCCATCGTTTGTGTTCCACAAAAGATATTTCTTTTGTTTGTGATGACACGAACTAGGTCTGCAAAATGGTACAAAAAATTATTTATTCATTATCAAATGTTGTGTATCAATAAAATTGATTCTATTTTTGTTAAGGATAACTTTTAAATTTACCATGCGAAATATACTTTTTTTTGTTTCTTTCCTTTTCATAAATAGTGTTGTTGCTCAAGAAATAACAAGTAAAATTGCCAGCGAAAACTTTAATCAAGGCGATTTTAACACGGCATTAAAAAACTACCTTGAACTGGTAAAACAAGAACCTGAAAATTCAAAATACAATTACAGAATTGGTGTTTGTTACTTAAATACCAACATTGATAAAGCAAAAGCCGTTAGTTACCTCGAGAAAGTACTTCAATTACCGGAGCCGGATCCAAACACCTATTATTTATTGGGACGTGCATATCATTTTGCCTACCGCTTTAGTGATGCCGTAAAAATGTACGAACAATTTAAAGCGAACAATAAAGGAACTCTCGAAAATGTTATTGATGTTGAAAAACAAATTGAATATTGTTACAATGCCATTGAGTTAATGAAATTTCCTTTAGATGTTACTTTTAAAAATTTAGGCGTAAACGTTAATTCAAGATATAAAGATTATTATCCCTTTGTTGCTAAGGATGAAAGTTTTTTAATATTCAATTCTAAACGAGAAGATGGTAGTGTAAAACAAATTGATGGTACGTATACTTCTGAAGTTTATTTTTCGAAAACAAAAAATGGAGAATTAGGAAAAGCCCGAAAACTAGACCAAAATATAAACACCCTAACCGGAAATGAAGAAATTGTTGGAATGTCGCATGATGGTGATTTTTTAATTTTTTATTTTGAAAACGAGAAGAATTTTGGCGATTTATTTATTGCTGAATTTGAAAACGAAGACATCAAAAACTTACAAAAGCTACCAAAAACAATCAACTCAAAAAACCATGAAATTGCTGCTTCAATTACTAAAAATGGCGACGCTGTTTATTTTGCAAGCGACAGAGAAGGTGGTATGGGTGGTGTTGATTTGTACATGTCGCTTAAATTACCTAACGGAGAATGGGCTCCTGCTCAAAATTTAGGACCATCCATCAATACTCCTTTTGATGAAGATTTTCCAAACATCACTGCTGATGGTAAATCGTTGTATTTCAGTTCTAAAGGACATACCAGTATGGGGGGCTATGATGTTTTTAAAGCAAGTTGGGATCAGGTAAAACGCATTTGGTCAGATGTGAAAAATGTTGGATTCCCAATAAATACACCTGAAGACAACACTAATTTTAGAGAATCGGAAAGTGGACGAACAGGTTATGTTTCAGCATTAAGAGCAGAGGGTATGGGCGATTTTGATATTTATGCCATTACTTTTAACGAAGTTGAACCGGAATATACTGTAATTAAAGGATTTGTATCTACTCAAGATACAGCTAATATTATTAAAGATGTATTTATTTCTGTACTGGATTTACAAACCGACGAACTTTATGGAACTTATCTAACCAATCCTATTACAGGTCGTTACATCATTATTTTACCTCAAGGAAAATTCAATATGTTAGTGGAAGTTCCTGGTTTTAAGCCACAAAGCGAAGATATTGAAGTGCTTGGTAAAAGCGACTACAGAAGTTTAATAAAAAAAGACATTGTCTTAAAACAAAATTAATTTTCCTGTAAAATAATTTGTTGCTCCACACCTAATCCATACTTTAAATGCTGATTCAAAAAATTTGTAGAATCGGCTGTAATTTCTGCACTATTCAAATATCCTGCATTGTTTAGTTTTTTTAATCGGATAGGTTCATTTTTGTTGTTAGATAAGATAACGATAGTTCTTTCATCAACAGATTGGCTATAATTTTTATGAATTCGATAAAATACTCCATTAAAAACCAGCATTAACACTACAACAATTAACAAAGCCGGTTTAAAATTTATTTTTATCTCTTTTGAATGAATCCCATACAAAAACATAAATCGAACTATTGCTAAAGAACTAAACAAAGAAGAAGTAATGGTTGACCTATCCGGAGCCAATCCACCAAGTGCGTAGATAACAATAAACTGATTGATAAATACGACCAAAAACACAAAAATTAAAGTTTTGAAAAGATCCTTTTTAATATTAAAATTTTTATAAAGTTGAACGCTTGATTTTGTTCCTAGAATAAAAAATGGAAATCCGAAAATAATAGCAGGTAAAATGGTTTTATAAAAATCGATGAAAACATATTTTACTGTTCCATAGCCAACATATAAAACCAACTCAACAAAAGGCAAATTAGGTGTAAGGTTATCTCTAAAAGTTGTGCCTACACTAAAATAATTTACACTAATAGAACCCAACATAACTATTGAAGTTATTGCTTTAAGAACTGTATTTCCTTTAAAAAAGAAGGAGACAAAAAGTATCAATATAGTAAGCAAAGCCAATACCTCATTTGAACCACCAATGTACAAACAGCAAACTATAATTACCAAATAATCGAAAAAACGATGTGTTTGCTTTAACCAGCTACTCAACCCAAACAGAAAGAAAATACAGCTCCACAAATAAGCTAAAGAAGCTGAAATCCAAAACCATGATTGTCCTGTAAAATGTGTAAAAAAGAAAAATACCCCGATAAAAACAATGGCATATAAAAGGACTGTTTTAATGTTAAAGTTTGTTTCATATTTTTTATTTAAAGCAGCTAAAACCAAATAAATACTGTAAAATAACAGCAAAAAACTCAATCCATTAAAAGCAAATAAAAAGTATTTATACTCGCTAAATTTCATAAAAAATAGAATGGCAAAATTATACGTCCACCGCCCATTCCATGTTAAATAAAGTTTTTCATAAAACTCAAAAAATGAAAAATCTCTTAATCTACCTATAAAAAGATAATCATCAGCCGAAAACCGATTAAACCAAGCTGTTATAAATAAGAACACCACCAATAAAATACCTTGAACAAAAATTAGATGTGATGTTTTGATTTTCATTGATTTAAAATTGTATGTTGTAAAAGTAAAACAAGTTATTAAACATTATTAACATGATGCTCGAATTAAATCTTTTTCTACGAATTTTGAGCTAATAAATTGAAAAAATCATGCAACAATATTTAGATTTACTAACCCACGTTTTAGAGCATGGAGCTCAAAAAGGTGACCGAACAGGTACAGGAACCATCAGTTGTTTTGGTTACCAAATGAGGTTTGATTTGAGTGAAGGATTTCCTTGTTTAACCACCAAAAAATTACACTTAAAATCTATTATACACGAGTTGCTTTGGTTTATCAGTGGCGATACCAACATTAAATATCTACAAGAAAATGGTGTTAAAATTTGGGATGGATGGGCTAACGAAAAAGGTGAGCTAGGCCCTGTTTACGGGCATCAATGGAGAAACTGGAACAGTGAAGGAATTGACCAGATAACCGATTTAATCAATGAAATTAAAACCAACCCAAACAGCCGTAGGTTAATGGTTTCGGCATGGAATCCCAGTGTAATGCCCGACACCAAAAAATCGTTTGCCGAAAATGTGGCGAACAACAAAGCTGCACTTCCGCCATGCCACGCATTTTTCCAGTTTTATGTTACCGATGGAAAACTTTCGTGCCAATTGTACCAACGAAGTGCCGATACGTTTTTGGGAGTTCCTTTTAACATTGCCTCGTATGCTTTGTTTACCTTAATGGTGGCTCAAGTATGTAATTTAAAACCTGGTGATTTTATCCACACCTTTGGCGATGTACATTTGTACAACAACCACATTGAACAAGCAAAACTTCAATTGACCCGAACACCAAAAAAATTGCCGGTCATGAAAATTAACTCTGCCATCACAAGTATTTTCGATTTTAAATATGAAGATTTTGAATTAACCAATTACGAACCGCATCCACACATCAAAGCAGAAGTATCTTTATAACATGTTTCAACTCAACTTACCGTTTTACAACCTCACGTTAAAAGAAGAAAACGGTAACCATTTTATTTTCGACGATATTCGTAAAAAGTACTTGCGTTTAACGCCGGAAGAATGGGTTAGGCAAAATTTTGTAAAATATTTAATCGATAAAAAAAAATACCCTGCATCGTTAATTGTTATTGAAAAAGGATTAAAACTCAACGAACTTACCAAACGTGCCGATGTATTAATTTACAAAGACTCCTCTCCTATTTTACTGGTAGAATGTAAGGCACCAACCGTAAAAATTAGCCAGGATACTTTCGACCAGATTTCTCGTTATAACTTAACGTTTAAAGTACCTTATTTAATGGTAACCAATGGTATGAGCCACTATTGTTGCCAAATTGATTTTGAAAAAAATTCTTATCATTTTTTAGAGGATATTCCTGAGTTTGTGGAGTTATGAAAATCTTATAACAGAAAATTCAATTCACAAAACTTTATTTACAAAAAAAAGCTGAACAACTTCGGTAATCACCTTGTTTGTTCAGCTTGTTATAATAAGTTAATTAGTTAGTTATCCGTTTTTCTTAGAACCAGCAGCTTTTTTAATAGGTACTTTTGCTGCACTTGGTTTTTTGGCGATTGGTTTCGCTGTAGCTACTTTTTTAGTAGTTACTTTTTTATCAGCAACTTTTTTTGTATCCTCTTTTTTATCGTCTTTTTTACTGGCTTTTTTAGCTTCAGCTTCTTGTTGTTTAAAAAACTCCGATTTAACTAAAATATTAAACCATAAAAACAGTTTTTTTAAATCAGAATTATAAACTCTTTCCTGATCAAATTCAGGAACTATTTTAGCTAAATAAGCTCTTAATTCTTCCGGTTTTGCATTGTGATCTATGGCTGCTGCACCTTTAGTAGTATCATACACCTTAGTATATACTTCAATAATTGGCATGTCTTCGGTGGTAGTATAAATACAAATATCTTCCAAAGCACTAACTTTATCGGAGGCATAAACAGGAAGCTTTTTCCCTTCAGCTAACGATTCAACAATAAAACCGGATTTTGTTTGTGATACAATTTTATACAAACCCGGTTTGCCAGTAATAGAAATAATAGATTTTAAATTCATGTTTTAGTTTTAAAGTGAGCAAAGCTACATAATTTTTTTTGCAATAAAAATAAAGATATTTTTTTTAAAGAAACGAGTTATTTATCTGTGTAATGTCCTCACATCCACTAAACCCTTAACCAACCATAAGCATTAGGTAGTTGATCAATAATATCAGAGGCTATCATTGAAACCTCCCCCACCTGTTCTTTTGCCAAATCTCCGGCAACACCATGCAAATAAACCCCTAAAATTGCGGCATCTTCAGGTAAATAACCTTGAGCCAATAAAGAAGCTATAATACCTGTCAACACATCCCCGGCACCAGCAGTAGCCATTCCAGGGTTACCAGAACTGTTAAAATGTACCTTCCCTAATGGAGTTGATATAGAAGTATATGCACCTTTTAAAACTACAATTACATTGTTTTTTGTAGAAAAATCCAGTTGTAATTTCAATCGGTCTTCATCATTGCTCCACTTGCCCACCAAGCGTTCAAACTCTTTGGGGTGTGGTGTTAAAATGCTGTTGTTGGGTAAAAACGACAACCATGTTTTATTTTCAGCTAAACTATTTAACGCATCGGCATCAATAACCATTGGTAATACAGTGTTTTGTATCAATAATTTTAAAGCACTTTGGGTTTGTTTTTCCAGCCCAATTCCTGGTCCAATACCTATAGCTTGGTATGTTTCGGTATTTTTAATTGCAGTAAAATAGTTGGTTTCTTCATCCACACTACACATGGCTTCGGGAACTGCCGTTTGTAAAATGGGCAATCCAACAGTTGGCACATGTACGGTTAGCAATCCCACTCCCGAACGCAAACAAGCTTTAGAAGATAGAATTGCAGCTCCCATTTTACCATAACTTCCTACCATTAATAAAGCATGACCATAAATTCCTTTGTGAGAGAACTTTTGACGAGGCAACACCAATCCTTTTACGTCTTGCTTAGAGGTAAAAAAATAAGGCGTTTCAACTTTTTTAATAAAATCAGGATGTAAGCCAATAGGTAAAACAATACATTCTCCACAAAAAATATTGTTTTGTGGAAACATCATGGCTAATTTGGGTTGCTCAAAAGTTAGTGTATAATTAGCATTTACAATGTTTTTAAGGTTATTATTTTGGTTGTCTTCACAAAAAAGACCCGAAGGAATATCTATTGAAACTATTTCGTGTGTATTCATCTGATGAATAATTTCTGCAACAAAGCCGTCAATAGGTTTATTCAATCCAGAACCAAAAATGGCATCAATTACAATACTATTAAGAGCTATTTTAAAGTGAACCTCTTTTTCAGACAAGGTAACTAACTCAATACCAGTTTTTTTAAGCTTTTCTAAATTTATTATAAAATCGGGCGAATAGTTTTTTGAAAATTCCACCACAAAAACTTTTACATCATACTTTTTCTCAGCCAATAAACGTGCTATAACCAATCCATCGCCACCATTGTTACCTACTCCACAAAAAATGGCAAAAGATTTATCAGTATTGTATTTATTTTTAAGCCACTCAACACATCTTGTAGCAGCTCGTTCCATTAAATCTATTGATGAAATAGGTTCGTTTTTAATGGTAAACTCATCGGCTTGTTTTATTTGTTGTGCTGTTAAAATTTTCATTTGTAGTTATTTATTTTATTAAAGCGGTCATATGGAATCGCCATTTGAAATATTCATCGGTGTTTTTGAGCATTTTGCTCATGGCTTATTTCATTATAATATTTTTATTAAATAACTGATTATTACAATACTAATATTAAATATAAAAAGGTATTTCAATAAACCGGCTCCATTTTTAAATTTGAATATAAGATGAATCGGCAAAAACAAAACCATTACTAACATTGGTATCAAAGCCGGATAAAGGTAAAAACTTTCTATAAAATCACCTTTAAGTAAAGCTATAAATGCACGTTGCATTCCGCAGCCCATACAATCAATATTAAAATATTTTTTGTAAGGGCAAGCTAAAAAATGTTGTTCTAACCAATCAATGATATACTTCAATCAAAAACTATTTTTGTTAAAGTAAAATTAATCCTTTTAAATAGAAACACCATTTCATTAAAGGTTTTAATTAATGATAAACGGTTAGTAAAATATAATTCTAAGTAGTTATTTTTGTTGCCGTATTAATTTGAATGAATACTTTTACATTTTTAAAAAATCAATAATGAAATTGAATAAAATTCTTTTAGTAATTCTACTTATCGTAATTACTTCCAATATATTCGCTCAAGGAACTGTTCGTGGTTTTGTATATGATGAGAAAACAGGTGAACCCATGATTTTTACCAATGTTTATTTTAAAGGTACTACCATGGGTTCGGCAACCGATGTAAACGGATTTTATTCCATTACCAAAATTCCGGCAGGAAGTTATACGTTAATGGTTTCTTCCTTGGGTTTTGATACGGCACAGGTAGCCATTACCATTAAAGGGAATGAAATCATCAATCAAAAATTATTTATTAAAGAAGCCATGATTCAAATGGCAACTTTTAATATCTCTGCTGAAAAAGCAGAATCAAAAACCGAAGTAAAAATGTCTGTTTCTAAAGTTACTCCAAAAGAAATTCAATCCATGCCATCCATTGGTGGAGACCCTGATTTAGCTCAGTATTTACAAGTTTTACCGGGTGTAACTTTTACCGGAGACCAAGGTGGTCAGCTTTACATTAGAGGAGGTTCGCCCGTTCAAAACAAGGTACTTTTAGATGGAATGATTATTTATAATCCCTTCCACTCTATCGGTTTATTTTCAGTTTTTGATACCGATTTAATGCGTAATGCCGATGTTTATACCGGTGGTTTTAGTGCTCAATATGGTGGCAGGGTTTCGTCAATTATGGACATTACCACACGTGATGGTAATAAAAAACGATTAAGCGGAAAACTTTCTGCCAGTTCGTTTGGTGGAAAAATTTTATTGGAAGGACCCATGAAAAAAGCAAAAGAAGTTGGCGGGGGAAGTAGTTCTTTTGTGATTTCGGCAAAACATTCCTATCTAGAACAGTCATCTAAAATTTATAAATCATATTTTAAAGAATTAAAATCTGAAAATGCCAGAGGAATTGATACCACCGGACTTCCTTATGGTTTTACCGATATCTATGGTAAAGTTTCATTTAATGGCGAAAACGGAAGTAAATTCAATTTATTTGGGTTCAACTTTCTGGATCGTGTTAATTTCTCTGATGCCTCAAAAATTGCTTGGGACTCTTACGGTGGTGGAGCCAATTTTGTGTTAATTCCCGGTTCATCTAAAACTTTAATTGAAGGCGTTTTTGCTTATTCGAAATATAAAATAGATATGCTTGAAGCTGATGGAAAACCAAGAACCAGTAATGTTGGAGGTTTTAACGGAGGTATGACTTTTACTACATTTTCCGGCGACAATGAATTCAAATATGGTTTTGATGTGTTAGGCTTAAGCACCAATTACGAATTTACCAATTCGGTAGATTTAATTATTCAACAACAACAAAGCACTACCGAACTTGGAGGTTTTCTATTATTTAGATGGAACATTAAAAAATTGGTGTTAGAACCAAGCGTTAGAGTTCAATATTATGCTTCATTATCAGAAATTTCTCCTGAACCGCGTTTGGGCATAAAATACAACATTACCGATTGGTGGAGAGTAAAGGTAGCAGGAGGTTTATATTCTCAAAACTTAATCAGTGCTAATTCTGATAGAGACATTGTAAATTTATTTTATGGTTTTATTTCCGGTCCTGATAATTTACAAAAAGAATTTACCGACCTAGACGGAAACGTTCAAGAAATTACTTCAAAACTTCAAAAAGCCAGACACGCCATTTTTGGTTTCGAATTTGACTTAAATCGTTCAATATCTGTAAATACCGAAGGTTATTACAAAGGATTTACTCAATTAACCAATACGAATAGAAACAAAATTTACCCCGACAACAACGAATTTACTAACGAACCGGATGTGCTTAAAAAAGATTACATTATTGAAACAGGAGACGCATACGGAGTTGATTTTAGTTTAAAATATACTTCCACCCACTTAAATGTTTGGGCCATTTATTCGTTGAGCAAAGTGAACCGTTGGGATGGTATTATTGAATACAACCCTGTGTTTGACAGAAGACACAATGTAAACTTGGTAACAGCTTACACTTTTGGCAAAAACCTAAACTGGGAATTTAATGCACGTTGGAACTTCGGTTCAGGTTTCCCATTTACGCAAACACAAGGATTTTATGAGGGGTTAAGCTTTAGTTCAATCGACCAAAACCCTACAACGGCTAATGGAACTTTAGAAATTGCTTATGCCGAATTTAATAAAGGGCGATTACCTTATTACCATCGTTTAGATTTAACCTTAAAAAGAACGTTTGTATTGGGTAAAAACACCGAGCTAGAATTGAGTGCAAGTGTTACCAACGCTTACAACAGAGAAAATATTTTCTACTTAAACAGAGTTACCGGTGATAAAGTTTACCAATTGCCATTGCTTCCCAGCTTTGGTATGAGTTTTACTTTTTAAAATAAATTAAACCGGAAAGTTATATTCTCAAAAAAATATAGTAAGTTTGCAACCTTTAAAAATTAATAAATTATAAAAAATGTACGCAATAGTTGAAATAGCAGGGCAACAATTTAAAGTTGTAAAAGACCAACGTCTGTATGTACATCGTTTAAAAGACAATGAAGGAGCTAAAATTAGTTTCGACAAAGTTCTTTTAATTGATAACGATGGCAAAGTGAACGTAGGCGCCCCGGTTGTAACAGGTGCCAGTGTATCTGCAAAGGTACTGGAACACCTTAAAGGAGACAAAGTTCTCGTCTTTAAAAAGAAAAGAAGAAAAGGTTATCAGAAAGAAAATGGCCACCGTCAGTATTTAACTCAAATTTTGATTGAGGGAATTTCTGAGAAAGGTGCGGCTAAAAAAGCTGAAGCTAAAGCTGAGATTACAGAAGAAGCTCCGGTAAAAAAAGCAGCAGCTCCTAAAGCAGAAGCAGCAGCGCCAAAGGCAGCAGCTCCAAAAGCTAAAAAAGTAACTAAAACTGAAGAATAACTAATTAGTTCCGAGTTTAGGGTTTAAAGTTTAGAGTTCGTAGTAACTCAAAACAAGAAACTCGAAACAGGAAACTTTAAACTAAATAAAATGGCACATAAGAAAGGAGCCGGTAGCTCGAAAAACGGAAGAGAATCTGAAAGTAAACGTTTAGGTGTTAAAATATATGGCGGACAAGCTGCAATTGCAGGTAACATTATTATCCGTCAAAGAGGAACTAAACACCACCCGGGTGTAAATGTAGGTATTGGTAAAGACCATACTTTATTTGCATTGGTTGATGGAGTTGTTTCTTTCCGTAAAAAGAAAGACAATAAATCATACGTTTCTGTAGACCCTATTACCGAAGCATAAGTTTATATATTAATCCCGATAACTATCGGGGTCAACTCCTGTATCTGTAAACTTATAGATACAGGAGTTTTTTGTTTATTATCCGTCAACTGACGGATTAGTTTTATTATTTTTGTTTCAAATCGTAAATCTCAAATCACAACATGTTACAAACAGCATTTATCAGAGAAAACACCAACCTTGTTATCGAGCGGTTAAAAAAAAGAAACATTGATGCAACAATTACTGTAAACAGTATTATTGAGTTGGATGACAAACGTAAAAAAACTCAACAGGATTTAGATGCCTTGTTAGCCGAAAGTAACCAATTAGCCAAACAAATTGGTGATTTGTTTAAAAATGGAAAAACCGAAGAAGCCACCCTATTAAAAGACAGAACTTCAGAAATAAAAGAATTATCAAACACACTTAAGGAAGAGCAAAATACTATTACTACTGCGTTACAACAATTGTTATATACGCTACCAAATTTACCTAACGAGATAGTTCCAAACGGCAAATCTGCCGAAGATAACTTAAACGTTTATAAAAACAACACTATTCCAACTTTACCAAAAAATGCTTTACCACATTGGGAATTAGCCAAAAAATACGACCTCATAGATTTTGAATTGGGCGTAAAAATTACCGGTGCAGGTTTTCCTGTTTACAAAGGAAAAGGAGCTCAATTGCAACGTGCTTTAATCACTTTTTTCCTGGACGAAGCTATTGCTGCCGGATACAACGAAATAATGCCTCCTTTAATGGTCAACGAAGCTTCAGGCTACGGAACCGGGCAATTACCCGACAAAGAAGGACAAATGTATTATATGCCTGTTGATGATTTGTACATGATTCCAACAGCAGAAGTACCTATTACCAACATTTACCGTGATGTGATTTTAAAAGAAAGCGATTTTCCGATTAAAAATGTGGGCTACACACCTTGTTTTAGAAGAGAAGCCGGTTCTTATGGTAAAGATGTGAGAGGATTAAACAGATTGCATCAATTTGACAAAGTAGAAATTGTTCAAATTCAACATCCTGATAAATCGTACCAAACGTTGGATGATATGGTAGAACACGTAAAAGGTTTGCTGAATAAATTAGAACTCCCTTACCGGATTTTACGTTTGTGCGGTGGTGATATGGGTTTTACCTCTGCCCTAACCTACGATATGGAAGTGTTTTCTGCAGCTCAGGAAAAATGGCTGGAAGTAAGTTCAATTTCAAATTTCGAAACCTTTCAGGCCAACCGATTAAAATGCAGGTATAAAGACAAAAATGGAAAAACGCAGTTGGTTCATACTTTAAATGGAAGTGCTTTGGCGTTGCCCCGTATTTTAGCTTCCATTTTAGAAAACAACCAAACCGAAAACGGAATAAAAATTCCGAAATGTTTGGTTCCATATACTAAATTTGATTTTATAAGCTAGCCATGAATCTTCAATCGTCCGTTTTAATCATTGTTACTTTGGTTACTTTCTCGTGCGGAGAAAACCGGGAAAAGGAAGTGAAACGAATAGACGAATTGGTGCTTCAATTACAAGAAATCGAAAACAAATTTAAAAACATTGATTCCATAGACTTGTTTTCGGTTCATTCTAAAGTTCAAGCTGATTTAAAGGAATTTCACCTGATTACTGATACACTCGACAACGAAACGGTTAAAAAAATACAAGAAGCCTATCCAAACCTTTCTCAAATAAACTTTGCCGCCATCAACTATAATAATCTTGCATCAGAAATAGCTTTTTCTAAAACCCAATTAAACAATTTGCAGCAAGATGTAAGCAACGGATTATTTGAAACCGTAAAATTGAATGATGTAATAAATGAAGAACAACAATTTTTGCTTAATTTAAACCAAGTTTTAGATTCGACTTATACGAACCTAAACGAACAATTGGAACAAACTAAAAAAGGATATTCAACAATTGACTCTATTGTAAACTATTACAGCAAATTAACCGTTAACAAATAGAAGCAAAGTTTTTAAAAAAAGTTTTGCTTCCGGCAACAAAATGAAAAGAATACTTTACATATTCATTACTCTCTTGATAATTTCATTATCAAACACTACTGTTTTTGCTCAAACCAATATCGATGAAGAATTGGCCAACCAATATTTCTCCAACAAAGAATTTGATAAAGCTGCTGTATATTTTGAAAAATTGTTGGATAAATACCCTTCACAAGCCTATTATTTAAAACTCTTGGATTGTTTTGTCGAATTAAAAGAATTTAAAAACGCCGAAAAATTAATTAAACGTCAGCAAAAACAAAACGCCTACGAACTTAGCTTTAATGTCGATTTAGCTTATGTTTATAAAGTATCTGGAAAAGAAAGCGAAGCCAAACAATTGAGCGAAAAAACCATCAAGCAATTAAGTCCCAACCAACAACAAGTCATTAATTTAGCACAGGCATTTCAGTTTAGAAAAGAAACCGAATATGCCATTCAAACCTACTTGCAAGGCAGAAAATTATTGAAAGACATTTTTCCGTTTAATTTTGATTTGGCTCAACTGTACCATTCAATTGGTAAAACCGAAAGTATGTTACGTGAATATTTGGATATTCTCGAAGTTCAGGAAGCCTATATCCAAAGTGTACAAAATGCCTTACAAAACAATTTATATGATGACGACAAAGGCGATAAAAAAGCTGTTTTAAAAACGCTGTTGCTGGAATACGTCCAAAAACAACCTGATAAACGTGTTTTTTCTGAACTATTGATTTGGGTGTATATTCAGGAAAATAATTTTTTAGGAGCATTTATACAGGCAAAAGCTTTAGATAAAAGGTTTAAAGAGTTTGGCGATCGTATCATTGCATTAGGTGCTTTAAGTACCGAAAACAACGATTACGAAACTGCCATTAAATGTTACCAATATGTGATAGGAAAAGGTACCGACAGTTATTATTACGTTAACGCAAAAATGGAACTGGTAAATGTTTATACCAAAAAAATAACTTCGTCAAACAACTATACTGAAAACGATTTAATGGAGTTGGAACGTAATTACCTCTCTACCTTAAGCGAATTGGGTAAAACTGCTGCCACAAGCCCGTTAATTAGAGGTTTGGCTAATTTACAGACCTTTTATTTACACCAACCCGACAAAGCCATTGTTTTGTTAAACGAAGTGCTGGAAATGCCGGGAATTAAAGCCCACGAGATTGCCCAAACAAAAATTGAACTGGCCGATGTGTATTTGTTTACCAACGAAATTTGGGAAGCCTCCCTACTCTACTCACAGGTTGAAAAAGCTTACAAATACGACCAATTGGGTGAAACAGCCAAATTTAAAAATGCTAAAATTTCGTTTTATACGGGAGATTTTGCTTGGTCGAAAGCTCAACTCGATGTATTAAAAGCTTCTACCTCCAAATTAATTGCCAACGATGCCATGGAACTTTCGTTGTTAATTACCGACAACATTGGGATAGACACCAACGAAGCCCCATTGTTGCTTTTTGCTAAAGCAGATTTATTGAGCTACCAGAATAAAAACGAAGAAGCATTGATTTTACTTGATTCACTTCAAAAAGAATTCTCTTATCACGGCATTAATGATGATATTTTATACAAACGATTTAAAATCAATTACAAAAACCGTAAGGTGGATTTGGCTATGGAGAACCTTAACGAAATTATAAAAAATTACCCTACCGATTTATTGGGCGACGATGCCATATATAACCTTGCCCTAATTTATGATAACGATAAAAATGATAAAGAAAAAGCCAAAGAACTATACAAAAAACTGTTGTTCGATTACCAAGACAGTATTTATGGTGTTGATGCCAGAAAACGATTCAGAGAGTTAAACGGTGAGAATAAAACCATTAACCTGGAAAACAACATCGATAAGTATGATGTGAATTAACGTGAGTTCGATATAACAAAACGATGTCAGTTTGAGTGAAAATCTGCAAGATTTTAGTATCGAAAACAAATCGTTTTGTTATATCGAACTCACGTTAAATTAAATTTCTGTTGTTCTAGGTCTGAAAAACTTTAAAAAAGTAAAATAAAAATAAACACTAAAAAAACGCTTGTTTTATTTTCACATTAGAATTTGATTGTTATTTTTGCTGTCCGTTAAAAAAGGAGGGATGGGTGAGTGGCTTATACCACCAGTTTGCTAAACTGACGTACGGGAAACTGTACCGGGGGTTCGAATCCCCCTCCCTCCGCCACTAAAGAAGAAGCCGCTTTTCAGCGGTTTTTTTCATTCAAAATAAACAACAAACTCCTTAAATGCTTCTTCTATTTTACGGTAAGCTTTATCGGCTTCCTCAACATTAGTAGCTTCAGAAAACTCAGCCGATAAATCTAAAAAAGGTACCAGCCATTTATGCAATTCATCGTGTGCTTGTCCAATCATGGTACAATTAGCAGTTAAATCCTCTAGGTTTTTTGCTATCCCTTTCGAAAGTGTTTGGTATTCTTCAAAAGTTGGTTTGTCTTTTTTAGAAAACTCATTCACTGCATTTTCTATGTTTTTTATAAAAGCCATCATTTCAGGAACTACTACCCATTTCTTACCGTTATCGAGTACTATGGCTTCAACTTCATCGTGTTGGTGTACTTCTTCAGTAACAACAGTATCTTGTTGTATTGTTGCTTCATTGTTATTGGGATTATTGCAACCAAAAAATATGAATGCAAAAGCCATAGAAAAAATTAATTTAGTTTTCATCTTTATTATTTTTAGTGATGATAAAATATGCTAAAATGGTAAAAATTACTGTTAAAACCATTCTAAAAACCAAAGCTCCAATGGTTTTGATTTCATGAATTCCTCCTGAATTGATGTAGAATAAAAATCCTATAAAAGTGATAAGAAGAATCAAAAAAGAACTTGCTAGCAGTTTTGTGGTCCATTTTTTCATTTTTAAAAAGCCGTAAACTGCTGTTAAATATATTAAACCGCTGATAAAGTTTGCCCAAACCACAAACAACACATAATTTCCTTCTTTTTCTCTAACTCCAAACAAATCTAATAATATTGAAGTACTTAAAAATAAGGTGAGTAACCCAAATCCGGTTAAAATTGCGACAGCAATGTATTTTAATATATTTTTCACACCCTCGTTTATTTTAAGATTAGCACGGCAAAGCTAATGATTTCAACTGTTAAATCTTGTTAATAAATCCTTTAATAACCTTTTTAAATACAAGAGATTGGAAAAATTTTTATTTCTAATTTTAACACCTCGAAAGATCTATTTTATATGGCAGACGAATCTATTTACAACGAAGACAATATTCGCTCACTCGATTGGAAAGAACACATCCGATTACGACCCGGTATGTATATCGGTAAATTGGGCGATGGTGCTGCTTACGATGATGGAATTTACATTTTACTCAAAGAGGTTGTAGATAACTGTATTGATGAATTTGTA
Organism: Bacteroidota bacterium; assembly: GCA_016183805.1. Taxonomy (GTDB): domain Bacteria; phylum Bacteroidota; class Bacteroidia; order Flavobacteriales_E; family Vicingaceae; genus Vicingus. The sequence continues at coordinate 19,244 of JACPDX010000038.1, forward strand.
ATGGGTCATGGAAAAACTATCGATATTTCTATCAAAGATAAATTGGTAAAAGTCAGAGATTACGGGCGTGGAATTCCTTTGGGAAAAATGATTGATGCCGTATCGAAAATGAATACCGGTGGTAAATACGATTCAAAAGCCTTTAAAAAGTCTGTTGGTTTAAATGGTGTTGGAACAAAAGCCGTAAATGCTTTATCCAGTCAGTTTATTGTAGAATCGGTTAGAGACGGACAAATCAAAAAAGCAGAATTCGAGCGTGGAGAATTAATCAACGATTACCCCATCGAAGAATCGAATTACCGAAAAGGAACTAAAGTAACTTTTGTTCCTGATGAAGTTATTTTTAAACATTACCAATATCGTTCGCAATTTGTAGAAAAGCTATTATGGAACTACGCTTTCCTAAATACCGGTTTAAGCATCAATTTTAATGGCGAAAAAATTGAATCGGAAAATGGTTTAAAAGATTTATTAGCCCAAAATTTATCCGACGAGCCACTCTACCCTATCATCCATTTAATTGGAGAAGATATTGAAGTTGCTATTTGTCACACTCAAGCGTATGGCGAGGAGTACCATTCGTTTGTTAATGGACAATTTACACCTCAAGGCGGAACACATCAAAACGAGTTTAGAGCCGCTTATGTAAAAACCATTCGTGAGTTTTATGGTAAAGATTACGATGCTGCTGATATTCGCTCCGGAATAATATCTGCGGTAAGCATAAAAGTAATGGAACCTGTTTTTGAATCGCAAACCAAAACCAAATTAGGTTCTACCGAAGTTGGCCCTGATGGTCCTTCAATGCGTGCTTTTATCAACGATTTTCTGAAAAGAGAATTAGACAATTTTTTACATAAAAACCCCGAAGTATCTGAACAACTACAACGACGAATTTTACAAGCCGAACGAGAGCGAAAAGACATGGCTGGCATCAAACAGTTGGCGAAGAAAAGAGCCAAAGAAGTTTCACTCCACAACAAAAAATTAAGAGATTGTAGGGTTCATTACAACGATGAAAAAGATAATACCCGAAAAATTGAGTCCACCTTATTTATTACCGAGGGTGATTCGGCTTCGGGTTCTATTACTAAATCGAGAGATGTAAATACTCAGGCGGTGTTTAGCCTAAAAGGGAAGCCGTTAAATGCTTACGGTTTAACCAAAAAGGTGGTTTACGAAAACGAAGAATTTAACCTGTTACAAGCCGCTTTAAATATTGAAGAAGGTATTGAATATTTACGTTACAACAACATTGTAATTGCTACCGATGCCGATGTGGATGGTATGCACATTCGGTTGTTATTAATTACTTTTTTCTTACAATTTTTTCCTGATGTAATTAAAAACGGACACTTGTATGTTTTGGAAACCCCTCTTTTTAGAGTTCGCGATAAACAACAAACGTTTTACTGCTATTCTGAAACAGAAAAAAGAGAAGCCTTAGAAAAACTTAAAGGAAAAGCAGAAATTACCCGATTTAAAGGTCTTGGAGAAATTTCGCCAAGCGAATTCAAGTTTTTTATTGGTGCAGATATTCGTTTAGCTCCGGTAATTATTGGCTCCGACACTCCTGTACAAAAGCTATTGGATTTTTACATGGGTAAAAACACTCCTGAGCGACAAGAGTTTATCATCGATAACCTGAAAGTTGAGAAAGATTTAATTGAGGAAACTATTTAATTAAAATGGCAGAAAACGAAGAAGATAATATAGAAAGAGACGAGGAATTTGAAGGTAACGAAGGCGAACAGTTAGAAAACGTTATTCAGGTTTCGGGCATGTATCAGGAATGGTTCTTGGATTATGCCTCTTATGTAATACTAGAACGTGCCGTACCACATTTAAATGATGGATTAAAACCCGTTCAGCGACGAATTCTTCATTCCATGAAAGAGCTGGATGATGGTCGTTACCACAAAGTAGCTAACTTGATTGGAAATACCATGAAATATCACCCACATGGTGATGCTTCTATTGGTGATGCCATGGTTCAAATTGGACAAAAAGAATTGTTAATTGATTGTCAGGGAAACTGGGGAAATATTCATACCGGCGACAGAGCTGCTGCTCCCAGATACATTGAAGCACGATTGACTAAATTTGCTTTAGACGTTGTATTTAATGCAAAAACAACCACTTGGCTATCTTCTTACGATGGTAGAAACCAAGAACCTGAAACGTTACCCATTAAATTTCCATTACTTTTAGCTCAAGGTGTTGAAGGTATTGCCGTTGGTTTGGCTTGTAAAACATTACCCCACAACTTTAACGAATTGATTGATGGTTCCATTGCCATTTTAAAAGGCAAAAAAACCAACATCATGCCTGATTTTCTTACAGGTGGTTTAGCCGATTTTTCAAATTACAACGAAGGATTAAGAGGCAGTAGGGTTAAAGTTAGAGCTAGAATTGTTGCCGAAGATAAAAAAACATTAAAAGTAACCGAATTACCCTTTGGAGTTACAACCGACAAGCTGATTGAGTCTATTTTAAAAGCGAATACCAGAAATAAAATAAAGGTTCGACAAATTGAAGACAATACCGCCGAAAATGTGGAGATTTTAATTCATTTGCCGGCAGGTGTTTCTCCCGACAAAACCATTGATGCATTGTATGCATTTACCGAATGTGAAATTTCCATATCGCCAAACAGTACGGTAATTCATGAAGACAAACCAAAGTTTATTGGCGTAAACGAATTGCTGGAAATTTCAACTCACAATACCGTTGATTTGCTTCGAAGAGAACTGGAAATCCGTAAAGGTGAATTAGAAGACCAATGGCATTTTTCGTCGTTAGAAAAAATATTTATCGAAAATAAAATCTATATACAATTGCATGGATTGGGTTACGAAGAAGCTTTGGAAACAACTTTACAACTACTTCAACCCTTTGTAAAACATTTACTGAGAGCTGTTACTGCTGATGATGTGATTCGTTTGCTCGAAATCAGGATGCGAAGAATTACCAAGCACGATGCCGACAAAGCTGATGAAAAGTTGCTTGCCTTAGAAGATGAACTCAGAAAAGTAAAATACAACCTCGAACATTTGATTGAGTTTGCTATTGAATATTTTAAAGAAATCAAACGAAAATATGGTGAAGGAAGAGATAGAAAAACAGAAATTCGTTCGTTTGAAAGTATTGATGCAGCAGAAGTTGCCATAAATAATGTAAAGTTATACTTGAACAAAGAAGAAGGTTTTATCGGCTATGGTTTAAAACGAGGCGAAGGCGATTTTGTTTGCGACTGTTCCGACATCGACGATATTATTGTGTTTAGAGAAGATGGTAAAATGCTGGTAACAAAAATATCGCAAAAAGCTTTTGTAGGTAAAAATGTAATATACACCAGTGTTTGGAAAAAAGACGACAAACGCACCATCTACAATTTAATTTATCAGGACGGAAAAACAGGTCCTGCGATGATGAAACGTTTTCCAGTAACTTCAATAACCAGAGATAAAGAATACGATTTAACCAAAGGAACTGCTGGCTCAAAAGTGTTGTGGTTTACTGCAAATCCAAACGGAGAAGCCGAATCTATTTTGGTAAAACTTCGTCCGAAACCGGGAGTGCGTAAACTGAAATTTGAAATTGAATTTTCGGAACTTGCCATTAAAGGAAGAAATGCTTTAGGAAACCGGGTTACCAAATATCCTATTGCAAAAATTGAATTGAAAGAAAAAGGTGTTTCTACCCTCTCGGCTCGTAAAATTTGGTTTGATGATACCGTACAACGACTAAATGCAGAAGGTAGAGGCGATTATTTAGGTGAATTTAAACCTACCGACAAAATTTTAACCATCATGCAGTCGGGCGAATATCAACTGACTGGTTTCGACTTGTTTACCAAGTTCGACGAAAACATGATTGTAATTGAAAAATGGAATCCTAAAAAACCTGTTTCGGCTATTTATTTTGATGGTGAGAAACAACAATACAATGTAAAACGATTTTTAGTTGAGCCTTCCAACCACAAAGTGTTGTTTATTACCGAACACCTCAACTCATTTCTAGAATTGGTTTCAACCGATTGGAAGCCCAAAATCCAATTGAATTTTGCTAAGGACAAAGGTATTGAACGTGCTTCGGAAGTTTTAAAATTAGAAGATTTAATTGCAATAAAAGGATTAAAAGCCATTGGTAATCGATTAACTACTTACAAGGTTAAAAATATTGATTTGTTGGAACCGCTTCCTTATGAAGAGCCTGTTGTTGAAGAAATTGATATTGAAGAATTAGCTGAAGAAACGATGTATGAAGAATTAGCCGAAGAAACGATAGAATTGGAAGACCACGAACAGGAAATCGAAGAAGGTAATGACTTAGAGGAAGAAAATTACAAACCTGAATTTAAGTTGCCTTCGGAAGAAACGAAAGAAAAACCTACTCGACCGTCAGGCGGGAAAGGACCAATTAAACCCGTTATCGACGATGACGGCGAAAACCAAATGACTTTGTTTTAATGAGTTTAACTTTAATCATTATCATTATTACCGTTGCTGTTTCGCTATTGGCAAACAACAATCAGGAACTGTATGTTAAATTGCTTTTTAACCCTTATCAGGTAACTCAACGAAAAGAATGGTATCGATTAATCACCCATGCTTTTATTCACGACAGAGGTAATATTTTCCACCTAATTTTTAACATGTATGTTTTGTACTCTTTTGGAAACGCTGTTGAAAGTTTCTTGGCATACAATTTAGGTTCTAAAGCTATTTTATATTACCTCTTTATTTACATCGGCGGAATACTCGCTGCCACTGTTCCATCATTAATTAAACACAAAGACGATTACGGATACAACTCTGTTGGGGCTTCAGGTGCTGTTTCTTCAGTGCTGTTTTCGGCTATTGCATTTATGCCACTAAGTGGTGGAATTGGTATTTTGTTTATTCCTTTTAGTATTCCGCCACTGGTATTTGGCGTACTTTACATTGCTTACGAATTATACATGGATAAAAGAGGTGGAACCAATATTGCTCACGATGCACATATTGGAGGGGCTGCATTTGGATTTTTATTTACATTATTATTTGTACCCGGAGCTTTTATAAATTTTGTTAATCAGGTAATTTCTTATTTTAATTAAATGTGTGTTCTCGCGGATTTCGCTAATAATTCTGCGATTATTTGCGTAATCTGCGAGAACTAATTGAAGTATCTTAAAACCATGAATAAAAAAATAATCTTTTTAGATAGAGACGGAGTAATAAACATGGAACGTGGCGATTACACGTTTAAAATAGATTATTTCGTTTTTGTTGATGGACTATTTTCTGCTTTAGCACTGTTAAAAAATAAAGGATTTGAATTTATCGTAATCACCAATCAAGGTGGAATTTCAAAAGGTATTTATACCCATCAAGATGTTCAACAACTAAACAACTTGATAAAGGCAGCATTTAAAAACCACCAACTTAAATTACTCGATATTTTTTATTGTCCGCACCACAATGATGTAGAAAAATGTATTTGCCGAAAACCAGATTCACTATTGTTGGAAAAAGCCATTGCAAAATACAACGTTGATATAGGTAAATCCTATTTCGTTGGAGATAGCGACAGAGACATTGAAGCAGCCAAAAAAGTTGGTGTAAAAGGAATTAAAGTGAACAAAAACTCCGATTTAAACGTATATATCAACCAAATCGTCACTTAATTTGAATAAAACGCTCTATATCAATTACAATGGAAATTTATTTTTGGAAACCGAAAATATTTTTACGGTAAATAATAGAGCTTTTAAGTATGGAGATGCTATTTTTGAAACCATAAGAGTATTAGATGGCAAATTGTGTTTCTTACCCGACCACTTTGAACGTTTAAAAAAAGGAATGGATTTTTTACAATTTAAAAATTGTGAAATCACTTTTGAAACACTCATCAAACAAATCGAAGACCTTGTTGTAAAAAACAATATTAAAAAAGGAGGAAGAGTTCGTTTAACTGTTTTTCGTGAAGCAGAAGGTTTTTATACTCCTTTTAACGAAAAATGTGGATATGTTATTGAGGCGAAACCTATCGAACAAAATCATTATAGTTTAAACCCAGACGGTTTGATTATCGATATCTATAACCTGCACCGAAGAAGCACTTCAAAGCTATCGAATATAAAAACTACTAATGATATTCCTCAAATATTGGCAGGGCTGTATGCTTTAGAAAATAATCTCGACGACTGTATTATTCTAAACAAGCACAATAGAATTGTTGAAACCACTAATTCCAACATTTTTTTATACAAAAAAAACAACATCTACACTCCTAGTCTCGACGAAGGTTGCATGGATGGTGTGATGCGAAAACAAATTTTGAAAATTGCCGAAAAACTTAAAATCAACATTTTTGAAGGAATGTTAAACGCTAACGTGCTTTTACAAACTGATGAGGTGTTTGTAACCAATGTTGTTCGTGGTGTTCAGTGGGTAAAAACGTTTAAAGAAAAAAACTATACCAACGAAGCCTCTCAAGTATTTGTGAATGAGTTAAATAAAGAATCTACCCACAATTAGTTTACGATTTACAACTTTCACAAAAAAACTAATATTTTAATCCACTTAAAAAGTTCGGAAAAAACATTGGTGTAATTAAAAAAATATAGAGAAAGAAAAGAATTGAGAATAAAATTCCCATAAGTACAGGATATGCAATTAAACCTCCTTTTAAACTCGGGTTTAAGGTATGAGCAATTATGCCATGAATACCAGCTACAAAAGTTATAGATAGGATAAGTAAAATCACAAACAATGATTCTTCGATAATGTCATCTCTATAAAAGTAAAAGATTATTCCTGCTATAACGGTGGCTATTAATAATAGCCAATAAATTCTTCGTGCCATATTCTTTATTTCATTAGTAATTGTGCCTCTTTTTCCTCAATAAAATGAGTAAGGTATTTTTTATTAAAACTCAATAAAGGAATGTTAATGTTCGATTCCATCCGCTCCACTACATCGCGATGAAACCATTTATCAAACACATTTTCATTACTTCGCTCTAATAATACAATCATGGAAATATCATTAGACACCACATAGTTGTTCAGTTGTTCATAGATGTCGTTCGAAACCAATAATTCAAATTTCAAAAGTTTATAGGTTACCTTTTTCTGTAACAGTTCTTTAAAGTTCTCCATCAATTTTTTGCTCGAATATTCACGCCCGGTCGAAACGTGTGCAACTGTAATTTTAGCTGCAAATAATTCTGCAATTTTCGATAAAGCATTTATAGCATCTACATCTGCTGCTTCAAAATCAGTTGCATAGAAAATGTGTTTGGGTATTTTATAATTCGCTTCTATTGGAATAGTTAATACCGGACATTCGGCTTTTTCAATCACTCCTTTAGCTGTACTACCTATAATTAACTCACGCAGTCGGCTTACTCCTTTACTTCCCATCACCACCAAATCAGCATTACATGTCTTAACCATTTCTATAATACCACTTACAGGTGAAATATTTTGTTTTGCCTCAAATCGAACATGTTGAGTTCTTGTATCTAAACCAAAAAAAGTTTCAAAAAGATTTTGTAATTGGTGTTTGGTAATTCGCTCTGTGTCTTTTTCTACATCAATAAAGGTTGAAGATTTTGATGGCGTATTCAAAAATGTTGGAACATCAAATACATGTAACATCACTAACTCGGCACCTGATTTTATACTTAATTCATAAGCATATTGAAGTGCATTTTTCGCATTTTCAGAAAAATCTGTGGCATATAATATGGTTTTCATCTTATTAAATTTTAAATCAACTTCCCACAAATTTAAAGTTGAGCATTGCCTATAACAATAATATAAGTCATTAATAATGTTGATTTTGGTTACCTGTTTGTCAATCCTCAACTTAAACCTGAGCCAAAATCACGGTGTAATTTTTACCATAAGCTTCTGCACATTTAGGACAATAAGTATAGTAGAAATAGAGTTTTTTCACATCCTTTCCTTTCGATTTTACATAGGTTTTCATTTCTTCTACATTTTTGCCCATGTTTCTATATGACCCTTCAAATACTTTGGTTAAAAAAGTACCCGAAATTTTTTCCATGTGGGCCTTTGGTACTTCTTTATCAACAGCAATATACACGTCCGCACCCCAAAGCGAAGTTTCGTCTGAAAGTACCAATTGTTCTGAAGCAACAGCATGGGCTGCTTCAATTTTTTTAATACCTCTTTCCATTACTGCTCCAAAATTTAGCGGAATATGAAAAAGGCTGTTCACATGATCTTTAAGAAATAATTTATCTTTAAATGTAATTTCTTTATTGTCCCATGATTTCGGATTAAATCTGGGGCAACACCCTGTTTCAAAAGTTTCTGGATTTTTCATATGTTAGTATTTAATTGTTTTAACATGGTCATATGGAATTTGCATATCATCATTCGTGGATGTACTAAATTTCTTCTATGCTCATTTCATGATGTTTAAGTTTATTGAGAAAAAAAAATTAAAGAAGAGCTTAAGACCATTAGCCAAACCCTTATATTCTTGTAAAAATAATTGAATAATTACTTGCATTTATTTTTGTATAATTTATCTCCGAACGCTTATACATCCGTTGTTTCTTCTCTCCTATCCTATTTAGTTCACCTAATGGATTTAGTTTTTTTAAATTCAATTTTATTTTATAATATCCTTGCTCAAATGCATAAATTAAAAACGTACCCGAAAATTCCATCATTGTGTTAATTTTTAATAGTTCAAAGGAAAGACTATAATAAAAGGAATGAAATGATGATTGTTCTGATAAAACGTAAACATGTATCATTGTTTAAAAAGGGTTTTTATAGTCATTTTGTTAAACATTTATAACCACGCCACATGTTTAATGATAGAATAGATGCAGGGCAACAATTGGCTGTTGCTCTTAAGCATTATAAAAGAAAAAAAGAAGCTGTAGTAGTTGCACTTCCGAGAGGTGGGGTTATTTTGGGATACGCCATAGCTAACGAACTACACTTACCACTGGAAGTATTAATGGTGAAAAAAATTGGACACCCCACAAATCCTGAGTTTGCAATTGGTGCAGTTAGCTTAACAGGAAGTATTGTTGATGAATTTACCAGTGTGGACGAAACTTATATTGAGAAAGAAATAAAAAATATTCGGGAACTGCTTAAAAAAAGATACAAAATGTATTATGGAAACAAACCTCCGCTCGAATTAAAAAACAAAACGGTTATTGTTGTTGATGATGGTGTTGCAACAGGTTCAACAATGATTGCGGCATTAGATTTAATTAAAAATGAACAACCAAAACACATTGTTGTTGCTGTTCCGGTTGGTCCACCTGATACCATTAAAGAAATTGAAAATTTTTCGGATGAGACCATTTGTTTAGAAACCTACAGTCCTTTTTATTCCATAGGAATTTATTACAAAAATTTTACTCAGGTAACCGATAATGAGGTAAAACTATTATTATCCATGATAAACCATAATAATTTGGTCAATCATAAAAAATAAACACTCATTTTTTATACAGCTATTTTTCATTTCATCAAAATTTCAAAACAACATTAATGTTGTTACATCTTCATATTTTTCAATTCATTCTCCTTGTTTTTTATTGATTTTTAGGGTGATAAAAATCAACTGTATCGACAACACAGGTTTCCGAAATTAAATTATCAGCTAGATAATTTTGACCAGATAAATTAATTAATAACTAAAAATTTAAAGCTATGAAAAAGATTACGATGCTAATGTTTTTGTGTTTAGTGAGCCTAACAGGTCTCTTCGCACACGAAAGCTGTCTTGATTGGAACGAATACGTTTCTTTCAAAAACACAGGTGGAACAGATTATTATTTGCTCACCAAGGGTTGTGCAGAAAAAGCAGCCCAAACATATCATTATTCCGGACCAGGTAACATTACCGATGTAAAAATAATGGGTCAAACACCCTCTGGTTCAGGGTGGGCTCCATTTACCATGCTAAAAGTCGGTATTTATAATGTAGATGCCAACAACAGACCAACAACATTAATTGATTCAGAAACCATTAAATGGTATTTTTGGTATTCAGAAATGACAGCACATTTTGGTGGTGGTGGGGTTCCAGTAAACAATAATTTTGCCGTAACCGTTGAGCTTATTAATCCTTGTTTTTTCGGACAAGAATTTAATGTTAAATATACTGGAGATGGAGAAGGTAGTGGAGAAGATCTGCCTTCAGTTGCTGGAGCCTGTATAGGGGCTAACTGGCTTTCTTTATTACCAACAAAAGATGGCGATTTATACATTATTCCACAAATGAACCATTATATTTCGGCTAATTTTTCTCCAAGTGCAACATGTGGTGTAGCTGTTAGCCAAACAGTAAATTTTACCAATACTACATTAATGACCGAAGATAGCATGTTTAACACAATTAGTCTGTCTGGTTATACTGGTAGTGAAACACTTTATAGTTGGGATTTTGGAGATGGAGGAACATCTACAGCAAAAAACCCTTCACATGCTTATTCCACTCCTGGTGTATATACGGTTACGTTAACATCAACTATTGATAAGTGGCCTATGGGTGGTAGTTATTGTAGTGACACTAAAACAAAGAAAATTTCTGTTGGTTTAACAGTATCAGGAGCACCAACAAATTTAACTTGTTACGGTGACCAAAGTGGTTCTATTCAATTAACTGCTTCCGGTGGTGATAATTCATGGTATAAATACAGTTTAGATGGAGAAAATTGGCAATGGTCTCCTACCTTTTCCGGATTACCGGCAGGCACTTATACTATTTATGTAAAAGATGCTTTGTGTTGCGAATTTCAAGGCACATCGGTTACTATAACACAGCCCGTCGATATTGTTATTGGTAATCCTGTAAGTATTACCATGGCATCATGCGGAAATGCAGATGGAGCAATGTTAGCTACAGCAACAGGAGGAACAGGAACTTTAACGTACAGCTTAGATAATGTTACCTATCAATCATCCGGTGTTTTTAATGGTTTAGCAGGAGGTGTGTATACATTGTATGTAAAAGATAACAATGGTTGTATAAAAATGAAAAGGGTTGTTGTTAGTAATACTAATTCTCCAACATTATCATTACAATAGTACACCAATGTAAGTTGTAATGGAGGTAGTGATGGTACAATAACCATTATTGGATCTGGAGGAACAGGTGTTTTACAATATTCTATTGATGGCTCATTTTTCCAAACTTCCGGAAACTTTACAAATGTAAGTGCGGGGTCATATAGTCCAATGGTTAAAGATGCTGCTGAATGTATAGGTACTTTAGCGTGTGTTACCGTATGTGGTGTAACAATTGTAGAGCCTCCAATAATCACTTTTAGTTTATCCCAAGCTTCTGCTTCATGTAACGGAGCAAGTGATGGTGAAATAGATGTTATGACCGCAATAGGTGGAATTGGCACATTAACATATAGTATTGATGGAGTAAATTACCAATCAGGTTCAACCTTTACAGGTTTAGCTAGTGGTCTTTATACTGTTTATGTAAAAGATGTTGCCTCATGTGTTACAACAGATACCATTACAGTTGTTCAACCCGACCCAATTCAAGCAACAATAGACTCATACACCAATTTATCGTGTAATTTAAGTCAAGATGGAACATTAAGTATTTCTGCGACAGGTGGTGATGGCAACTATTTATACAGCATTGATGGTGTTAATTTCTATCCTACAGGCGATTTTAATAGTTTAGCAGCCGGAACTTACACCGTTTATGTAAAAGATGGTAACAACTGTACCGGAACTACAACCTTAACCATTACATTTACCCAACCAACAGCAATTACTGCTAATATAACAACAGGTAATTCTACTTGTGGTAATGCCAACGGAACTCTTTTAGCTATTGCTAATGGTGGCTCAGGTTTGGGTTACTCTTATAGTATCGATGGTGGTGCTACAAGCAATGGAACAGGTGCTTTTAGTGGATTAGTTGACAGTACTTATATCGTATTAATAACTGACGGAAACGGTTGTCAAAATGTATTCACTGCAATAGTAACAGATTCTGATGGACCTGTTATTGCAAGCAGTACATTTACTGACGTTACTTGTAATGGTGGAGATGATGGTACAATTACCATAACATCAGTTACAGGAGGTACAGGTACAATTATATATAGTGTTGATGGAGGAGCATTTCAACTTTCCAACCAAATAACCGGTTTAGCTGCCGGACAACATACTGTAGTTGTTAGAGATGCCAATGGTTGCACCGGAGAAATTAGTGTCGATTTAACTGAACCTTCAGCTTTTACTATTGTGTTAACAAGTAACAATATCGGTTGTTATGGAAATAATACCGGTAGTATTACTGTAAATGCAGCAGGTGGAGCAGGAACCTTAGCTTACAGTATTGACGGAATCAACTTCCAATCACCTAATACATTTAACAACTTAGCTGCAGGCACATATTATGTAACAGTAAGAGATGCCGGAGGATGTACTGATTCTGAAACCACAACAATTACACAACCTAGTGCAATAGTACTTTCTATAGGTACATTAAATGTTGACTGTAATGGAAACAATAGTGGAGCAATTTATGCAAGTGCAACAGGTGGTTCAGGTGCTATTCAATATAGCATAAATGGTATTACCTATCAAAACTCCGGTATTTTTTCCAATATTCCAGCTGGTAATTATACCGTATTTGCAAAAGATTCGAACACATGTATTAAAACTTTTAATACTGTTATAAGTCAACCTAATGCCTTAGTTTTATCGGCAACAATAACAGATGTTTCTTGTGCCGGTGGTGATGATGGTGTAATTGATCTTGCCATTACAGGTGGAACACCTCCTTACAAATTTACTTGGCCTGAAGGCAAAGTAAGTGAAGACATCTTTAACCTTCCTGCCGGTATTTATACTGTTTACGTAACAGATGCCAACGGGTGTTCAGTTACAGGTGTTTATACAGTTAATCAACCATTATTTCCAGTCATAACAAATGGAGTTGTTATTAATGCAACAAGTTCATCTTCGGCAAACGGAAGTATTGATGCTACAGTAAATGGAGGTACACCCCCTTACTCTTATCAATGGAATCATGGTCCAATTTCAGAAGACATTTCTGGTTTATTACCAGGAGTATATGTACTTGTAGTTACTGATGCCGAAGGTTGTACCTTTACTACTGCATTTGTGGTTGAATTTAGTGTTGGTTTAACTGAATTGTCTGATGGAAATGAGTTACGTATTTATCCTAATCCGGCAAAAGATCTTATTAATGTTGACTTAGGAACTGATGTATTCGCTAGTAGAATTTCATTAGTGAACATTACCGGACAAGTAATTTACGAAGCAAACCCTAACAGTAATAAGTTTGAGGTTAACGTTAAATTATTTGATAAAGGTTTATACTTTATAAATATTTATACCGAAAATGAAATCATCACTAAAAAAGTGGTCATTAATAGATAGTAGTTTAGTTAGTATAGTTTAGTTAGTATAGTTAGTACAAAAGAGGAGTTGTCTTTTATAGATAGCTCCTCTTTTACTTTTCTGCCGTTTTATAAAACTGTACCGATGATATATGTCATCGTTTTTTACTGATATTGCTCATCTAAAAATTTCGAAAAAAAATGCTACTTTGTGTATTAGTTTATTTAATTCTTTTTTACAATGGATGCTAAACAACATCTTTATTACGCACTAGGAATAATGGCTTATGCAGTGGCTAAGGCAGATGGTAAAGTGCAAAATGAAGAACGCCAAATGATACACAAAATAGTTGTTGAAAAATCAGGACACGAAATTGATTTCGACTATGCGGAAATCATTTTTAGTATTTTACAAAAAGAAAAACAAGGAGCAAGTGAAGTATATCAGTGGGCAATGAATGCTTTTAACCTCGGTAAACATCATTTAACTCCTGAAATGAAAAAACAATTTATTGCCGTTATTAAACAAATTGCAGAAGCTTACCCTCCAAAAACTATCGAAGAAATTAAATGGATTGATAAAATTTCGCGAAATATTTGGTTATTATAATAATAACTATGAGTATTAAACAAACATCAGCAATACAAAAAAAAGAAACCTCTAAAGCTTTTATAGAAAAGGAAGTTGCTGAATTGTTGAAAAAACTAAGTACGCACCAATCAGAACTAGAGACTCAAAATGAAGAATTGCGTACCATGCAACAAAAGTTAGAAGAAGTACGTGACCAATACACCAACCTATTTGAATTTGCTCCTGTAGGTTATTTTATTTTTGATTTAAAAGGAACTATTTTAAATGTTAATCTTACCGGAAGTGGTATGTTAAATAGTGAAAGAGTACGTGTTAAAGGAAAATCGTTTACAGCTTTTTTGGCAAATAATAACGATAATTATTTGTTTTTTAAACACTTACGTGAAGTATTTAAAACAGAAGTACTACATTCTTGCCAAGTGGAATTAAAACGCAAAGGCTACCCCTCATTTCCTGCACAT
>JACPDX010000038.1:33704-51643 GCA_016183805.1 Bacteroidota bacterium
AGCCGAAGTAGATGAAAATACAGGAGAAACTCAATTTCGATCAACCAAACGCGACCTTAGTGGTGAAAAAAAAACAGAAAAACTGCAAGTATTAAACGAAGAATTGAGATTAGAGAAAGAAAAAGCTCAACAATACCTACAGTTTTCGGGTGTTTTTTTTATGACACTCGATAAGGATGGAATAATAACCATGATAAATAAAACAGGATGTGAGATTTTACGATATGCATGTGATGCGAAAAACTGTAAATTAAAATTACATGAAAACGAAACTTGCCAAATAGAAGGATTAAATTGGTTTGATAATTTTATTCCAAAAGAAGACTTAAACGAAGCGAAACAAGAATTTAAACAATTGTTATCAGGCAAATATCGTAACGGCATTCGGTCAACTAATTATATTATTACCCAAAATAGAGAAAAGCGGTTAATATCATGGAACAGTGTTGTTATTAAAGATAAAGAAGGAAATATATCCAGTATTTTAAAATCCGGTGAAGATGTTACAGAGCAAAAACGTTCAGAAAAGGCCTTAAAAGAAAGCGAAAAAATGTTTAGAACACTTTTCGAAACGGCCACAGAATCGATTATTATTATTAATTATAAAGGCATAATAGTAAAAGTAAACCCTATTACGCTAAAATTGTTCGGTTACAAACAAGATGAATTGATTGGACAACAAATTGAGATATTGGTTCCTAAACGTATAAAATCAAAACATCCCGGTTATCGAAAAAAATACTTAAAAAATCCTAAACCCATTTCTATGGGTGATGATAGAGATGTATTTGCACTTAAAAAAGATGAGTCGGAATTTCCTGTTAACATTAGTTTAAGTACTATCCAAGTCGAAAACGAACCATTAGTGATGGCTTTGGTTACAGACATTACCGAGCGAAAACAAGCAAAAGAAAAACTGGAAACTCTTAACCTTGAATTAGAGCAAAAAGTTATTAAAAGAACCCGAGCCTTGTGGGAAAGCCAACAAATGTACAAGCTGATTGCCCGTAATTTTCCCAACGGAGTAATTAACGTGTTCGATAAAAACCTCAATTATGTATTTGTTGATGGTATAGAAATGTTTAACAAAGGAATTTCAGGCGATATGCTTATTGGTACCAGTTTTTTAAAACGGATAAATCCTTTAATCAGAAAAGAACTTAAAGAAAATTTAATGAACGTTTTTAAAGGTCATAACATGACTTTCGAATCGAAAATAGAAGATAAAATATACATGATAAATGCCGTTGGATTGCATGATGTAGATAATAATATCAGTCAAATATTAATGGTTACACAAAATATTACCGACTTAAAAAAGGCAGAAAATCAAATAAAAAAATCATTAGAAAAAGAACGTCAACTCAACGAATTAAAAACACGGTTTGTTTCCATCGCTTCTCATGAATTTAGAACACCATTAACCACCATTATGAATTCGGCATCGTTACTTTCAAAATACATCGAAAGTGGAGAAGCTCCTGATAAACAACAAAACCACATCAATAGAGTAAAAAAATCTGTTCATAACCTTACTAATATTTTAAACGATTTCCTTTCGTTAGACAAACTGGATGGTGGGCATGTAGAATTACAATTATCCGAACTAAATCTTCCCGAGTTTTTCCAAGAAATAATTAACTCTTTAGAAATAATTACCAAAAAAGGGCAGCAGATAGTTTTTGAATACAGTGGTGAAGAAAATGTAATAGCCGACAAACTAGCACTGACTAATATTTATAACAATTTGCTTTCCAACGCCATTAAATATTCGGGCGAAAACTCCAACATAGAATTTAAAGTAAATGTGGAAGATGAAATTTTGGCAACCTCTATCAAAGATGAAGGAATAGGAATATTAAAAGAAGATCAAGACAAAGTTTTTGAACGGTTTTTCAGAACAAAAGACGCACTGGAAACTCAAGGTACCGGATTAGGTTTAAATATTGTTAAAAAATATGTTGAGGTATCTAACGGAGTGATAGATTTTGAAAGCAGGTACCGAAGAGGAACAACCTTTAAAGTACGATTACCCGTAAAAATTGGTTCTTCAGTAGAACTCAATGAATAAAAAAAATTAAAATAAAAAGTCATGAAAAAAATAGTTTTAATAGAAGATGAAAAAGACATCAGAGATACTACCTCTGAAATTCTTGAATTAGCTAATTATAAAGTATTTACTGCCGAAAATGGAGTAAAAGGTGTGAAATTGGTAAAAGATAAGAACCCCGACCTCGTTATTTGCGACATAATGATGCCTAATTTGGATGGGTATGGTGTATTAAATATTTTGAGTAAAGACCCTGAAACTTCCAATATTCCATTTATATTTTTAACGGCAAAAGCCGAAAATAGCGATATAAGAAAAGGGATGAACCTTGGTGCTGATGATTACATTACCAAACCTTTTGACGAAAATGGATTATTAGAATGTGTAGAAATTAGGCTAAAAAGAAGCGAACTGATGAAAAAAGGATTTAAACCTGATCTCGAAGGATTAAATGAATTTATTGATGTAGCAAGAGGAATTGATGAACTAAGTAACCTCTCAAAAAACCGAAAAATAAAAAAATATGATAAAAAAGAAGTTATTTTTAGAGAGGATGATTATGCCAATAACCTCTATTTTATTATAAAAGGAAAAGTGAAATGTGCAAAAACAGACTATTTTGGTAAAGACTTTTTAAATGACATGTATGGTAAAGGCGAATTTATTGGATACATGACCCTGTTTGAAAATGGAGAATATCATGAAACAGCTACCGCCATGGAACCTACCGAAGTAGCCGTAATACCTAAACAAGATTTTTTAACCTTGATACAAAAAAATCGGGATGTTGCCGCCACATTTATAAAAATGCTTTCGAACAATGTGGTGGAAAAAGAAAAACGATTGCTTCAAGTTGCCTACGCTCCACTTAGAGAACGTTTGGCAGAAGCCATTCTAGATTTAAAGGAAAAAGGACATTTTCACGATGAATTGGCACAAACCATAGAAATTTCCCGGTTAGATTTAGCCAACATTGTAGGGACCGCAAAAGAATCGCTGATTAGAACTTTAACCGAATTAAAGAAGGAAGGGCTGGTTGATAGCAACGGACAAGAAATAAAAATTTTAAATGAAGTCGGTTTAAAAAAAGTATTTGCCGGCTAGTGTTAAGTTACTGATAAAGTTCATTGTTAGATACTAATTATTGTTAGTATGATGTCCGCATTATAATATTTACTTTGTATAAAGCATGTTAACGTTTTTATATAAAGCAAGATGCGAAATATTTTATACACCACCGATTTTTCTAAAAATGCCGAAAACGCATTGCCATTTGCTATTCATTTAATTAAAAAGCTAAAAGGAAAACTCTATTTACTATATGCCTACGAACATCCTATGATATCTTTGGAGGAAGTTTTTTCTTTTGACACAAAAATTGAATACATCGAAAAAATAGTAAACGGTGTTCGGTTAAAAGCCCATCATAAGTTAAATCAAATCATCAATAACTACGGGCTTTCAAATATTGAGCACAGAGCTCTTCTCAGAAAAGGGAATATTAAAAAAGAGGTTCAAAAAGCAATAAAAAATAACGATATTGATTTAGTGGTAATAGGTACCAGAGGAGAAACAGCAGAAAATGGATGGTTTAAGGGAAGTACCACAAAAAATATTATTCAACATGTAAATTGTCCGGTATTTGCTATCCCAAAATCAGCTCAATTTAACAAGATTTCAAAAATAGTTTATTTAAACAATTTAAAATACGACGAAACCAATATTATCGACCGTATTGTTGACTTTGCCAAGATGTACAATGCCGATATAGTTATTTTACACCTGATGATAAACAACAATAAATCTAACATACTTGAAAAACGGAAAATAGAGCAACTAAAAAAGATAATCAACAACATGGTTTATCCAAAAATTTCTTACAAAGAAATAGTAACTAAAAATATCATTGACGGAATTAATGAGTACATAAAAAAAAATGAACCAAATGTTATTGCCATGACAACTTACACCACTACTCTATTCGACAAATTATTTCATAAAAGCCTTACTAAACAAGTATTACTTCATACTCAAGTTCCATTATTGGCTTTTAACGGAAATTTACTTTAAAAATTTTGTAAGTGATTAAAAGTTTCCATAAGCATAACCTGTTGGGTGTAATTAACTAAAATGTCAGTTCGAGTTTTTTTTGTGTAATGAAATGAAGCAAAAAAAGTATCGAGAACAATATTTTAACAAAAATTTATCTGTTTTCGATACAATTTTCTACCGAAAATTACTCAAACTGACAAATTTATTGTTAAAAACTAATTACACCCAACAGGTTAAACATAACAAAAATCAATGAATACACTGTCTATTGTTCTGTGGAGCCTAATTATATAGGGCTATTTTTGAATTAAATTATGAATAAAACAAATTATTATGGAAAGAATAACTAACTTAAAAGGGTTGCTGATAGAACAAATCAGAGAACTTTACAATGGCGAACAACAACAAGTATATTTTTTAACAAATGTATTGAAACAAACTGAGCATAAAGAGTTGAAGTCGATCATACAAAATCATATTAAAGAAACCCAGGAGCAAATAAAACGGCTTAAAAACATGCTAAACCAGTTGTTTATTTCTCCAATTGGCGAACATTCGGAAATTATGAAAGGAATGATTAATGAAGCCAACGATTTGATTGACAGGAGTGCCTCGCCTAAAATAAAAGATGTGATTATCATTTCAAGTATTCAATACATGAAACATTTCGAAATTGCAGGTTATGGTTCTGCGTATGCTTATGCCGAGGAATTGGGGCGAATGGACATTGCCGACCAATTACACATTTCTTTATCAGAAGAAAAAGAGGTAAACAACCTGCTTTCTGATATCGCATTGGACGAAATAAACCCAAAAGCAAAGACCCCTAGACTGGTGTAAAGCTTCTATTTATCCATTTTTTATTGCTTAACAGGTAATTTAACTTTAAACGTACTTCCTTTTTCTATTTCACTTTGAAACCAAATTTTACCGTTGTGTTTTTCAACAAATTCTTTACAAAGTATTAAACCAAGGCTTGTACTTGCTTCATTTGCAGTTCCAACTCTCGAATAATTTACATCTAATCGGAATAGTTTGTCATGATGTTCTTTTGGAATGCCGATTCCTGTATCAATAACTGCTATTTCAATATAGTTGTCGGTTTGTTTTGTCTGAATGGTTACTTTACCCCCGCTATGCGTAAATTTAATGGCGTTGGTAATAAGATTACGAAAAATAGCCGACAATAAATTTTCATCAGCCTCTAAAATCAATTCGTCAGTTATTTTATTTATTATGCTGATGTTTTTTTGGTTTGCTTGGTTTTCTAATTCTTTTATATTTTTGGATAAACTGTTTGTTAAGCTGATATTTTTTAGGTCAAGTGCTGTTCTTCCTGTTTGTGATTTCGCCCATAGCAACAAATTGTCTAGTAATTCATACGTATTTTTTGTTGCGTTCGATATCATTTGAGCTTTTTCTTTACTTTTTTGCAAATCGTTGTTTTCTAAATGCTTGGAGAGTAAATAAGTACCATTTTTTAATACCGTAAACGGATTTTTTAAGTCGTGGGCAATAATTGAAAAAAACTTGTCTTTGGTTGCATTTAATTCCTGAAGTTTAATTTCATGTTCTTTCAACGCCTGCTCATTTTCTTTATTTATAGTGATGTCGGTTGCCGTTTCAAAACGTGCCAATCTTCCATTGGTCCACTGTATTGCCTGATCGTGGCATTGATACCATCGTTTGGTAATTAAATTTTGGAACTCCCAAACGTAAGGTGGGTTAACATTTCCTTTGGCATCGAGTAATAAATGATTGGTACAAAAATCGCATGGAGCCGGTTTCCCCTGCAAAGCAGCATAACATTTTTTACCGACAATGTTACCAAATGCATTGGTTACATAATTGTTGGTAAACAAAATTTCATGAGTTTCCATATCGGCAACATATATTACTGCATCTATAGCATTCATGGTAGTTGTAAACCTGTTGTTTTCTTCTTTTATTACAAACTCTGCTTTTTTACGTGCTGTAATTTCTATTAATTGCAATAAAATCCCTTTTTTACCGCTTTCATTAAGTTTTATAGTGGTTGCAAAGCAACTAAAAAAACTAAGCCCCGATTTTTTAGTAGCATACAGGTTTAATTTCTTTACAAGATCAAAATCAAATTTTAATTCAAAACGAACATTTTCTCCGCTTTTAATCTCTTTCTCATGTTGCTCGGTAAAATTTGGGTCATCAAAAATATTAATTCCTATTACTTCATCAACAGTATTAATTCCAAACATAGCTATACATGAGTAATTGCACTCTAATAAATTACCTTCTATATCAAAGGTAGCTAGACCAATGGGCGATTGTTTAAAGAGCGTTTTAAACTTTTCTTCGCTTTCTTTTATTTGTTTATTTGCTATACCGAGTTCTTCAGTTTTTTCTTTTTTGAGTAATAAATTAGATTTCCCCATTTTGGTGAGCATCCGTGCAAATATTACATTAAAATTTTCCAAGAGTTTTACTTTTTCTCTTGAAAGCAAAGGCACTTGCTTTACAGCATCAAAATATTCGGTTTTATCAAAATTATATTGTTGTGCTTGTTGTTCAAAAAAAGGAAAATCTATAACTTCATCATCGTAAAAAAACTGACCGATAAAGATATTTACAATGTGTTTATCGTCAATAAAAATTGGAAATGCAACATCCCATAATCCATTTTTACATTTGTAAGCAATAGGCTCATCAGTTTTTAGTTTTTCTCTTATAAAACAATCACTTTCCTTACAATATTTTTTGGTTTGAGGATGAACACGGTGAAAACAAGTGCATATCTTTTGCCAGCCAGCCGCCACAATTACAGTGCCGTTAACATCAATAATTGCCATTGCACAGCCTGCAATTTTTGAATAATAATCAACCAATTGCTGTAATTCGGCAACATCAACCAAATCAGAAAAAGTAAAATCCGGAGTGTCTTTTGAATAAGGCTTTTTATGGTTGTTGAAGCTATTCATTTTGTAAACTAAATTTACTTTACAAATAATGAATAAATGTAAATAAAATTTGCAGAAAATGCAAATTATTATTGCCAATTAAGCCTTTTATCATCAATAATTTACATCAAAACCCAACAGGTTTAAAATCTGTTGGGTTTTAAATTCAAAAAGGCTATTTTTTAGTGTTAATGTGTTACAAAGGAGTTAATAAATGCCTTACTTTTTCATCTTCAATGACATGTTCTGTAATTGCAAAAATTTCTCTTTTGAGCAGTTTAAATTTTTTTACAAATTCAGCAAATTCATCCTCAATTATCAAGTGCTCATTTTTTACCTTTTGTTCATCTTGCGAAAAAGGATTTTCAATCAACCCTTCTAAATGCATGAGGTGTTTTGTTATGTTTTTATACAACTCTTTTTTTAGTTGAATGATTTGAGTTAATTCATTCGATAAGGATTGAACTTTTACAATGTTTCCGTCTTTAATCAACCAGATAAAATACTTGTCAATCAGTGTTCTCAAAAAACGAGATTCATCACGATAAAATTCAACATCAGATTTCCAATGCTCAGTACGAGCATACAAATCTTCACTACTTGAATGAAGTAAATAGTTGTTTTTGGCTTTTGTTTTGAGTTCCATCTTAGTTTATTTTAAATTTATTGATGTAAAGTAAGCCTATAATTTTTTCACTAACAATAACATTGGTTACTACAAGCCGAATACTTTTGTTAGTGTATTTTTTTATACACTGATTAAAATCACTATTCCTAGCTGACAAATGTTTTCGATTTATTGCCTGATGCCGAACGACATTTGAACTGTCAAATTAGTATTAGTATAAACTTTTTTAAAAATTAAAATGTATGACACTTATTAAAACAAATGGAGGATTAAGGTCAAGGAACCTATTCCCAAGAACATTACTTCAAGATGATTTTTTTAATCTAGACTGGCCTGTTTTCGACCTTGGAAGCAGATTAGATTTGTCTTCCGATTGGATTCCTGCAGCCAATGTAAAAGAAGATGATAAAGAATTTATTGTAGAATTATCTGTACCGGGTTACGAAAAAAAAGAAATTCATGTAGAAGTAGATAATAACAATGTACTTCGAATTTCCGGAGAGCGTAAAAATGAATCAAAAGAAGAAAACGAAAACTATACTTGTAAAGAGTTTAGCTATGGTTCTTTTAGCAGATCTTTTCAACTCCCAGAAACAGTGAAAGAAGACAAGATTTCTGCAAAATGTAAAGATGGTGTTCTTAAAGTAGAACTTCCAAAAAAAGAAGCAGCCATCATTAATAAAAAAATTAAAGAAATAGCCATTGCTTAAGCTAATTAATTATAACCCGACAATTTTTCTAAAATGAAAATTGTCGGGTTAATTTATCCATTATGCAAAAAGATTTACCAACGCTTTCGTTCGAACAATATAAGAACATTCTGAAATTAGATCATATTATCCTAAAGGAAGACGAATTGGTAAAAAAAGATACCACTACTTATCCTGATAAACTTTCTGAATTCCTAGCTAATTATCTGGAAGACATCAACCACCATCATGAAAATAAAAATGAATAGTTGATTTATATCATCCGATACGGTACAACTCCACTATCGTTACGTTTTACCTACTCGAACGGACAAAAAACACTTTCTATTGAGTAAATTTAGGTTGGTTATTTTTTTGTCGGTCTTCCGATCTTTTATTAACTATACAGAAGTTTATCTCGTTTTCAGCATACTATTCTCATTAATCATTCTACTCACAAAAGTCCCTTCAAAAAACGCTGTAGTATTTATTTGGCTTTGAAAATATGGTCCTTTTATTTTGCCTGACAACAAATTTTCTGCAATTTGAGCTAAAGGTGAAGCGGTGGTAACCTGAATGGCACGTAAAGTAGTTTTTCCAACTTTTGTGGGATAAATGTTGTAAAACTTCTCTATTCCGTAAAGATGTCCATTGTTGTCTTTTCCTGTTACCGATGCAAAAATAACCACAATGTCATCCTCTATTCTGGGAATATGGTCTTCCATTATTTTTTGTAATTCCGTTGAGGATACGGCACCATTTTTTCGAATTTTCTTTATTTGGTTATCTACCCAATTGTAATGCCCTTCGTACCTCAATGTTTTGTAGTCTAGTGTATTCACTTTTCCCTTAAAATATTCGGGTAAATCGGCAGCACCACCTGAGGTAATGTCTACTTCGTACTTTTTTCCGTCAATAATTAAAATTTCTCTTTCTGACAATGCCGGACGAAAATCTAACTTAGCATTTCTGAGTACTTTGGCTTTTTCTAAATATTCTGTTGCAACTCCAATCGGACTCCACGTAAAACCATAAAAATGTGGTGGAGTGGCAACTTGAGTAATTGCTCCAACACACATTAAAATACGGTCAACTTTTTCTACCTGATGTGTTTTACAGAAATCTTGAAACAATTTGTTGGCAAGAATATTTATAAAGCCCGGAGCTAAACCTGTTTGTAACACAAATCCTTTAGTTGATTTTTTTGCAATTTCAACAATTTGTTCCGTCTCTTTTACATATTCGGTTAAATTAGCGTAATGCAAATCGTATTTTAATGCATATCCTGCTATTCGTGGAGCGAGGCTGCCCGGAAGACAATCCAATATAATATCTCCTTGCTGAAGAGCTGATATTAACGCTTCATTTTCTCCTTGAAAAGGAATTTCGAAAGCACTAAACATATTTTTGTTTTTGGTAGTGCTTTCTTTTAGCCAGTCAAGTGCTTCTTGCAATGTAGTTGCATTTGCATCACCAATTAAAATGTTGTATTCTTCGTTCGACCATTCAGCCAGTATTAATGCGGCACTTCTTCCAATTCCTCCTGCACCTGCAATTAAAATAGTTTTTCTTTTCATTATTATTGGGTTTATTTTATTGGATGTTTTTTAGTTTTTTGATTTTTTTTGTTGAACGATATGTGTATGAAACGTGCTTTGCTGTTTCAAGTACTTATAAAAGTAATAATTTTTGCCAAAGTTCCAGTTTAGAAAGAAATAAATAAACGGAATCAAAGCAACCTAAGCAATGCGAGAATGCAGCTCACATTTATTTGCTTGTAGCACAAGCAAAAATTATGGTGTAAACTGCAAAAGTTTCAGATAACTAACCAAGCTAGCAACCGCATGTTTAATACACGATGTTAGCAGTTGCTTATTTTATTACAATACCATTACCATATTGAAAAATTTTATTAAAATACTTTAAGAGGTCAGGTTTTAAAAGTAAAGTGGACTTAAGGTGTTGGTTAATAGCAAAAATTAAAAACGCAAAATTAATCCCAGGTCTATTTTCTTCGTTGCCAAAAGGAATAAAAACCCACTTATATTTATCTGCATCTTCAGTAGGAATGAATTCAGGAAAAAATTCAATACTTCCTAATTTACCATTTGTAAATATAGATTTTACAATAATGCCATAATCCAATATGCAAATAACATTTGGTAGATATATGTCATCAACTAGAGCAAATACTTCTTTTGCTTTTTCATATGAAAAATCGCCTTTGTTAGCAAAAATCATAAATGTAAAAAGGGGGTTTTTATATGGCCTTTTGTCTGTTGACTTGATTTCTAAGCCTGCACCAAAGTCTAAATTAAAGTCAGCAGATATTTGAGTTGAAGGTGTTCTATCTCTTTTTAGAGTTTCTTTAAGATGCTTAATTTTTTTTATATAATCTTCAATTTGTTTTTTGCTTTTATCGAATGTAGATTTTATCTCTCCAACACAATAGATTGTCTCAAATGCAAAATATTCTGTTCCGTCTGCTCCTTGAAATAATACTGGAGCAGAACTGTTTTCCGCAATGATTAAATCAAATTGTGGATTTATTTCAAGTTCAGTGTCTGCGTCTAAAATGTGTCCGTGACCCAAATAATATGAATTTGGTATTTTTTCCTTAATAGCTTGTCGAGTTGCTATTTCTGTTTCATTACCAGATGCTCTTGTGTCAGATGTGTGATGAAGAATAAATCCTTTTTGTCTTGCCGCAATAATGTCAGCTGCTGCTGCTAAAAATACTCTGTCGATTTCAAGATTTTTTTTCATTTTTAGAGCTAGATTATTAAGTTACTGCTAACGTTTTGGAGCTAAAAGAAGTGCGGTTTTGAAACCGAAATGTTTTCTACCCCCACAATATTAATTAGTTGCCGAAATATTGTACTCTTTTTTGCCTACATAAAAATAACAAACTTTCGCGAAGCGGCAAATTGTAGGCAAAAAATTTATACTTCTGCCCGCATTTTTTTAGGTGCTGTTATAAGCTGTGCAATTTTTATCCCTTGATGATTTCTTCAATAGCTTCACTCTTCCAAACAATACCTAACTGTGCGCTGAGTTCATCATTAGAACCAATTCGTCCAGAATAAATTCCAATAAATTTCATAAAGTGTCTACTAACTTTGGTAGCAAAATTAGGATTTGTATCAGTTATAATTACTGGCCTTTTCTCCTTATAAATAACTGGTGAACCAGACATTCCTGGTCTTGTTGCGGTGTCTACATATATTTTTGGAAGGTCATCAATATTCAAAACAGGTTCACTTGCAATACTTGCCCTTTTCCATATTGGTAAATTTCCTCCAGCTTTTAGTCCAAATGGGAAACCAAGTACAAATACATCGTCTTTTATTTCTACGTTTGTATCTTCGTTAAAAGGTTCAATAAAACGTTCAATGTCAAGTACAAGTTTATCACTTGGAATGTTAACCTCAATAGCTATAACATCAACTTTTTCTGCATAAACAGGGTGTTCAAGCCATAGTTTGTTATTGTTAGAATCCACAAGCATAACTTCTAAGTCTGTCCATTCCATTGCTTGTTGGTTTTTAAAAACCTTTACTACAAATTTATTTGGGTTTATTGCATACTGTCCTAAGTATGTTTTGTCTAATGGATTCTGCCCTGTTGCATTATGCCAATTTGTAATCAAATAGAACTTATCTTCTCTTTTAATAAAAAAACAAGTTCCTTTGGCAAGGATTGTATCATCTTTTTTACATTCTAAAAAATAAGATGTCTGTGAGAATAAGTCTACAGTTATTGGCTTTTTTTCTGTTGTAGTTGTCATTGCATTGCTTATAACGAGCGGATATGATGCATGCATCATATCCAACTTATACGTTTTATCAAATATAACAAATAAAAAAGAGTCCCTAAATACAGCGGGACTCTTTTTTATAACATTAAACAGAAAAAAATTATTCTGCTTTTTTCTCTTCAGTTTTTGCTTTACTAGCACAACAAGATTTTCCTGCTGTAGCTGTTTTGTCGTGTGATGCACAAGAAGCTTTTGTATCAGCAGTTGCTTTGTCTTTTGCACAACAAGCTTTTTTAGCATCTTTAGAAGTACATTCTTTTTTAGCGTCTCCTTTTTTGTTTACACATTCTTTTTTATCACATGTTTTACCGTCTTCACATGCAGATGCAGAAGTTAATCCAATAAAGCTAAAAAAAGCTACGGCTAATATTAATTTTTTCATATCAAATGGGGTTTAAATTTTAAATTCCTGTAAATGTAAAGTTTTTTATAATGTCAATGTGCTAATTAACAGAATTTAACAAATAATTGACTTTTTAAGCTTAGCTAAAATCAGCTATTTTAGTAATTCCACCTTTTACTGCTTCGTTAAGTTTTACATTCAATTTTACATCTAAAGGTAAATACAAATCTACTCTTGAGCCAAATTTTATAAAACCACATTGGTCGGTTTGTTGTGTAGCATAACCTTCTTTATGAAAAAATACAATACGTTTTGCTAATGCTCCGGCAACTTGTCTGAATAAAACACTTCTGCCTTTTTCATCTTCAACCACAATAGTGGTCCGTTCGTTTTCGGTAGATGATTTTGGATGCCAAGCTACCAAATACAAACCGGGATGATATTTAAAATATTTTACTATTCCACCAATAGGATAACGATTAATGTGCACATTAACCGGCGACATAAAAACAGAAACCTGTAAACGTTTTTCATGAAAATATTCCGTTTCTTCAACCTCCTCAATTACCACAACTTTTCCATCGGCCGGAGAAATGATAGCATTTTCGACAGCAATAAAATTTCGTTTAGGATCTCTAAAAAATTGTAAAATTACAACAAGTAAAAATGCCGAAATAACATACCCTGCTATTTTTATAGATGGATAATCATTTAAAAACAAATAGATAGAACTGTTTAACACAATACCAAAAACAAGAACTAGTAATAATGATTGGTAACCTTCTCGGTGAAATTTCATGGTTTAAATTAAAAAATTGGTGGCAAAAATAGTGAATTTAGTTTCTAGTTTCTAGTTTCTGGTTTTGTTTCTGGTTACTTGTTTCTTGTTGACTGGGAACTGAAGACTGAGAACTATCTATTAACTAAGAACCAAATAAGCATAAACAATTGGAACAGACAGTAACAAACCATCAAAACGATCGAGAATTCCACCATGTCCCGGTAACAAATTTCCGGAATCTTTAATGTTTAAACTGCGTTTTAACATAGATTCTACCAAATCGCCTAATCCTCCAAAAATAACGGTAATAAGAGCAATAACAATCCAGTTGGTTAAGGTAATCTGATCAAAAAACATGGAGCAAACATAAGCAACGATTATGCTTAATACTGCTCCACCAATGCTTCCTTCCCACGTTTTTTTAGGCGAAATCCGTTCGAATAATTTGTGTTTTCCAAAAAACTTACCCGACAAATACGCTCCGGTATCGTTCGACCATAAAATAAAAAAGAACCCCCAAATAATAGGATAATTAAATTCATCGGTAAATTGATGGTTGTTGTAATAACCTAAATGATATAATAAGTTAAATGGGATTACAATATAGAGTATCGGTAAAAAAGTGTAAGCTATATTAATAAACGGATGTCTTTTTTTGCGGTAAAGCTCAATAATAAAAATTAGAAAAATAAACAAAAAAGGAAGGCTTAAATATTTGGTTGGAATGGTGTGTTGTATTACCAATGAAATAGTTATAAAAGTAATAATAGCGGTAAGTAAACCAAAAAACTTTAAAGGATGATACTCTTTACTCTTAGATACAATGGAATAAAATTCTTCGACACCAAGTGTGGTAATTACAAAAAATAAAAAGAAAGTGCTTAAATAACCAAAGTAAAAGGCAATAAGTAATGCCAGTACAAAAAATAAACCGGTTATTGCTCTAGTTAACATCTACAAATCAGTTTTAGATAAAATGTATTTTGCTTTAATCACATCATCTTGTTGAACATGAACCTCTACTTCTGCATTACTCGAATGTAATTGCATCGAATCCATTTTATTAATAATTACAGCAGGTATTTCATCATCTTCAAGCAACGATTTTATCATTTCAGCTTTAGTGGAATCATTACTGCTGTGTATCACCATCCAACCTTCTGCCATTAAGCCTTGGTTTCGTCTAGTTTATCTTCTTTTGTGTCGCTTTCAGTTTCAACAATAGTTTTTTTAGAAACTTTTTTCTCTTCGATGAGTTCAGCTTCATAAATACTTTTTCCAAAAATATCTTCTAAATCGTCTCTAAAAATAACTTCTTTTTCTAACAATTTCTCGGCAAGCATAATTAACTTGTCTTTATTTTCCTCCAGTATTTTTTTTGTTCTGATGTATGAAGTTTCAATTAAATTTTTAATTTCTTCATCAATTAACTGAGCGGTTTTTTCTGAATAAGGTTTTGAAAAAGAATAATCACTTTGTCCAGAAGAATCGTAATAACTGATGTTACCAATTTTCGGGCTCAAGCCATAAATGCTTACCATAGCATAAGCTTGTTTGGTTACTTTTTCTAAATCGCTTAATGCACCGGTAGAAATTTTACCGAACATAATTTCTTCGGCAGCTCTTCCGCCTAAGGCAGCACACATTTCGTCAATTAGTTGTTCGGTAGTAGTTATTTGTCGTTCATCCGGCAAGTACCAAGCAGCACCCAATGAGCGTCCTCTAGGAATAATGGTTACTTTAACCAAAGGCGATGCGTATTTAACCAACCAACTTACCGCTGCATGCCCTGCTTCGTGGAAAGCAATGGCTTTTCGTTCGTGATCGGTAATAATTTTATTTTTATTTTCTAGTCCGCCTATTACTCTATCTACAGCATCTAAAAAGTCTTGACGACCAATGGCTTTTTTGTTTTTTCGGGCAGCAATTAAAGCAGCTTCATTACAAATGTTTGCAATATCAGCACCCGAAAAACCAGGAGTTTGTTTTGATAAAAATTCAATATCAACAGTATCGTCAGTTTTTAACGGTTTTAAGTGAACTTTAAAAATTTCTTGACGTTCATGAACTTCAGGTAAATCAACATGGATTTGACGGTCGAAACGACCCGGACGAACCAATGCTCTATCTAATACATCGGCACGGTTGGTAGCAGCTAAAACAATAACACCTGTATTAGTTCCAAAACCATCCATTTCCGTCAACAATTGATTTAAAGTATTTTCTCGTTCGTCGTTTCCACCTTGAGCTATTCCTTTACCTCTGGCACGACCAATGGCATCAATTTCATCAATAAAAATAATCGAAGGAGCTTTGTCTTTGGCTTGCTTAAACAAATCACGAACACGTGATGCTCCAACACCCACAAACATCTCCACAAAATCGGAACCTGATAAGGAGTAAAAAGGAACTTTAGCTTCACCGGCTACAGCTCTTGCCAATAATGTTTTACCCGTTCCTGGAGGTCCAATCAGCAATGCACCTCTTGGAATTTTAGCACCTAAATCGGTATATTTTTGTGGTTTTTTTAAAAAATCTACAATTTCCTGAATTTCTTCTTTTGCCCCTTCCAATCCTGCAACATCTTCAAAGGTAACCTGCGTACTTCTTTCTTTGTCAAACAATTGAGCTTTTGATTTACCAATACTAAAAATTTGACCAGCACCACCGCCTCCTGCACCACCGGACATTCTTTTCATGATAAAAAACCAAATTCCAACAAAAATTAAAACAGGCAGCAATAAACTTAAAATGCCTCCAAACCAATCTTCTTCGGTGGTGTATTTGTATTTTAGGTTGTAGTCTTTCGACCATGTTTTTAAATCGGCATCAAAAACATCACCCGAACCAATTTCGAATGTGTAATGTGGACCCTGACTCGGGGTGCCCATTACCGGTTTTTTAATTTTATCTTTATGAGGTGGTACTTCAAGTGCCTCAGGTGTTAAAAATACTTTCGCAATTTTATGGTTAACTACAACAACTTCTTTAACTTGATTGTTTACCACCATGTTCTCAAATTCTGAGGGAGTAATGGTAGTACTGCCTCCTTGCCAGTTAAACAAGTTGACAGAAATTAATACGATACCGATAATGGCATAAATCCAATAAAAATTAAAAGGTTTTTTATTGCTATTATTTGGTTTTAGGGCAGGTTTTTTAGGTTTATTTTCTTTTTTTTCCATACTAAATTTATGATTCTTTTATTTCTGTTACTACTGCATCTGCCCACAATCCTTCAATGTTATAGAAGTTTCGGGCTTCATCCTGAAAAATATGTACTACGGTATTTACATAATCCAATAAAATCCATTCGGCATTTCCAAAACCTTCGGCATGCCAAGGTTTTTCACCCAATGTTTTTCTTACTTCTTCTTCTGCTGCTTTTGATAAAGCTCCAACATGTGTGCTTGATGTTCCTGTGCATATTACAAAAAAATCACACACCGCATTTTCTAAACTTCTTAAATCAATGGTAACAATGTTTTCAGCCTTTTTTTCTTGCAATCCTTTAATTACAACATCTACTAAAATTTGTGCTTCACTTAATTCTTTTTTCTTCTTCGCCATTTACTGTTAAATTATTAATTTGCAAAAGTAAGGAAATAATGTAACAATGTGTTGTTGTTGTATTGTGGAAATATTTAGATGTGTAGATGTGTCTTCCAACTTCGGACTTCCGACAAAATTAATACCTTTGTAATTCATGGAAAACGCTTTTGTACTCGGAAACAAAATAATTACCTTAGATGAAACCCCATCTACGAATACGTATCTACAAGAATTGACGGTAAAAACGGAATGTTTTGAAGGTTTGGTAGTTGTTGCAAAAAATCAACCACACGGCAAAGGGCAGCGTGGCAATACTTGGGAAAGTGAAAGTGGAAAAAACCTTACGTTTTCAGTGTTGTTAAAACCAAATTTACCAATTGACGAGCAATTTTTGTTAAGCCAAACGGTGGCTTTAGGTATTTACGATTTTTTGAAGGCTAAAAATATTAAACATGTTGCCATAAAATGGCCCAACGATATTTATGTGGAATACCAAAAAATTGCAGGAATTTTAATCGAAAATACCTTAACCTCAAATAAAATTACCAATTGCATTGTCGGAATTGGTTTAAATGTAAATCAAACACAATTTACTCCAGCCATTAATGCTACCTCGTTGGCTTTTTTAACAAAAAAAGAGTTTGAACTAGAACACTTATTAAACGAACTTTTAAAATGTATTGAAGTTCGTTATTTGCAACTTAAAGCCAATAAATATACCTTGATAAAGCTCGAATATTTAAAAGTGCTTTTTGGCTACCAAAAACCTTTACATTATGTGGTAAACAACCAACGTGTAACAGGAATTATTAAAGGAATTTCTCCAACAGGTAAACTACAGGTTGAAATAAATTCACATCTCAAAGAGTTTGATTTAAAAGAGATTAGTTTGGTGGTTTAAACTCCAAGTAGCGAGGTAATTTTAAATACTAATCCTTACCGATTGGAAGAACAACAACATTTTTAGCCAGAGTCTTAAAACGAACGCCATTTTTTTGTACAACCGTAATCGTGATGTGGCCTGTCTTACTTGTATTTATATCACGCACAATACCAGATTTTCCTATATGTGTTCCTCCTACAACCTTACATTG
>JACPDX010000041.1 GCA_016183805.1 Bacteroidota bacterium
AGGCGTTATATAGGTATTACCCAAGAACAAATTAAAAATGTTTACCTTAATCTATAAAAAAATGACAGAAGAACAAAAAAACAAAATTAGAGCACAAATGAGTTATATTGGAAAAAAAATAGACCAAAAGAAACGTTTATTATTTCAAAAACTAGAGAATGAAGAATTTGAAGATGCAGCTAAACTTAGAGATGAAGTTAAAGAATTACAAAAAGAGTTCGTGAAAGTTTTGACATATTGACAACCACTTCATTACAATAGTGTAGTGAAGTGATGGTGTTCTTATGAAGTAGCTTTAACTTTTGGAACCAATTTTAAACCAGGTTCGTATGGCGTTTTAGGCATCTTTACGCTCCAACTCTTCATTTTATCTTGAAGATGTTGGTTCAACCTACCATCATAAAGCAAAGGCAAATTTGGGTTTTCTAGGTAAATGTTTGCTAGATAAAACTCACTAATGCGTGCAGGGTATTCAATTTTCATCATGCCGGTTGATTTGTCGAGTGTAAAAATATATTTATCGGTGTTCATTGTAATTACATATCGAGTGCCTTTTTGTTTAATGGACTCAGTTTCCAGTTCCAGGTTATCCAATGTTTCTAGCATGAACTCAAATACACCGTCGTCAAGCCGCTTGTATAATTCGGCTCTATCCATAATATCGTTGAATGAATCGGTAATGGAATCGTATTTACCTTCTTCAACTGTTGGCAACTGCAAGGTGAAGTTATTGTTATCATCTTGGACGGTAATTAGGTAAGTACCACCTTTTGTATCGATATACCTTTGGTGCTCCGCTTCTTCTGAGATGTTTTGTTGTGGGTGGCTTTTGAATCAGTGTAGGCGAGTTGGTTCTGACATGGTAGTTTTTATTTTATATATCTACACAAAAAAGTTGATCACTTCAATTAGTACTCTTTTCTCAACCATTCATAAACCTCCATAATGCCCTCAGATTCCGTTATGAATAACCATTTAAATTAATAAATTGGAACCTTTTATTTTTGCTTTTTTACTTCTTCCATTTCCTTAATAAGTTCAAACAATTGTGAAGATGGATTTTGAAATTTATTTAATTTCACTGCTCTATTTACTGCTTTCAATTGATTTTTAGATACCAAATTTTTTAATTCATTATTGAAAGTTCCTTTGTTGTATTTTGGAAGGTGTTGTCTCAATTTAGTAGTACAATCTGTGCTAGTTAGCTTTGTTTTCTGCTCTTGAAGATGTAATAAGTACCATAATTCGAAGCATGGATTGGACGTTAATAGAATTATACCATTGATTGCTTGTAACTTTCCTAACATTTCAGGTACGTCTAAATCATAAACCAAATATGTCTTGTCTTTAGGATGATTAGTAGTATTCTTTTTATAATTGTGAATATATTTTTCTGTAATTCTGTTACCAGCAATTTTACTATCGATTAACAAAGGAAGCCTATACTTTGAACGCAAATAACAGATATATGCTTCTTCAGTTTCACCTTCGCAAAACACAAAAAAAGTAGGATTAATTACTTTGCCTTTCGGTATTCTTTTATTTCGGCTCATGCAGTAAATTTTTTAAATTTTCTAATGAGTCGTTTATGTATGGAATGGCATCAAAACGGCCTTGTAAATAAGCTTTTTCAACATCCATAGTATCTCTAAAATCTTTATAGTCAAACAAAGAATAAAGTTCGGTTGTACCGTTGTCTTTTTTGTTAACAAAGTAGATTTGGTCTTTGCGAAGTTTGTCTAAATTTAATAGATTAGTGTTATGTGTAGAATATATTAATTGAGCTGATTCACTTGCATTAAACATTTCTATAATATATTCTACTATTTTAGTGTGTAAACTCATCTCTATTTCATCAACCAGCAATATTTTATTGTTTTTTACAACATCTAAAATTGTAAGCATAAAAGCGAATAATGCTTGTGTCCCAGCCGATTCTTCTGTAGCAAAATCAAATGCTATGGCTGGATTTGATTTGTGAAACGAAGAAATAATTAAATGAGGTTTCTCCACATCTTCAATTGAAGCAGTGTTTTTAGTAAAGTCAGCATTTAAATTTTTACTTGGTCTTATTTCTTTTTTTATTTTAATGTCTACAATATCACTATCGGCAATTTGTAAAGCGGTTAATAGTTTGTTTTTATTTTCGTTAAATAGCTTTTCTATGGTTGATGAGTTAAATCCTAGGTAACCTAAAATAAATGATTCATTAAAAAAAAGAAAAATATCCTTAGCAATATCTCTATCCATTTGACTTGCACGAGAAATGTAAAGAGTTTTTTTTGATGTGTTTTCTGCTACATCCATTGGTTTTTTGATGACAGAGGAAAAAGAATAAATTTTGTTTTTTTCTTTTCCTAATGTTTCATCTCGAGTGAATATTTTTGCTTTTCTTCCGTTTGGATAATAGTACAATTCTTCTGAAATAATTTCAGTTTGATTCAAGGAAAAACTATATTCAAACTCAACACCATTGTTCGCAAAATGTATTTTAAAAGAACTGTTTTTTTTTGCAGCACCTAGAAACTTAAATGGTTTGAAATTAAATACCACATTTTCGTTATGGTTGTGGGATTGAGTTATCATGCTAACGCAAAACTGAATAGCTTTTATAATATTGCTTTTCCCTGAAGCATTGGCACCGTACAAAGCTACCGACTTTAAAAGCTTTGTATCACTAAAATCAAATACATTGCTGCTTAAATCTTGTGATTTTTGTGTTTTAATATTGCCAGCTTTTAAATCTAAAACAAGGTCATCTTTAATAGAATAAAAATTAGTTAAATGAATTTCTGAAACCATTTTAAGTTTGAATTATGTAATTATTTTACAAATATATGTATTTAAACATAAAAATAATCATTTTTAATTTTAATATTTAGGTAACAATCCATTCGTTTTGGAATCAAAATATCATGCAGAAGTGATTGTTTATCCAGTGGCTCTGGTAGCTACTCATCCAGCACCGAAGTAAATTAACATGAATATTTTCATATTTTTGCACAATAGTGGTGTACTCTAAAGAATATATCGAACACAAAGGGTTGGAGATGACGCCAGGCTTTAGCATACACCTAGAATTCAAAAAGCTAAAGGAAGGTGAGATGAAACCCATTATATGTGAAGGTTTTGGTTTCAAGGCAATCAAAAAGGAAGACAACACTTGTAAGTTGATTTTCAACTCCGGCGAAGTTAAAACTTACGATGAATTACTTTTGCTTCAGGTCTAACTAAAAGTCTTCTCTAAATAGACGAGACAGGACGATCGCGGTAATTTTACGGACGAAAGCAAAGTATATTTGTAAAGGGAAATGAATAGAGCAATTATATACAACTAGCTGAAACAATTTTATTAACAGTAAAACAACAAATTATACAATAATTAGAATTTATGAAATGTTATTTTCAAGGCTGTACAAGTATAGGTGTTACAAAGGAACATATTCCCCCAAAAGCATTTTTCCCTGACAATGAAAAAGAACAACTTTTAACAGTAAAATCGTGTACAGAACATAACAATGCAAAGTCAAAGGATGACTTATATGTGTTAGCTCAAGTTTGTATGAATGCTTCACCGAGTAATCGAGCAAGAGAAATATTTCTTGAAAAAGTCAAACCACAGTTAGATTTTAATAATGCTGCACTTAGAAAACTTTTGGCTAAAGATGCAGTGAAACTGCAAGACGGTAGTGTAAAATATGATGTTGACATCAAACGATTTGATGATTTTTTCACAGCTCTTTCATGTGGAATAATTTTTAAATCTTGTGGTGCAACATTACCCAACAACTTTGAAGTGAATCACATCTATCCAAATTTTTCATCTCAACAAGATAATTACTTAGAACTGGAGATTGAAAAATTTTATCAGGGTAAACCAATGACTTTCATGGAATTTGGAAATCCAAACACTAAAAATGAAAGGATTTATACAGTTGAAATATTTGGTATTCCAGAGTTTAAATCGAGTTTGACTATTGTTCACTTATTTTTTGGTAAATTCAAGGTGATTTCAATGCTTACCAATAAAATGTAAATATTGATTACTGAAAACATTAGAAATAAGATAATCAGTATTTTAAGGCTTTTAAATTTTTTTCAAATCAGACAAAATTGAGCTGATTTAAAATTAACTGAGACAGGATTTTAAATTGTGGTGATGGTTAAAAAGTCCACTTTGATTTTAAAAAAAGTCCACTTTGTACTTTTGCTTTAAAAACCAAAAAAGCCTCAAAGACAATGTCCTCAAGGCTTTTTTCTGGTGGTGCCTCCAGGAATCGAACCAGGGACACAAGGATTTTCAGTCCTTTGCTCTACCGACTGAGCTAAGGCACCAGTTTTATTTACGGTCGGCAAATGTATTAAAATAATTTAATCATAAAAAAAAAATTAGATACTATTTGTACTTTTGGAGAGTTATTATTTCTTAAACATTGATAATCAGTTGAATTTAGTCATCGACATAGGTAACACACTTACCAAAGTAGCCGTGTTTTCGGACAATAAAATAATTTTTAACAAAAATTATGAAACATTAACGGTTGCTGATGTTCAAACTGTTTTAAAAGATTTTAATATTGTTTGTTCCATGATGTCGAATGTAAAAAATGACCAATTGGAGCTGGAACACTTGTTAATGAAGGAAACCCGATTTTTTAGCTTAAACGAACACATACTTTTGCCATTTGTCAATTTATATTCGACACCAAATACTTTAGGTAAAGATAGAATTGCCTTAGTGGCTGCTGCTGCCACACTTTTTTCGAAAACCGATGTGCTGGTTATTGATGCAGGAACTTGTATTACATACGATTTTATTGATAAAAACAACAATTATTTAGGCGGCTCTATAGCTCCGGGAGTAAATCTTCGATTAAAATCACTAAACCAAAATACTGGAAAATTACCTTTAGTTGATTTTTCTGAAAACGAACAACCAAAATTAATTGGAGATTCAACAGTTAACTCTATAAAATCGGGAGTTTTTTATGGCGTAAAATTCGAAATTGAACGTGTAATAGATGAGTACACAGAACGTTACGAAAATTTACAAACAGTTATTACAGGAGGAAATGCCGAAATGTTTGATTTAGAATCAAAAAATCGCATCTTTGCAGACAAATTTTTTCTGTTGAAAGGATTAAACGAAATTTTAAAATATAATGCAAAAAATTAGTAGTTGTTTTATTGTGGTGTTGTTGGTACTTTTAAATGTTGATGCTTATTCACAGGCTACTACAAATTCGCCTTATTCCCGTTTCGGATTTGGAGATATTCTTTCGGAAAGTTTTAATCAAAATTTTGCACTTGGAGGCACAGGAATTGGTTTAAGAACGAACAGCAATATCAATGCAATTAACCCTGCATCTTATTCCGAAATTACCATAACTTCTTTTGAAATTGCAGCCACCAATAATGCTTTATGGTTAACCGATGGAACACAAAACCAATATAGAAACAATCCTCACATTAATTATTTAGCTTTTGGTTTCCCTGTAATTAGCAACAAATGGGGGATGGCATTTGGAGCAATGCCTTATTCTAATGTTGGATATAATTATTCTACCATCCAAGCCGATTCAATAGCAGGAGACGTTAGTTATTATTATCAAGGAGAAGGAGGTTTAACCAAAATATTTTTTGGAAATGCCTTAAAATTTAAAATGGATTCAACTTCCAATATTTCGGCAGGTTATAATCTTGGTTTTTTATTTGGAAGAATTAATAATAACAAAGAGGTAGTTTATGGAAGTATTCCATATGCTTTTAATTTTTGGGAACTAAACAACAAACACATTGCCGATTTTACTTCTGATTTTGGAGCTCAGTATCAAAAAACATTTACTAATGCTAAAGCCCAAAAATATATTTTAACCATTGGTGCAACGTATGCTTTAGGTACAGATTTAAAAACGAAAACCTCTCACGTTATTACAACTTTTACTGGAAATATTGATTTTCCTTCACTCCCAATAGATACTATTTTTGATGAAGAAGATGTGAGCGATATTACTAAAATTCCGGCAAAAATTGGAGGGGGTTTGTCGCTAGAAAAAAACAAAAAATGGACAGTGGCAGTTGATTTTAAAACCACCAACTGGGGACAAATTCAATCTAACGAAAACAATGTATCATATAAAAATAATTACACCATTTCGTCCGGATTTGAAATAATTCCAAAATACGATGCGTTTAACAATTACTTCAAACGAATCAAGTACAAGTTTGGAGCTAGATATTCAACTGCTTATTTATCAATTAATAATACCGATATTAATGAGTATGGCATAACTTTTGGGTTAGGCTTACCAATTAAAAGAACAGATACTTCAATGCCTGGTTTACATTTAGGAATTGAGTATGGAAACAGAGGTGTTGAAAGTAATGGATTAGTAAGAGAAACATTTGTCAACTTTAATATTGGATTAACCATAAACGACAGATGGTTTATTAAAAGAAAATACGATTAAGAATATAAAAAAAGAGTAAAATGAAGAAGTTAACAATAGCAATCATAGGTATAGCAATTTCAAGTTTAACCTTTGCACAAGGAAAATACGGTAAAACTCCTGAAGATAGTATTGTTTGTATTGAAAGTTTAATTTACAAAGATTATTTAAAAAGTGATCCGGCTCTTGCCATGAGTTTATGGAAAAAAGCCTATGCCACTTGTCCCGAATCTCAACTAACACTATACATTAATGGTGTTAAAATGTATCAGGATTTAATTAAAAATGCCAAAGATGCAAAGCTTCAACAAGCCTATAAAGATACCATGTATTCAATTTTTGACCAAAGAATAGCTGTATTTGGTGATAAAGCAAAAGTTTTAGGAATTAAAGGTCAAACCATGTTGGTTTATAGTAAAACTGAAACTCAAAAAACTTTTGATGTATTGTATGAATCAATTTCTTTAGGTGGAACTGAAACAGAGCCAGGAACCTTAGTAGCCATGATGTTTTCTGTAATTAATTTGGAAAAAGATGGTAAAAAAACGAAACCGGATGTTGTTGAAATGTATGAAAAAGCATTAGATGTTATTTCAAAAAATACTGATGCAAGTTATGCGGATGCACAACAAAAAGTTGAAGCACTTGCTGCTCCATATTTAGATTGTGAAATTTTAGTTCCAATGGCGGAGAAAAATTTTGAAGCCAATAAAGAAAACTTAGATTGGTTAAGAAGAACCATGAAATTGTTACGTTATAAAAAGTGTTATGACACTGCAATATTCGCAAAAGTAGCCGAAGCATATTTTGCACTGGAACCATCTGCTGAGGGTGCCGATGGAATGGGTAAACTGTTTTTAGGTAAAAAAGATTATACCAAAGCTATTGAGTTTTTTAATAAAGCTGCAGATATGTCGGATAAAGACGAAGATAAAGCTCAATATATGTTGAGTATTGCTGAAGCTTATTTATATGCAAAAAATTATTCTTCGGCTAGAACTTATGCTTTAAAAGCCGCTGCTTTAAAAAGCAATTGGGGAGAACCTTATATTGTAATCGGAGATGCTTACACGTACAGTTCAAGTTCATGTGATGATGGTGAATTAGGAAAATGGGGTGCTTATTGGGCTGCCGCAGATAAATATCAAAAAGCTAAGGCTGTAGATAATGCTGCTGCTGAAGAAGCAAACAAAAAAATTGCAAGAGTATCTGCAAGTTTTCCTACAACTAAAGATTTATTCTTTTATGGCAAACAAAAAGGAGATGCTTATACCGTAGCGTGTTGGATAAACGAATCTACCTCTGTAAGAGTTAGCGACTAATGAATAATATAAAAGTTTTCAATATAATAAAAGTAATCCCGATTATCTTAATCGGGATTCTTTGTTCATGCGAAAATGATATCAATGAAGTAAATGCATTGTCATTAAAAGAAAAAAAACCGATAAAAAGTGGAAAAAATGTGGAGTTAATTTATTCCGAAAAAGCAACTATTAAAATAAAAGTAACAGCTCCTTTGTTGGAAGAATTTGAAGGAGAACAAAATTATTCGGAAATGTCAAAAGGCATAGCAGTAAATTTTTATGATTCGTTGCAAAAGGTTACTACAACTTTAACAGCTAACTATGCCATCAATAAAGTTTCTGAAAACATTATGGAAGCCAAAAACGATGTGGTAGTAATTAACGAAAAAGGCGATAAACTAAATACCGAACATTTAATTTGGCAACAAGACTCTTCAAAAATTTATACTCACGAGTTTGTAAAAATCACCACAAAAGATGAAATAATTATGGGCGATGGGCTGGAGTCGAATGAAAACTTTACCAAATATAAAATACTTAAAGTAAAAGGCACTATACAACTAAAAGACGAAGAGTAGAGGTGCGGATGTGTAAATGTGCAGATGTGCAGATGTGTAAATGTGCAGATTGAAGATTGAAAACTGAAAACTGAAAACTGAAAACTGAAAACTGAAAACTGTAAACTGAAGACTGTAAACTGAAGACTGTAAACTGAGAGCTGAAGACTGATAAACTAATAACTAACATGTATAAAGTAGTACGATTTTTAGAAATAATGTGGCTTGTTATAGCACTATTTTGTTTAATTACAGGAACTTATAAAGTTTTTACTATTCCTGATATTGCCGATGCGTTGTTTTTTTATATTTTTTCGGTTTTAGCCATGTTTTTATTCTTTTTGAGAAGACGACAACGAAAAAACATCGAAAAATCTTCTCAATAATTAAAAAATCAGTTAATTTGGGTCTTACAAGACTATTTCAATGTCCATAAATCTTATATACGTATTAGTTGCACTGTTCTTCTCAGCATTCTTTTCCGGAATAGAAATAGCTTTTATCTCCTCCAATCGATTAAAAATAGAATTAGAAAAAAAACAAGGCGATTTTTCTTCCAAAATCTTATCAGGATTTATTCAAAAACCAGCCAGTTTTATAGGAGCAATGCTTATTGGTAATAATATTGCTTTAGTAGTATATAGTATTGTTATGGCAAAACTTTTAGAGCCATCCATCCTTCAATATACTTCAAGTGAGGGTGTGATTTTAATAGTACAAACACTAATATCAACGATGATTGTACTGTATTTTGGCGAATTTTTACCAAAAGCATTACTGAGGATAAACCCCAATTTTGCAATAAAATTTGTGGCAGTTCCCTTAAAATTAATTTATTGGCTCTTGTTTCCATTAACATTTATTGCAACCATATTATCAAACGGAATTCTTAGGCTTTTTAAAATAGATACTTCACAAAGTAATTTGGCTTTTACTAAAATTGATTTAGAACATTTTGTAATGGATATTCAAGAACGTCAAGAAAATGGTGAAGAGATTGAACATGAAATACAAATTTTTAAAAATGCTTTAGATTTTACCGATGTAAAAGCTAGAGAGTGTATGATTCATCGTACTGAAATTATTGCGATGAATATTGATGATAGCATTGAAGAGTTAAGTCAGAAATTTATAGAAACAGAATTGTCTAAAATATTAATTTACAGAGATTCTATCGATCATATTATTGGTTATGTTCATTCTATTGAATTATTTAAAAAGCCGGAAAGTATAAAATCCATTTTATTGCCTATCTCCATTGTTCCGGAATCCATGTTGGCAAGTGAAATTTTAAAACAATTTATTAACCAACGAAGAAGTATGGCTGTTGTAGTGGATGAGTTTGGAGGAACCTCCGGAGTGGTAACTACCGAAGATGTAATTGAAGAAATATTTGGAGAAATTGAAGACGAACACGATGTAGAAGAATTAATTGAACAACAATTGGATGAACATACTTTTTTATTTTCAGCAAAAACTGAAATAGATTATATCAATGATAAGTACAAGTTGGCAATTCC
The DNA here is from genome assembly GCA_016183805.1 of Bacteroidota bacterium. Lineage (GTDB taxonomy): Bacteria > Bacteroidota > Bacteroidia > Flavobacteriales_E > Vicingaceae > Vicingus. The sequence continues at coordinate 9,831 of JACPDX010000041.1, forward strand.
TGAATCAGAAGAGTACGAAACTTTAGGTGGTTTTATTTTTTATTTCCACGAAAGTATTCCCGAAAAAGATGATAAAATAACCATTGAGAACTTTATTTTAACCATAAATGAAGTAAGTAATAATAAAATAGAATTGGTAACACTTCAGGTTTCTAATGAATAATAAAAGAAGAGTTTACAGGTGCTTTTAAGAATAAAATAATAAACAAAAATAATAAACAAAAAACTGCTTTTATATTTCGAGCAACTATCGTATATTCGCAGCCCAAATATTTTAAATAAAAATGGCAGTAATAGGAAAAATTAGAGAAAAATCAGCATTGTTGATGATTATTATAGGTGTAGCTATGTTAGCTTTTATACTTGGTGATATGTTTCAAGCTGGACAATCATTTTTTGGTGGTGATAATAATGTTGGTGTAATTGGCGATGATAAAGTTTCGGCAATAGATTTTAACAACCAATACGAATTAGCTATTAGCAGATGGGAGTTGCAAAACAAATCAACAGCCAATGAGCAAATCAGAGAATCGTTACTGGAACAAGTATGGAACGATATCATTAGAGAAAAAGTAGTGGTTAGTCAAGTTAACGAGCTAGGAATTACAGTAAGTCCACAAGAATTGTTCGATATGATTCAAGGAAATGAACCCCATCCACAAGTGAAACAGGCATTTTCTAATCCTCAAACAGGCGAATTTAATCCAACTCAAGTATTACAATTCTTGAAAAGTTTAGAAACCATGCCCGTTGAAAATAAAAATCAATGGTTGTTGTTTGAAGAAGGTATTCAAAAAGAAAGAGTTACTGCAAAATATTTCAACCTTATCAAAAAAGGATTTTACGCTCCGAAAGCATTTGCAAAAAGAATATATAAAGAACAAACCGAAAAAAGAAATATTTCATTTGTAGCAAAAAGATATACCTCTGTTGCTGATAGTACAATCATACTTACAGAAGAAGAAAAATTGGCGTATTATAAAGAGCATAAAAATGAATACAAACAAGACGCATCAAGAACAATCGAATACGTTAAATTTGATGTAACACCATCGCAATTGGATATTGAGGAAGCAAAAAAATGGATGACTGAAGCTGCTGTTGAATTTAAAGCATCAACCAACGATTCTGCTTATGTAATGTTTAACTCCGACGTTCCTTTTGATGCCGTTTATTATACTAAAGAAAATATGCCTTATGTTGCGGATTCAAACTTTTTTGAAACTGAAATTGGTACAGTTTCCGAGCTTTTTGAAGAAAACAACTCTTTTGTTTTGGCTAAATTAACCAATACTAAATTGGTTTCAGATTCAGTAAAAGCTCGACATATTTTATTAAAAACTACTCAACCAGGTGATTCGACAGCTTATTTTAAATTAGACAGCATCAAAACTGTTATTCAAAAAGGTGGAAAATTTGATGTTATTGCTAAAGAGATATCTGAAGATGTTGGTTCTGCAATTGAAGGTGGTGATTTAGGTTGGTTTAAAGAAGGGCAAATGGTTCCTGAATTTAATGAGGCTTGCTTTAATGGTAAAAAAGGGGATTTAACCATTGTTCAAACTCAATTTGGATTTCATTTAATTGAAATTACTGCTCAAGGCGACAAAGTGAAAAAAGTACAAGTAGGCAAAATTTATCGAAACATTGAACCGAGCAATACTACATTTGATGAAGTATTTGCTAAAGCAAGTAATTTTTATTCAACAAACAATTCTTCCGACAATTTTGCAAAAGCAACCGAAGGAGGTGAGTTTTTGAAAAGAATTGCAGAGGTTAAGGTAAGCGATAAAGAAATAGCAGGTTTAGATTCTCCAAGAGAATTGATTCGTTGGGCTTATAAAAATGATAAAGGAGAGGTGTCAGCTCCGTTTCAATTTGGACAAACCTTTGTGGTAGCTCATTTGGCTGAGGTTAAAGAAGAAGGAATTGCTCCGATAGATCAGGTTGAAATTCAAGTGGAATTGGGTGCTAAGAAAAAGAAAAAAGCCGAAATGTTTATCAATGAAATGAAGGGTTTTACCAATTTACAAGAATTGGCTGCTAAAATCGGAGGAACTGTTGAAGTATCGAATGATGTTACTTTTTCAAGCTATTCAGTTCCAGTAATGGGGCAAGAACCAAGAATTATTGGTATGATTCCTACATTACAAAAAGGACAAATGAGTATTCCATTAGAAGGTCAAACAGGCGTTTTTGTAGTTTTAGTTAACGATGTTGTTGCAGCACCTGAAACAAAAGATTTTGGTCCTTACAAACTCCAATTGGAACAAATGTACAGCAACAATGCTAACAGTGCTTACGATGCACTCCAATCTAAATTTGGGGTAAAAGATGAAAGATTCAAATTCTACTAATTAATACTAAAAACCTCCGCAAATCGACGGAGGTTTTTTTTTGATGTATATTTTCTAGAACTAATTTTTCTCATAGTTTTTTGATGTATTAAGATTTAATTTAGCACCGTTTATAAATTTAATATTATGTCCACATTTAATTATCAGGATTCATATCCGTTAAGCGAAGATAAAACAAGCTATAAATTAATTTCTACCGAACATGTTTCAACCATAGAAATTGATGGAAGAAAAATTTTAAAAATCAATCCAAAAGCAATTGAGTTGATTGCAAAACAAGCCATGGTTGATGTATCTTTTTTGTTACGAACTTCTCACCTCAAAAAAGTAGCCAAGATTTTGGATGATCCGGAAGCAACCGATAACGACAGATTTGTTGCCTATACTTTGTTGGTAAATGCACAAGTGGCAGCCGAAGGTCAGTTACCGTCTTGCCAAGATACAGGGACAGCAATTGTGATGGCTAAAAAAGGAGAGGATGTTTATACCGGAGTGGATGATGCAGAATGGTTGTCAAAAGGTATTTACAATACTTACCAAGATAAAAATTTAAGATATTCTCAAGTAGTTCCAATAAGCATGTTTGAAGAGAAAAATTCAGGTAACAACTTACCCGCACAAATTGATATTTATTCAGTGTCTGGAAATACCTATAAATTTCTATTTATAGCTAAAGGTGGTGGTTCGGCAAACAAAACATATTTGTATCAACAAACCAAAGCGGTGCTTAACGAAAAAAGTTTGACGGAATTTGTTTCAGCCAAAATTAGAGATTTAGGAACAGCAGCCTGTCCACCTTATCACTTGGCTTTTGTAATTGGCGGAACATCTGCCGAAGCCAACCTTAAAGCGGTTAAATTAGCTTCGGCTGGTTATTATGATGAGTTGCCTACTGAAGGTAATATTGGTGGACAGGCTTTTCGTGATTTAGAATGGGAAGCCAAAATTCATAAAATTTGTCAGCAGAGCCAAATTGGAGCTCAGTTTGGAGGAAAATATTTTACTCATGATGTAAAAGTAATTCGTTTGCCACGACACGCAGCTTCTTGTCCTGTTGGTATTGGTGTGAGTTGTTCTGCCGATAGAAACATTAAAGGTAAAATAACCGAAAAAGGTATTTTTTTAGAACAATTAGAGACCAATCCCGGAAAATTTGTACCTGCAAAAGCGCCTCATTTAGAACCGGCTATTGAAATAGATTTGAATCAACCAATGGCTGAACAATTAAAAAAACTCAGTCAATATCCGATTAAAACAAGATTAAGTTTAAACGGTACTTTAATTGTGGCTAGAGATGCTGCCCATGCAAAAATTAAGGAAATAATTGACAGTGGTAAGCCAATGCCTGAATATTTTAAAAATCATCCGGTTTATTATGCAGGCCCTGCAAAAACTCCGGAAGGTATGCCTTCAGGTAGTTTTGGTCCGACAACTGCGGGAAGAATGGATTCTTATGTGGATGAGTTTCAATCGCATGGTGGTTCCATGATTATGCTGGCAAAAGGTAATCGTTCTTTATCGGTAACAAATGCCTGCAAAAAATACGGTGGGTTTTATTTAGGTTCAATTGGCGGTCCTGCTGCAATATTGGCTAAACAAAATATTAAATCAATTGAAATAGTTGATTTTCCTGAGTTAGGTATGGAAGCTGTCCGTAAAATTGAAGTAGTTAATTTTCCTGCTTTTATTATTTGCGATGATAAAGGCAACGATTTTTTTGCTTCGATTTAACTTTTTTGTTGTAGGTTAATTACTTTTTTTTACTTTTACCATCAATAACTAAAATACACAAAAATGATTACTTTAGGTTGGATATTTTTCTTTGCGGTTTTCTTAATGGCTTTATGGATGTTATTGTTTTTATTTGCAATAGTTGTTCCTGGTTCAATTAAGTTGTTTTTCTTAAACAAACTCGCTCCTAAATTTATGAGAGAGTTAGCTGGTTTGGAAGACGAAAAATCAAAATAATTCGATTACTTTTTCAGGTGGTCTCCCAATAATGGCTTTATTGCCTGAGATGACTATTGGTCGTTCAATTAATTTTGGATGCTCAACCATAATTTTAACCCACTCTTGTTGGGTTATTTTTTTTCCTTTAAATTTCTCTTTATAAATATCTTCACTTTTCCGAACCAAATCTTCAGGATTAATTTTTAGCAATGATATAATTTCTTCCAGTTCTTTTATTGTCGGAGGTTTTACTAAATAATCTATAATTTCAATTTCTAAGCCTTTTTTTTGAATTATTTCAAGTGTTTCACGGCTCTTACTGCAACGTGGGTTGTGATATATTTTCATGGGTTAAATTTGAGATTTACGATTTATGATTTACAATTTGAGAACTGTCGACTGTAGATTGAGGATTGAAATGTTCAAACACAATTTTAGCTCTTTTTTTACTAATTACTTTTTCTAATTCTTCCAAAGATGCTGTTTTAATTCTTGCAACAGATTTGAACTTCCATAACAATTCTTGCGAAGTTTTTAATCCTATGCCCTCAATTTCGGATAATTCAGATTTAATTAATTCTTTCGACCTTTTATCTCTATGATGAGTTATTCCAAAACGGTGAGCTTCATTTCGTAAGTATTGAATAAGTTTTAACGATTCCGATTTTTTATTCAAATACAATGGAATAGGGTCGTTTGGAAAGTAGATCTCTTCCAGTTTTTTAGCAATCCCTATGATGGTAATTTTTCCTCGTAGATTTAATTCATCAATACTTTTTAGTGCAGAACTCAATTGACCTTTTCCACCATCAATAATAATGAGTTGAGGCAAAGGCTGATTTTCTTCCAACAAACGTTTGTAACGCCTATAAATTACTTCCTCCATACTAGCAAAATCATCAGGACCAACAACGGTTTTAATGTTAAAATGACGATAATCTCTTTTGCTTGGTTTGGCATCTTTGAAAACTACACACGCCGCAACAGGGTTCGTTCCTTGTATGTTCGAATTATCAAAACATTCAATGTAAACAGGTTTTTCGGGCATCCGCAAATCTTTTTGCAATTGTTCTAATATTCTATCGCTGTGTTTGGTTGGATTAACGTTTTCTTTTTGTTTTTTTCTTTCGAGTCGATAATATTTGGCATTTCGTTCCGATAAATCGAGTAAGTGTTTTTTATCACCAATTTGAGGAACAGTAAATTTTAAACTAGAATCTTCAAAACTTGGAATAAACGGAACAAGAACTTCTTTCGATTGACTATCAAATCGTAATCGAAGTTCTATTATACCAATTTGCAAAAGTTCATCATCAGTTTCATCTAATTTTTTCTTTAATTCAATGGTATGACCTTGAATTATTGCTCCGTTTATTACTTTTAAATAATTTACATAAGCTTCTTTTTCGTCGGAAACAATGGAGAAAACATCAACATCATTAATGGTTGGGCTTACCACTACCGATTTACTTTGATAATTTTCTAAGGTTTTAATTTTTTCTTTCAATAGTTGTGCCTTTTCAAATTCTAAATTGGCAGCATATTCTTGCATCAGTGTTTTTAAATGCCTAGTAACGCTGTGTATATTTCCCTTAATAATACTTTTAATATCTGTGATGTATTTTTGATATTCGTCCTCTTGTTGAAAACCTACACAAGGAGCTTTGCAATTTCCAAGATGATATTCCAAGCAGACTTTAAATTTATTGGATTTAATATTTTCAGGAGTTAGGCTTAAGTAGCAATTACGTAAAGGATATAATTCTTTAATTAAATCTAATATAGTATTCATCATTTTACCCGAGGCATAAGGCCCGAAATATTCCGAACCGTCTTTTACCAAATTTCTTGTGGAAAAAATTCTTGGAAAAGATTCGTTTTTGATACAAATCCAAGGATATGTTTTATCGTCTTTTAATAAAACATTGTATTTGGGTTGGTATTTTTTTATCAGGTTGTTTTCTAAAAGTAGAGCCTCAATTTCAGTTTCTACAACAATAGTTTTAATATCTGCAATTTGTTTAACTAAAATAGCTGTTTTAGTATTTTCATGATTTTTTGTAAAGTAAGAGGAAACTCTTTTTTTAAGATTTTTTGCTTTACCTACATACAGTATTTCCCCATCAATATTATAATATTGATAAATGCCGGGATTGTTTGGTAGGGTTTTTAAAATAGCATTCAAACTCATTCGTTCTCAAAATTAATTATTATCTGTCAGCTAGAGGATTTTGATTTTATTACTTTTTTGACCTTGATGTATTTTTACGCAACTTTTATCAGTATATTTACGTACTTAAATTTGGGCATGATACTAATCATGTTTTTATAGATAAAAGAAAGTATGAGATATTTTTATTGTCTTTTGTTTGTTTGTTTATTTGATATTTCACTGTATTCTAAATGTACTACTGTTGGAGATGGAAAATGGTGGACTCCTGCCACATGGTCATGCAGTCCGGAATTTGCACCTCCGGGTTGTGCCGACACTATTGTTATTTCTGCAGGAGATAGTATTTATGTTGATGCTCAGGTTGATTTAATTGCATGTGGACCTGTAGTGGTTGTTGTCTATGGAATTCTTCAATTTAAAACAGGTACAAAAATGAAATTAGCTTCAGGATCGGAACTAATCATAAAGTCTGGAGGGAAAATTAGTCCTGGTGGTGGCGGTGGAAATTCTAATTATCTGGAAATAGGTGGAAATACCGTATGGACTGCTGGTGATGGATCTCAATCCGGCCCTTTAACTTATACCGAAGCAGGACCTCTTCCTATTAAACTGGTGAGTTTTGAAGCCAATTTTAATGTTGATAAAGTTGATTTGAGGTGGATGACTTCAGTTGAAATTAACAACGATTTTTTTACTGTTGAAAAAAGCAATAACTTAAAAAATTGGGAAGTGGTTTCAATTATTAAAGGAGCAGGCAACAGTAATGTAAATATCGAATATTTTGAAGTAGATTATTCTCCAACTCAAGGAGTTTTATATTACCGTTTAAAACAGACTGATTATGATGGAAATTTTGAATACTTCAATATAGTTCCTGTTAGGGTTGAAAAAAAATTGAATAACGAATTTAGCCTGTTTCCAAACCCGATTAAACGTGGTGAACAATTAAAAATTCAATTTTCCGAATTAATTAATACTCAAATATTAATTGTAATAAGAGATACAAAAGGAGAGGAATTCTACTCTAAAGCAATATTACATTATGAAGAGGGTCTGTTGATTGCTGTTCCTATTGATAAAGAAATTCCATCAGGGTTATACCTTGTAACAGCTTCTTCTGAAAATCAAATTTATTCTCAAAAATTAGTGGTTAAATAAAAATAAATTTGTTTCATATTTGGTTTTTTGCTTAGCTTTAACTCTTTTAAATGAGATACTTAATTAACTAAACTATACCTTATGAAAAAAATTATTATTACTACTTTTCTAATTGTCATAACCACTTTTGGTTTTTCACAAATTAAATACATCACTTTTACCGATTCTATAAAACTTGACCCTACCTTGATGTATCCTATTGAAAACTATGGTGTATCGTCAATTCCTTCTGAAAACGGATATGTTTTTACCGGATGTTTAAATGATTGGACAAATTTGAATTATTATTACGCAAATATAGATTTTGCCGGTAATATTATTTCAGATCAAACAATAAGTATTCAGCCAATAAATTCCGGTCCTTATCCAACCATTATCAGTAGAAGTGTTACACCTACCAACGTAACACTTTGGTCGGGCATATCAAATGCCCTTTTTAACAATCAATCTTTATTAATAAATCTTGATAATTATGGAAATTACTTGTGGAGTAAATATTATGGTATTGATACGTTGGTATTTGAAGTACGTGGAGGTTTCAGAAGTTCCGATGATGGTTTGTTAACTTATGGTTTTGCAACTAATTGGGATCTTATAAATTATGGTTTTATTTCAAAAACCGATCAAAACGGGACTGTTTTATGGTCGAAATTTTATGGTCAAAAATTATATTCTACCATTCCCGGATGGAACGGTAATGTTGAAAATTTAACCGAAACACCTGATGGAGGATTTTTATTCTCTAATGGTGTTGATGATGATACTTTACCAAATAGATACCCAACAATTATTAAAATTGATACAAATGGAGATTTTCAATGGTCGAAAACAATAGAATTTTTAGCACCTATTGATAACTTGATGGACGGAGGAAGTTCTGTTCGTGCTATTTTGCCGATTGATGATAACAACATGTTAATTGCTTTGGAAGTGATGGACACATTATTAGGAGCAAGAAAACTTGGTTTAATTGCCATGGATCCGAATTTTGGTTCTATTAATTGGAGTAAATCATACTTTTTAAACCCCGGAGATGGAGGTTTTAACCTTGATAAAATAATTAGAAAATCAGACGGAAATTTTGTTGGGTATTATAACCAAGACATGATTGGAAGTGTTTTGTTCGAATTAGATCAATTTGGTGGAATGATAAAAACGGTACAGCTAAGAGAATTACCAATTGCAAGCCAAAATAATACGTATTACAACGGAATTAGCCCAACTAATGATGGTGGAGTTATTTTATCCTCGTCATTATTGGCAAATTCACCGGGTGTTCTATTGTTTAAAGCAGATAAATATTTAGAAACACATTGTCCCGAAACTGAATACCCTTCTTTAGCTAACGAAGATACTTTAGGAATGATTTTCAGAACATCCCTTGATACTTCTTTTGCGGTAACTTTCAATGAGCAAACAGTGTCCTTAGCAAGTCCTATGGCAATTGCTCAAAGTACTACAGATCCTTATTGTTCATGCGAATTAATTGTTTATGGTAACGTAAGTTATACAGGTTCTATAATTCCTGCCGATAGTGTTATGGTTTTTTTATATGAAATAACCGAAACGGGTAGCTATTTAAAAAGAGATTCTGTAGAAACAGACGTTGCAGGATATTATCAATTTAATTATTTACCTGAAGGACAATATGTGGTAAAAGCAATTCCTTCATTAATAAAGTACCCTAATTATTTACCTACCTATTTTAATAATTTAACTGGTGCAACTCAATGGGATAGTGCTTATGTTTTAAATTTAGCATGTGGAGGAAGTCCGATTGATGGAAATATTAACTTAATTCAAAAATTACCACAAACTGGAGCTTGGCAATGTAATGGCTATGTGTTAGAATATTATGGATATAATTCTGGTGCTAAAATGGCTCCCGGAGAACCCATACCAGATATTGATATTACCATAGACCAATCGCCGGGTGGAACAATTAGTTCGGCAACAACAGATGTAAATGGTTATTTCGCATTTACCGGTTTGAACAATAATGCCACTTTTATTGTAAGGGCTGACATTCCTGGTTTACCAAATGATTCTATTTATACGTTTACGGTTACTCCGGGCGATCCCGCTTTAGACTCGTTAAACTTTTATGTAGATACTGTTGGCGTTTATATTTTACCGGAATACATTTTTACAAGTGTAAATGTTATACAATCTAAAAATGTAAATGTTAGCATTGCCCCTAATCCAACTAACTCTAATTTTGTTTTGGAAGTAATGGCTGAAAAAAATACAAACATAAAAATTAATTTAAGCAATAGTATAGGGCAATTAATTTTTAGTAAAAACTCTTCATTAACCACTGGAAATAATAAAATTCAATTTGATATTAAGGATTATCCTCAAGGTATTTACTACATGAGTATTAATTATGAAAATAACCACTTTATAAAGAAAATAATTAAACAGTAAAAAAAATGTCCCGAATTTATTCGGGACTTTTTTTTACATTTACGTTTCCATGAAGAAGACATTTTTAAACATATTACTGATTTTTGTAGTTGGTAATTTTTTAACGGCTCAAACGTATAACTTCATTAACTATGCTGCATCTGATGGGATTGAACAGTCTGATATTTTATCTGTATCGCAATCTTTTAATGGGTACTTGCTTTATGGATCAAATGGTGGAGGTTTAGGTATTTATGATGGGTATTCTTTTAAATCTATTAAAGAGAAACAGGGTTTGTCAAATAATGTTGTTTTTTCTATAGATGTTGACACTTTGGGAGAGGTTTGGGTTGCAACAAAAGAGGGAGTAAGTAAGTTAAATAAATCAGTTACAAAGGTTGTTAAAAATTATTCTCAGGAGAATTCCTTTTATTCCGTTCATGTTAATAAGAGAACCAATGAAATTTGGCTAGGTTCTTCTCGGGGGTTATTTAAATATTTTAATAAGCTCGATTCTATCGAATTTATAAAAACTATTAACGAAGCTTTAAATACAGCTTTTGTAAATTGTGTTTATACTGATAATAAAAATAATGTATGGGTAGGAACTAAAAATTCAGGCGTTTTTAAAATTGATACTCTAGGAAGTGTTACCAATTATTCAGATAAAAATGGCTTGTCGAACAATTATGTGAAAACGATTATTGAAGGAAAAAAAAATGAATTATTAATAGGAACTATTGATGGAGTCTGTTTAATTAAAAATAACACAGTTTCGGTCTTAAATTTACCTAAAATTGAGAGTACTCATTTAACATTTACTTCATCGTGTTTATATAAAAACAAACTAGTTTTTGGGGCGTTAAACAATCAATTATATCTTTTTGATAAGGATACGTATGAGCCATCTTGGATTGAAGCTAAGAATGGTTTTGTCTTTAAAAAAATATGGTCTGTATTTACTGACAAAGAAGATAATTTATGGCTTGGTTCGATTGGAGCTGGATTAGTAAAGTTTAATCCAATTTTCACTTTTTATAATACCAAGAATGGGATTTCGAGCGATTACGTTAATGCAGTTTATGAAAGTCCGAACGGAAACATATATATAGGAAATAATGGCGGATTTAATGTTATTGAAAAAAATAAGTCTGTTAAATCATACCAACTACTTGAAGACTTAGGTTTTACTAATGTCTATCATTTTAATGAATACAATAATGACATTTTATTGGGTACAAATAATGGGTTATTCAAATTGAACAATGAAAAAACTTCGGCAATACCTTTTTTTGATAATGAAATAAAAGACGAGAATATATATTGTTCATTTAAGTATAAAAATAAATTATATGTGGGGGGCAACACAGGTTCATATGTTTTAGAATCCGATACATTATTTTCTATTCCAAATTCCCCAAAAGAGTTTGTATATAGCATTATTGATTATAAGGGAGCCATTTATTTTGCTTCAAACAAAGGAGTTTATAAATACCATAATCAAAAGTTTGATTTTTTAACTAAGGAGCAAGGTTTAATTTGTGATAGAGTAAAAAGCTTTAAAGTAGATGTTAAAAATAATTTATGGATTGGTACCAGTGATGGAATTTATGTTTACAACGGTAAAAATTTTAAAAAAATTACCGAAGAAGATGGATTGACCTCAGAAAACGTTTATTTAATGGAGTTGGATGGGAAAGGAAACATTTGGATAGGTACTAACAAAGGATTGGATAGAGTTTATATGGAAAGTGTGTACCAACACTGGAATAACCCCGAAAATAAAATTGAGATAAGAAATTATGGTAAAAATGAAGGGTTTAGCGGTGTGGAGTGTAATTTGAATGCAGTATTTCGAAATAAACAAAAACAATTGTTGTTCGGGACAATTAATGGCGTTTATAAATATCATTCAGAAAACGATATTATTAATAAGCAGGCACCATTAATTACTTTTAAAAATATTAAGTTAAATTTTGTTGATGTAAACTGGAACAATTTTTCAAAAGAAACGAATGAAGAAAATGGTTTACCAAATAATCTTGAATTACGATACAACAATAACAATTTGATTTTTGAATTTGTTGGAGTTTCATTAACCAATCCGAATGAAGTGCATTACCAATATAAACTAGAAGGATTGGATGAAAACTGGTTACCATTAACAAAGGATAGGAAAGCCGTTTATACTGCCATTCCACACGGTAATTATACGTTTAGACTAAAAGCAAGAAACAGCGATGGCGTTTGGACAGAGCATGATCAAACATTTAGTTTCTCTATTTCGCCTCCGTGGTATAAAACCACATGGTTTTATATTTCATCGGTGTTAATTGTGATTTTATTAGGTTACACCATACTTATAGTAAGAACAAGAAATCTTAGAAAAACGCAAATAGTTTTAACAACTAAAGTTGAGGAAAGAACTCATGAACTTAGGGAAGAAAAAGAAAAAGTTGAAAAGGTAAATACTGAATTAGCTGCCCAAAAGAAAGTTATCGAAGTGGTAAACAAAAATATTACAGACAGTATAAACTACGCAAAAAAAATACAAGAGGCAATTTTGCCAAAACCAACTAAATTGGATGAATTAAAGGATAGTGTTAGTATTTTATACTTGCCTAAAGATGTGGTTAGTGGCGATTTTTACTGGTATGAAAAAGTGGGTAATAAATTAATTTTTGCTACTGCAGATTGTACCGGTCATGGTGTGCCTGGTGCATTTATGAGTATGATTGGAGTAAACAACCTTAATCAGATTATTGTAGAAAATAAAATTACGAGCCCTGATAAAATTTTAAAAGAATTAAATGTAGCTATAAAAAAAGTACTCAAACAAGATGATGAGGATAGTGAAAGTAGAGATGGAATGGACATTTCTATTTCGTGTTTTGATTTGGATAAAAAAATAATTTCATATGCCGGGGCTTTCAGACCATTACTTTACATTAGAAATAATGAATTACATGAATTAAAAGGAAGCAGACAACCCATTGGTGGAAGTGCTCCCATTGATTTTAATTACGAATTGCATGAATTTGAGTACATAAAAAATGATGTTTACTATATGTTTTCAGATGGGTTTCCTGATCAATTTGGAGGCACAAAAGGGAAGAAATTTATGAATAAACAACTCAAAGATGTTTTTATGAAAATATACCAAAAGGAGCCTCTTACTCAAAAAGAGTTGTTAAAAGAAGAGTTGATGAATTGGATGGGTAATAATGAACAAATTGATGATGTTTTGGTAATGTGTGTGAAGATATAATTCCATCTCAAACCCTTCCCGAAGGGAAGGGAGTTAGAGGGGCTAATTACAATACTTGGCAATAATATCATACGATAATAAAAGTCCTAATTCTCCGGCTTTACTAAAATCTTTACAAGCTTGTTCTCTGTTATCTAAAACCAATAAAATTAAACCTCGATTAAAATAAGCTTCGGCAAAATTCGGGTTTACTTTTATTGAAGCGGTAAAATCATCAATAGCTTCGAGGTATTTACCATCTTCAAATTTTATATTTCCTCGATTAAAATAAACAAAACTAAAGTTGGAATTTTCTTTAATACATTTACTGTAATCGGCAAAAACAGCTTTTAAATTGAATTTATTTTCATGCTAAAAAAGGTAATGTAATTGGTCGAATCTAATAAAATGGATTGGTTAAAATCGTTAAGCGAATTTTCATAATTGTTTATTGATGCAAATAAAATAGCACGTTTTAAATACAATTCGGCATCTATGGGCTGAGTTTGAATTTCGGTAGTTAAATTTGATATTTCAGTTAAATTAAATTGCTCAAGCGATGTTTCCATTTCATCAGCATTCACTAAAAAATAAGAGGTAAAACTTTTTTTGGTTTTATTCCACGAATCAATGATTCGTTTATTCGTTAAGTTCGAAAACAACTGAATTTCGTAACTAGGTAGTAGTGAAATGTTATTGGTGTTAAAAGATTCATTAGATGATGAAGAGGAGTTTCCACTAGAAAAAGAAGTTATTTTGGCAATTAACAATTCCTCAGCTTGTTTTAAACTATCGGTAATATTTAGTTTCGATTGATTGATGATTTCTGCTGTTTGATTATCAGCATCACCACCTTTATAATCGCCCAAAGCATAACGTATTGATGACCGAAGTTTATAAGCATCTACAAAATCGGGATACAATTCTATGGCTTTTTCTACATCTGCTTTTGCAGCTTTATTGTTTTTTAATTTTTGATGCACTATGGCTCTGTTGTAATACGCCAATATATTTTTATTGTTGATATTCAGCACTTGGTTATAATCTTTTAAAGCTGCTTTTAAATTTCCTTTATCGGTAAAAAGTAAAGCTCTGTTGTAATATGCAGATGATGAATTTGGAGACAATTCGATTAACTTATTCAAATCTGTCAACGCCTCATTTTGTTTATTTTGTTTGTTATAAATCATGGAGCGTTGAAAATAAGCATAACTGTTTTTTGCATCTAAATACAACGATTTTTGGATGTCTGATAAAGCGGCATCGTAGTCTTCCAAAAAATAATAGGCAGTTGCTCGTCGCACATAATTGGTAGAGTTGTATGGGCTATTTTCTATCACCACATTAAAATCGGTTATCGCTTTTTCGTAGTTTTTTAAACCCATTTCCGACATGCCTTTAACGGTATAAATCAACTCCTTTTTTGAGCGATACCTTAAAGCACTTTCGCAATCTTTAATAGCATTTGCATAGTCATCCAAATTACTATACGTAATGGCCCTGCTGATATAAATATCCGGGTTTTTGTGGTCGATAGAAATGGCTTTGTTAAAATCCTCAAATGCCTTTTCATAATTAAACAATCTGTCGTTTACTGAGCCTCTAAGAATGTATAAATCTACATTTCGAGGTTCTAATTCTATAGCTTTATTGATGTCGTTAAATGAGCCGATTACATCACCTAATTCAATTTTAGCAATAGCTCTGTAATATAATGGCTCGAAATTTAAAGGCTCGTTGTTTGCAGCAATATTAAAACTTTCAATAGCTTGTTGATAGTTTTTATTCGACAATTCAATTCTACCAATTAAAAGCTTGTTTTCTTTTTTTATCTGACTACTTACAACTAAAGAGAATAAAATAAATGAAAGGAAAAGAGCGTTGGTTTTTGTAAAACAAAAGTAATTGATGTTTAATACTCTTTGGGATTTATTAAAATAAGATTCTTGCTTCATTGGTTGACAAAAGACGTAAATAAATTAAAGTAAAAATCGGAAATAAAGAGTCTAAATGTTAAAAATGTTTAAACATAACCACTTACTCTAAATTATACATGTAAATCAATTTTTTATCGCCAACAATTAAGTTTAGATTTTTATCGTTCGATAAGTTGGTAATATTAAAAGGAGTAGAACCCGTCAAAGGAAAATTATTGTCAATAATTCCGGCTTGGTTCATCAAATAAATGTTAGATGCAGTTACCAATCCAATTTTTATTGATTTATCGGGCATTTTAAAAAATAAAGGAGCATGAGTTATTTCATCGTTTACCTCAATTTTGATTAGGTCATGTTTTTCACTATCTGTAATTCTAAGTGTTTTATCGTAAGCAAATATATAATCTATTGAATTATCAGTATTAATTTCAAAATTTTCGAAATACGATTGATTGGGTATTCCTGAAAAGTTCATCGTTTCTATTTTATCGTTAAAATAGAGTTTCACCACACTTCCTGATGAATCTAACGTAGAAACATTCACTTTATTTAAATCACTGTTTAGGTTTAGATTAATTACATTATGTGTTTTTGGAAGTTTGTTTTTTAAACTGATTCTGTCTTTTCCACTTCGCTCAATAATTTTAACTTTTCCGTTTTGTAAAGGAACCACAATGTAATCTTTATTGGAAAGAATAAAATGTGAAATATTTTTTGTAGCAGGAGAATTTTCTGCAACATATTCCCAGCCTTTCACTAAATTACCGTCTATATCAAAATTATATAGCATGTTGTTTTGGCAACCAATCATTAACCTATAAGTTGCATTTTTTTCATAATCTAATGGCGTAATTCCGTTGGTTGCAGGTGAAGGAAGTTGTATAGGAAATTTTCCAACATTGTTTCCATTTCTATCCAATAGATAAATTTTCTCGGCAGTATTAAACAACAATTGTAATTTGCCATTTTTTAGTGCGTCAACTTGGTAAACTCTTCCAATTATATTTCCTGACAGTTGTTTTGTCCAAAGTATTTTTCCGGTATTACTTATCAGGTAAATTTTATTTAAGTTGTCTTGAACAAAAATTTCTCGGGTGTTGTTGGTGTGATTAATAACAATTTCTGGTTTGCCAATTACTTCCCCTTCAAGCTCTGTCTCCCATACCGAACGGGTATCTTGTTTGTAAACAGGGTTGTATTTTAGATAGAAATTACTGTAAAATAAATTGCCTTTTTGAGTACTGATTTGTAACGAAACAGCTTCAAATTTTTGTAACAATTCAGTCTTTTCTAAAATTGTTGTATGGTAGTTTTCAGCAATAAAATTTGGGTAAAGTTTAACTGAACGTGCTATATTATTATAAATAAAAACATTTGAAGTGGAAGATAAATTTTCTTTATAGGCTGTATAGTTAGTATCATGCTGCAAAATTTTGTCATTAAGTTGATACGAAATAAATTCTTTAATTGCATTTTCAGAAGTCCCAAAAACTAAATAATCGTCAATAATAGTATAATAAGGTTTGTCGATATTAAAAAAAGGTTTACCAAAAAATGTGGTAAAGAAATTTTTTAAATCGATTCTATCAATTTGATAATCGTTAAATGGAATGGTTGGATGTGGTTCTTCATTAATTTTTAACCCAATAGTGTTTAATGAGTTTATCGCTTTTTCTTGACTGCTAATTTTAAAAACTAAGAATTTATGATTTTCAAAATCAAAATCATTAGTAGGTTCGGTAATTACAGCAGCCATTTCGTTACCTAAAAAACTTAACCATTCTTCAACAATATCCAGTTGATTTTCAGCAGAAAAGTTTTCTAAAAGAGATTCGTATGATAAAGATTGATTCCTTTTCTTAAGAATTTCCAATTTTTTCTTAAAAAAACCTTTAACATCACTAAAACCATTGTAATAAATAAAAGCGGTATTTTTTGGCAAAATGTTTATTAATTCTTGGTCTTGAGGCTTTTGATCTTTAAAAAGTGATAAATATAAATTAGTAGAATCTTGAGCTAAAGAGAAACCATTTAACATTAAGGCATTGCTTTTAATAGATACATCAAGAGCAATCCAATTACTAAATAATTCAACATCTTTTAACGAAGGTTTAATGTCTTTGTTTAAAAATGAAGAGGATATTTTATTCAAGTGTCCCAAGTTTATAAAAATATTGCCAAATTCCGATTCTCCGGCAGTACTTAAAACCGAATTAAAACCGACATCATTAAGTAAAGACGATTCTGAATTTAATTGGCGAACAACATCTTCAATTAAAATTGCACTAAAGCTGAATGCAATAATACCTTTGTGATAAATTAATGCAATTTTTTTAGCATCACCTACAGCAAAATTATAAATAGAAATCTCGTCATAAATTCTGGTTTCTGGATTCGATTTGGTAAGGCTTTTTAAATGGTTAATCAACGATTCATTTTCAATTTTAGAAGCAGTGGTAAAATAATAAACAGCATCAAAACCGTTTGCTCCCAATTGATGTAAAGAGGCAATTACGGGTTGGGTATTTATTAATTGGTTAATAATTTTGTCACTTGTTAATGAATCTAAATACATTAATTGTTGATTATAACTATTTGAAAGAGAGGTGTTGTTAACCAATTCTTCCCAAATAATATTTGAGGAATTTAGTTTCTGAATCAAATCTTTAAAACTTTTGCCCTGAACAATAAGAGCAGCATTTTGTGGTATAGCTACAAAGGAGTTTGCGTTAATAGGTGCTTTAATGTTTTTGTAAAAATTGTAGGAAAATATTGAAATAACAATTAATAATAAGACAAGTATTATTACTAGAATCTTTTTGGTCATTTTAAGCGTATTTTAAGATATAAAATTACATGTAAAACAGTCGTTTATAAAATAAATTTAAAACAAACAATTAACAACAGGATATTAATAAGAAGAAATTCACAGTTTACAGTTGATAGCTCTCAGTTCTAGGTCTTCATACTTCGGACTCCCGTCTTCGGTCTTCGGATTTCTGTCTTCCGACAAAAAGATAAAGTGACAATTTATCCCATTTTTAGTATAGTTCCTCCAAACTTTAACATCAAATTCATATTTTTGCTTCACAATAAAAAGAATGGAGAATAATTACAATCAGGAAAAACAATTGCGCTACGATAAAGCTTATTTGAAAATGGCTTTAGAATGGGGTAAATTATCTCATTGTAAACGAAAACAAGTAGGCTCTCTTATTGTAAAAGACAGGATGATTATTTCTGACGGTTACAATGGCACTCCAACAGGTTTTGACAATTGTTGTGAAGATGAAAATGAAAAAACACATTGGTATGTTTTGCATGCCGAAGCAAATGCTATTTTAAAGGTAGCAAAATCGACTCATAATGCTGATGGAGCAACACTTTATATTACTTTGTCGCCATGTAAAGAATGTAGTAAATTAATTGTCCAGGCTGGAATTGTTCGGGTGGTTTACCTTAATTCGTATAAGGATGATGCCGGGATATTTTTTTTAAGGGAATCGGGCATTATAGTTGATCAAATTTTAGATTTAAAATAGGTAAAAACTAGTACTAAAAAATGAACAAGAACAAAACTTTTATCTATTTTATATTACCCACCATTATTTCGTTTTGTATAGTTGTAGGAATTTATTTAGGGGCATATTTATCTCAAAATTCGGCAGATAAAACCATCATTTTCCCAATAAATTCTAAACTCAATAATGTAAATAAAATCAATGAAATTTTAAATTTTATTGAAGACATGTATGTTGATACCATCAATAAAACAGCCTTAACCGAACTTTCTATCTCAAGTATTTTATCTACTCTTGATCCACATTCTTATTATATTCCTGCAAAAGAATTTAATGACATGAACGACCCTTTAGAAGGAAATTTTCAAGGAATTGGTGTAGAATTTAGAATAAATAACGACACGGTGATGATTATCTCGGTTATTGCCAACGGTCCATCTGAAAGGGTTGGGTTAGAAGCGGGAGATAGAATTATTAAAGTGGATAAAAAATTAATTGCGGGTAATGGTATTACCAATGAAAATGTTATTAAATT
>JACPDX010000042.1 GCA_016183805.1 Bacteroidota bacterium
TGCTTCAAATTGTGCTGTTACAGTTGCTCCACAAGCACCTGCAATATCACAATAAATTATCATATCAGAAGCAGGGCAATAGTTAAGAGTAGCTCCTGTGCCACTTACTCCTGCTGGAACTGAATACCAATTGTACCCGGTAGGAGGGTCAGAAGAAACAATAGACCATGTACTACACTCGCCTTGACAATAATTTGCAGAATCCAAGTTACCAGTTGCATCAGAAATATTTATCGTAGCAATACCACCGGTTGCAGTAACTACATAATTACAAATATCACCAGCCCAGCCGTCAATCATTATGTAATAGGTATTACCAATAGTTAACCCATTGAATGTTACAGCATTAGAACCTGTAATTCCACTTACGCAGTTAGAACCAACTTGAGTTAATGACCCACAACTTCCTTCTAATAATACAATTTGAATTCCATCCCCAACAGTACAACCGGTCACATTAATATTCATTGGAACAGAGGTAGCATCAGCTTCAAAAGACAACCATGAGTTATTTTCTATTGAGCCGCAAAACTCACCGTTACCAGAACTATAAGGATATGGTCCATAATCTCCTGAATGAATTTGAGGTTGATCAACTGTATAATAACCACTTGTTGAGCCACAGTAACCATTCAATGTACATATTTGTGTTGCTGATGCACAATTATCATTAGCAGGTGCATTACCATTACAATTAGCAGGAACACATCCCACACCAATTTGAAAACCTCCATAATAACCACCATCTTCATATTGAACACTGCCATCAGATGTAAATCTAATTGTAATACAAGTACCTGAAGAAGTATAAGAAATTGGACAACTAATACATGCTCCATCCAAAGTTGCCAATAAAGTAGAGCTTGTGTTAGGTCCATCATATACATAAAGATAGTCAAAACCAGCTTCTATATTTAGGAATGGAATAGATATTCTTATAGGTCCGCCATTACTAGAACAAAATGTTCTGGTAACATTCATATTACTCGAATAATCAGAAGAAGGACCCCCATTATCATAAATAGTTGCAGCACATGTATTAACTGTAGTATTATTACCAGCTGAATTCATGTAATATGTTTGAGCTTTAATTGTATTAAACCCCAAACTCATAATCAAAATGAAAAGTAAATGTTTTTTCATACGTAAAATTTTTAGCTAATAAAGTAAGATTAATGTTTCAATGCGTGTTGTTTTTGTATTTTTAACTGAGCCTCCTGTTTAGAAACAGGGACATCTCGTTTAAAATAAGTTTCCTGAACCTTAGGTTTAGACACATCAGTTTTAATATCTTGATAGTTTATTTGTTTCAATATTCCTGCTGTTTGTTTATGGGTTGCCACCTCTTGTAAATTTAAAACTCCAGGATTCTGATTTACATATGCTATTATAGCTCTTTTATACTCCTTTTTAGAGTTATAAGATGTAGCCTTTGGAAAATCAACAGGAATTGTTCCTGATTTAAAGAATTTAAGAATTTTAGAGGTTTCGTAGAGGTATTCTCTATTCATGGGATTGAATTTTTCTGACTGTTCAACTGAAGAAGGTCTAAGTTTTTTGGTATCACTCGAATTTAATTGTCTCATATTATCTTACTTATTTTAAATGTTAAATTATTGCTTTATTAGTGAAACATTATGATAAACACCTATAACGTAATATTTCTTTAATAGGTTGCATACATTTTATTTCAACAGATTAAAAGTACCAAATTATCTTTAGAATTTGTATTTTCATCTAAAAGCTAATGAATTTATTTGTATTATTGAAGTTTTTGTTAAATTCTTAACAAATTAATTGTATTGATTTAGCAAACATCATCCTTCAAAAATCACTTGCAATTTATAAGGTATTGGTTAGCTTTCTCTGTATTACCCATAAACTGGTACAATTTTATAAGATGATTACACAATACCTTATCAGCTGTATCAAGCTGATAAGCTTTCTCGAAATATTCAATTGATGTAGAATAATCGCCATTTGCATTTAAAGATGAAAGATTAGCAATACCCACATATATATTTTTTGGTTTTTCAGATTTCTGAGCCAGTACAATTAGATCATTTATCCATTCATTAACTTTATTGTTTTTAGTTACTAATCCATTCATAAATTCGTAGGTTTTCAAATAGTCGGGGTCAATTTCTATGAGTTTTTTTCCATAATAATAGGCACTATCAAAATTATTAATTGCACTATAAGAGTACGCTATGTTAAAATGAGCTTCTACATAATCAGGATTATAAATGATGGCTTTTTTACAATAGTTAATTGATAGATTATAATCGCGAATGTAGTTTACATACACCGATCCTAAATTATTCCAACTGGTGGAATAAGTGGAATCAATTCTAATTGCTTCTTTAAAATGAAAAATTAATGTTTGGACATCTTTTGGTATTTGTGGAGAACTTGGATTTTGTTGGATATCTTTAATGACCATAGGGTACAATGTGTTTGCTAACAAAGCATGTGCTTTAGCCGATTCGGTTAAATGTTCAATATCATGGTTATATAAAGTCATGTAATCATGCCAATTCGGGTTTCGAGCAATTGTTCTTCCTCCGTAAATTACAAAAATAAAACCTATAGTAATGACCAGTTGGTTGGGTAATTTAATTTTTGATTGGATATCAGTAACATTGATTTTAAACACCTTTAATAGTATCCAGACAACAACAATACAAAATCCTAAAGAGAAAATATAGCTAAACCGATCAGCAACAATACCAACTATAGGAAAAAAAACATTGATTACTCCAAGCATTACACCAAACCAAATGATAATTCCTAAACCCAAAACATCTCTTTTTATAAATTTCATCAATCCAAAAATACCAAGAGGTATAAAAAACAATAGTGCCAACCATACCTGCCAATTGCCAAAAGTTGCCATGGGTATTTGATTGTAACCGTAATAAAACGACATTTTTACAGGAAAAATTAACATCTCTAAGTAAAACCAGGAACAGTATAAACCTACCGTAACTCTATCCAACCAAGTACCCTGATAATACAATGGATTTTCGAAAAACATTAAATTACGGGTAGATTTTCCGGTAAGCAGTCCTTTTTTCATTAATACAACCATCACAGAAATTGCTATCAAGGATAACAGAACTATTCCAATTTTTTTATAATCAGCTTTAATAAAATACAATACAATCGGTGCTAATCCATAAATTGCCATTGCATTTCGTTTAGATAATGCAGCAAATAAAATGGCTAACCCGGCATAAAAAATATATTTATAATGATTTGTTTCTGTATATTTAACTTGCCAAAACAAGGCAAGTATTATACCTATCATCATAAATAATTCGTCTCGGCTTTTTATATTATCAACCACCTCTGTATGTATTGGATGAACAAGAAAAATAAGGGTTACTAGTAGAGGTAACAATAAATGATATGATTTAAAAATAACCTTCAATAAATTGAATAAAATAATACAAGTAAATGCATACAACAACACATTAATAAAGTGGCTAATATTAGCTTGAGTGAGTTTGTCTTTCCTTTTTTTCTCTATTTTCGTTTGTTTCTCGGGTAACTTTCTAAAAAATTGTTTTTCCACAGCAAAAGATGCTGTAACCATTGGTCGGTACTCATATTCTTGTTTTCCTGATGCATATCTCGATTTAAAAATTTCTGGAATTGCTTTTATACCCTGAGCAACCAAAGCGTTACCTTCAACTACTATATTATCGTCTAAAGCGTATTCGTTATTAATGCTGTTACCGTATAAAACAAATGTTAGCACTACAAACAAAATATAAAATTTTATAGGTTTTATAGTAGATAAGTTAATCGTCATTTGATTAATTGATTTGATAACAAATATATAAATATTAAATTTACCAACACTAACATAACGCTTCGCACCAAAAAATTTATGTTGAATATTAAAGAGATAGAAAAAATCCCTTTTGTTTTTATTGTTGGAAGAGGACGGTCGGGAACTACTTTATTGCAAAATATTTTAGATGCCAACAAAAATGTTCTGATGCCTGTTGAATCACGTTTAATCATTTACTTAAAACAAAAATATTTTACTAAAACAAAATGGACTCGAGCGGATGTTTTAGCTTTTATTGATGATATTTATTTAGACAAGAAATTTAGAAAGTATTGGAACATTAAAAAAGAATTGTTACAAGAAAGGTTTTTAGCTATTCCTTTATCTAAAATAAATTTCAATTTACTATGCAAGTTAATTTATCTTAGCTACGAATCGCCTTATGAGAAAGGAGAGATATTGTTACTTGGAGATAAAAATCCAACTTATTCAATATTTGTTGACGAATTGCTAGCCGTTTTTCCTGAAGCTAAATTTATCCACCTTATCAGAGACTACCGCGACAATATACTTTCTAATGTTAACGTAATAAAAACCGAATCGATTCCAATTGCATCACATGGCTGGGTTGCTTATAATCAAGAAATTGAAAAAGTTAAAAAAAACCATCCAACCATTTTTTTGACTATTAAATATGAAGATTTGGTTATTTCACCTGATGAAAGTGCACGAAAGATATGTAATTTTTTATCTCTTGAATATCATCCTGAAATGCTCCATTTCAATAAAGTAATCGAAAAAAAGATAGAAAGTGAATCATTCAATTCTACAAAAGAAATGGCTGATTTTCATCCAAATCTAACAAAACCGATTAATACCAATCATATTAAAAAGTGGGAAACTGCATTTACTAAAAAAGAAGTTGAATTGATTGAATTTATTGCGGGTAATTATGGTAAAAAATATGGTTACGAAACATCACAACCAAAATCAAGTAGTTTAGCTCTTAAATTTACAGCCATTAAGAGTTTTATTAGCCACCAAATTAACTACAAAATTATAACGCTCTATTATAAACTTCCCCAAAAAATCAGGGAAATGATGAGTAGTTTTTCAAGATTTCTATTCAAAACATTTAATTATACCAACTATTTTAATAGTTCAGATTTTAGGTATGACGAAAACAACAAGAAATAACATCCCGCAAAAATTAAAGAAATTGTTTTTGTAAACCCATTCTTCTTTCCTTTAAATAACCCTATTTTTTCTGCAATAAATTGCCACAATATATTTCCTCTAACTTTGGCACAAATCCATTTTGTTTGGTTTACGTACTCAGGTTTTACAATATCAAACAGTAAAATAACCCTCCTTTTATCGGTGTTGTTCCATGCCTTATGGTAAGCCGCATCATTAAAAATCAACAGCTTTCCATTTTCCCAAGCCCTATCTTCATAACCAACTCTAAAACCACAATTGGGTAACCCTTCTGGTATTTCTACGCCTAAATGACAACGATAAATGGCATCAGTATCGCCATAATGAGGTTTAATTTCAGAATGGGATTCCATTATACTTACGGATGCAGAAACCAAATGAGGTATTTTTTTAAGTAGTGAAATAGTTTTGGGGCAATTGTTAATAGCACTCTTCGACATAGAAACACTCCAAAAATAAAAACTTAACGATTTCCATTTTTCTGGAGCATTCATCATGGTTGTTGCAAAATAGGGCTTTAGCTCTTTTTGATTGGAACTTAAAAATGATAATAACTCTTGACGAATTATTTCGCTATTTTTCTCCACCATTTCAGACCATTCAAAATCGTTTGGATTAAAATAGGTTTCATCTACAACACTAGTATCTTTTTCGTGTAAAAAAGAGAACCAAGGTTTTTTTGTTGTCATAAAATTAACACTTAAAGCGTTGTTCGTCCTTCAGCTATTAATACTGAATTTAATTTTTCTTTTAAATATGTTGGCAAACTACTATACAATCTAATCAATTCTTTATCTGACACATTGGTGAAAGAAAAATTTTCTATTTCTAATACTCCAAAATCATTGTACAAATTGGCAATTGCTTTTCTGTATTTGTTTATTCTTTCAATATAATTTTCTCTTGTCAACACGCAATTATAAAAATTATTTGAAGCGTTTTCATCTAAAATTTCGTAGCCAAACAATTTGTTAAAGGTTATTGCTGCGGCATTGTTTTTAAGTACTTTAATAAAAGTTTTTTCAAATTCACACACATAAAAATTATAATCGTGCATAATAATGGAGCATAAAGCAGGCACAATTGAATTAATATATTCTTCGTCCCAAATAAAAATTCCGCCTTCAGAAGTCTTGGCTTCAAAATCGGCATTCTTACCGTTAATTACACCAATCTGTTTTCCTTCGTAATGAATAATTAAATATAAATTATGAATGTTATCAATACTCTTAAACCATTCTAGTTGTTGTTTTTCCGAAATTATTTCTTGAAAAACCATCCGTTCTCTAATGTTTTGAGAATTTCTTTTTTGTCGAAGCAACTCAATATCATTCATATCAAGCCTAGAAAGCAGAATGTTGTATTTTTTAATAATCATCTACAACACATTTTTGATAGAATATGGTGGCTTATTTTGTTGCAATTGATACAACTTGTATAGATAGTTACCTATTACACCTAAACAAAAAAGGATTAGACTAGTACTAAACATGATGGCAACAATTATTGAAGTATAACCTAATGGTACGTTATGAATAAATTTGTTATAAATAAACCTAAGTCCCAACAAAAAGGAAATAAGTGAGGAAAATAGCCCTATGAAAATAATTACTTTAAGTGGTTTGGTACTGTAATAGTACATTATGTTAATGTAGATATTGAATAATTTAGTCAACGAATAACCTGTTTTTCCTTGCTTTCTAGATTGGTGATTTACCTCAACTACTTCAATATTGGTATTGTACCAATTTAAGGCTGAATCAAGAAAAAGAAAATGCTGAGCATGTTTTTCAACTAAGATATCTACTAAGTTTCTTCGAATCATTCGAAAAGAAGAACCACCTTCTTCATTTTGTTTTTTGTATTCTGATGTTTTCCTAATGAATAAACTGCCCAAGTTTCGAATAAAAGAATGGTGTTTAACCTTGTACATTCCATAAACGATATCGACATCTTTAATTTTTTGGGCTTCTATTAATTTACCAATTTCCTCTGGTGGATGTTGAAGATCGTCGTCCATGGTAATGACAAAATCGCCAGTACAAAAACTAAACCCACACAAGATAGCATTGTGCTGACCATAGTTTTTAGTGAAATTTATGATTTTGAGAAATTCGGAAAACTCGTTTTTTTGAATTTTTAATTCTTCCCAACTCCTGTCTTCACTTCCATCGTTTACCATAATTAATTCAAATTGGTAGTTTGAAAGCTTGGCAAATGTTGCTATCATCCGTTCAACAAGTTCCGGAATAATTTCCGAACTATTAAAAACTGGTATTACTACTGATATTTTTGTTTTAGTCATGATTAAAAATCTCCTAATAAAAATCCGCCGTCTAAGGTAATAGTTTGTCCTGTCATCCAACGAGAAGCATCTGACAATAAAAATATTGCTGCATTGGTAACATCAGATGGTAATCCAACTCCTAATGGATATTTTTTAATATGCTCGTCCATTCGTTCTTTGGTTCCTTGATGTTCGGCAGTATCAAACATTGGTGTTTTTACCATCGCTGATGCAATACAATTGGAACGAATTCCAAGGTTTGAAAATTCAAGCCCAATTACTTTACTGTATGTTTCTAAGGCTGCTTTTGAACTAGAATATAATGCTCCTCCTTTGTATGGATGAGCTGCTGCAATGGACGATGAAAAAACAATGGAAGCATTTTTATTTATCTTTTTCTGGCGGGTTAATTGTGCCATTAACAAAACTTGTGCGTTGAAATTTATTTTAAAAACCTCGTCCAAAACCTCAGCAGAAATAAATTTTATAGGAAATGGTTTTACTATTCCAGCGCAGTTAAAAACACCATCAAGTTGTGGCAGCTGTTCCACCATGTCTTTTAGTTCTTCTTGAACCAACAAGTCGGCAGAAAATTGCAAATTATTCTTTCCTTTTAAAAGTTGAAAAGTTTCTTCCAATCTTTTTTGGTCTCTGCCGGTAATTACCACCTTAGCTCCCATTTCACTTATACTAATTGCGGCTTGTTTTCCAATACCCGAAGAAGCTCCAGTTATTAAAATCGTTTTATTATTTAACTGAAAAGGTGTCATCTTAAGCTAATTCAATTAATGGTAAACAGTTGATGTTTGCTCTTTTTATAGCTACAGAACCCCAACTTAATCCCACTCCGAAAGCGGATAAAATAATGTTTTTGTTTTGTTCTAATTTACCTCCTAGCTCAACAACCATGGTAAGTGGAATGGATGCAGAACTGGTATTGCCAAAATCTTTTAACGTATAAGGTACTTTTTCTATTGGAGCTTTAATTTTTTTTCGAATACATTCGTTCATTAATTTATTGGCTTGATGAAAAACCACATAATCGTAATCTTCAATGGTTGTTTTGTTGTAATCTAACAATGCTAAGACATTCGTTGGTGCTTCACGAATAGAGAAATTAAAAACCTCAATACCGTCTAGCCAAAGATTTCGCATATTTCTTTTCACTCCTTTCTCCAATTCAATTATTTTATCGGTTTGTTTCGTCCAAGGAGAACGTGTCCCTCCGTCAGGAATCATAATGGCTTTATAACCACTTCCGTCACTTTGTAAGTTAAAATCTATTGGAGTTGAATTAGGGTCATATTCCATATAGGTTGCAGTTCCAGCATCACCAAATAACGGATAGGTTGATTTGTCTTCTTTTGACAACGAAAAAGTAGATTTATCTCCAACCAACAATAATCCTTTTTTAAAATTTCCATTGCTCATTAAGCTACTAATAACAGAAAGTCCATAAACATAACCTGAGCAACCCAAAACAATATCAAAAGCCAACGTATTTTTAGATAGCTTTAAGCGATCTTGTAATATAATACTGGTGGCGGGAAGAAAATAATCGAGGGTTTGGGAAACAAAAATCAGCACATCAATTTCTTCTCTGTTAATTTTATATTCTTTTATAATTTGTTCGGCTGATTCAAAACATAAATCTGAGGTACACATTCCTGCTCGTGCAACTCTTCGATTTTCAATTCCTGTAGTTTTTACCAATAATTTTTTTTCACTTTCACTCAATAATTCGTAATCCAAATTGCTTTCTGATTTCTTTGGAACGCAAGCAGAAATTGCTGTAATTTTTACATTATGTATAGACGTTAATGCCATTACTGTATTTTACTTTTTACGACTTGGTATAAATCATCAACTGTTTTACAATTTATTAAATCGTTACCATTTAAGGTTACATTGTATTCTGTATCAATTAGTGCGATAAATATCAATCCCATCATGGAACTCCACTGTTCTAACTCTCTAAAATGAGTAGCTGGTTTAATGGTTCCAGGTTCAATTTCGTCCATTTCAAATTCAATTTTTTTGATAAACGCTGCGATGTCTTCCATAAATTTTACTTTTTCTGTTATGCAAATATTACCTATTTTTTTTAATTTCAACTAAATCGTTAAGATTGTTGCTCCCCACGAGTATCCTATTCCAAAGCCACCAATTAAAATTTTGTTTCCCTTTTTAAAACTTTTTTTATCATCAATCATTTCTTTAAGAGCAATTGGAATGGTTGCAGAAACAGTGTTTCCAATTTTTTCAATATTAATGATAAATTTTTCTTGAGGTATTTTTAATTTTTTTCTGATAAACTCTAACATTTGTCCATTGGCTTGATGAAGCACAAAATAATCTATTTCTTCAAACTTCATGTTGTTTTTTGCAAGCACTTGGTCTATTAACATTGGAACTTTTCTTAATGCAAATAAAAATATTTGAGGACTGTTCATTATCATTCTTCCTCTTCTTAGGCCTCCAGGCAAATGTTCAAATTGTTTCAACCAAGCTACATCAGCCGGATTTTTTGTTGCAGAACGTTCTACAAATAAATTTTTTTCTCCTTTGCCATCAGTCCCAAAAATAAAGTTAGTGATTTCAAAATTTAAACTATTGCTCATTTTTTGATTAGAAACTAGTGTTGATGCACCGGCATCACTAAAAATGGCTCTTAAATCTATATCAGCCGGATGAACTACTTTTGTTGGAGTGTCCGCTGTAACTACCAACACATTGTTTACTTGACCAGAAGAAATTAATGCTTTTGCCAAACTTAATCCGTAAATAAATCCTGTACATCCGTGTAAAACATCAATTGTTGCACAAGTTTCAGGCAAACCTAAATCGTATTGCATTACACAAGCAGTTGTCGGTCCTTTATAATCTAAAGCATCTGAAACAAAAATAAGATACTCAATAGTATTTTTATCAATATCCCATTCCTTAAAAAGCTTTAATGCTGATTTATTTCCTACGTCTTTAGCTGTTTCTTCAAGTTCCGAAGCGTATCTTTTGGTTATCCCACACTGTTTATAGATATCATCTTCAGTTATTGGAACAAGTTGTGAAGGTTCACAATAGTTTTGGTAATCTTCAATAATGGCAGCATTACTGAACGATTTTTCAGGCAAATAATAACTTATTGCATTGATATACACCAATTTTTTTTTTGCTTTAAAGATACTACTCTTTTAAATTGATTTGCAAAAAATTTATATTAAACAAAAATGGGGCTTGAAAGCCCCATTTTTATAACATTCTTTTTTTTATCTAATTAATGAAATAGTTCCTTTTAAATTATAATCTATATCATCTAGCCCTTTGGCTTTCAGCACATAAAAGTAAGTGCCATCTGAACCATTTTTTCCATCCCACGATTTATCAGGAGCAGTAATTTCTGCCACTTGTTTTCCCCAACGGTTAAATATTACACAATTTAATTCCGTAATATTCTTATAATTAAATTCGAACACATCATTTTTGTCGTCACCATTTGGTGTAAATACATTTGGTACAATTAACATTGATACACCAATAACCTCTATGGTTACATTTGTTGAAATAGAACACTCACCTACAGTAGAAGTTAATGTAACCACATAGGTTCCCTGTTCGTTATATATGATAGACGAAGAACTTATTGTACTTGTATCTCCAAAAGTTTGACCATTTGCAAAATCCCAATAGGAACTATCTGCAACACCTAAATTTACAAAATCAACTGTTAATGGCATCATTCCGGATGTTGGATTTGCTCCTATAATTGCAGAAACAACTATTTCCTGAATGAATACATTTGAAGAATCAGTACATCCGTTTATTGTATTGGTTGTCGTAAGAGTATAAGTACCCCCGGCATTAATTGTTGGTGTAAGTGTTGAATCTCCTGAAACAATGTTTCCATCAGTCGTTGTCCAAACAAAGATATCTCCAGAGGTCGTGTTTCCAGTTAAAAGAATTTCTTCTCTAGGGCATATGGTTTCTGTTAAACCTGCAAAAGCACCGGGGGCAGTAAAATCAGCTGTAACCACAGCAGCATCAGAAGCCGTACACATATTTGAAGTGTTTGATACCGTCAAAGTATATGTTCCACTTGAATTTATGATTGGAGTGATTGTTGTTGAATCTGTTGGATTACCTGACCATAAATAAGTAATGTTTGAACCCGACGAGGAACCAGTTCCATTAAGCATTACAGTTGGATTATTGCAATCTAAAAGCATATCTACTCCTGCATCGGCTATAGGTTTTATGGTGTCAATAACAACAAGAACATCATCAGAAT
The DNA here is from genome assembly GCA_016183805.1 of Bacteroidota bacterium. Classification (GTDB taxonomy): domain Bacteria; phylum Bacteroidota; class Bacteroidia; order Flavobacteriales_E; family Vicingaceae; genus Vicingus. Next base: position 11,590 of record JACPDX010000042.1, read on the forward strand.
TTACACAGCCATTCGTCGTGTTTGTAACCGTAATGGTATATGTTCCTGGTGCATTGACCAAAGCATAATTACTAGAAGCACCTGTCACAATATTTCCATCAGGTGTATTCCACTGATAAGTTATGTTCGTTCCAGACTGAGAATCGGTTCCATCAATAGGCACACCCCCATTAACAAGAGTATAGCAATTTAATGATGTATCAGCCCCAGCATTTGCAATAGGTAAAATAGTATCTATGGCAACCACAATACTATCTGAGGCAAAACAGCCTGTAAGGCTATCATAAACGGTTAAAAAATAAGTTCCGGCTGTATTTGTTACAGCAAATATAGAATCCAATCCTGAAACAATAGAGCCATTGGTTGTTGTCCATTCATAGCTAATATTAACACCAGTATCAGAACCTGTTCCATCCAAAGTTACTGATTGAATTACACAAGTTAAATCTGATGAACTTCCAACAGCGACTACAGGAGGAGTTCTATCATCAAACACATGAACTGTACTCGACAACTGACAACCATTAACTGTATCTTTAGCTGTTAAAACATAAGAACCAACACCATTTATTAAAGGTGTTAACGTTGAATCTCCAGAAATTATTGAAGGACCAGTCCAGTAATAAACTAGATTAGTTCCAGATACAAACCCACTCAATTGAATAGTATCAACAATACAAGTTAATGAAGTATCATTTCCTGCATTAACAATGGGCAGAGTACTGTCTTGAAACACCTGAACAGTATCTGTATCTATACAACCTAATTCATTGACCTCTAAAATATAAAAACCCGTTTGACCAACCAATGGAGCTATAGTATTTCCTCCAGAAATTATTGCTCCTCCTATAGAAGACCAACTATATAATCCGGTTGTTGATGTTGAACCATCTAAATTTATAGTTGGGTTAGAACAAGTTAATGTATCATCCAATCCTGCGTTAGCAATAGGATTAAGAACATTTACTGTAATTGAATCGGTTGCCGTACAACTAGAATCATCTACCATAGTTAAATAATATGTTGTAGTTTGTGTTGGAGTTGCAATAGGATTCGAAGCAGTAGAATCACTAATTCCAGTAGTAGGAGTCCAACTATATGTAAAATTACCATTACCTGTTGCAGCAGGTACCTCTCCTAAAGTAACTGACTCACCAATACAAATAGTAGTATCATTACCAGCAAAAGCTAAACATGGATTAAGAACATTACAATCAGAAGTGCCCGTACTAGTAGGTGTTTGGCTAAAATCGATAGTACCTGGATCTCCACTATAATTTGTTATCAAAACCATATAAAATTCTCCAGAAATCGCATTAGAAATTGTGGCAGTTTCAACAGCATCAGGACTATAACTACAATCCACAATATTGCCGCCATTCAAATTAGTACAAACATTAGTTAATGATGAAAAAGGTCCCCAAATAATAAAGTCCACATCAATTCCACTACCCAAATTATCTGTTTGTGAAATTTCCATGGTTATAGAACCGGAATTACCTATCTGCATATAATACCAAGCAGGATTAGGTTGAGTATTTAAGCACCCATAATTAGGACCTGTTTGTGCAAAGGAGCTATCGCTCGTATTAGGAAACACAACCCCAGATCCACTACAAAATGGATCGGCTGTTTCACAAGTACTTCCTTGTCCTTTAGAAATCAATGGAACAACAATAATTAAAATAAGGTAAAAAATTCTTTTCATTTTATTAAATATTTTGGTCTATCGGAGAGATAAATTTTATGAAACAAATCTATTAGTTTATTTCTATTTTTTCAGTAATTATTTATTTAAAGTTCACAAAACTAAACAAAGACTCCTAGAATAAAAAATAGGTTGCATTTAAACTTGTGTTTTTATCAACAAAAATTAAGCTATTATTGTAATTTTGCCTCCTATGGATTATTTAAACCAACTTAACGAATCGCAACGCAATGCAGTAGTAAGTACAGAGGGTCCTGTAATGGTTATTGCCGGCGCAGGTTCGGGCAAAACAAGAGTTTTAACGTATCGTATTGCCCATTTAATTGCTAAAGGTGTTGATCCTTTTAGCATTTTATCCTTAACTTTTACCAATAAAGCCGCTCAGGAAATGAAAGAGCGTATCGGAAAAATCGTGGGTTACTCCGATTCGAGAAATATTTGGATGGGAACTTTTCACTCCGTTTTTGCACGAATTTTACGTTCTGAAGCTGAAAAAATTGGGTACCCAAGTAATTTTACCATTTACGACACGCAAGATGCAAAAAACCTAATTAAAACCATTTTAAAAGAACAAGGGTTAGACGAAAAAGTGTATAAACCGGGATTGGTGTTGAATAGGATTTCTACCGCTAAAAACAATTTAATTTCACCACAAGCCTACGCAACAAATACCACCATTCAATCTGAAGATATTCAATCGGCAAAACCAAAATTGGGCTTGGTTTATCAAATTTATAGCGACCGCTGTTTTAAATCGGGAGCAATGGATTTTGACGATTTATTATACAAAACCAATGTGTTGTTGAGAGATTTTCCTGATGTTTTGTATAAATATCAACACCGTTTTAAATATGTTTTGGTGGACGAGTATCAAGATACCAATTTCTCGCAATATGTGATTGTAAAAAAATTAGTAGCTGTTTACCAAAACGTGTGTGTGGTTGGCGATGATGCTCAAAGTATTTATGCTTTTAGAGGTGCAAACATTCAAAATATTTTAAATTTTGAAAAAGATTACCCTGAGGTAAAAACCTTTAAATTGGAACAAAACTATCGTTCCACCAAAAATATTGTAAATGCTGCAAACAGTATCATCGAAAACAACAAAGACCAGATTAAAAAAAACGTTTATACCGATAATGAAGTTGGTGAAAAAATAAAAGTGTATAAAGCTGCTACCGATAATGAAGAAGGCAAAATGATTGCCAACTTAATTTATGATACACAACTTTCGAAACAAGCAAAAAATAGTCATTTTGCCATTTTATATCGTACCAATGCTCAATCTAGAGCAATGGAAGAATCGTTGAGAAGAAAAAACATTCCGTATAAAATTTACGGTGGGTTATCTTTTTATCAACGAAAAGAGGTGAAAGATTTATTGTCGTATTTCCGAATGGTGATAAACCCGAAAGATGAAGAAGCACTAAAACGAATTATTAACTATCCGGCAAGGGGAATTGGCAATACTACCATTGATAAATTGACCATAACTGCCAACAACAATGAAACCGACATTTGGAATGTCATCAATAATTTGAATAAATTTAATACGGGTTTAAACACTGGAGCTCAAACTAAAATTGGCGAATTTGTAGCCATGATTTCGAGTTTTGTAACTCAACTTAAAACAAAAAATGCCTTTGATTTAGGAAATGAAATTGCAGCAACTTCTGGTTTATTAAAAGATTTATATACCGACAGAACTCCTGAAGGCATTAGCAGGTACGAAAATATCCAAGAACTTTTAAACGGACTAAAGGAATTTACCGAAACTGAAAACGAATTGGAAGAAGATGTTACTCCTCGTGGTTTGGCTGAATTTATTCAGGACGTTGCATTGTTAACTAATGCTGATGACGAGAAAGTTGAAGACCGGGACAAAGTAACGTTAATGACCATTCACTCAGCAAAAGGACTAGAATTTCCTTATGTTTACATTGTTGGATTGGAAGAAAATTTATTCCCGTCACAAATGGCATTAAGCAGCAGAGTTGATTTAGAAGAAGAACGTCGGTTATTTTATGTTGCCATTACCAGAGCCGAAAAAGAAGTGGCGTTGTCTTTTGCTTCAAGCAGGTACAAATGGGGAAACCTTATTTTTTGCGAACCCAGTCGTTTTATTGAAGAAATTAATGAAGAGCACTTGGAAATGATGTTTAGTGTGCAGTCACCTGTTCTCAGTCGTCAATAGTCAGTTAGCAGTTCACAGTCGTCAGTTTACAGCCGTCAGTCTTCAGTCAACAGTTCTCAGTCAACAAAAACCAGCAGCCAGCAAACCTTTTTTCCTCCAAAAAATTTAAAAAAGGTTGATTTAACCTCACCAAACCTTGCTCAAAGTGCTGAAACATTAAACTTAAGTGTGGGCATGAAAGTAGCTCACGAAAAGTTTGGGCTAGGTGAAATTGAATTACTGGAAAACGGAAAAGCAACGATAAATTTTCAAAATTCCGGTCAAAAACAGTTATTATTGAAATTTGCCAAACTCAACATTGTAAATAATTAATTACTTTTGAAAAGTAAAAAACCTCACACCTCAAATGACACTGATAAATAAAGACTACAACACCCGCAGACCACACATGATTATTCCTGAATACGGAAGAAACATTCAAAAAATGGTGGAGCATGCCATAAGCGTTGAAGATAGAGAAGAACGAAATAAAGTGGCTCAATCCATTATCAATGTGATGGGGCAACTAAATCCTCATTTACGTGACATCGTTGATTTTAAACACAAACTTTGGGATCATTTGTTTATTATTTCTGAGTTTAAATTAGATGTTGATTCACCTTATCCTTACCCTGATAAAGAAAAAATATTTGAAAAACCTGAACCATTAGATTATCCTCAAAGTAAAATCAGGTTTAAGCACTACGGAAAAAGTGTTGAAAATTTTATTGCTAAAGCGATAGAAATGGAAGAAGGCGAAGAAAAAAAGGAGTTAATAAAAGTGATTGCCAACCTAATGAAAAAATCATATTTAACTTGGAACAGAGAATCGGTTGATGATGATTTGATTACCTCTGACTTAAAACTCCTATCAAAAGGTCAGTTACAAGTTGAAAGTAATTTTAAACTGGAACAAACTAACGATATTTTGGCACTTAATGTGAAAAAGAAGCCTGCCACTAATCACAAAAACAATAAGAATTTTAAAAGCAACAATAATAAGAATTATCAGAAAAAACGTCGTTTTTAATGGGATCATTTAAAATAAAAGGTGGAAACAAGTTAAACGGAGAACTCACTCCACAAGGTGCAAAAAACGAAGCCTTACAAGTTGTTTGTGCAGTGCTTCTAACTCCCGAAAAAGTTACTTTACACAACTTACCCGATATTCGTGATGTTAATTTTTTAATTGATTTACTTGAAGAATTAGGCGTAAAAGTGGAACGAAAAGGCAAAGGAACTGTTCATTTTACTTCCGATAACATCAACTTAGATTACCTACTTAGCGACCAATTTAAACAAAGAGCAGCTTCGCTTCGCGGTTCGATAATGATAATGGGTCCTCTTTTGGCACGATTTAAAAAAGCTTACATGCCAAAACCTGGTGGCGACAAAATTGGTGCAAGACCACTCGATACCCACTTTTTAGGTTTCGAAAAATTGGGTGCAACATACACTTACGATTCAAACTCAGGATTTTATACACTTAAAGCCGACAACCTTACGGGCAAATATATTTTGTTAGATGAGCCTTCGGTAACCGGTACTGCAAATATTGTAATGACCGCTGTAATGGCAAAAGGCAAAACAACCATTTACAATGCTGCTTGTGAGCCATACTTACAACAACTATGTAGCATGTTAAACAGCATGGGGGCAAAAATTACCGGTGTTGGTTCAAATTTATTAACGATTGAAGGCGTTACTGAATTTGGTGGTTGTGTTCATACCTTGTTACCCGATTTTATTGAGGTAGGATCATTTATTGGTTTAGCCGCCATGACCCAATCCAACATCGTAATAAAAAATTGCCGAGTGGATATGTTGGGCAGAATTCCTGAAACTTTTATGCGTTTAGGAATAGATTTAACCATTAAAGGTGATGATATTCACATTCCATCTCAAAAACATTACGAAATTCAACGTATGATTGATGGCTCGATACCAACCATTTATGATGCTCCCTGGCCTGGATTTACTCCCGATTTATTGAGCATTATTTTGGTTACTGCAATACAAGCGAGTGGTACTGTTTTAATACATCAAAAAATGTTTGACAGCCGCTTGTTCTTTATTGATAGATTAAAAGATATGGGAGCTCAAATCATATTGTGCGACCCACACCGAGCTACCGTTATCGGATTAAATAGAAGTTCCAACTTAAAATCAACAAAAATGTCATCACCTGATATTAGAGCTGGGGTTGCCCTTTTAATTGCTGCTTTATCAGCCGACGGAACCAGCACCATTTCAAACATCGAACAAATAGATAGAGGCTACCAATTTATCGATACTCGTTTAAATGCCATTGGAGCAGATATTCAAAGGGTGGATTAAACTTTATCAGTTCACAAAACTTCAAACCTCAAACTTTAAACATTATGACTACATTAAAAAAATTCAAATCGACCCTGATTTTATCAGCAATCATCTTAATAACTGTCGGTTTTATTTACAAAAAACAAACCGCTCCGGCTGTTGGTGTTAAAGCTACTGAACTAGCTTATAAAAATCCAGATGGAAAAGTAATTTCACTTTCTTCATTAAAAGGAAAATTAGTTTTAATCGACTTTTGGGCATCTTGGTGTGGACCATGCAGAAGAGAAAATCCGGCAGTTGTTGCTGCTTACGAAAAATACAAAGACAAAACTTTTACTACAGGCAAAGGATTTACTATTTACAGTTATTCGTTAGACCAAGACATGGCCAGATGGAAAGCAGCCATAGCTCAAGATAAATTATCATGGCCTTACCATGTAAGCGATTTAAAAGGTTGGAATGCCGAAGGTGCTGCAAAATATGGTGTAAACTCTATCCCTATGAATTTTCTAGTTGATGGAAAAGGAAATATTATTGCAAAAAATTTACGGGGTGCTACACTTGAAGAAGCTTTGGAAAAGTATGTGAAAAAATAGATTACTATAAAATATTTTAAAGGCAGAAAGACAACACTTTCTGCCTTTTTTTCTTACAAAAATACTGCCCTCATTATTTTTATGACAATATGACTATTATAAAAACAATGGTAGTATTTTTGCCAACCTCAAGAAAAACTAAAAGTTATGAGTAAAAAAGACAGAACTGAAGATCAAGATAAGATAAACGAAGAAGTAGTTACAGAAAATACTGAAGAAACTACCGATACTGTAGAAAAGGTTGAGTTATCGGAAGAAGAAAAAGAACAAATTGAAAGCGACCGTTATTTACGTTTATATTCTGAATTTGAAAATTTTAGAAAAAGAACTCAAAAAGAAAAAATAGAATTTTATAAAACGGCTAGTGAAGATGTTTTAAAAGCGTTGCTTCCAATTATTGATGATTTTGAACGGGCTCAAAAAGCCAATCAAACTCTTGAAGATATTAATGCTGTAAAAGAAGGTTTTGCTTTAATTCACGATAAATTTCTTAAAATTTTAATCCAAAAAGGATTAACAGAAATACCTTCAGCAATAGGCGAAAAATTAGATATTGAACGTCATGAAGCAATTACTCAAATTCCGGCTCCAACAGAAAATCAAAAAGGTAAAATTATGGATGAGGTTGAAAAAGGATATTTTTTAAATGGTAAAGTAATTAGATATACTAAAGTGGTGGTGGGGCAATAAGACTGGTTTCTAGTTTCTGGTTTCTAGTTTTGTAAACTGTGAACTGGAAACTGAGAACTGAAAACTGAAAAAAAATGAGCAAAAGAGATTATTACGAAATACTAGGAGTAACCAAAAATTCGACGGAAGCTGAAATTAAAAAAGCTTACCGACAAATGGCTATTAAATACCATCCCGACAAAAACCCTGATGATAAAGCTGCCGAAGAAAAATTTAAGGAAGCCGCAGAAGCTTATGAAATTTTAAGTAATCCTGAAAAAAAGCAACGTTACGACCAATTTGGACATGCAGGAGTTGGCAGTGGAAATGGTGGTTTCGGTGGTGGTGGCGGAGGAATGAACATGGATGACATCTTTTCTCAATTTGGAGATATTTTTGGCGGGCATTTTGGTGGTAGTTTCGGTGGTGGTGGATTTGGAGGTGGTTCAAGAGGCGGCAGAAGAGTTAGAAAAGGAACCAATCTTAGAATTAAAGTAAAACTTAGTTTAGAAGACATCGTTAACGGTGTTCAGAAAAAAATAAAAGTAAACAAACTCGTTAATGCCGAAGGGGTTACCTTAAAAACTTGCGGCACTTGTAATGGTTCAGGTCAGGTAATGCGAATTGCCAATACTATTTTGGGTCAAATGCAAACTTCTTCCCCTTGCCCTACTTGTGGAGGAGATGGAAAAATAATCGATAAAAAACCTGCCAATGCCGACCATGATGGTTTAATCAGAAAAGAAGAATTGATTACCATTGATATTCCTGCTGGTGTTGAAGATGGCATGCAACTTTCGGTAACAGGCAAAGGAAATGCCGGTCCAAAAGATGGAATTCCTGGCGATTTAATTGTGTTGGTGGAAGAAATACCTCACGACAGAATTAAACGTGATGGTACTAATTTGCTCTACGACCACTATTTAAGTTTTGTTGATGCTGCATTAGGCAGTTCAGCTGAAATACCTACTGTAACAGGTAAAGTAAAAATCACTATCGAACCAGGTACTCAAAGTGGAAAGGTGTTACGTTTAAAGGGGAAAGGTATTCCAAATATACATGGTTATGGAACAGGCGATTTTTTAATTTATATTAATGTGTGGACTCCTCAAAAATTATCGAAAGAGGAAAAAGCAATCTTAGAGAAACTGAAAGATGCTGAAAATTTCAGACCAAATCCTACCAGCAAGGACAAAGGTTTCTTTGAACGGATGAAGGATTATTTTAACTAATACTTTCATCCTCTTATTACTTGTCATTCTGAACGATGTTTGTTCAGAAATCATTATGATTTCTGTAAAACAAACGAAGTGAAGAATCTAATTCAATCAGATTCTTCATTTCATTTGTCAGCAAAAATTATTGCC
>JACPDX010000043.1:0-15912 GCA_016183805.1 Bacteroidota bacterium
TTTATAATTTTCTCTGATTTTTGCTTCGGAATAAACAAACAATGGAGAACCAAATTCTTTTATTAAATCTTGAATATTAGCACCATTTATATTCGTAAATGGCGACCATTCGGTTCTTTTACCAAATTTGTTGGTTACACCCGAATTTAATGGTCTTATTAAAGGTCTTTCGTATGTTTTTTTTATCGTTTTCATAAGATGTTTTTATTTTAATTTCTAATCTCTAATCTCTAATCTCAAATTTCTAATTGTATTTACAACTCTCCAAAGGTGGAGATTTTCTCAAATTCGTTCATATCAACAATCAAGTCGTATGCATATCTGATAAACATTTTACCTACTTCGTATTTGGTTTGTGGTTTATAGGGTAATCCTAATGCTATGTTTACTACATTTTCTACTTGATTTTGTCCTGCACCAACCGGCAAATAACACCATGCCGGGAAACGAGGATTGATTTCAATTAAGTAATATTCATCCTCAACCGTTTTCATGACTTCTAGTTCAAAAGGACCGTTCCATTTGGTTTCTTTTACCAGTTTTTTGGTAATGTTAATGAGGTTTTTATCCGAAATGGTAACTCCTGCCCAAGCTTTTCCTTTATCGGTAATGTAAAGTTTACGCATCGGTACGGCACCAACTAAATTTCCTTTTCCATCGCCAACACCACAAATGTTTACTTCAGTTCCTCTAACAAATTCTTGAACTAAAATTGGCAAACCCCATTCGGCACTTATTTTGTTAAAATGTTGTGTCGCCTGATCTGCCGAATAAGCTATTTTAGCATCATAAAACTTTCCTTTAATCACCAATGGAAAACCAAAATCGTTTACCATAGCAGGAATTTCCCGAATGGTAAAAGCTTGTTTGGCAAAAGGCACTTTTATACCGTGTTTTTTACCGTATTCGTAAAGATTTACTTTGTTTCTCGCCTCAAATTGTTCCATGGTAGGAATTAACATTTTAATGCCTAATTCTTTATCCAATTTGTTTTCCAGCTTTATAAAGTTAAAAAGTTCGGCATCAAAATTTGGAAATAAAAAGTCAATATTTTCTACTTCATTAATGTAGCTAAATCGTTCAAACATTGCTTCTGTACCTGCCGAAGGAAAAGGAACCTGATACACCTTATCTACCAAATTGTGCATGTAAATTCCGGGTTCTAAGGCTTCGTAGCTTAAGCCTATTATCCTAACGTTAAAGCTTTTTGCTTCACGCAAGGCTCTAATAACGGGCACACCCGGGCCAGGGCTGTCAATTGCATTAAGCCCTGTTACAGCAATGGTAAAAGTTGGTTTTTTTTCAACTTTTTTCATGTTTTTAGTTTATTAATTTGTAGTTACTTAACATGATTTTAAAATCATACAAGTCTTTTTCTACCGATGATTCATCAATAGCATATTCATTGGTAAGATGTTTTATGATGTCTTCATCTTTTTTTTCTTTTTGCAATAATTTGAATATTTCTACTCCAATCGGATTTAACGAATAACTGTCGCCGGAAGATGGATTGAATAAAAATCCGGAATCACTGATGGCAATATCTTTTTTTAGTTTCATGGTAGTTATTTTTTTGAGATGATACAAATGTATGTTTGATGTTGTTTTAAATTGATATAGAATTTAGTTTAAATTGTATAAAATTTAGAGTAATAAATTTTCTATTGGTACTCTGTATTTATTAGGGTTTTCTTTAAATTTTGAGATGGTTATTCCTGTTGTTTTTTTAAATTGATTACTTAAATAATGTACGCTGCTATAGCCCAACATAAAAGATATTTCACTCACTGTAAACTCTCCGTGTGTGAGCATTTCTTTGGCTTTTTCAATTTTTAATAAAATGATGTATTTTTCTAAAGTTGACTTGGTGTGTTTTTTAAATACTTTACTCAATTTATCGTAAGGGAGTTGTAGTTTTTCGCTAATGTAATCGGAGTTACGAATTAACGAGTTGGTGTTGTAACTGTAAAAAATAAGCTCAACAGCTGCTTGTTTTATTTTTTCAGTCAACAATTGATCTACTTCAAGAATGGGTTCAAAACCAATGTTTCGTAATTCCTTTATAATGGTTTGTTCTTTAATTATTGAATGATCGAAGTTTAAATTTACCTCACCGATTCGTACCTGATTTACAGAAACATCTTTTAGTAATGATAGTTTTAATTGTATCAATTGAATACAACTGTTGCTTAACATGTTTTTTAAATAGTATGTTTTATTTTGAGACATTTACGATTGTAAATCTATTCACAAATTAACTTACAAGCAATGATATTATTTGATAAGGTTGTTTTTTTGAAAAATATTTTGTGTTAAATAATGTTAAATACAACATTAGACGGGTTTCGGTTGTTTGATTTATTTATAATTAGCTGTTAAGCTAGCTTGTTTTTTTCTGAAAAATATTTTTCAATCGATAATATTCCTCGGTGCAGATATACATGGTTTTTTCTAATTCAGCAAATACTTCTCCTGTTTCACTAACAATATTTAGACTTTTAATAAGGTCTATTTTTTTTGATTTGGAAACGTCTGATTTTATTTTATTAATTTCATTCTCGGTGAACTCAAATGTTGCAAAAGCTTTGCTTTTTGCCGGCTTTTTGTAGTTTATTTTTGCAGATTTATCCCAAACAATATAATCGTTACCCAATATTTGAATCAGTTGTATCATATAAATAGGGTCGGTGGCAGCAAATAAACTACCGCCAAAAATACTGCCCACATAATTTGTATTCTTATAATTTAAAGGGATTTCGATTTTTACCGTATATAAATCTCTTGAAACGTAGGTAATTTTTCCAACAGAACGTCGATACATTGGTGAAAAACCTGATCAGGCCTGAAAAATTTATTTAAAAAACGAAATATTTTTTTATACATGGAATAACCTTAAGGTATAATTTTCTGGTAAGCAGGTCTTTTTGTTTTTACATCAGTACCAAAAAGCTCTAAATAAAATACCTTTGGTAATAGTTTGGTGTGTTCGGCTTTAATGTAAACACGTTCAATTAATGAGGTTTTATCATTTATAGCGGTTATTACATACGGTTTTCCATGCTCATTTTGCGTGACCACAAATTGTTTGTCTTTTAATGCAACAATTGAAAAAATAAAGGTGTTTGGTTTTGTTTTAACAGGTTTTGCTTTTACGCCAAAACCAAAAGTTTTTTCAACTTGTGTAAGTTCTCTTATTCGTCCATCTTCCTGATATCTTCTCCAAAAAACTTTGATGGGTTCAGTTGTATTTATTTTACCATCTTTATCCACATTTAAAGTGTAAACGACCGTATTTTTATTAAAACTTTTTTGAATATAAAACAACATATGGTCTTCTTTTGGAACAGGGTATCCCACAAACACAGAATCTTCCCCAATAATTTCGGAGGGTTTAGATAAAACAGGTTTGGAGTTGGAAAATCCAAACAACAACAATGAAGTTGAAATTATTAATGCCAAATAGTTAATCATTGATTTTAGCTAATTCATGTTTAACGTGATTTAAACGTTTAATTGCAGTAATATTCGAAAGCACAGCAACTACGGTTAATGGAACAGTAAAGATGGAAATGGTTTCGAACAGCACAATAGGTAAGTTCTCCATCGTAATACAAACATCGCCAATAAAAAAATGGGCAATACCACAAAACATGGCTCCGGCACCAATGGTTACCACTCTCGCCGGACGTTGCATCATGCCTACGCTACACGAAATGCCTATGCCTTCGGCACGAGCACGGGTGTAACTTACCATCATGGAACCTATTAATGCAATAAAACCAAACAACGAACTTAAAAAAAAGTGGTGAGCAATTAAATAATAACAAATTCCTAAAAACATAATTAATTCGCTATAGCGATCAATTACCGAATCGTAGAATGCACCAAATTTTGACGACATTTTTCCCAAACGAGCCAACCGACCATCAATCATATCAAACAAACCGGCAATTAAAATGGTAAAACCACCCCAGCCCACATAAGCCAACTCTGTTCTATTAGCTTTTTCTGCACCTAAAATAAAAATAATTGTTGCTAATATATTTAACCCTAAACCAATAGAAGTAATAATATTTGGTGTTATTTTTAACTTAATTAGAAGAAGTATAAATGGATTGATAATGTCGTAGATAATAAGTTGTGCTTTACTTTCGTTCGCCATTTTTGCTATACAGGTTGTTTAAAACAATAATAACAAAGTTAATGAAACTTAATTGTTCTGTTTTTTTAATTTTTTAGTTTAAACCAATAATTTATCAAAAATAAAACAGCATTTAAACTATATTTGCAGCCTTAAATTTTAAAGTATGGCTCTAAAGTGCGGAATTGTTGGATTACCAAATGTCGGAAAATCTACGTTGTTTAATTGTTTATCAAATGCTAAGGCTCAATCGGCTAACTTTCCGTTTTGTACCATTGAACCAAATGTGGGGGTAATTACAGTACCCGACGAGCGTTTAGAAAAATTAGAAAGTTTAGTAAAGCCCGAAAGAGTATTGCCAACTACTATTGAAATTGTTGATATTGCCGGTTTGGTAAAAGGAGCCAGTAAAGGAGAAGGTTTGGGTAATAAATTTTTAGCTAATATTAGAGAAACAGATGCCATTATTCATGTATTAAGATGTTTTGACGATGACAATGTGGTGCATGTGGATGGTTCTGTAAATCCTGTTCGAGATAAAGAAATTATTGATATAGAATTGCAGTTAAAAGATTTTGAAACTGTTGAAAAAAAATATGATACCATTAAACGTAAGGTTCAAACCGGCGACAAAAGTGCTGTAAAGGAAGGTGAATTGTACCAACGAATTTTAAAAACTTTGGAGCAAGGAAAATCGGTTCGTGCGGTTGAATTTACCGAAGAAGAAAAAGAATTTATTCGTCCGCTTTGTTTAATTACGGCAAAACCTGTGTTGTATTTGTGTAATGTTGATGAAGGTTCGGTTAAAACAGGAAATAAACATGTTGAAGCAGTAAAAGATTCGGTAAAAGACGAAAAAGCAGAAGTGTTGATTATTGGAGCTCAAATTGAAGCAGATATTGCTGAATTAGAAACATATGAGGAGCGTCAGGAATTTTTACAAGATTTAGGTTTGGACGAAGCGGGAGTAAATAAATTAATTCGTTCGGCATATAAATTATTGAATTTGTACACTTATTTTACTGCCGGTGTAAAAGAAGTTAGGGCTTGGACTATTAAAAAAGGAATGACAGCACCACAAGCCGCGGGAGTAATTCATACTGATTTCGAAAAAGGATTTATTCGTGCCGAAGTAATTAAGTACGAAGATTTTATTAAATATGGTTCTGAAGCTATGGTTAAAGAAGCCGGCAAAATGGGAGTAGAGGGCAAGGAATATGTAGTGAACGACGGCGATGTGATGCACTTTAGGTTTAATGTTTAAAATCAGAAGCTAGAAGTCGGATGACGACAATTTTTAATGACTAATTTCTAATCTCAAATTATTAAATTATGTTTCCACAAGATTTTGATTATTTTAGTTGGATAATTTTACCGGTCATCATTTTTTTATCAAGATTAACGGATGTTAGTTTAGGCACGTTGCGTCATGTTTTTATCTCAAAAGGTTATCGGAAAATTGTTCCTATTTTAGGTTTTGTTGAAGTGTTGATCTGGATTATTGTAGTTGCCCAAGTAATGAAAAACTTATCGAATTGGGCATGTTATGTGGCTTATGCAGGAGGTTTTGCTACCGGAACTTATGTCGGATTGTTAATTGAAGAAAAGTTAGCCTTGGGTTTACAAGTAATCAGGGTAATTACCAACCAGAATTGTGATGAATTAATTACCCAATTAAAAAGCGACAATCATGGCGTTACGGTTGTTGATGCTCAGGGCGCAGTTGGACCTGTTAAAATGTTGTTTACCATTATTAAACGTAAAAATGTACCTCAGGTAGTAGATAAAATTTCTACCTTTTTACCCAATGCTTTTTTCACCATTGAGGACATTAAAAATACCAATCAAGGTGTGTTTACCAAAACGCCTCGGTTTAATATGTTGTTTAGAAAAGCAAAGTGAATTATTTTATCCAATAATCATTCCGTCACCCATTTCAATAATTCGGTCAGTTTTATCGGCAAACTCTTTATCGGGAGTTACTACCAACAATGATAATTTTTGCTCTTGGCTCAATTGTCTGAAGATGTTAAAAACATTATCGGCATTATGACTATCTAAATTGCCGGTAGGTTCATCTCCCATAATAATGGTTGGATTATTTATCAATGCCCTGGCGATAGCCACACGCTGTTTTTGACCACCGGAAATTTTTGAGGCTAATTTTAATGCTTGGTCATCAATGTGCAATAACCTTAGTTTTTCCATCGCATCATGTTCAATTTCTTGCATTGATTTTTCGGCTAATTTTTTAGCAGGCAGCATCACGTTTTCTAAAATAGTAAACTCGGGTAACAAATAATGAAATTGAAAAACAAAACCAATGTGTTTATTTCTTATGTATGCTAAATCGTTAGGTGATTTTCCTGTAATGAGTTCGTTATTAAAATACAATTCACCTGTGTAATCGGTATCCATTGTAGAAAGAATATACAATAATGTAGACTTGCCACAGCCCGATTTGCCCATAATTGAAGTGAACTCACCTAGCTTTATATCAAAAGAAACATCTTTTAATACATGGAAATCTACAGCTCCCTTAAAATACTTGTTGATATTTTTAGCTTCTAAAACTTTTGTCATTGTCCTCTGATAATTTCAACCGGGTCAATATTTTGAGCTTTACGAGCAGGTAAATAACCGGCTAAAAAAGTAGAAATCATGGCAAACACTATCCCAATAATATAAAACATATAATCGAAATTTACCGGAAAAGTTTTTATGGTTGGTAAAGCTTGTGTTTCAAATGGTAGGTTACTAATTATTTTAGAAGCAATAAAACCAATAATTAAACCTAAAACACCTCCCACAAAACCAATAATTACTGCCTGACTAATAAAAATAAGTTTAACATCATAACCTGAAAATCCAGTGGCTTTTAAAATAGCGATATCATTCATTTTTTCATAAATCATCATGTTTAAAATGTTATATATTCCAAACCCGGCAACTACAAGAAGGGTAAAAGAAACAGAAAAACTAATAAGTGTTCTTATGGAAGTTCCCGTTTCAAATTGGGCATTTGCTGTTTTTATATCAATGGCAGTTAAATTAAATTGTTTGCTTATCATTTGCGACATGGGTACTGCATCTTCAATATCAAAAAGTTTAACGTTAATGTCGGTAATGTAATTTTCATTTTCGCCTAATATTCGTTGAGCTGTTTTTAAATTTACATAGCTTTGAACATTATCAATATCCGCCAGTCCACTCTGAAAAAAACCAACAATTTTAAGTGGAATTATTTCTCCTTTAGTGGTGGCGATTTGAACTCTATCGCCAATTTTTAGCGACATCTTTTTTGCTGCCCCAATCCCCAGTAAAATTCCATTCAAGTTATTTACTAAATGCTCAGGCTTTCCGTCAACAATGTAATCCTGAAAATTAAAAAAAGTAGATTCGTTTTTTGCATTAATTCCGGTAACTATTCCATTCAAATCAATTGCACCTGCCATATAAAAAACTTGAGTTTTAACTTGTGGTAAGGCAGCTTTTACTTTTGCATCTTTTTCAAGGTAATTTATAATGGGTTGGGCATTGTGAATTTTTAATTGTGTTTGTTTTGGTTTTATAGAATAAACTACATTTAGGTTGGTTGAAAATTCATCAAATAAATGAATAGGTTGTTGTTGGTTAGGTTTAATTTCATTGTAAATATGGATATGGGGAGTTCTGTTTAAAATTAATCCGTCGAGCAAGCCATTTAAACCGGTCATAAAACTCATTAAAATAATAAAAGCCCCAATACCAAAAGTTACACCAAGAGCAGCAATTGAACTTTGTTTTATTCGGGATAAAAGGTGCGTTTTAGAAATGTTTAATATAACCAGAAACCATTTCATTATTCTTCGGGTAAATAAATGATGGTGTTTGTATCAATTCCGGAAATAATTTCAATTTTGTCTAAACTTTCAAGTCCGGTTTCTACTTTTACAACACCAACGTCCGTTTTGATGGTTTTGTCTTTCGTTAAATAAATTTTTGGTACTACAAGTGCATTTTTTTTTGTAGATACAATTATGTTTCCTTCGCCTGATAAACCCGGATATAATTTGGAGGGGGCTTTTATAAAATCAGCTTCAATTTTGAAGGTTTGCGAACGTTCATTTTTTTGAGGATATATTTTAACCACTTTGGCTTCAAAAACTTTATTTTTATACGCATCTAAAGTAACCAGTACCGTTTGGCCTAAAGTTATTTTTGCAATATCAACTTCATCAACTAAAAGTTCAACAATAAACTTTGATTTGTTTCCAATCATGGCAATAGGTTGCTGGGCAGAAACCAATTCACCAATATTTTTAAAGATGGCATATATTCTACCTGAAATTTTGCTTTGAATGGTATAATCATTCGATAAGAATAAGGTTGATTCGTAATTATTTGTGGCTTGCTGAACTTGTTGCTTTAATTCATTTTCAGTACGCAAATATTTGTTTTTTAATGTTTTTAGTGTTTGAAAAGAAGTTTCGAAAGATAGTTTTCTGGCATCATATTCGGCTTGCGAGCCAATTTTTTGGTTCCATAAATTTTGTTGGCGTTGAAACGTAATAGAATCATTTTTAAATTTCAGTTCAGCAAGTTTTACTTCATTTTTTAAATCCTCCAAAATTGCATGGCTGCCATTGTAGTTTTCTTTTGCTATTTGCATGCTTAATCGAGCATTTTCTGAACTCAATTTTGGATTGTTATTGGTTATTTGAAAAATTTTTTGACCAATTTCAACAGTATCGCCTTCTTCAACAAAGGTTTTTTCTAATATCCCAGTCACAACCGAATAAACGGCATATAAGCTATCAGGCTGAATAGTTACTGACGAATAAACTGATGAGGTAATGTCTTGCTTTACAGGTTTTACTTCTGTTTCATTATGTTGACCACAGCTTATTAAAGCTATTGATGTTGTTATGAAAAATAAAGTTCTCACCGGTATTAAATAAGGTTTGCAGTATTAAATATACGAAGTTAAGTGTAATAAATAGGTTAATCAATGATAATAGTCAATTGAAAATTAACATTGTTGAAATACAAAATATTTTAACCATTTTTCAGATCGTATTTTCCGGTACCTAATTGATTTAGTAAGACAAAATGACTTTTTACAGCACCAAAAAATGTTTTGTGTTGATAATAAGGAATATCAAATTCCAGAGCAGTTTGTTTTACAATTTTAGAGAGTTTTTTGTAGTGAATATGACAAATATTAGGAAACAAATGATGTTCAATCTGATAATTTAATCCGCCAATAAACCATGAAAACAATACACTCTTATCGGCAAAATTTGAAGTGGTGTTCATTTGATGAATTGCCCAGTTGTTTTCTAAACTACCTGATGTATCGGCTTCATAAAAACTGGTTTCTTCAATAACATGTGCCGGTTGAAAAATGTAAGAAAGAATCAATCCACAAATAAATTGCATGAATACAAATCCTAAAACTATTTCCCACCAGGGTAAATCAATAATAACCATTGGTAGTACCAATGTTAATCCTACATACCACAATTTGTTGATGATTAAATGCGACATGGCTTTTGTTAACGTTAAACCTTGTCCTTCCAATAAATTTTGTTTTTTATACTGAATTAACTTTCCAAAATCTTTAAATAACAACCAATTAATGGTCATCATTCCGTAAAGAAAAGAAGCATAAAAAGCCTGAAATCTATACCATTTGCTACTTTTTTGTTTCGGCGATAACCTTAAAACCGGTACATCAATGTCGTCATCCAAACCTTCAACATTGGTAAACGTGTGGTGCAAAACGTTGTGTTGTATTTTCCAGTTGACATGATATGCCCCAAGGAAATTGACCAGAAAACCAAGTATTTTGTTAACGGTTTTGTTTTTTGAGTAAGACTCGTGGTTAGCATCGTGCATAATAGATAAACCTATGCCGGACATACCAAAACCCATAATAACCCACATTAACATTACCCACCAGAATGAAGAAACAAGTCCGGTTAACATTAATATTAAAGGTGAAAAATAGAGTGTTATCATAAAAGCAGTTTTAACTTTCATGTTAATATTTGCATGTTTCGACAGATTGTTTTCTTTGAAATACAGGTTTACTTTTTTACGTAACTCCTTAATAAATTCTGGTCTATCGGTGGTATTAAATTTTACGAAAGGCACACTCATAGTAGTTTTTTACTCAAAGTTACGTTTAAATACGCTGGGAATGGGGTTTTTGTGCTAAACTAATTTTTATGCACTGAATGTCTCACCTCTTTTCTTTAGTAATTTGTAAAAGAGATTTCTGTTTCTTCCTTTAGTTTATTTGGTGCAATTATCGACTCAATGATGCGTTCGTTTTTTTTTATTCGTTGTCGTTTGGTCTAATTTGGTCAGTAAATTTTTTGGGTGCGACTTCACAATAAGCAGTTGTCAATGCATCAACAAATAAATCTTTATGCACTTTTTTCATTTCAATTAATGTCCAGCCTTGTTTACCCCATTTATTGTCAACCGGAAAAATGATTCCCTTGACGGCAGATGAAAAAACGTTTTGGTCAATTTCCGATAGTTTGATACAAGCCCTTTTATTTTTGTTGTCATAGGTTGCAAATATTTTATTTTTCACTCTGAAAGAAGTTTTTTCAAAGTGAGGTTCTTCTGTCGTTTCTGGAAACGAAAGTGCAATTTTCCTAAAAGTATCAAAAGTTATCATAAGGCTAATTATTCGGGTTCTCCACCAACTATTTAGACATAATCAATCAATGGGTTCCCATAGTTCAATTTTGTTCCCTTCTGCATCAAGGATATGGACAAATTTACCATAGTCGTATGCTTCAATTTTGTCCACAATGGTTACACCTTCCTTTTTTAATTCCTCAACAAGTGCATCTAGATTTTCAACTCGGTAATTTATCATAAAATCTTTTGTTGAAGGTTCAAAATATTTTGTAGTTTCAGCAAATGGAGTCCATTGTGTTTGTGCTTTTTTTGTGTTGTCTGCACCCTCATACCACTCAAAAGTTGCTCCGTATGGGTTTGTGTTTAAACCAAGGTGTTTTTGATACCATTCTGTCATTTTTTTAGGGTCTTTGCATTTGAAAAAAATGCCTCCAATGCCTGTTGCTTTTTTCATTGTATTGTTGTTATTTGTTGTTATTATTGTTTTAAAAGCGAAACCAAAACCGAATGATGTCGCAAGTGCTAAAATAATTATAAATGTAGTCTTTTTCATTTGTTGTGAATGTTTATTATACTCAGCTAATGTTGGTTTATCTATATTACAGCCTTTCCCAATATATTGGGGAAGTAGTAGCGAAGTTAAACCACCATTAGTTTTTCAAATATAGTAAAAAACAGGTAGTAAACACAGAATGATGTACGACCCCGATATTCATCCAACATTGCATCAAACAACTAAACAGTATAAAAACAGTACAGCTCCAACCACTAATCATTTTTACGAAAAGTTGTTGTTGTTAAAAGATAAAATGAATACCACTACCGCAAAACAAATTGCCGAAAAACGACATTTATTTTTGGAACAATTTTTAAATCAGTTTTTTGAAGAGTGGAATGCTAATGACTAATTATTAAACATGCTAATAAGTTGCGACAGCTTTTCTTTTAAATCTTTACGTTCAACAATCAAATCTAAAAAGCCGTGTTCCAAAACAAACTCAGAAGTTTGAAAGCCTTCGGGTAAATCTTTACCAATAGTTTCTTTTACCACTCGTGGTCCGGCAAAACCAATTAAAGCATTGGGTTCGGCTATGTTTAAATCGCCCAACATGGCATACGATGCTGTAACGCCTCCGGTTGTCGGGTCGGTTAATAACGATATGTACGGAATTTTTGCCTTTGAAAGTAACGAAAGTTTTGCTGCAGTTTTTGCCATTTGCATTAACGAAAAAGCAGCCTCCATCATTCTTGCACCGCCCGATTTTGAAATCATTAAAAAGGGCATTTTGTGTTTGATAGAATAATCAATAGCTCTGGCAATTTTTTCGCCAACTACCGAACCCATCGAGCCACCAATAAAATCAAAATCCATGCAGGTTACAACCAAATTCTGATTATTTATTTTTCCTACAGCACTTCTGGCAGCATCTTTTAAGTTGGTTTTCTTTTGTGTAGCAACTATTCTGTCGGAATATTTTTTGGTGTCTTCAAAGTTTAATGGATTACTCGAAGTTAAGTTGGCATCCAATTCTTTAAATTTATTGTCATCAAAAATTATGGCAAAATATTCCTTCGAACCAATTTTATCGTGGTGCCCACAACCATTACAAACATGAAGCGACAAACTGTGGTCCTCTGTAGAAACTACATGGTTACATTTAGGGCACTTATACCACAAGCCTTCAGGAGTTTCTTTCTTCTCGGTAGTTGGAGTCATTACTCCTTTTAATTTCCTTTTAAACCATCCAAGTATTCACATTGTTTAAATCTTCAAAAGCTTTTTTAAGTCGAGTTTTAAACGTTTTTTCTCCTTCACGTAGCCACACTCTGGGGTCATAGAATTTTTTATTAGGTTTGTCGGCTCCTTCGGGGTTTCCAATTTGACCTTGTAAATAAGCCGATTTAGCTGCCATATAATCTCTTACTCCTTCGGTAAAAGCATATTGTAAATCGGTATCAATATTCATTTTTATAACGCCATAAGAAATAGCTTCTCTAATTTCTTCTAACGAAGAACCAGAACCTCCATGAAAAACAAAATCAACAGGATTTACGCCAGTATTGTATTTTTTTTGAATATAATCTTGTGAGTTTTTTAAAATTTTTGGAGTTAAATGAACATTTCCTGGTTTATACACACCATGCACATTTCCGAAAGCAGCAGCGATGGTAAATTTATCGCTAATTTTTAATAGTTCTTCGTAAGCATAAGCCACTTCTTCGGGTTGAGTATAGAGCTTGTTATTGTCAACATCAGAATTATCAACACCGTCTTCTTCGCCACCGGTTATTCCCAATTCAATTTCTAAGGTCATGCCTATTTTACTCATTCTGGCAAGGTACTTTTTGCAAATTTCAATGTTTTCATGCAATGGCTCTTCCGATAAATCTATCATGTGTGAACTATACAATGGAACACCATGTTCGGCATAAAATTTTTCACCGGCATCCAATAAACCATCTATCCAAGGAAGTAGTTTTTTCGCACAATGGTCGGTATGAAGAATTACAGCAACTTTATAAAGTTTTGCCAATTCATGAATGTGTTTAGCACCAGCAACAGCTCCGGCAATCGCAGCTTGTTCGTTTTCGTTGCTTAAACCTTTTCCGGCATTAAAATGAGCTCCACCGTTCGAAAATTGAATAATTACTGGTCCATTCATTTCTTTGGCGGTTTCCATAACTGTATTTACAGTGTTTGAGCCTGTAACATTAACAGCTGGCAATGCAAAATGTTTTTCTTTAGCTAATTTGAAAACTTCTTGAACTTGATTTCCGGTAATTACTCCGTAATTTATTGCTTTAATCATACGAACTTTATTAAGTTTTGGAGAGCAAATTTAGGATAAAAAGGTTAAAATATGAATTTGAAAATTTGAAAATTTGAAAATCTGCACTTGGCAATTAAAAAGGATATCCAATACCAAGATTTAGCGTGGTTTTTTTTAATTCAATTTGGTATGCTTTTGGGTTATCTTTCGAAGGGTCTTTTAACGGAGAAGCGATATCAAAACGGAAAATAAAAAAGCTAAAATCTAAACGTAATCCAAAACCGACACCTATAGCCAAATCTTCATAAAAACGTTTGTAGTTTATTTCTGCATTTGGACGTTTCTCATCTTCTTTTAAAATCCAAATGTTTCCGGCATCAACAAAAAAAGCACCTTTAAAAAGCCTGGTAATATCAAATCGGTATTCAATGTTAGCTTCTATTTTTAGTTCGCCAATTTGGTTAACTGCGTTTAATAATGAGTCGGATAATGAACCAGGACCTAAATTTCGGGCAGGCCAAGCTCTAATACCATTTGATCCACCACCAAAATAACTTTTTTCAAAAGGCAGAACATCTAAATTTCCGTAAGGTACTCCAATACCAACATTTAGCCTTTCAACTAAAACAGCACCATTATTTGGGTGATATAATCTTAAATCAAATTCTGATTTTACATACTCGGCATATCTAATTCCTATAAAATCATAACTGTCTGTTTCCACATCTTTTGGAGTATCACTTAATCTATTGTAGGTCGAAAGCATGTTTCCTGATGTTTCGACATTAAATTTAAAATATTGATAGCTCTTGGTTTTGTTAAAATCCTGATTATTAAATATAAAACTGTACTGAATGGCACTAATAAAATGATCGGTATAGGCATTTATTAAAAAAGGATTGTTTTCTGCAATAATTTTATTTTTAAAATCATCTGTTAGGTCAATTTTAATTAACGAAATGTTAAAGGGATTGATAAAGTGTTTTTTAAATCGTGATTCGCTCCACGAATAACCAAATGTTCCTTGAATTAAATTTCGGGCATATTCCGGGCGTTGTTGGAAGTTATAGGCAGAAGTGATAATGGTTTTAGGATTAGAATTTTTTGAAAATTTTTGTAAATTGATTGGTAACAAAAAACGAGGAAACTCCAAGGATACTTCAGGTCCGAACTCTAATGTGTTAAAGGGTGTTCCTAAAATTTCATTTTCGCTGTTAGAAACACCCACTACACGTTGAATTTGAAGTCCACCTTTAAGTTTAATATTAAGTATTTCACCACCTCTGAAAATATTTTTGTTTTCATAACTAACACTACCCTCAACACCTAAATCACCACCGGTGTTTGTACCAATTCCTTCCAGAGCAAACGACTTTAAAATTAAAGGGGCAAGGTAAATACTCGTATTCAGACGGTTAGAATCTATGTTTTCATAAAGAATGGAAACATTTTTAAACAATTTTAACCCCGAAAGTTGCCTGTAAGTATTATTTTGGTCTTGTAAAGAGTAAATTTCTTTTGGCTTAAAATTTAAGGTATGCGTAAGCATTCTTGATTTAAACTTTAATTTATTGGTATAAATTATCGAAACATCATTAAATAATACGGTATCTAGTTTTTGAGCTTTTTCTATGCTGGATTTACTACCAATAAACATATAAATATCGTTGATACTGTATTGTTTGTGAGGTACATTAATGGTCGAATCATGGCTTATCAGTTGTTCTTTCTCTTCGAGTAGTTCGATACTAATATTTACACTTTGGTTACCGGCAGTAGTATCAACCTTATACTTAATAGAATTGTTGGTGAAATAATAATAACCATGGTTTTTTAATACATTTTTAATCCGCTCTCTTTCATTATCTAAAATGTCAACATCAAAGTTTTTACCTTTTTTAATTAACGAATAATCTTGTTTATCTAAAACATAGCCGGCCAATGCAGGATCATGGAAACTATAATTAATTTCATTAATAAGGTATGGCAACCCTGTCTTTATTCTAAATGTTTGTATAACTTTTCTTTTATGTAATTTTTTTTCAGCCACCACTTCGTTTTGAAAATAACCTTTGTTTTTTAGATATAAATTTAGCTGGGTTACACTTCTTATGGTTTGCAATGAATCATATACAACAGGGGCTTCTCCAAAAGTGGTATTTTCATTTTTACTAAAATAGTTATACCAGCCCAAATGGATTCGAAAGACTCCTAAAATTTTTTTATTTGTTTTTTGTTTTATTATCGCTTCAAGTTCGTCTTTATCTACTTTTGAATTGTCAATAATTATTTTATTAGATTGAAGAAATTCTTCATTTTCCTTTAATTTTTTTGTTGGATTACAGCTGTAAAAAATAAGTA
>JACPDX010000043.1:15951-66456 GCA_016183805.1 Bacteroidota bacterium
AAACAGCTTAAAACAAGCAGTTTATTTAAACGTTCTTACGATATTTTATTGAAATATAAAATCAATTTTTATATTCTATAGAATTGATTATGTTTGCATTAATTAATAAAAATGCAAATTAACTATTATTAACTGTACCAAAATGAAAAAATATTTTAGAATATTAACCATATTGTTTGTATTTCTCACCATAAACTCATTTTCTCAGGATAATCCACCCCTAAACAATAAAACTGCCAAAGAACTTTTAAACAGAGCCGATTTAGATTTTGAAGATGGAAAATACATTGATGCACTAGATAAATTTAAACAATTGTATGAGTATAAGCCATCAGATTTATATTACAAATTAATGACTGGGATTTGTTACAGTTATAGTCCAAACGAAAAGGAAAAATCAATAGAAATTATCGAACAAGTTAAAATAACTAATCCCGAGTATAATTTGGTTAATTATTATTTAGCTAAAGCTTATGCTGTTAATTATCAGTTCGATAAAGCATTAGAATTGTTTAACATGTACTTATCGAGAAGTACAAGTGAAGAAGCTGAAGAACAAGCTACTGCTCAAAAAATGATTCAAAATTGTAAAAATGCCATCGAAATTTTATCTGATACCATTAAAGAAAATGTTGTTGAAAATATAAATGCACCGATAAATTCGCAATATTCCGAATATGTGCCTGTAATTTCTGCCGATGAATCGGTAATGATTTTTACTTATAGAGGAATAAAAAGCCAGGGAGCAGATAAATTACCTGTTTCGATGAATTCGGAAAGTTATACCGAAGATGTTTTTATTTCATACAATAGAAATGGTGAATGGACAGAGCCCGAAAGTATTGGCAACAATATCAATTCTGAAGGGCATGATGCAGCCATCGCCTTATCAGTGGATGGACAAACTTTGTTTATTTATAAAAGTGAAAACAATAACAATGGCGATATTTATGTAAGTAAGTTAAAAGGTAAAGATTGGTCGAAACCTGAGCCATTAAAAGGAGATGTAAACAAAAAAGACAGTTGGGAGGGTAGTGTAACTTTATCTGCTAATGGTAAAGTGTTATATTTTGCCAGTGATAGAGCAGGAGGTTATGGTGGACGAGATATATATAAAGCTGAATTACAAGCTGATGGAAGTTGGGGTAATATTCAAAACTTAGGAACTAAAATAAATACCAATTTTAATGATGATGCACCTTTTATTCATCCTGATAATAAAACACTTTATTTTAGTTCTGAAGGACAAACAAGTATAGGTGGTTATGATATTTTTTACAGTAAGTTGGACGAGTATGGTTCGTTTGAATCGCCTGTTAATATGGGTTATCCGATAAACACGATTAATGATGACAGGTATTTTGTGTTGGCTGCTGATGGTAAAACCGGTTATTACTCGGGTGGTGGAGAAAAAAGTATAGGCGAACAAGATATTTTTAGAATCATTACCGGTAAAGTAGGTAAACCTGTATTAGCATTACTTTTAGGAAATGTATATTTTAATGATGCACCTATTGGTTCATTTATGAATTTATTTAAAGGCGATGATGCCGAGTTGGAAGGAACTTTTAAATCGAATGATGAAACAGGTAAATATGTGATGGCGTTAACACCGGGCAGATATGAAATTGAAGTAGAACTAGCATCAGGTGAAATTGTACGTGATTCGATAAACTTAGCAGAAATCACTGAATATGTAGAGTTGTATAAGGATTTTAGAATTTATAGTGATTCTAACCTAATTGCCAAAAACAACATGGGCTTGCAAGAAGTGTTAAATAAAACATTGAGTGGCGAACTTAAAACAATTGATACTTTATTTACTGACAATATTGGAAAACCAAAAGGAGTTAAACCACTTGAACCGGGAAGGGCTTTTGTGCTGAACAATATTTATTACGATTGGGATAAAGCTACTTTACGCTCCGAATCAACTCAAGAATTAGATAGATTGGTGGTTATTTTAAACGAAAATAAAACCATTAATATTGAAATCTCTAGCCATACTGATACTAGAGGTAGTGATGTGTATAATCAAAACTTATCACAAAAACGTGCAAATTCAGTGGTGAGTTATTTAGTAAATAAAGGTATTAAAAAAGATAGGTTTAAAGCTGTTGGAAGCGGAGAAACTAAACCCATCGACGATTGTTCTAAATACAAAGAATGTGGAGAAACCAGAAATGACGATTGTCCTTGTCATCAAAAAAATAGAAGAACTGAGTTTAAAGTGTTAGGGAAATAGTCAATGTGCAAATGTGTAAATTTCTAATTCTCAGTGTTAAGCATCAGTCAAAAAAAATACATCCATTCTTTACAACTAAAAAAGTTCCGTTTACAACACGGAACTTTTTTAGTTGAAGGAGAAAAAATGGTTAAAGAGTTAATTCAATCTGACTTTGAACTTGAGTTTGTTTTTGTTACTGTTGGTAATAAAATTGAAAATTATAACGCTATAGAGATTTCTGAAAAAGAAATGAAATCTATTTCTGCTTTAACTACTCCAAGTAATTTTTTAGCTGTTGCGAAACAAAAAAAACAAGTTGTGGATTTAACCCAAAACAACCTGATTTTAGTTTTGGATAACATCAAAGACCCTGGAAATTTAGGAACAATAATCCGAACAGCCGATTGGTTTGGAATTAACACTATTATTTGTTCTAACGAATGTGTGGATGTTTACAATCCAAAAGTGGTGCAAGCAACCATGGGTTCTTTGTTTAGAATAAATGTAACTTATGTTGATTTGGTTGAGTTTTTTCAACAAAACAACTCAATACCCTCTTATGGTGCATTACTAGAAGGTAAAAACCTTTATCAATACCCAATTAAATACAAAAAAGCATTTTTATTAATGGGTAGTGAGTCGTTTGGAATAGATAATAAGCTAATACCCTTCATTACCGAAAAAATAATGATTCCAAAATTCGGGCAATCAGAATCATTAAATGTTGCAGTGGCTACCGGGATTTTGTGTTCAGCGTATCGACAGATAAACCGTTAGAATTTCGATTAATTACCTTTAAAGTATTTCCAACCAAATCGTCATTTTCGGATGCTACAATAATAAAATTTCCATTTTTAAGGATTTCATTCATTGTTTCACTAATTAATATTCCATTTTTTTCTTGAATATTAAGTTTTGCGTAAAATTCTTTATTTGATTTATCTTTTAAAACCACTAATGTGTTTAATGTAGTAGTACCTTTTAGTTTTAATGATAAATGCTTGAATTTATAAATTTTTCTAATAGAAACGGTTTCGCTGTAACAAGATGTGCCATCAGTATTCACATAACGAATTCTGTAAAATGAAATGTCTCTATAAGGTGTATGATCTGTTTCAATAAACGAACTATAGCTTTTTCCGGTATAAATTTTTGAAAACATTTTAAAATCTTTACCATTTTTTGATTTTTCAATAATAAAATGACTTAATCGATTTTGTTCAGCATAAGTCCATTTTATTTGTACGCTGTTATCAATATACATAGCTTCAATACTAGCATATGCTTTTTTAGAAACGTAAAGAGCACTTAAAACGATTAAAATAATTATCCGAAACATTTTTTTAGATTTAATGGTTAATGAATAATACAAATTTCGATAGGATAGTTATTAAATCTTACAGTGTTTATACCTAATTTATGTGGTAGAATTGACGTATTTTTTACTAGGTTATACTGCCTTTTGAAATAAAAAAAGGATAGAAGATGCTTTATTTATCAGGATTTTGGTTGATAATCGTTAAGATATTGCCAACTAAGTGATCATTCTCAGAGGCAATGATAATAAACTCTCCATCTCTAATGTTTTCGTTTAATGTTTCACTTATAAGTTTTCCATCAACTTCCTGAATATTAAGTTTTGCATAAAACTCACCATTCGATTTGTCTTTTAATACCACCAACGTATTTAAAGAGTGGTATCCCTTTAGTTTTGAAATGAGCTGTTTAACAGGAGAGTATTTTTTTACAGTTACCGTTTCACTAAAAAAGTTAGAGCCACTTTTATTAACATAACGGATGCGATAATATGTTTTTGATTTAAAAGGCGAATAATCGATTTCTAAAAATGAAGAACAACATTTTCCATTTTGGACTCGAAGAAATTCTTTAAAAGAGATTCCATTTTTAGATTTTTCAATAACAAAATGACTGAGCTGGCTACATTCAGTATAAGTCCAAGTTATTTCCACCCTGTTTTCTACAAAAATGGCTTCTACCTGAGCTTTTAAAACAGCAGAAGTAAATAACAATGAGCCAAGAAAAATAATTAACCGAAACACAATAAAATAATTTTATGTAAATCTATACGAATATAAACATTACCAATTGATATTCCAAACAGTGTTTTTACCTATTTTTATTATTATGTTTTTATGTTATTATACTTATTAGATATTTTCAGTCAAAATGTCATGTTTTTTTAAGGTGGCATACGCTTTGACTAGCAGGTGTGAAGTTTGAAGTTCAATATTAAAGAAACCTCAAACTCTAAACTCTAAACACAAAACTAAAAAATATGGCAAAAGGAAAAATTAAAGTACAAACAGAGAACATCTTTCCAATCATTAAAAAGTTTTTATATTCCGACCATGAAATCTTTTTAAGAGAGCTTATTGCAAATGCAACCGATGCAACCAAAAAACTTCATGCTTTAGCATCTTTAGGAGAATTCAAAGGTGATATTGGAAACGATACCATTGAAGTAATTTTAGATAAAAAAGCTAAAACCCTTACCGTTAGAGATAAAGGTATTGGTATGAGTGAAGAAGAAATTAAAAAATACATCAATCAAATTGCTTTTTCTGGTGCAGAGGAATTTGTAAATAAGTTTAAAGACAAAACGGATACCAATAATATTATTGGAAAGTTTGGTTTAGGATTTTATTCATCATTTATGGTGGCAGAACGTGTTGAGATTCTTTCAAAAAACTATAAAGACGAATCAGGTGCTCATTGGGAATGTGATGGTAGCCCTGAATATAATATTAAACAAGCTGCGAAAACAGAACGAGGTACGGATGTTATTTTACATATTGCGGAAGACTCTACCGATTTTTTAGAAGAAAGTAGAATTAAAAACCTACTCGACAAATATTGTAAGTTTATGCCTATTGCCATTAAGTTTGGCACTAAAACGGAATATATTGACAATTCGAAAGGAAAAAAAGATAAAGAGGGCAACATCGAAAAAGAAGCTATTCAGGTAGATAACATCATTAATAACCCAACTCCTGCATGGACAAAAGCTCCAGCAACTTTGTCGGATGATGATTACAAGAATTTTTACAGAGAATTGTATCCTTACAATTTCGAAGAATCGTTGTTTCACATTCACTTAAATGTGGATTATCCGTTTAATTTAACAGGAATTTTATACTTCCCTAAAATTAAACCCAACATGGAAGTACAAAAAGATAAAATTCAATTGTACTCTCGTCAGGTGTTTATTACTGATTCGGTTGAAGGTATTGTGCCAGACTTTTTAACTCTTTTACATGGAGTTATTGATTCACCGGATATTCCTCTTAACGTTTCTCGTTCGTATTTGCAAAGTGATGGAAATGTGAAAAAAATATCTAGCCACATTACCAAAAAAGTGGCTGATAAATTGGAAGAGTTGTTCAAAAAAGACCGTGAGGATTTTGAGAAAAAATGGGACGACATTAAAATATTTATCGAATACGGAATGTTATCTGATGAAAAATTTAATGAAAGAGCTCAAAAATTTGCGTTATATAAAAATACTGAAGGAAAATATTTCACTTTAGAAGAATTAACCGAAAAAATTAAACCACTTCAAACCGATAAAGACGACAAATTAGTAGTGCTTTATACCAGTGATGTAGAAACTCAGCATACTTATATTCAATCAGCTAACGATAAAGGTTATGAGGTAATTATTTTAAATTCTCCGTTATCTTCTCATTTGGTTGGAAAATTAGAACAACAAGTAGAAAAATCAACTTTTACTCGGGTTGATGCTGATACAATTGATAAGTTGATTAACAAGAATGAAGAAATTCCTTCAAAATTATCTGATGCGGAAAAAGAAACCTTAAAACCTGTTATTGAAGAAGTGATTTCTAAAGAAAAATTTACCGTTCAGTTTGAAAGCATGAATGAAACCGACCAACCGATGACTATTGTTCAACCGGAATTTATGCGTAGGATGAAAGAAATGAGCAAAATGGGTGGTGGTGGAATGATGGGAATGGGTAATTTTCCTGAAATGTATAATTTGGTGGTCAATGTAAATCATCCGCTTATCTCTAAAATGTTGAAAGAAAAAGACAACAACAAACAAAAAGAAATTGCCAAACAAACTGCCGATTTAGCATTATTATCTCAAAACATGTTAAAAGGCGAAGAATTAACTAATTTTATCAAACGAAGTATTGAATTAATTTAACTAAAAACAAAATAAAGAAAATGAAAAAATCATGGATAATACTAGGGGTAGTGGGTTTACTAATCCTTTTTATGGTGTTCTCAATTATGGGTTCATACAACAATATGGTAACTAAAGATGAGGCTGTAACCGGAGCATGGTCGCAAGTAGAAAATGTTTACCAACGTAGATCCGACCTTATTCCAAACTTAGTAAACACTGTAAAAGGTTATGCTGCTCACGAAAGAGAAACCTTAGAAGGTGTTGTAAATGCAAGAGCAAAAGCTACCAGCACAACCATCGACCCATCAAAATTAAATGCAGAATCAATTAAACAATTTGCAGCAGCTCAAGACGGATTAAGTTCAGCTCTATCTAAATTAATGGTAGTGGTAGAGCGTTATCCTGATTTAAAAGCTAACCAAAACTTTTTAGAATTACAGGCTCAATTGGAAGGTACTGAAAACAGAATTACAGTTGAACGTCAGAAATTTAATGAAACAGCAAAAGACTACAATACTTATGTGAGAAAATTCCCACGTAACATTTATGCAGGAATGTTTGGTTTCGAGAAAAAAGATTATTTTGAAGCAACATCTGGTGCTGAAGTTGCTCCAACAGTAGAATTTTAAATCCATCGTCATTGCGAAAACCTAACAGTCCTCCAGTTGACAGACTGTTAGGTTTGTTTTAAACTAAATTTATGCCAAAAGATTTATTTACATCCGAACAAAAGCAACAAATTGTTGCAGCTATTAAAGAAGCCGAAAAAAATACATCGGGCGAAATTCGTGTACACATCGAAAAAAAATGCAATGAAGATGTGTTAGACCACGCTGCATTTATGTTTGACGCATTAGGTATGCAAAAAACAGCACAACGAAATGGGGTGTTGATTTATCTATCAACCGAAGATCATCAATTGGCAATTTTGGGAGATGCCGGAATTAACCAAAAAGTCCCACCTAATTTTTGGAACGAGATTAAAGATTTGATGATTGCCAATTTTAAACAAGGCAAATATACCGAAGGATTAACTGAAGGGATAAAAATGTCAGGAGAACAATTAAAAATACATTTCCCTTACCATAAAGATGATAAAAACGAATTATCGAATGATATTTCTTTTGGTAAATCTTAAAACATATGTCATTGCGAGGAACGAAGCAACCTTTATAATTAGCAGATTACTTCACTATGTTCGCAATGACGGTAAAAACAAAAAACAATGAAAAGCATCTTTTTAATATTACTTTCAATTTTAACTTTTAGTCACTTAAAAGCCCAAGATTGTTTGCTCGACCAACAACCAAAACAAGACTTGGTTCAGGATTATGCCAACATCATTAGCGATGAAGACGAAACATTTTTACGCCAAAAATTAATTGCTTTTAACGATACTACTTCGACACAAATAATGGTAGTAACGGTTACCGATTTATGTGGTTACGATAAAGCTGACTTTACATATACCCTTGGCGAAAAATGGGGCGTAGGGCAAAAAGGTAAAAACAATGGTATTGTTATCATGGTTAAACCGAAAGAAATTGATGGAAGAGGCGATGCTTTTATTGCTCCAGGTTATGGGTTAGAAGGAGTTGTACCCGATGCTATTGCAAAAAGAATTGTAGAAAATGAGATGATTCCTTATTTTAAATCGAAGGAATATTATTTTGGGATTCATCAGGCAGTTAATGTGTTGATGAGTTTAACCTCGGGAGAATTTACTGCTGACCAATATGCAAAACCAGATTTTTCCAAGTTTATTATTCCTATATTATTTATTATCTTAATTTTTGGTATTGTGTTTATTTCAACAGCAAAAAAAGCAAAAGATTATTCAATAGGGCACAACATACCATTTTGGACAGCTTTTATGCTCATGAATAATTCGGGTAGAAGCCACGGAGGTTCTTTTGGAAATTTTGGCTCCGGTAGTGGAAGTTTTGGAGGTGGGGGATTCGGCGGTTTTGGTGGAGGTAGTTTTGGTGGAGGTGGAGCAGGAGGGAGTTGGTAGTACCTAACTTAAAATTTCTTATATTTGTTAAACAAACTAACTCGTGAAAATATGAGAAATACAATTGTTTTATTTCTAATGATATTTTTCTTTATTGCATGCTCTAAAGAAGATAACTCTGTACCTTCTGCACCAAGCGGAACAGGTCAAACCCCAATAGCACCAACCGAGCACACAACCTTTATATATTTGGGAACAATGAATGTTGATAAATACGATTCAAGCTGGAATGCAATAAGTAATTATCCTTTATTAAATGTTAATTCTAAACTAGTTGGAACAAAGCCTGATTATGTACTTTCCACTAATTTTGATGCTTCAAACTTAAAAGGAGAACCGAACAGTAGTATAGCTGTAAATATCCAAACAGATTATTTTAATGCTTTTACAAGTGGGACAGGGATTTTTACTGGAGGCGTTTTAAATGGTTATAATACACGAGATAGTTTATATTACCGTGTACTTTACATTGATATTTCAAACAATAATAAAATATTTTTAGACTATTCAGGTAAACTAACCAGTAGTTTTTAAAAAATAAAAAAAAAATGTATTACCTAAACAAAACAACCAAGTATAGTTTTGCTGAAGCAGAACAAAAAATTAGAGAAGCTTTAAAAGATAAAGGCTTTGGTATTTTAACCGAAATCGATTTTAAAGCAACCTTAAAAGCCAAAATAGATAAAGATATTCGGCAATATAAAATTCTCGGTGCTTGTAATCCAAATTTCGCTTATCAGGCTTTTCAACAAGAGGAAAAAATTGGTATCATGTTGCCTTGTAATGTTACCATTATCGAAAATAAGGATGGAAGTGTTGATGTATCAATAATTGACCCGGTTGCAGCATTTGAGGTAATAAAAAACAAATCCATTGAGCCTTTTGCCAAAGAGGTGAAAGCTGTACTTGAAGAAGCTTTGGATTCTATTTAATTTCTCTAGAATTTTGAAATAAAATTACCATCTTCCATTTCTATTGTCTTTTATTAAGTAATAATACTTAACAAAAAATTGTTGAAAATTAGGTAAATCTGCTGATTCACTTTTTTACTATAATTATTAGATTTGTTCAAACATCTAAGATTATGGAGAAGTATTCTAATTTAAAAAAAGGATCTAAAATAATTGGTTACGAATTAGGATCTGATTATATCAAAGTATGGATGAAAGAAGAAATCGATCCACACACTTTTACCAATGTATTGAATGGTCAAGATCGTGTTGAGATGATGAAAAAAATGGCCAAAGACGGTCATGGATTACATCGATACATTAAAAGAAATATAAGTATTGATTCCTATTAATCATCTAACTTGATTAAAACTGATTTTTAAGTTTTTCTCGAAAAACCGAAGTTGTTTCATTTCAAAAGTGGTTACAATACTTAATGACACTCCCATTTTTCCGGCTCGAGCAGTTCTACCACTTCGGTGCGTATAATATTCTTCTTGATCGGGCAATTGGTAATGCACTACATACGAAAGTCCTTCCACATCAATACCACGAGCAGCAATATCGGTAGCTACCAACAATTGTACGGTTTCATTTTTAAAAGCTCGCATGGCTTTGTCTCGTTCTTTTTGCAATAAATCGCCGTGTATGGCATCGGCAGCAACGTTTTTAGCAATTAATTGTTTTACCAAGGTTTGAGTAGCCACTTTTGTTTTACAAAATACAATTCCTCTGTTTTTATGTTGCGATTTTAAAAATTGAAGCAACATTTGCAATTTCTCTTTTTCGTCACAAATAACATATTGGTGGTCAATATTTCTATTTACCACATTGTTGCTGCTCACGTCAATTTGGTGAGCATCTTCTGCCATGTGCTCGTTTATAATTTGTTTTATACCTAGGGGCATAGTAGCTGAAAAAAGCCATTTTTGTTCGGCACTGTGTAAAAAACCAAGAATTTCGTCCAATTCATTTTTAAATCCCATGCTTAACATTTCGTCGGCTTCATCTAAAATAATGGTTTTCACTTTTCGTAAATCAACAGCTTTTCGTTTTACCAGTTCAATTAACCTGCCGGGGGTTGCAACTATAATATGAGTTGGGCGTTTTAACGCACCAATTTGAATATTGATAGGCTGACCACCATAAACAGCTTCTGTAAAAATTTTATCGGAGTATTTGGTAAACTTAAACAGTTGTTTAGCCACTTGTTGCCCTAATTCTCTGGTAGGACATAAAATAAGTCCTTGAATTACATTTTGTTTAACATCAATACTATGCAACAATGGCAAACCGTAAGCCGCAGTTTTTCCTGTGCCGGTTTGTGCCTGAGCTACCAAATCGGTTTTGGTATTTAAAAGCAAAGGAATTACTTGTGTTTGAATTTCGGTAGGCGTAATTATTCCTAATTCATTTAATCCTTTAATAAAGTCCGGTTTGATACCTAAATCCTTGAAGTTTCCCAAAATAGTAGTTTGTTAATTGGCTGCAAAGGTAGGTAAAATAAGCTGGAAGTCCGAAGTTCGAGGTTAGAAGTATGAAGTAATTTTTTAAGATGAAATCACCCCTCTAACTCCCCTCAAAAGGGGAGAATGACCTCCGTTGTGGTTTTTTCGTTGTGGACTCCTCCCTTGAGAGGGAGGGTAGGGTGGGTGATTAACCAAAACTTAATATTTTGTAGGTTTGTAGTATATCGAACCCACGTTATTTAGATTCAATCAAAATAAACTCGATTTTTTAAAATACATTTTTATATTTACGTTGAGTGTCGTTTTTTTTCTACATTTACTAGTAAATAAATTCTTAAAACTGTGAAAAATCTACTCATTACCTTATCGTTATTTTTAACCTCAATCTACCTTACAGCACAAGCCCCATCAATTGAGTGGCAAAAATCTTTAGGTGGAACTAATTCGGATTTTGGACAGTCCATTCAACAAACGACCGATGGCGGATATATAGGTGTTGGACAATCTAACTCAATTGATGGAAATGTAACAGGTAATCATGGCGGCAATGACTATTGGATGGTTAAATTATCTAGCACAGGTACTATCGAATGGCAAAAATCTATAGGTGGAACTGAAGAAGATTATGCGTATTCCATCCAACAAACTACAGATGGCGGATATGTAGTTGCCGGAATTTCTTAGATAATGGGCAATTTATTCAGCAATCAACTGATGGAGGATATGTAATTGTTGGACGTTCTGCCTCAATTGATGGAGATGTAACAGGTAATCATGGGGGTTATGATTGTTGGGTGATTAAACTGTCTAGTACAGGCAATATCGAATGGCAAAAATCTTTAGGAGGTACTGGAAGTGATGTTGCATATTCTATTCAACAAACAACCAATGGAGGGTATGTAGTTGCTGGATAATCTAATTCAATTGATGGGGATGTAACAGGTAATTAGGGCGGCAATGATTACTGGGTGTTTAAATTATCTAGCACAGGTACTATCGAATGGCAAAAATCTATAGGTGGAACTGAAGAAGATTATGCGTATTCCATCCAACAAACTACAGATGGCGGATATGTAGTTGCCGGAATTTCTTACTCAACTGATGGAGATGTAACGAGTAATCATGGAACTTGGGATTGTTGGGTGGTAAAACTAGATAGCACTAGTACTATTGAATGGCAAAAATCTTTGGGTGGAATAGGGGAGGAAGGAGGAAATTCCATCCAACAAACAACAGAAGGGGGATACGTAGTTACTGGATATTCTAATTCAACTGATGGAGATGTAACTGGTAATCATGGAAATAGGGATTACTGGGTGGTTAAACTAACCAGTACAGGCATTATCGAATGGCAAAAATCTTTAGGTGGAACTGGAGTAGATTTAGCAGGATTCATCCAACAAACAACAGACGGAGGATATGTAGTTATTGGATATTCTTTCTCAACTGGTGGAGATGTAATGGGTAATCAGGGTGGTAGTGATTACTGGGTGGTTAAATTGTCTTCAACTGTTGGAGTAAACGAAATTACTGAACTAAACGAGTTTAGTGTTTATCCCAACCCAACAAGCGACCAAATAACACTAAAAGCAAACCATCAATTAGTAGGTGCTTTTTACACCATTTATGATAACATGGGTAAAACGGTGTTGTCGGGGCAAATTAATGCACCACAAACTGTAATTGAGTTGGGTAATTTATCGGGCGGTATTTATTTGTTTAGTATTGGAGAAAATAAACAGTCGTTTAAGGTTATTAAAAATTAAATGATTTATAGTTACACTTAATTAGCCATAAATACTTTAGCCACAGATTTTCACAGATTTGCACAGATTTATTCCACGCTTTCGGCGTGGATAAGAAATAATTTGTGAAACAAATCTGTGTGAATTTGTGTAATCTGTGGCAAAGAGAAGAAAATTTTCTTAATCTGTTTTTGTTGCACCGGAATCCTTCACCTAACGGACAAAGATGGTAGAATTAACCCAACCCAATCTACCTCATTAAGTTGATATGCCCTTCAAGTGCTTGAACTTCATCTCTCCAAGTTAAAGCCTGGATTTTATACACATAAATATCGTTATTTTGAAGTACTCCTTTGTAATAACCATCCCAACCAATTTCTAAATCAGTGCTAATAAAGATGAGTTCTCCCCAACGGTTAAAGATTTTAAACTCTATTAATTCTTTCACACCCCAACCTTTTGCATAAATAATA
This sequence comes from Bacteroidota bacterium, assembly GCA_016183805.1. Lineage (GTDB taxonomy): Bacteria > Bacteroidota > Bacteroidia > Flavobacteriales_E > Vicingaceae > Vicingus. Next base: position 29,001 of record JACPDX010000043.1, read on the forward strand.
TCATTAACTCCATCGCCATTAGGGGTAAATGTGGTGGGTACTTTTATAAATGTTTCGGGATGAACTTTAATATCAAAGTAAGCTATTTTGTCGGGGAAACAACCTTTTGGAATATCTGAGTATGTTAATGTGTATAATACATCTACTAATGGATTAATAACGGTAGGAGGGGCACAATCCAAACAACTTAATCCGGTTTCAGGAGTCCATGTAAAAGTGTATAATCCGGCATCAAGGTAAATTGGTAAAATAACATCATCACCCATAGCAACAATGGTGTCAAAGTTATTGATTAATAATTCGTTAATGACGTATAAAGTGGTGTTATCAGCATTTACACAATTATTAGAATCGGTAACCGTAACCGAGTAATTTGTTGTAGTTAAAGGTTGTGAAGTTGCAACTGGTAAAGTATCGTTAGTTATTGTAACAAATGGATTGGATGTCCAAAAATAGTTGGAATTAGGACTTGGGTTTTCAACATAAACAATTCCAATTTCACCTTCACAAATGGTATCACCTATAGCGGTAACTTCTGGTATTGGATGCAAGATGATTTCTTTTGTAATGCTATCAGTACAAGTTAAAGAGGTGCTATGTACTCCTAACGTAACTTGATAAATACCTGGTAATGCATAATTATGATTAGAAGGATTTTGAGCAGTACTTGTTTGAGAATCGCCAAAATCCCAAAACCAAACATTGGCATTGGTTGATGTATTTGTAAATGGATATGGGGCAAAACAAATCGCGGTATCAATATCATTAAAATTTCTATCAAAATCGGCAATAACTTCATAAATGTTAATAGTGGCAGTATCTGTAACTGGGCAAGATCCATCGAGATTAGACATAATTAGTTTTGCTATGGTTTGTCCGCCTGGAGGAACAAAAGTATAAGGATGACTAATAGGACTTACATTTGACGCTGTGGTTCCATCACCAAAATCCCAAGTATAAAAATCAACATCAATAAAATTATAGGTTGTAAACAATACTTCTTCAAGTCGGCAAATGGTATCGCCATTTAAGTCGGTAAAAAAGTTTCCGGATGGACCCCGAACTGTATAAGTATGAGTAGTAGTATTAGGACAGGTAAAAGATGTGGTAACTGTTAATTGTACCGTATATGTTCCATTGTTGCCATAAGGTGTTCCCGGATTAGCAAATGTTGATGTAGAGCCGTTTCCAAAATCCCATTGATAACTAATGATAGGACTACTTGAAATACTAGTATTGGTAAAAAGCACGTTGTCGTTTGGGCAAATTACTGAGAACGCATCAGCAGAAGAAGTAAATGCTGCTGTAGGGTATTCTTGAACAAAAATGGTTTGAATTACTGAATCCTTACATCCTGAACTAATTTCTTCGTAAACCATATTTACAAAATACGTTCCGCCGGTAGCAAAAGCATTGTTTGGGTTTTGAAGAATACTAGTATTTCCGTCAGTAAAATTCCAGTTAAAAGTTAGATTAGAACCTTGTAAAGTATAATCTGTAGCAGTAAAGTTTACAGTTGTTCCAGCACAAACTGTATTATCTGAAACACCAACAACACTGGTCGGTTTATAAACAAGAATAGGTTTAATCAACGTGTCAACACAACCAACGGCATTGGTAACAATTAACCGAACTGGAAACGAGGTGCCGGATGAAGTGTAGGTGTGTGAAGTGTCTTGACCGTTATAACTTTGGCCATCTCCAAAATTCCATTGCCAATTAACAATAGAGGTATCAGAGGTACTGGTATTGTTAAAAGTTACCAGCGTAGGCAAACAAATAATAGTATCATCAATAGTATAATTTGCATCAATACTAAAAACGTTTACAAATGCACTTGCGGTATCTTTACAGCCATTAATATCGGTAACAACTAATGTTACTTCATTTAAACCAGTGGTAGGGAAAGGGAGTGGTTCACTAGCATTTCCTGTGGTTATTGGTCGAACACCTGAGTCGCTAAAATACCAAGTATAACCTGAATTACAATAAGAATAAACATCTTGTGATAATCCGGCATTAAATGATGATGGAACATTTTGACACAATAAAGAATCTGAAATAAAATTGGCCTGAATATCCCTAATATGAACTGTTGCTGTATCGTAAGAATCGGCACAACCTGAACCTGAATTGATGGCATGTAAAACTACCGTATAATCTCCTGTTGCAGCATAGGTGTGCGTAGGTGTAGCTATAGAAGAAGTGTCTCCATCACCAAAATTCCAAATAATACTGGTTGCACTACGGCTACTATCGGCAAAATCTATGGTATATGGATTTTCGCAGGTACTAAAATAGTTGAATTTGGCAATAGGACCTTTTACATTTATAAACCCGGATTTTGTGATGGATGAATAACAACCGTTAAAACCAACAACTAAAGTTACATCTTGAGGTCCGGTTTCATTATTAAAAACCCAAATCGGGTCGGGGTCTTGAAAACAATGAAACATTAAACTTCCCTCAGTGTAGTAGTGCCAGGCATCAACACTATCGACTAATGGAGCAGGGGTTAAATCTGTAAACTGAACGGAATCACCGGGACAAACATCGGTAACATCAACGGTAAAATCAGGAACTATAACATCACCCACTTTTATTGGCATTAAGTAGGAGGTATCGGTACAACCGGCACTGTTGGTAATAACTAAATATGCATCGTATTCTCCCATGGTTATATAGGTATGAGATTGAGGAGAATCGTTAGCCGAAGAAATAGAAGTCCCATCGCCAAAAAACCATTCCCAATTTACAATGGGTTCATTAGAAGAACTGGAATCGGAGAAAACAACAGTTAAAGGTAAACATCCATCCACAACATCAGGCATTAATAAAGCATTGGGTTCATGAATGGTATCTGTATGAGAAATGGTTGATTTACAACCTGCCGCAGAGGTTACGGTTAAAGTTGTTACGAAATAATTGTTTAAAGTGTTAGGTCCGTTAATAGAATAAATAGTGGTGTCTTCAACCATATAAGTGGTGTTAGGATTTTCAACGATGGAAGTATCTCCATTATCAAAATTCCAATAGTATGATACTGCATTGGTGGTAAGATTGGTAAAATTAATCAGCATCGGATCTTCACAAGAATAAGTTGGGTTTGAAACAAAATCGGCAATAATTTCTTCGACAAAAAATGTTATTGTAGTATCGTCCATACAGCCACCCGCATTTACTGTTAAAGTAACCGAGTGCATTCCCGGTGTTGTAAACCTTATTACAGGATGTTTTCCCTGAAAATAACCCTGAGTACTTAGCCCTGTATTTATAGCAGGGTTCAATTGATAATTTGCACCATAATTCCAAGTGTAAACCCCGGCAGTTGATTGGTTAAATATAGTATCATAAACATTAACACATACCGTATCTTTAAATAAAAGATCTGCAATAGGAGAACCAATAGAAACATTTTTTTGGATCGTTTTCTGACAACCATTGGTATCTGTGGCAGTTAAAGTTACCGGAAAAGAACCTAAAGTAGTATAAGTTTGAGTAGGGGGACTTGTTGCTGTTGATGTATTCCCGTTTCCTAAATCCCAATTATATGTCAAGGGAGCACCAGAACCAGAGGTAGTATTGGTAAAACTAACATCTAATGGGGCTGTACAAGAAGTAGCATCGTTAGGAGAGGTTGTAAATGCAGTATTCGGAGGGTTTGTTAAAGAAATTAGGTCATTGTAAGCTTTTGTAACATTACAGGTTGCAAGATTTGTAATTAGTTCTAACGATACAAAGTAATTTCCTTCAAGAGTAAAAGTATGTGAAGGATTTGCACCGGAAGCAGTTCCGCCATCCCCAAAAACCCAAGAATAACCGGTAATAACAATTCCGGGATTTAATGTGGTATTATTTGTAAAATTAACAGTTAGGGGTGCACAACCTTTGGTAACATCTGTTAAAAATTCGGGGACAGGTTTTGCATATACATTAATGGTTACAGTTCCAACAATTGGACCGGTAGTAGTTTCTCTAAATTCTACCACATAAGTTCCTGCATTAAGAAAAGTATTGGATGGGTTTTGGAGTGCTGAAGTGGCACCATCTTTAAAATCCCAAAAAAAAGTAGAGGAACTTCCGGGTGCTGTAAAATTTATTGTTAATGGAAAACAACCTTCGGTAATATTAGCGGTTTGCCCAAAAGTGTACAATACAGAGATAAGTCCGGTAAATAAAAAAAACAGTTTTAGACTTCTCATTTCATTTCTATAAATATACGCTTTTAAAAATACGCTAAATTTTACATTGGTAAATCAGCAACAACTTTAAGTATTATTTCTGCTAATGTATTACTTTATTTTAAAAAAATTGTACATTCGTAAAAAATAATGATAGTAATCATAGATAATTTATAAGACCATGCAAATTTTTCGGGCAACAGTTTTAAGCACGATTGCTGTTTTTTTTGTTACTTTCGGTATGTTTGCCCAACCCAAACAATCATTGCCTTGTTTGGATAAAAAATTTTCCATTATAGTTAACATAGTACATGATAGTTTAGGTCAGCCAGGTATCGTTTTACAGGATGTTTTAGATGGAATAGATGCTGTAAATAAGAGGATATTTGTGTTTCTTTTGAAGTATGCGAAGTACGTGATATATATAATTTCCAATATAACGATTTGGATACAACCCTTGAATTGCCTGAATTAATGATTAAATACTACGAAAACTATAGAATTAATATGTTTGTTGTTAACACAACTTCAGCACAAGGAAGTTTTGCTACACTTGGAGGAATAGGTGATGTTAATGATGGTCTTGTATGTATGGAAAAATCTGCAGGACCGGGTACTTATATTCACGAAATGGGTCATTATTTTGGTTTACCCCATACTTTTGACATACCCGGAGAATTAGTTGATGGAAGTAATTGTACAACTACAGGTGATTTAATATGTGATACTCCGGCAGATCCTTATCCATTAGGTTCTGTAGATGCAAATTGCAGATTTATTGGTATGCAGCAAGATGCCAATGGCGATTATTATACGCCTGATTTAGGCAACCCAATGTCGTATTACCCTGATAATTGTAAATGTACCAAATTCACCCACGATCAATATTGGAAAATGGCAAATACCTACTTAAACTCTAACCCAAAAATGTGGTAATGAAAAAGTATTTAGTTGCCATAATTTTCTTTTGTACGATGCAAATTTTTGCACAAGATGTTCATTTGTCTCAATTTTATACGGCCCAACAAAATTTAAACCCGGCTTTGGCAGGATTTTATAATGGCGAGTATCGTATTGCCGGAAATTATAGAAGTCAATGGAGAGAAATAGGCGACCCAATTACCACTGCCGTTATTGCTTTCGATAAAAAATTCCATTTTTATTCTGATGAAATTGATGGGGGTATTATTGTAGTTAAAGACCAGTTTTCCGGATTCAACCAAAATACGAATAAAATATTTTTAACAGGATCCTACAAAAAACTGTGGAAATACAATGAAATAAGAGCAGGAATACAGGCTGGAATTGTACTAAAAAGCACCGATTTAAAAACGCAAACATTCCCAAACCAGTGGGTTTATGAAACAGGAATATTCGACCAAAACCTCAGTAATGGAGAGAATGATATTTCGCAATCGCAAAATTTTATTGATGTTAATTTTGGGGTTGCCTGGTCTAAAACTTTCACTAAATTTAAACCAACTTTAGGTTTATCTCTCTTTCATGTTAACCGACCAAAAGACACTTATTTTAATACACCCACCGAAAGACTAAGAATGCGACAAGTGGTACATGGTGAAGCAGTTATTGATTTGAACGGACCTGTTTCTATCGAACCCAAGTTGCTTTACATGTGGACAACAAAAGCTCAGGATGCTTTAATAGGTTCTAATGTAAAATACCATTTCAAAGACTCGAAAGTTAAAAATGTTTATGCAGGGGTTTTGTATAGAGACGGTTTTGGAAGAAACAGCGATGCCGTTATACCTATTGTAGGGCTTACCTATAATCGATTTGATGTTGGGTTTAGTTATGATGTGAATATTTCAACTTTGAGTGATTATTCGGCTAGAAAAAGTACCCTTGAATTTTCCCTAATTTATACAGCTCCACTATTTAGCCCTAAAAATTTATCAATTCCTTGTGATAGATATTAATGAGTGGGTTTTCAATTCATATCAAAAAAGTGAACAAGTTTTTTGTCGGAATCTGTCCATTGACGGACGAAGTTCGAAGTGCTTCGGTCTTCGGTCTCTGGTCTTCCAGCTTTAGTATAATTTTTTGTTTATTGGTATTTTCTTTTCATGTAAAAGGGCAAGAAACAGATGTTTCTTTAGCTGATAAAACGCTCAAAGAAATAAGGGCAACTGCAAAAAATGCACTCCGATTAGGAGATACTTATACCGCTTTGTTTTATTACGAAGAATGGTCGAGAAGAAACCCCGAAAATATTGATGTAGCTTTTGATGTGGCAGAATTATATCGAGCAACAAGAAATTATACTACTGCCGAAATTTGGTATCAGAAAATAGCTGACGGAAATGCTGAACAATATCCTTTGAGTTTATTTCATTTGGCAAGAGTTCAAATGTCTCAGGAAAAATATGTTGAAGCTAAAGATAACCTGCTGAAATTTAAAAAACTCGCTAATGGGGTTAAAGACCCTGCCTATAAAAAATTATTGAAAAACGACCTCTTAAGTTGTGATTTTGCCATTGGTTTAAAAGATTCTACAGCAACAACAGTTGTTGAACATTTAGATACATCCATAAATCAGCCACACATTGAATTTTCGCCAATACTAATCGATGAAAATACTATGGTTTATGGCTCCTTAAAGGATAACGGGGTAAACTATTACAAAGTAGAACTTCACGATAGCATGACCATACCATTACGTAAATTTTATTTTGCAAAAAAAGAAGCTGAGAAATGGGTTTCTAAAGGTGAATTTGAAGGTCCTTTTAATAAAGAAGGAATACATGTAGGTAATGGAGCATTATCAGAAGATGGTCATCGGTTTTATTTTACATTATGTCAGAAAAATTGGCAAAACAAAATGATATGCCAACTCTATTTGTCTGAGAAAACCAATGGAAATTGGCAAGAACCTGTTGTAATGAACGAAGAAATTAACATGTCCAATTATACCACCACACAACCAGCGATAGGAAGGGAGTCGAAAAATAATCAGGAAGTCATTTACTTTGTTTCCGACAGACCCGGGGGAAGAGGGGGATTAGATGTTTGGTACACCGAATACAACAGCAAGAAAAAGATATATAAATCGCCTAAAAATGCAGGTTCTAGAATAAATACTGCCGGAAGTGAGGTTACACCATACTATGATAATTCTACTCACCATTTGTATTTTAGTTCGGATGGAGGAGTTGGTATTGGTGGGTTAGACGTTTTTAGTATTGAAGGTGAAAAGAGTAAGTGGGAAGAACCAAAAAACCTTAAACAAGCCATCAATTCTCCGGCCGATGACATTGATTTCACGTTAAGTAACGACCATAAAGGAGGCTTTTTAGTTTCTAACCGAAAAGGAGGGGTGGCGTTGCTTAATGAAACGTGTTGTGATGATATTTATGAATTCAAATACACCCAATACATCACCATTAATTTACTCGGACAAGTTCTGGATAGTTCCGATTGTTTAACAGATTATAACATTAATTTGTACATCAATAATAAAGAAACGAACGAAAAATATTTGTCTAAACAAATTCAATCCGGCAATTGTGATTTTGATATTAGGCTGGAACCGGGATTTGATTATATTGTTGAAGTAAAAAAAGATGGTTATTTAAATGGAAATGCTGAAATTAGTACTACGAACATTACAAAAACAGATACCTTACACACCAAAATTAACTTGACAAAAATTCCTGAAAAACCAATGGTTTTAGTAGGGATTTTATACGAATTTGATAGCCCGAACTTAACTCCGGAGGCTAAAATAGCCATCGACACATCGTTGTATGTTATATTAAAACAAAATCCCGATATTATTATTCAAATATCATCTCATACCGATAGTAAAGGTGCCGATAATTATAACATGACCCTTTCGCACAAAAGGGCACAAAGCGTGGTTAAATATCTTGTATTAAATGGCATAAATGAAAAACGTTTGCGTTATAAAGGTTATGGCGAAACCATGCCAATAGCCATAAATGAAAACCCTGACGGTTCAGATAACCCCGAAGGAAGAGCTTTAAACAGAAGGACAGATTTTCAAATTATAGGAAAACTTAGTGTTGATGATTTGGAGGTTGAGGAAAATGAAAAAGATACAAAAACAAAATCAAAACCACCCAAAAAGAAAGGTAATACTTTTTGATGTACAGCTTGAGAGCCTCTAGTTTGTTAATTGGCGAAGTAAGCAAATTCGTAGAGACGGACGATTGTCTGTCTAAAAACAAAAAAATGTGGTTGGTAATCATGAGACGTACAATTGTGCGTCTCTACAATTTTGTTGAAAAGTTGTCAATACTTTTTCTTTATGCATTTTTGTTAACGGGTTTCGGTGTTTAATTTTGTAACAATCTCAAAAAAACATAAATTATGCAAGCTAACGCAATAAAAGAAACAACCTTTAATTTTCCGGGACAAAAAAGCCTTTACAAAGGCAAAGTTAGAGACGTTTACAACATCAACGACGAATTGCTGGTAATGGTGGTTTCCGACCGTATTTCGGCATTTGATGTGGTTTTACCTAAAGCCATTCCGTTTAAAGGTCAAGTATTAAACCAAATTGCTGCAAAATTTTTAAAAGCAACCGAAGACATTGTTCCCAACTGGGTTATTGAAGTTGCCGACCCAAGTGTTACCATTGGCAGAAAATGCGAACCTTTTAAAGTAGAAATGGTGATTAGAGGTTATTTATCGGGTCATGCGTGGAGAGAATACAGTGAAGGAAAACGTATGTTGTGCGGAGTGCCTATGCCCGACGGAATGAAAGAAAACGATAAATTCCCACAACCTATTATTACGCCAACCACCAAAGCAAGTGTTGGTCACGATGAAGACATTTCTCGGGAAGAAATTTTAAAACAAGGTATTGTTTCGGAAGCCGATTATATTAAATTAGAAGATTATACCCGTAAAATTTTTCAAAGAGGTACTGAAATTGCTGCCAAAATGGGATTGATTTTGGTAGATACCAAATACGAATTTGGAAAAGTAGGCGACCAAATTTATTTAATTGACGAAATTCATACACCCGATTCGTCGCGTTATTTCTACAAAGAAGGTTACGAAGAGCGTCAGGCAAAAGGCGAAAAACAAAAACAATTGTCGAAAGAGTTTGTTCGTGAGTGGTTAATTGCTAATGGTTTTCAAGGGAAAGACGGGCAAAAAGTACCTGAAATGACTGATGAATTTATTGAACAAATTTCGAATCGTTACATTGAACTTTATGAAAAAATTACCGGCGACAAGTTTGTAAAATCGGACGTAAGCGATGTGTTGAAAAGAGTAGAAAAGAACGTAACAAAAGCTATTACGCAGTTGGTGTAGCCTCCCCAATCCCTCCGAAGGAGGGGCTTAAAAAATCCCAAGCAGTTTTGCTTGGGATTTTTTTGTTCTAAACTCACCCCAGCCACGCTCAAAGCGTGACTTTCCCCTCTCTTGAAAGAGAGGGGTTAGGGGACGAAGAGAAAACTGTCACTTCGAGTGCGAAGCTTTAGCGTAGCATATCGAGAAGTAGATAGTTTTTGTTGTTCTCGATACACCAACATTTCACTATTGCTTCATGTTGTTTACTCGAACTGATAAAGAATTAAATCTTTTTGTATTGTATTGATTGTTCGGAAACCAATCGAATCAATCGTTTGTTTTCGGTTAACTCAATTTTAGTATAGTTAATAGGAACTAGTATTTCATTTTTAATATTAATTAGTCCAACCAAACCGTTTTGTTTAACAACAAACAAATCTTTTGTAAGCCTGCTTAAATCTTCGTAGGTTGAAGGAATGATAAATGTTCCTTTTTCATCAATAATACCAAATAAACCATTTGATTTTACAATGGCGAAACCGTCAATAAATTCGTTGGTTTCTTCTAAACTATAAGGTATTTTAAGTTTTGCCTGATAGTCGCAATAGCCCCATTTTCCGTTGCGTTTTACAGCAATCAAATTTTTTGAAACACTACCAACATCCTCAAACAAAGCGGGCAAAAACTTTTGTCCTAATGAATCAATTAAACCAATTTTTCCTTTCGAAGAAATCCTTGCAAATCCCTTTTCGTTAAACAATGCCCAATTGATAACCCCTTCACTAACTTCTAAAGTAATTGGAATGACTATTTTGTTTGTTTTATCAATGTATCCGTAATAATCGTCTTTTACAATTAATGCCCTTCCGTTTTTAAACTCAGAAATATGACTGTAAACAGGAGCTAAAATTGAATCGCCTTTTGAATTGATTAAACCATAAAAATCTTTTTCAGTAACCCTGATAAAATTGTTGTCGGCTAAATCTATCCAATCAAACTTTGGTTTTACAATGTAATACAGATTGGTATCGATAATACCGAACTTATCGTCTTTTTTTACATAAGCTATACCATTTTGAAAATCGCCAACGCCATCAAAATCCAGTCCTACTTTTAAATTTCCTAAACGGTCGATAAATCCAAATTTATCATCTAATTCAACGGCGATGTATTGATTTTTGATGTCTCCGATTTCATCATAAATGGTAGGAACAAGTTCTTCACCAGCACGATTGATGATACCAAACTTATCATCTTTTGCAACAACAGCCATTCCATTTTTAAAAGCATCGGCTTCGTCGTAATTAAAAGGAATAACTACTTCCCCGGATTTATTGATGTAGCCCATTTTGTTGTTTTGAGCAGCAACAGCAACACCTTCATTAAAATTACTTACCCATTCGTAAATGGCAGGAATAACTACTACTAAACTATCATCAACAAACCCCCATTTGTCGTTTTTTTGAAAAGGATAAAATGTAGAGTTAGCCAATTGAAAATCTTTTTGAAGTTCATTTTTAAACGGGTAATTCGGATAACGTTCTACAAATTCATAAATACTTTCAGGGGTGTGGGTTACAGTAGATAAATTGTAAAGCATTCGCCAAGCTGTAGTAGTGTGTGGATTTTTTGGATAGGTTTTAATAAAATACTGAAACGCAGCAATCGTTTTATTGTGTGTGGCTATATCATAAACATTTTGATGTGCTCTATTGATGTATGGATTGCTTGGATAATCAGCTATAAAACGAAGATTGTTTTCCAATGTATTTATTTCGGTGTATTCTTCAAACAATCGTTTTTCATAGTTCGCTTTTGCAATTTCATGTTCGATAGCGTCAGGATAAGTCTCTAAAAAGTTCAAATAGGCTTTTGATGAATTTTCTTTTTCGACAAGATTAAAAGCCAATCGATTTCTGATGGCTATAGCTTCTTCAACTTGTTTTGCAAAGCAATTTTGATTGATAAAATACGTGTAGGATTCAACTGTATGGATTTGTTTTGCTTGGTCAAAACAGTTGGAGTCAATAACTAAAATTTGTTTATAAATAGCCAACGAATCTACTTTTAGTTCAACAAGTTTAGTTTTTTGTTTTGGAGTTAAAATTTCAAAGGTTTCAGCACTTTTATTGATGTAAAACAAGGCTGAATCGAGGTTGTAAAACGGGTTGTTGTTTAACGAGTAAATAATACTTAAACCATAAGCCGATGCCGAAGTTTGTTTTTTTAATCCTTGTTCAAATATTTTCTTTGCTTTAAAATAATCGTGAATTGATAATGCTTCAAAACCTTTGGTTAAGTTTGCCGCCATAAAAACATTGGCTAGCAAGATAAAGAGTAGGAGTAATAGTTTGTTTTTGTTTAACATGAATAACCAAATGCTTGTTTTATTCGTAAAAAGTATTGAATTGATTTTTTGCACCTTTTTCCGAACACAAAAATACTTTTATTAACCAAATTCCAAATGGTAAAATCAATTTCATACTTTTTTATCATCACAACTGTTATTTTTTTTAGCAGTTGTGGTGATGATTATGAAGGAAAAAAGCCCATTTATAGAGATTTTGATACCATTCAATCCGAAGGAAAATTAAGGGTGTTGATTGAGTTTTCTTCTACCAGCTATTTTATTTACAAAGGTATTCCGCAAGGTTTTGAATATGAATTATTGAGCAATTATGCCGATTTTATTGGTGTTAGTCTGGAGGTTGTTCCAATCAATAGCTTAGATAGCATTTTTATAGAATTAAATAAAGGTACAGCAGATGTTGTTGCTGCAAACTTAACAGTAACAGAAGAACGAAAAGAAGAGGTCAGTTTCTCAAATCCAATTTTAGTTACCAAACAAGTGTTAATTCAGCAAAAACCTGAAGGTTGGAAAAAACTAAAAAAGAAACATGTTACAGACTCATTAATTCGTTCAATACACGAATTGGGCGGAAAAAAAATTGTTGTTCGAGAAAAATCATCGTTTTATAAAGAGTTAAAAAATATTTCTAAAGAAATAAAACACAACATTGATATCAGTATAGTTTCAGGAGAAATAACCACTGAAGAGTTAATTGAACAAGTCTCCACCGGAGAAATTGAGTACACCATTGCTGATAAAAACATTGCCATGGTCAACCAATGGTATTACCCCAACATTGATGCGGAAATGGTGATAAAAGACCATCAAGATATTGCTTGGGCGGTTCGTAACAATTCCGATAGTCTATTAAAATCTATTAATAGTTGGTTGATTGATTTTCAGAAAACTAGAAAATTCAAATCTATTTATACCAAATATTTCAAAAACCAACATTTGGTGCAGCGTAGAGTAAAAGATAAATATTATACACTAGAATCGGGGGTAATTTCTCCTTACGACGAAATGATAAAAAAATATGCTCCTGCTATCCATTGGGATTGGGAGTTGTTAGCAGCATTAATTTATCAGGAATCGCATTTTAATAATGAGGCGAGAGGTTGGGGCGAATCGTTTGGTTTGATGCAATTTATGCCGGTAACCGGAGCAAATTTTGGTGTTGACACCTCTTCGAGTGCAGAACAAAATATAATTGCAGGAACCAAATATATAAACAGACTAAATAAAATTTGGGAACAAGAAATAAGTGATACGCTGGAACGGATTCCATTTATTTTGGCGAGCTACAATGCCGGACCCGGACACGTTATTGATGCTAAAAACCTAGCTGAAAAATACAAGAAAAATCCACAATCATGGAAAGAGGTAAGTTTCTTTTTACTCAATAAATCAAAACCCAAATATTACAAAGACCCTGTGGTAAAACATGGTTATTGTAAAGGTTTTATTGCTTACGCTTACGTGGAGGAAATAATGGACAGATACCATCATTATAAAAATATAACAGAAGCCCCTTAGTTTTTAGTTCTCAGTTTCTCAGTTCACAAAATGTCAAATCGTAAATTCAAAATCTCTAATTTTCCCCCAACATCATTTCTCTAATATTTTTAACTGGAGCTGAGCCGTAGCTTAAAAACTTTTCATGGAATTTTTTCAAATCAAAATCCTTTCCTTTTAAGGTTTTATATTCTTCCCTGAACTCATAAATTTCTTTAAAACCGGTAAAATAACTGCACAACTGAACTTGGGTTAAAGTAACTCTTCTCCATTTACCTTCGGCTTCTGCTTGCTGTTGAAACGCTTCATTAACCAATAGATTTAAAGCTTCCTCTTTTGAAAAATTATTTACATGAACGCTGTAATCTAAAATGGTATTACAAACGGTTCGTAAATTCCATTTGTAGTACATCAACCACATTTCCGGTTCGTTGTTTCCATAACCGTTTTCGAGCATCATCAATTCGGTATAAACCGCCCAGCCTTCAATCATGGTACCGTTTCCTAAAATAGATTTTATTAAACTTGGCGATTGATTGCTGTAAACCAATTGCGTATAATGCCCCGGTATCGCTTCGTGGATGTTTAAAATTTGTAAAATGTAATGATTGTATTCTCTTAAATAACTTTCGGCACGTTCAGCAGTCCAACTTTCTAGGCTACCAAAATTATAGTAGGTATTTGCTTCTTTATCATAAGGACCAGGCGACGAAATAGATGCTCCGGCAACACCGGCCATGTAAGCGGGTTCTTTTCTAACTACCAATGGTTTGGATGGGTCGATGTAAATCAAATCTTTTTGTCTGATAAAATCAATCAACACAGGTATTTGTTGTTCAATGGCTGTTTGAAAAGAATCGGGCTCAACATGTTTTGTCGATAATTTGTCTATCATCATTTTAATGGCTTGTAATGTATCGGCAGGGATAGGTTGCTTAAAATACTTGTTCCATAAACTGTGTGTAATTTCTGCCATTTTAACATGTAATGTTTCTTTGCTGGTTAATGCTTTTTGGTAAATTTCTTCCACTGTATTGCCCGATTGAATATCAAATTCAAACTTTTTAGCATACAATTCTTTCCCCAATCTAAAACTACGTGGATTATCGTTTTTTAAATTTTTAAGCCAATCAGCATAATCTTTTATAGCAGCAATAGCTTCATCTGCACGTTTAAAAATTTGTGTTTTGGTATTTTCATCAATGGTCGATTTTGCTAAAGCATCTTCCAATTCAGTTTCAAAAACAGCTAAACCACCCAAATTTTGGTCGATAGCTAACTGAGTGTGTTCTATGGTTGGATTTTTTATGTTTTGTTTGGCTGCCTCAAAATAAGCAGGAACGTTTGCCATACGTTTGTAAAAAATATCAATTCTGTTTTCTAAATTATCAAATTCGGTAGATAAAATAAGCGAAAAAGCTTCAGAAACATTATAATTAGAAGGATTCCATTCGTACGATTTTAGTTCGTTTGCCGACCAAATATTTCCTCTCAACAAATTCTCAATTAAATAATAATCGGTTTTATTGTTGTTCGACAAATCGGCTAACGAAAACTTTTTTAACGAATCTAAATGGTTGTTTGCAAATTGCAATTCCTTTTTACGGCTTTCTTCGTTTGGAACAACCAAAATACTATCAAAATCGTGTTTGCCAACACCCAAAGCCCAACCCGGATAGGTTTGCCAAAGTTCCTCAATAAAAAATGTTTTATAATTATCAAACGATACGTTTTGGTCAATAACGGCATCCCTTTTTTTGTCGTTATTACAAGCAAATACAAGAGCCAGAGCAAATACTCCAATAATTTTTTTACTCATTTTATTTATTTTAATAAAGTGGTTTTCGTGAGACTTCGTGTTCATGGTTGTGGTGTTTAAAATATTGTAACGAAATTACTTTTTTTAATAATTAAGAAGGTAAAATCTGTAATTTTATAATTATCTACAAAAACACTTATGTTGAAAAACTATATTTTCTTATTATTTTTATTAGCTTTTTGCTCATCTACATTTGCTCAACATTCAAAAGTTAATTTTCAGTTAAAACACGCCATCAGTCAATCCAAACCAACTGATGCCATTGCTTTTTTTGTGAGAGGTGATGCAGATAAAATAAAACAAGAAATTTTAAAACTTGGAGGAAAAAATAAACTCAGCAAAAAAGATATTGTTCAGGTAGAATTGCCAAGTTCAAAAATTATTCAGTTTTCGGCTAATGATTTTGTTCAAGCTATTGAATATAGTTTTTCAAAACCGACGGCACTCAACGATACCATGCTAATTCATAATAATATTGTTCCTGCTCATGATGGCGAATTTCCTTTAAGAGAAGCTTACACAGGTAAAAATGTAATTCTTGGATTTATCGATACAGGTATAGATATTTTTCACCCTGATTTTTTAGATTCACTAGGTAATACCAGAATTCTGGCTATTTGGGATCAATACTCTCCCGACAATGGTTCAAGTGCTTATGGTTACGGAGAGGTTTGGGATTCTTCTGCTATAAACAGTGGGAATTGTACGCATATCGACCATAGTTCTACGGGGCATGGAACACATGTTGCAGGGGTTGCTTCAGGTAATGGAAGAGCCGTAAATAATTATAAGGGTGTAGCTCCTGATGCTAATGTAGTGGTTGTAGCAAGTAACGAAAATGTTACCAACTGGTTATCTAGTGTAGTTGATGCGGTAAATTATATTTATGATGTAGCGGATAGTTACAACATGCCTTGTGTAATAAATGTAAGCATGGGCGATTACTGGGGTTCGCACGATGGAACTGATGCTGCTTCACTTTTAATTGATAGTATTGTAAATGATAAAGAAAGTAGAGCATTTGTTTGTGCAGCAGGCAATGCAGGGCATCTTAACTGGCACGTTGAACATCAGATTACTTCCGACACTACGTTTACATGGTTTAAATATAACCCAACATCGGCATTTGGTTTTGGAGCAGTATATTTTGAAGCTTGGGCCGATACCGCTGATTTAAATAATGTGAATTATGCCATTGGAGCAAATTTACCGTCAGGCAACTACGAACTTCGGGGAAATATCCCTTTTGTAAATATTCAAAATAGATTAGGAGCTTATACAGATACCATTTTTAACAATGGAAATAGAATTGCTGTTGTGGAAACTTATGCCGAATTACAAGGCGATAAATACTTGTTGCAAGTCATGTTGCAAGAACCCGATTCCAATACCTATAATTTTAGTTTAATGACAACAGGAAATGGTAGGTTAGATATTTGGTCGGCATCGTGGTTGGGTGTTTCTGATATGGTGGAAAGCCCTTTGCCAACAGTTGCCGAATTGCCACAAATAGTTTTTTATCAAAAACCTGATTCTGCAAAAACCATGGTGAGTAGTTTTCAAAATGTAAGCTCGATATTAACAGTTGGTAATTTTAATAACAGAGCTTCTTATCTTGATGTGGATTCTATTGTTCGTTATACAGGCAGAATACCAGGGGCTAAAGCACCATCTAGCAGTTGGGGACCAACACGTAGAGGAACTCTTAAACCGGATATTTCATCATCAGGTGATGAATCAATTGGACCGGTTCCTGCCATTACTATTACTACTTCATTGGGAGCCGGACCGGTAAATAGAGCAAAAGTTGCTTACGGAGGTTTTCATCGTAAAAATGGAGGTACTTCAATGGCTTCGCCTGTAATTGCAGGTGTAGCTGCACTGTATTTGCAAAAATGCCCCACAGCAACTATGACCGAAATAAAAAACGCCATTATTACCACCGCTAAACAAGATTCTTTTACTGGTGCTGTTCCAAATACAGGTTTTGGTTATGGTAAAGTAAATGCTTTTGATGTGCTGAATACTTCAAATTACACCTTAAGTTTAGGCAGTAATTTTAATGTTTGTGATGGAGACTCCATCCAAATAAATCCAGGTAGTTTTGTAACGTACAGTTGGTTTAATGGCGATACCAACTCAACAGTTTTTGTAGATACCACAGCAACTATTTATTTGAATGTTACCAACTCAAGCGGGTGTAAAGCATGGAGCGATACCATTCAAAGCACATGGCAGCCGTTGCCTCAAAAACCAGTGTTAACTCTATTTGGAAACGATACCATCGTTTATTCCTCTGGTTTGAATCTTCAATGGTATTACAACAGTTCCAGTCTTTCTGGCGAAACGGATACCATTCTTGTGGCTCAAAACAATGGAGATTATTTTTTGACCGTTACCGATTCTTTTTTATGCTTGAATTATTCCGATACCATTACCTTGTTAACTGTTGGAAATATTGAATTTGATAACGGTTTCGAAATAAAAATATATCCTAATCCTACTTCAAGATTATTAAACATCACATCAACTAAAAGTGAACAAGTTTTTACATTAAATTTGCTCGATGTTTCTGGGAAAAATATTCAAACCATCAAACCGGTTAGCAATAATTTAATGTTGGATTTGAGTAATCTACCCAATGGAGTTTATTTTTTACAACTAAAACTCAAAGATAGGGTGGTTACCAAGAAGTTTATCCTACAGTTGAAGGATTAATTCTTGTTTTTTAATCTTAATAACAGAAATCATCAAAATTTTAATTTTTAACAAAATATAAAAAAATTTAACAAACTTTGTCAAAAAAATAATGCATGAGTAAATTTAAAGGAACAGGAGTAGCGATAGTAACTCCTTTTAATGAAGATAGAAGTGTTGATTACGCTAGTCTGGAAAGATTAATCGAACACTTGATTTCAGGAGGTATAGATTATCTTGTTGTAAATGGAACAACAGGTGAATCGGTTACCTTATCAAGACAAGAAAAATTAGATGTGTTGGCTTTTGCCATTAAAATAAACAACGGCAGAGTTCCTTTGGTTTTTGGAATAGGAGGTAACAATACTCAAGATATTCTCGATTGTTTTCATACGTATAATTTTACCGGTGTCGATGCTATTTTATCAGTTAGTCCGTTTTACAATAAACCGAGTCAGGAAGGAATTTACCAGCATTATAAAGCCATTGCAGCTATTTGTCCTTTGCCAATCATTTTATACAATGTGCCGGCTCGAACAGGCTCGCACATGGAAGCAGAAACAGTTTTACGATTGGCTAACGATTGTAAAAATGTGATTGGCGTAAAAGAAGCATCCGGGGTTATTTTTAATTCAATGAAAATTATTAGAAATAAACCCGAAGGATTCTTAGTGATATCCGGCGATGATATTCTGAATTTACCAATTATTGCCAGTGGTGGAGATGGTATTATTTCGGTTATAGCCAATGCCTTTCCTAAGGATTACAGTGAAATGGTTAAAGCTGCATTAACAGGAAATTTTAAAACTGCCCAACAACTTCATTACAAATATTTTGATATGGTTTATTACATGTTTGTAGATGGAAATCCGGCGGGAATAAAAGCCACATTGAAAATTCTTGGAATTTGTGGCGACACACTTCGTTTACCACTGGTAAACGTTACTTCAGCAACCTATCAGGCATTAGAAAAATTAATTAAAAAAATAAATTAATGATAAATCGTTATTCCATTTTCTTATTATTTATCTATCTAATTTCGTGCAATACAACTAATGTTGAATCAAAAGAATTAATTAAAACAAATACAATACAACAAGCTATGGATACAATAACTTTTGGTGCAGGTTGCTTTTGGTGTGTGGAAGCCATTTTTTCTGATTTAAACGGGGTAGAATCTGTTGTTTCCGGTTATGCCGGTGGAACAGTGAAAAATCCTTCGTACAAAGAAGTGTGTACAGGTTCAACAGGTCATGCAGAGGTTTGTCAGGTTACTTACGATCCTACAATTATTACCTACAAAGAATTGTTAGAAGTGTTTTGGCAAGTTCATGACCCAACTACCTTAAACCGACAAGGTGGTGATGTTGGAACTCAATACCGTTCAGCTATTTTTTATCATACCAACGAACAAAAAGAAATTGCCGAAGAATTTAAAAAAGTATTAAACAACGAACAGGTATATCCAAATCCAATAGTTACTGAAATAACCGCTTTTACCAATTTTTATCCTGCCGAAGATTATCATCAGGATTATTTTGAATTAAATGGCGAAAACCCATACTGCTCGGCGGTGGTAAAACCTAAGGTGGAAAAATTTAGAAAGGTATTTAAAGACAAGTTAAAGAACTAAATAAACACTTCGTCTAAAAAAACGCAAATAATTCTTTTTTTAGTTTTCTATATTTTATATTTGTTTTTACAAAATTAAAATTATTCAATGAATTCTCTGTTTGTAGAAGGAAAACAAAACACGCCTACTGTTGCATTTAGCGAGTGTGGTGTATTGAGTATTTCGGGCAGATCAATTCCTGAGCATCCTATAAAATTTTACAAACCTTTAGAAGATTGGTTGAATAATTTTTTAACTACTTCACCAATCAAAGTTTACCTAAAAGTACATTTAGATTATTTGAACACTCACTCCACAGAATGTATGTTATCTATTTTTAAACTGTTAGAAACATATCATATCGTTTCCAAAGCCGATGTGTCTGTATTATGGAACTTTGATGAGGACGACGAAGACATGCAAACACTAGGCAACGATTTAAAGTCGTTGATTAACATCCCTTTTAAAGTAGAAGAAGCAGTTAATTAATGTGAGTTCGACATAAGAATTACGTTACCGGAAATAGTAGAGGTTAACGAAGATTTTACTTGCCCCAAAAATATTAAACCACATAGAAACATAGTTTGTTTTTGTAGAAAACATAAGCCCAACATAGTATTCTCCGACATGTCGGAGAAATAACTATTCTGTAACTATCATATTGTATGAGCTTTAGAGATAGTAAAATACTATGTACCTATGTGGTAAATTTTTATACCGACCCGCATTAATTAGCTAATTTTCAGCAAATTGCTTAGTTGTCTATCCCTCCCGGATTATTTTATCATCGGAAGATATTTTTCTCGGTTCTCAAAAAATACCCACAAGTTGATTAATAATAAAACCAGAGCCATAGGAAGACCTGATGGTTCGTTGATGGTGTGAGTCAATACTATTCCAACTACTATTGGAAAAATTATAATAGCACCAAGAGCCCTGAATTTTGGAATGATAAAAAGTATTCCTCCAACAATTTCAACAACAGCAACTAGTGGCATTAACCAACTAATACTCATTAAGGCTTCCGTTAGTTTAACCATTGCTTCAGGCATATCGTCAGGAACGGGTATGTAGTTTAAAAATTTATTTAACCCGGCATTGATAAACATTAAGCCAAACAATAGGCAGATAATGAATAAAATTTTATTCTTCATGTTTAGTTATTTTTAAAGTTAATCATCCAGTTAATTCCGAATTTATCAGTAAAGTTACCAAAAAAAGCGAACCCAATGCCAACTCTCAAAAGCTGTTTACTTTACACGAAGGCACAAAAGTAAACGTGTTGGAAAAAAGCAGCAGTTGGGTAAAAATAAAATTACCAAACGGTAACGTGGGCTGGTTAAATGCCAGTGATGTAGAGGTGATTTGATTATAGAACTATATTTCAAACTTCCGCTTGGAACAGCTAATTTTCTGTTCAAACAATGATTCTTAATATAAACTCACAAGCTGACGCTTCCGAGAGAGTAGGGAAAGAACTCATTTTTTATCCAAGATTTTTTTAATCGAAAATCCAAGAAGTCCACCTAAAATTGTAGTCATTATCGCAATTGGTATCAATGAAACCGGCTCTTTCCAGCCAATCAGTATTGCAGTTGGCAATAAAACCAAGAAAGCTGTCAAAATACCTTTAATTATCGAATTGATATTTAATTCAATTGTCGCAATTAAAAATCCGACAACTATCCACATAGTAAATGCAGAAATGTTTGCGTCCCAAGTCAGATTTTGCAGAATCATCGGAATTACATCAATAATCCCGGCAACAATGCCTAATAATAACCCAATTTTAATTCTTTTCATATAAATTTAGTAGTCTGTCCTTTTAGCATGTCGCCTAACGGGCTTGGGCTAAAAGCTGGTGGGCAATTAGAACTACTTCATTGTCAACCACAACAAAAGTAGATAAAAAGCACCAAAGTTTAATAACCTACAAACGCCCACTTGATTTTAGCCCATGTTACCACCAGTGGTTCTGTCCTACGATGCAGTGTCCACAATGATTTTAGCGTATTTTCTTTTGCGTCTCTGTCTGATAGAAACGCTTTTTGTCTGTCGGCAATGAGTGGTCAGGAAAGATTTAATTTTTGCGAAGCGAGGGAATTTTTTCTATTTACTGTGTGATTGGCTTTTGGCATATCTTTTTGTTTGGGTGTCGGCTTTAGCTCTTTGCCGCCCGCAGGAACGAGGACGGCAATGTGCTAAAAGTGTGTCGGCACAAAAAGTATGACAAAAAGAAGCGTTGGGTTCTATTATTTATTTTGAACTTCAAATTTCATCAAATTTAAACTTATTAAAATTACAACTAATGTTACTCCTACTGAGCACATTGATGTTACTGAACTATGGTTTGAAATTTTTTTTTCTGACTGAAAGCCGCACTCTTTTGTCATTTTTAGCTTGTGAGTATGGAATAAGCGAATGACAAATGTATGTAATGGTTATCAAGGATTTACAGCCTTCTCTGAAATAGGATTATTGCTTTGAGTAGCGGTTTCCTTTTTATAATAGGTAAGGTAAAGGAACAAGCCTGTGAATACAAAACCACCTACAATATTTCCAATTATTGCTGGAATTTGATTCCAAATCCACCAATCAGCAATTGTTATATTTGCATTAAACAAAATGGCTGTAGGGATAACAAACATATTTACCACGCAGTGTTCCAGCCCTAAAGCAAAAAAGATAAAAATGGGAAGCCATAATGCAACAATTCTACCTATAGTAGAAGTTGAAACATAGCCCATAACAATACCAAGCGTAACCATCCAGTTACATAATACGGCTTTAACGAAAACGACAATAAAGCCTTTGTTCCCAAGTTCTTTGTAGGCTAAAGTTTTACTTTCTGCTACCGAAATTATTTTATCAATAATATCTAAATCAAAGGTTTTGCCCATTTTGGTAATGTATATAAAAAACAATCCGCCAAAAAGTAAGCTACCTATAAGGTTACCTAAAGTGGCAAAAAACCAATTATGAGCAAGGTTTTTTATCTTAGTTTCTTTCGCCATAACAGCCATTGGAATTATTGCAAAATTTCCTGTAACCAGTTCAAAACCTAATATAACGATGATAGCAAACCCAACAGGAAAAGCCAATGCACCTAATACTCCTGAACCACTTTGTATGGTAGTTAGAAATGCTAAAACTGTTGCAAATCCTAATAAGGAGCCTGATAGAATACTTCTAATTAATATATCTTTTGCCGATAGTTTTGATTTTTTTGCTCCAATTTCAATTAAATTTGAAACAATTTCTTGTGGTTTAATACTATCCATTTTTTATATCGTAAGTTTTGTATCTATTATCTACTTTATTTAATTCGTCCACAAAGAAATTAATAAGCTTAAGTGACAGTTCAGGCTTATTCTTGCATACCTCAAGTAGGGTACTTTTATCAAAAAGACAAATTGATGAATTTTCAACGGCAACGGCACTAAATAAATGTTTTGTAGCATTAAAATCTTTGTGTCCGAAAATTTCTCCGTCTTTTGCGGTGTGGCATATTTCTTTTTCGCCTTTATTATTGATGTAATGCTCATTAATGCAACCACTTTGAACAACGTATAATCCGTTTACAGGCATATTTTCTAAATAAATATGTTGCCCACATTGAGTATGGATTTTTTTTACTTTACCCTCGTCACGATTAAAGATAAATTTGAAATAACAATTGGTGTTTTTGCAATCAATACAGTTGACTTTTTCCATGGTTTATAGTTAGATTAGTTTACTTTTTGTGATTTCCAAAAACTTTCTTAGCTCACTTTTTCTCGTGGATTTCAGTATTAATTTTATCATTATTACATAGAGTAAAGCAAAAATCATCATCACTCCAAATATGGAAAGCATCGTAATTTTATCGACCTCTGATGAGAGCGAAAACAACGTTGCGAAAACACCAATTACCAAAATAGTAAGTGTTAAGATGGTATTCGTATAGCTATTGTGTTCATCGATGTCAATATTAATATTTAGCATTGTTTTACCATCTGCTATTTCCTCAATTTCACCCTGAATGGACGGACCTGTGCTATAAGGACTATATTTTACATTGCGGATATCAAATGCTTTGTCTTCAATACAGCCATAATATTGAATTGCACAACTTTTTTTGGCAGTTTCAAATTCTTCAGCCGTAACCTGATAAAGTCTATTCAGTAATTCCGAAATAGGCAAGTCTGACTGTGTTTTAATTATTTTCGTTTTCATAATACACGATTTTTATATTGAATATTAATCTTGTTGTTTAATCTAAATCTTGAACAATTTGTCCATCTATTCTAGAAACAAATGCTGCAAGTTCCTTTTTTTTCGTGCTGATAAGCGTTACCCTCTCTAAAGCAACTACTATAAAAGCAACCAAAATAAAAGAACTTGATAACAGTAAACTTTGCCATTGAAACTCAGTTCCCCACATTACCAATATGCTGAGAAGCATAATAATAACACCTATTGGCAATAAGGTGCTGTAGTACGTTTTACGAACCAAATCATAAGGTTCTTTGATGTCCATTTCTACTTTAACAACCGTACGGTTGTTTACACCTTCCAAAATCTCACCTTGTATATATGGAGCGTGGCTCATTGGACCGTATCGCACATGTCGGATATTAAAGGAATGTGAAGTTATATCACCGTAATAAATTGCATCATGCGACTGACGAATCATGTCAAAATCCGCAACCGTCATTTCTTTTAATTTACTCATTAACTCGCTTGGAGTTTGATGGGTTTCTATGGTAATTGCTTTTGAATTCATGATATTGGATTTTTAAGAGGTTTAATTTTTCTTGTTGAAAAAGTGTTGCTAATGACGGTATATATTAGACCGCTAATTGTTACCGTCCATGCAAACAAGGCGAAATAAATGAATACCGAAGGGATACTGAATAAAAATTGGAGGTCTGCGGCTTGAGCTAATCGGTAGGTACAAACTGTGTACATCCCGAAAGGGAAAACCATGCCCCAATATTGAGGATGGTACGTTATAGGAATCAGCAGGTAAAAATGCCGCCACGCACCGAGAATAACAATGATAGGAATCCACCAAGTAGCAATTGCCCAAAACAAGAGCGTAAAACCCAACAAGAAATTGCGTATTGAATTAAGAAACTCCCATTCATTCGCATTCATGAAAAGTGTAGCACCTGCAAGCGTTGTTATAGCAACAGCACCCATATTAATCCAATATGGCGGAGCAAACTCCTCCGCTCGGAGTTCAAAGAAGGTTAGGCGATAAAAAATCAATGTTATAATAATGATGTATAACATACAGCCCAACAGAAAAAGTGCTATTGATGAAAATATCACAATCTCTTTTGAAAATGGCAGATGAGAAGCGAGTTGCATTCCAAGTATAGAAATGGATTGCGTTGAAACCACCATAAGCAACCAAATTCCGTTCAATCCTTTTTCGAGTGATGGTTTTCCACGCTTAACAGTGATGGTAATAAAAAAGGAATAAATGAGAATTGTCCAAAAGAATAGTCCGATATAATAAAGAATAGCAGCAATTTGAAAGTTTTCCTGAAGAATAACAAATTGACTTCCGAGTACATTCGTTCCTGCAACAATGCTCAGAAAACCAGGGCTTCGGGAATGGTCAGTTATATCGTTTAGGAAATCCCGAAAATAAAATAGTATTCTACTTATAAGACATACCCATAAAATAGAATAGGCAACTATGTTAAAATAAAAAAGTGCTTCAGGGACAAAAGGAATTTTCAACAAAAATGCTGCAATAGAAACTATTCCTGTTGCCATGGTTAGGGCAAAATAAGCAGGAGATAGATTTGCAATTCCCGTTTTAAAATGATTTATAAAATTAGTTGACATACAATGTTTTATATAGAACAAAGGTCAACTACTAAACTTAAAATGAACTTAGTATGAAATTAAAAAGAATTAAATTTTATTGTATAAAATACTGTAAAACAAGACCGTGAACTTAAAATCAGCTTAATTTACAGCAATAAGATTAAAATTAGCTTAAATTTGGCAACACGATTTCTACAGTTGTGCCTTGGTTTAATACAGAACGTATAAATACTTTGCCTGAATGTAACTTTATTATTCCTTTCACTAAAGATAAACCAATTCCTTTACCTGGAAAACCTTGAGCGTTGCTACCCCTATAAAATGGTTCAAAGATGTGTTCTATATAACTTTCGGGCATACCAATTCCATGGTCTATAAATAACAATATAATATTCTTTTTTTCTGATACTACTTTTATTTCTACTGATTTATCTTCAGAATATTTACAAGCGTTATCAATAATATTGACAAAAGCAGTTTCTAATAATTTGGCTTTGCCTTTACAGCTCAGTTTCTTTTCGTCATCGGTTACGTTTTCAAAACTGATTTTGATGTTGCAGTCGGTTTTTTGTTTTTGTATTGCATCTCTAATGTTCCATAATATTTCATCAATGCGTATCTCTTCCAAATTTTGAAATAACGAATCCACATCTGTATTTGCAAGTTCCAGTAAATTATTAGAAAGTGTTCTTAAGTTCCGAACATGAGCGGAAACGGCTTCTAACGTAGCACGATACTCTTCCTTTTTTCTATCCTTCATCAATGTAACATCAATTTGTCCGCTTATGGCAGTTAAAGGGTTTCGCAATTCGTGAGAAGCGTTGGAAACAAATCTTTTTTGAATAGTGAAAGCGGTTTCTAATCGGTCTAACATTCGATTAAAAGTGGTGGTTAATTGTCCAATTTCATCTTTTACATGTTTAGATTTTAAGCGGTAGCTTAAGTTACTGGAAGTAATATTTTCTGCTTGCTTTACAATATCTGTAATGGGTTTTATAAAATACCGTGCAAAAGTCCATCCGCTAATAAAAATGATGAGCATAATGATAAATAATCGAATCGTCAGGATATTTTTCAGGTTATTAATGTAGCTCATCCCATGTATATCCGTGGCTGAGGCAAAAAGATAATAGGTTTTTCCTTTATCCATGTGTTTAAATCCAAATCCTTCTGTGTTGCCTTCCGACCAAGTATAATTTTCTTGTTTATTTAGAATGTTAATTAAATCAGCAGTTTTTGAATGTGGTATATCAGAAGTATATATCAAATTATTATTTTCATCATAAATAGTAATTTGTTCCTCATTCAAGTAATGTAAATTCTTTTCTTCAGGTGATTTTTCGGAGGATAAATTTTTCGGTTTTCCATCAGCGTTTTTCAATATTTCAAGCTTTTCAATTGCTCTGTTTTGTAGTCGTGCATGAAAATCTTCCTGTCTGTATTCTTCAGAAAGGTAGTAGATGGCAAATGAAAAAAAGGAGAGCATTATGCCTACAATTAATGTAAAAAGTAAGGTAAATCGTGTTCTGATTTTCATCGTTATTCGTCTTTTAACATATATCCCATACCAACAAGCGTATGCAGTAGTTTTACAGAAAAATCTTTATCAACTTTCTTTCTCAAAAAATTCATGTAAACTTCTATCACATTCGTTCCTCTGTCAAAATTAATGTCCCATATTTTTTCGGCAATATCTACTTTGCTCAATACTTTATTTTTATTTATCGCCAAAAGCTCCAGCAAAGCAAATTCTTTAGCGGTTAATGTAATTTCTGTTCCTCCCCGTTTTACTCGTTTATTATTCGTGTTAATTGTTAAATCTGCTATTTTTATAATGTGGTCATCATTTGAGGTATTTTCTGTTGTCTGTGTTATTCTTTTAGAAAGCACGTTAACTCTTGCTAGTAATTCAGGGAAATCAAAAGGTTTAACAAGGTAATCATCTGCACCAGCATCAAAACCTTCCAGTTTATCGTCTAATGAACCAAGTGCAGTAAGCAATAATATTTTTGCTGAATTATTTTCTTGTCTGATTTTTTTACAAAGTTCAAGCCCATTTATTTTTGGGATAATGATGTCGAGAATGATAACATCATAATTTTTCGAAAATGCCAATTTTTTTCCACATTCGCCATCATAAGCAAAATCTACATCAAAGCCGGATTCTTCTAGTCCTTGCCGAATAAACTGTAGCACATCTGGTTCGTCTTCAACGATGAGAATTTTTAGGTTTTCTGTTTTCATATGTAGATATTTATTGTTTTTTATTTGTCATATGGAATACGCCAGTTTATCTTCATCACATTTTGTGTGCTTTTGCTCGTGGCTATTTCATGCTTCAATTAAAGTGTAAATGTAATGCTTATCTATTTAATTTTCTTTTACTATGGCTCTGAGTCGGTGAAACAGGAGTAAATTAGTTTTGAAAATTCGGTGTTTGCGGTTGTTGAGCGAAACCATCAACGGAGAACAAAAGTGTCAAGATGCACAAACTTGTCAACGAAGCACCAGCGGGTAGGCAGAATTTTTTGGCGGGTGTTTTTGTTTTGCGAGGAGGGTTTAGCTCTTCCCGATTTTTCCATCGGGATGTGCTAAACGAAGCGTTGGACAAAAACCGTGACAAAAAATTGAGGGTCTGCTTGATTGTTCCTTTTTCTAGTGCGGTGGGGCAGAAATTAAATCTTTCTTGGGTCGGACTGTGTGTCGCTCGTTTTTTTGTCTGCTCGAAATATTTTAACTGGACTGTCCGTTGAATATTTCACCGTCATTGTCAAGGTAGCACGGTCGTTTTTACCATTGGCGGTAACTTGTTTATATCCGATATAAACTATCGGATATCCATCCCAAATTAGGTAGATAACCGATAAAGTGTTTCGGTTTATTTATTTTCAAATTTACTCAAACCTAATAAGTAAAGCTTGTCAATCTTTTAATACTTATAAACAAATGTTTGAACTAGAGTAGGTTAGTAAAAATGAATTTGCCAACTTTAAATTAGCCCACATTTACCTCAAATTGTTCAGGAGGTATAAGGCTTCTTTCTTTTGTCAGTTCGAGTAGCCAACATGTAGCAATAGCGAAATGTTGGTGTATCGAGAACCATACAAACTAAACAATACTTCTCGATACACTCCGCAAAAGCTACGTTACTCGAAGTGACGACTTGATTAAGCATTTGAGCGACCTTATTTCTGCATCCAATTAAAAAGCTCAACCGTTTGTTTGGCTTCTTTTACATCGTGTACCCGTAAAATATTTGCACCTTTAGTTAAAGCAAAAGCATTTAAAGCTGTAGTTCCGTTTAAAGCTTCTTGTGTTTTAATATTCAATACTTTAGTAATCATTGATTTTCTGGAAACACCAACCAAAACAGGTAACTCAAACAGGTTAAAATGTTCCAGTTCATGGAGCAATTGAAAATTGTGTTCCAGCGTTTTTCCAAAACCAAAACCGGGGTCGAGTATCACATCATTTATCCCTTTTTTATACAACAGTTCCAGTTTTTCGGCAAAGAATTTTATTACTTCGTGTGTTACGTTTTGGTAACTCGGATTCAGTTGCATGGTTTGTGGTGTTCCTTG
Source organism: Bacteroidota bacterium (assembly GCA_016183805.1). Lineage (GTDB taxonomy): Bacteria > Bacteroidota > Bacteroidia > Flavobacteriales_E > Vicingaceae > Vicingus. The sequence goes on from JACPDX010000043.1 coordinate 57,862, forward strand.
CATGTGCATCATCACGTATGGAACTTTTAAGTCGGTTAATACATCAAACATTTTATGGTCAATGTTTCCTGCCGAAATATCATTAACAATGGCTGCACCACATTGCACGGCTTGTTCTGCTACCGTTGCTCTAAAGGTATCTATCGAAATTACTAATTCGTCGAATTCCTGTTTTAATAATTTTATTATCGGTAAAACACGCTCAAGTTCCTCTTTTTCAGTAACTTCTTTAGCTCCAGGTCGGGATGAATAGCCTCCAACATCTATAATTTTTGCACCATCACTAAGCATTTGTTTAACATGATGAACAATAGTCGCTTCTCCACTGTGTTTTCCACCATCAAAAAAGGAGTCAGGAGTAAGGTTTAATATCCCCATAACAAGGTCGTCTAAATTTAACATTTTCCCGTTGCAATTAATTGATTTTTTTTTCAAAAAAAATGTATCTTGCGGAGTTTCTTTGGTGAACATAATTATAAGATAAAAAGTGAATGGATAACACATCAAAACAATACGATTCAATAATAAAGATTTGTAGCGACATTTTCACAAAAAAAATGAAAGATTATGGCAGTGCATGGCGAATTTTACGCACCAGCTCACTTACCGACCAGATTTTTATTAAAGCAAAACGCATCAGAAGTATTGAAGAGAAAGGGTTTAGTAAGGTGGATGAGGGTATTCGTTCGGAATACATTGGCATTATAAATTATTGCATTATGGCTTTGGTTCAATTGGAATTGGGCTACAACGAAAACACCGAATTAGATTTTACAGAAGCAAAAAGATTGTACGACAAGTATTTTTTACAAGCAAAAAGCTTGATGGAAAATAAAAATCACGATTACGATGAAGCATGGCGTGAAATGCGTTTGAGTTCGTTAACGGATTTAATTTTAATGAAATTGTTGCGTACCAAACAAATAGAAGATAACGAAGGTAAAACATTGATATCGGAGGGTATTGATGCAAATTACCTGGACATGATTAATTATGCAGTGTTTGCCATGATTAAAATTGAGTACAATAGTTAAAATAGTGTTAAACCAACCATTCGAGTATGTTTAGAAATTAATTTTGATTTTTTAAACTAAACACATATGAAACACATATGAAACATATAGGAACCATATCAAGAATTTTAGTAGGCTCGCTATTCATCGTGTCAGGTTTAATAAAAGCCAACGATACGTTAGGTTTTAGTTATAAACTGGAGGAATATTTCGAGAATGGAGCATTGGCATATCGGGTTCGAAACATGCTGGGCTGGGATTCATTTTCATTAGAATTTTTGGCTGAATATGCTTTAGGTTTAGCTGTTTTTTTATGTGCTTTAGAAATTATTTTAGGCTTTACCGTTTTGTTCGGCACTCGTATAAAAATTACCGTTTATTCACTGTTAGGTCTCACCGTGGTATTTTTCTTTTTAACGCTACATACTGCCACATGTGACCCATTAGCTACATACAATCAACAAACCACAACGATTAAAAATTCTCCCGAACACGAACAAATGTTAGTAAGAATGGGGGAGAACAAGTCTATTTCTATTGCTCAAGAAAATGAAAAAGAAGTCGTTTTTAGCGAAAAACTAGCCGTACAATGTGTTTCAGACTGTGGTTGTTTTGGCGATGCCATGAAAGGCTCGTTGGGTAGAAGTTTAACACCATGGGAATCGTTTTTCAAAGATTTGATTTTGATGGTATTGATTATTCCAATTTTCTTTCAGCGTCAAAAAATTAAAATGAACACCTTGCGTGATGATGCTTTTATTTTGGTTCCTGCATTTGTATTGGTTGGATTTTATTCGTGGGTGTTTACGTGGTATTTCCCGTTAATTTTTACCGCTGTGGGATGTATAGGATATTTAATTTCCAAATACTTTATTAAAAACGTGGTCACTCAATTTATTCCTATTGGGTTTATAACTGTTATTTCGTTAGGATTTATTTATTACACCTACATTCATTTGCCAATTCGCGATTACCGACCTTACGCAGTTGGTAAAAGCATTCCCGAACAAATGACTTTACCCGAAGGAGCACAACCCGATGTTTTTGAAAATAAAATGTTTTATAAAAATAAAATTACCGGAGTGGTGGAAGAGTTTTCAGAATCGAATTACCCTTGGCAAGATACCAATTATGTGTTTGCTGACCGCCAAACCAAACTCATAAAAGCGGGCGACCACCCTGCAATTACCGATTTTACTATCATTGCAGACGACGGAAACGATTATGCGAAAGACTATTTAAACGAAGAAGGTTATCTTTTTATGCTTGTTGCTTACGATATTAACAAAACAAAGCAAACCACCTATAAAAAGATTAATACATTTGTCGACCAAAGTAATTTGGAAGGGCATTATTTTATAGGGTTAACAGCTTCATTGTACGAAGATGTGGAAAAATTCAGACATGCAAATCAAACCATGTTCGATTTTTTTAGTTGTGATGCAATTACATTAAAAACAATTGTTCGGGCTAATCCGGGAATATTGTTGTTGAAAAAAGGGCAAGTTATTGCAAAATGGAATGCAAATGATTTACCTGATTACAAATTAGTTAAAGAAAAATACTTAAAGTAAAACTTATATCTTGTTAAATTTTATAATAAAAAGGGTCTTGTATGGTTTTCTGGTTTTGGCCGGAGTAATCACAGTTGTATTTTTACTTTTTAATGTTTTGCCCGGCGACCCGGCAAGGATGATGATGGGGCAACGTGCTGATGAGGAATCTTTAAAAGTAATAAAAAAAGATTTGGGTTTGGATCAGCCTTTATCTACTCAATTTGTGATGTATTTAAACGATTTATCGCCAATATCTGCCCACGATAGAAATACCGAACATTATTTGTATTTAGATAAAGACAAATATGATTATAAAGAGTTGTTCTCGTACGGCGAATCAAGTGTAATGGTGGCAAAAATGCCTTACTTACGGAGGTCGTACCAAACCAAACGTAAAGTATCGGAAATATTGAGCGATTACTTGTTAGAAACCGCTGTGTTGGCATTGGCAGCCATGTTATTGGCAACATTTGTAGGTATCGGATTTGGAGTAATATCGGCTCTTAAACAAAACACTTGGATGGATCAATCTTTATTGTTTTCATCAATTTTAGGAATGTCGGTACCTTCGTTTTATTCAGCCATTATATTCTCGTGGTTGTTTGGTTATTTATTGTCGGAGTACACGGGTTTAAACATGACGGGTAGTTTGTTTGAGTATGACGATTTGGGTAACGGAGAAATTTTACGATTAGATAATTTAATACTTCCGGCAATAACATTGGGCATGCGACCGGTTTCTGCCATTATGCAGTTAACCAGAAGCTCTATGTTAGATGTCATGTCGCAAGATTATATCCGTACAGCTCGTGCCAAAGGTCTTTCCTTTTACAAAGTAGTGATAAAACATGGATTAAAAAATGCTTTAAACCCTGTTGTTACAGCTATTTCCGGTATGTTTGCGAGTTTGTTGGCAGGAGCACTTTTTGTTGAGCAAATTTTTGCATGGAAAGGTATAGGATGGGTATTGTACGATGCTTTAATGAAATTTGATTTACCCATAATTATGGGTGGAGTTTTGCTAACAGCTACCATTTTTGTGATAATCAATATTATGGTTGATATTATTTATGGTCTTTTAGACCCAAGGGTGAGGGTGAAGTAGGAAGTCCTCCCCAACCCCTCCGAAGGAGGGGCTTTCGTAGAGAATCGAAACCAGAAACCAATACCAAGTAACCAAAAACACTAACATGAGAAAAAAAATTGTTGCAGGAAATTGGAAAATGAACACAGATTTGAATCAAGCACTTGATTTAGCTCGTGAAATCAGATTGTCTAATTACGACAAAAGTGCTACGCTCATTATTATACCACCTTTTCCTTTTTTATACAGCATTGTCGAAGCCACCAACAATTCGGTCATACAGGTAGGAGCCCAAAATTGCAGCAAAAATAAAAATGGTGCATTTACTGGAGAGGTTTCTGCTGAAATGTTAAACTCGGTAGGGGTCAAATATGTTATTGTTGGTCATTCCGAAAGAAGAACCTATTTTAAAGAAACCAATCAGGAATTAGCAGAAAAAATAAAAGAGTGTTTAAGCAATAAATTAATTCCAATATATTGTTGTGGTGAATTGCTTGAAGATAGAACGAACGAAAATCATTTTGAGGTAGTAAAAACACAACTTTCAGAAGCATTGTTTCATTTGTCACCAGATCAAATGAAAGGAATAATTATTGCTTATGAACCTGTATGGGCAATTGGAACAGGAGTAACAGCCAGTCCGGAGCAGGCACAAGAAATGCATCAATACATCAGACAATTTATTGCCAAAAAATTTGGTGATACTATTGCCAATTCGATTTCAATTTTATATGGAGGTAGTTGTAATGCAGCTAATGCAAAAGAACTTTTTGCTTTACCCGATGTTGACGGTGGTTTAATAGGCGGAGCTTCTCTCAAAGCTGTAGATTTTGTTGCAATTTCCAATTCATTCTAATGCAATTACTTGTGGAATAATAGCTGTTTTTGCATCTAAAGCATAAATCTTTAAAACAAACACACAAAAAATACGTTTAAGCAGTTGAATTATTTGGCTTAGTTTTAATGGTTTATTAACAGATATTACGATATTTGTAAGTTAAGCACAAGTAAAAGTTGATGCAAAAAAATACTTCATATCCAATTTATAGATTCGTTATAGCATTTTTGCTATTGCTTTTTAGCACCATATCATATGGACAGTGGTCGTTAGATGTGGTAGGTACAGTAAAAAAAGAAGAAACCAATAAACGTTTTGAAGGGGTAACCATTACCATCAAAAAAAATGGTGCAATATGGAAAACCATAACTTCTGAAGCAACAGGTAAGTTTCAGGCAGCATTAGAACCCGATGGAATATATTTAATCGAATTTACTAAACCCGGACATGTTACCAAACGAATAGAATTTTCTACCAAAAATGTTCCGCCGGATGACGCAAAATTTGGATTTGAGTTTCCTATGGAAATGAATCTTTTTGAAAAAATGGACGGCTTAGATGTTACCATTTTAAACAAACCCATTGCTAAAGTTGCCTTTAATCCTGCAACCGGTTACATGGATTACGACCCGGAATATACCAAATCGATAAAAAGTGAATTAGACCGGTTAAAAAAAGAATTAGAAGAAAAACTTAAGGCTTCAGAGGCAGAACGAAAAGCAAAACAAGCCAGTTACGACAAAGCAATAGCTGCAGCAGATAAAGCTTTTACTACCCAAAAATGGCAGGAAGCAAAACCTTTGTATGATGAGGCTGCTAAAATTTTCCCCGACGAAACCTATCCTAAAACCCAATTAGGTATAATATCCGATAAACTTGCTGCTATAGAAGGGGCAAACAAAATGTACAATACTGCCATAGCAGAAGGCGACAAGGCTTTTAATGAAAAAAAATGGGACGCTGCAACTTTGAATTATCAAAAAGCGGTGAGTTATAAACCCGCTGAAAAATATCCAGCCGATAGAATTAATGAGATAAAAACCATTATAGCAAACGAAAAGAAAAATGCGGAAGAATACAAAAATGCCATTGCTGCCGGAGATCAATTTTTTGGTTTAAAAGATTATACCAAAGCGAAAGAATCTTATACCAAAGCATCTGCATTAAAAACTTCTGAACAATATCCAAAAACAAAGCTTGCTGAAATTGATAAATTACTAGCCGACTCAAAACAAAAAGAAGCGGAGTATGCTGCTGCCATTGCTGAGGCTGATGGTTTATTTGCTGCAAAAGATTATGAAAAATCTAAAACTTCTTATACCAAAGCTTCAACAATAAAACCTACTGAACAATATCCAAAAACAAAACTTGCCGAAATTGATAAGTTGTTGGGCGACCAGAAAAAAATAGAGCAGGATTATAAAAATGCCATTGCTGCCGGTGATTTATCATTCACGGCAAAAGATTATCAAAAGGCACAAACAAGCTATCAACAAGCCTCTACAATTAAACCCGTTGAAAAATATCCAAAAGATAAATTGGCTGAAATAAAAACTTTGTTGGACGAATTGGCTAAAAAAGAAGGGGAAAGTAAACAAAAAGAAGCCAATTACTTAGCTGCAATTTCTAATGGAGATAAGTCGATGGGGCTGAAAAAATACGATGAAGCTAAACAAGCTTACCAAACAGCTTTAGGAATTAAACCTGCCGAAAAATATCCAAAAGACAAATTAGTGGAAATTGAAAATATTTTGGCAGAATTAGCTAAAAAGAAAGCTGCCGAGGAAGCTTCGTTAATGGCTCAAAAAGACAAAGATGAGAAATACAATTTGTTGATTGTTGTTGCGGATAAAAGTTTAACCACTAAAAGTTACGATGATGCAAAATCAAACTATAACCAAGCGTTAGGTGTTAAACCAAATGAACAATATCCAAAAGATAAAATAAAAGAAATAGATAAAATATTGGCTGATTTAGCGGCAAAAAAAGCTGCAGAAGAATCAGCTAGTGCTGCACAAAAGGAAATAAATGAAAAATACAATAAAGTTATTGCTTTGGCTGACAATGACTTTAATGCCACAAATTATGAAAATGCAAAAATTAAATATTATGAAGCATCAGCCATAAAAAAAGAGGAGCAATACCCAAAAGATAAAATAAATGAAATAACCAAGTTGCTTGCCGAACTTGCTAAAAAAAGTGATGAAGATAAATTAGCCGCAGAAGCTGAAAGAAAAAAAAGAGAATACTACAAAGCAGTTTTAGCACAAGCAGAAGGAGAACTTATCGTTAAAAAATATGAGGATGCCAAACGTAAATTTACTGAAGCATTAACCATTCTGCCGGATGAAACTTATCCAAAAACTAAAATTCAGGAAATTGATGATTTGTTGGCAAAATTAGCTGCTGATAAAGACAATGCGTTGTTGGCTGAAAAAGATAAAGATGAAAAATACAATGGGTTAATTGCTCAAGCCGACGCTAGTTTTTCATCTAAAGATTACCAAAGTGCTAAAACCAACTATAAATCGGCTTTAAATGTTAAACCCAAAGAAACCTATCCTCAGGATAAAATAGTAGAAATAGATAAGATTTTAGCTGACTTAGCTAAACAACAAGAAGAAATTACGTTAACAAACAATGCATTAAAACAAAAACTAGACAGATACAACTCATTAATAAAACAAGGAGACCTTTCTTTCTCCAAAAAAACATACAAAGATGCCTTAAATTTATTTACTGAAGCCACAAACTTAATGCCTACAGAAGCATATCCAAAAGAAAAAATAGATGCGATTAATTCGATTTTGGCAAATTTGGCTCAGCAAGAAAAAGAACAGAATGAATTAGCAAAACAAGATAAAGAAAAAAGAGAACAATACAATACCTTGGTTTATGATGGGGATAGGGCTTTTAAGTTTGGTAAATTTTCGGATGCTAAAACTAAATACGAACAAGCATTAGCTTTGTATGCTGATGAAAAATATCCAAAAGAACAATTGTTGGAGATTGAAGCCCGAATGAATAAAGTGAATGAAACTATTGTAGTTAACAACGAACCAACCGGACCAAGAGTAAAAATTACCGATGCTAAAGATAAAGAGCTTGAAGCAATGATGGCTGAGTTGAATAAAAACAGGGAAGTGGATAAAGGAGTTGCTGTTGAAAATTATAAAAAAGAAGTAGAAGGAAATGAAGCGGTGTTGGTTTCTTCGTCATACAATAAAATTACTGCTGCACAAACTGATTTAGAAGGTTTGGAAAACGAATTAAAAACCAAATACGACGAGGCTGATAAATATCATTTACAAAATTTTGAAGAATTAAAAACCACAAAATCTGAATTAGAAAGCGTTGAAAAAACATTGATTTCGAGTGCTGAAAACAAACGTCAGAAAGCTAAAGATGACAACATTAATACTGAAGAAAGTATTAGAGTTTTTAATACCAGTCAAGATAAGCAATTAGAAGAAAAAGTACAGGAATTGTACGCCTTTGCTGATGGTGTGATTGAAAACGATTTGATATTACAAGAAAAAGCAAACGAAAGAAGAGAAAACAACAAAAAAGATTTAGCTCAACAGATTGAGCAAATTAAACAGGATGTGGAGTTGGCTGAAAAAAGAAGAAAAGAAAGAGAATTTAAAGTGGAGGAATATACCAGTCAACTTAAAGACCAAGAAACTATATTAATTTCCAAATCATTAGACAAAAGAAAATACAATAGGGATAGTTTGGATGATATGGTAACAGCCATGCACGAACAACAATTACGAAATTCAAAATTTTATGAATTAAACTTAGCAGAAATTAAACAGTATAAAGAAGACATCGCTATTTTAGAAAAAAGCAGGGTAGAAGCAGCTGCTATTAAAAGAGAAACAAGTTTAAGAGATGTTAATAATTATGAAGAAGAAATTAAAATCTCTGCAAAACGACAAGAGCAAAATTATAAAGATAAAACATTGTATCTTCAAGGTTATAAAGATGAGTTAGCAAATGTAGATAAACAACGTGCCAATACTCATTCAGATACTCGACAAAACGCAAAAGCCGATATTGAAAAGTTAGAAAAAGATATCATAGAAACCGAAGCTACAAAGT
>JACPDX010000003.1 GCA_016183805.1 Bacteroidota bacterium
ATTTCATCTTTTTATATAATCTTTACTATATCATAGTTAGTTTAATTTTTATCATGTTTTGTAACATTGATAAAAATGCCTCGTATCACCCTATTATAGGGTGTTTTACTTGATTTATTTGTATCACAACTAATCGATAAATACTATTCAAAAATTTATGATAAAAATTTATGATAAAAATTTACCTATATATTATTCTAATTTTTAGTTTTCCAACGACCTTATTAGTTGCTCAGACTGGTCCTGGGGGAGTGGGTAATTCATCAAATAATGTATTGTGGTTATCAGGTGATGGCGATTTTTTTACAGATGCAGGGGTGACAACTGCTGTAAATGGTCAACAGGTTCAACAATGGAACGATCGTTCAGGAAACAATTACCATGCAAATCAAACTATATTGGCAAACAAACCTATTTATCAATCTAATATTTCAAATGGTATCGGTGGTCTAAAATTTACCGGAAACATGTTTATAGACGGACCAAATTTAGGCTTAAATTCTACCGATGGTTATTCTTACTTTATAGTCTTTAAAGATACCGTATCAGTTCCAGGTGGGTTGAATGATGGTAATGGTCATTTTATTTTAGATAGAACAACAGCTACAAATAATTTAGTTTCTTTAAAACCCATTACCGGAAATTTTTATGGCTTTCAAAAAAGAAATAATGCTGGAGGAGGTTTAGGAGGGTGTTTAACTACTACATCTGTTAATACCAATACAAAAATTATTGGAATGTTTAGAAATTATAATGTCAATTATCAAATTCATTATGATGGGCAAATTCAAAATACAATTGCAGATAGTGACGGACCTACCAACCCTCCAAATCCTAGAATTGGAAGACATGCAACTACTGCAAATGGTGGATTAAGAGGTTATATAAATGAATTTATAGTTTATAATTATGCCTTAAATACGGCTCAAACGGTTCTAATAAATAATTACCTGACAGCTAAATATGGATTAACCTTAGGTGCTAATGATATTTATGTTCAAGATAATCCGGCAAATGGTGATTTTGATTTTGATGTTGCAGGTATTGGAAGAATAGATATTTCAAACTATAATAATGCTGCTCAAAGCAATATTGTTAAAATTCTTAATGCGAATAATTTAGACGATAATGAGTTCCTTATTTTTGGACACAACAACCTAGTTGCTCAAGCAATAAATTATACAGATATCCCATCGAGTATAGAAAGTCGTTTTGAAAGAATATGGAGAGTAAGTGAGGTAAATATATCTGGAGTTTCGGTTGATGTTGGTAATATAGACCTTCAATTCGATTTAACCAATTTAGGCACAGTAAATTCAACAGATTTACGTTTATTAGTTGATACTGATAATGATGGTTCTTTTGCAGATGAAACTCCAATTGCCGGAGCTACTTCTTTAGGTAGTAATATTTATCAATTTTCAGGGGTATCTTCAATAGTAAATAATGTACGATTTACCATAGGTACAATTGATAAAACACAAACCCCACTACCAATAAAATTGGTAAGTTTTGATGCTACTTTAATCAAAAATAATGTTCAGATTGTCTGGAAAACTGAAACTGAAATAAACAATGATTACTTTACCATTGAACGAGGTTCAAATCTTGAGTATTGGGAATCTGTAAAAGAAGTTAAAGGAGCCGGGAACAGTAATTCGGTACTAAGTTATTCTACTGTTGACCAAAAACCGTTGGAGGGAATTTCTTATTACCGTTTAAAACAAACCGATTTTAATGGAGAATATTCTTATAGCAAAATTGCTGTTGTGAACTACAAATATCTAACCGACATATCAATTTATCCTAATCCTGTTAAAGATGTTTTAAATATTAAATCTAATTGTAACGACTGCCAAATAAAAGTATATTCTACTGTTGGTCAATTGATATATTCCGGTAACTCAAAAGAGATAAATACCAGCAACTGGACTAAGGGAATTTATGAGCTAGTAATTTTTAACTCTATAGGTGAAATTGAACATAAAGCCAGAATTGTTAAATAGCTTATTTTTTTACCAATTTTAATATTTGTTGTATTTCCTGATTGTTAATCCCAACCAAATAAATTCCAGAGGGAAAGGAACTTAAATCTAATTCTACTTGTGTTGTAATTATTTCATCTATTCTAAACAATTCCTTGCTTGTTATATCAACAATTGAAATTGATGTATTTGGAATGAATTGATTTAATTCTATAGTTACTTTATCAATAACCGGATTCGGATAATATTTAACAATGTTTGATGTTTCATTTTCAGCAACACCTACACTCATTATATTAGCAATAGAAGAAGTTTTGGTACAACCATCTTTAGTAATAATTACAGCATAATTTCCATTAGTACTTGCAATGTATTCTCTATTTGTTTCACCATTTATCAAAAAGTTAGTGTTACTACATGTAATCCATTGATAATTGGCGTCCATTTCATTTGAAACAATTAATCTATCATCAATAAATAAGGTTGTATCAATATTATTTTTAACTAAAAGATTTGTTGTTACAATCGAGTCGCAACCTGATGTTGTTGCTAAAGTATCAAAATATGTTCCTGAGTTGGAGTAACTATTCATACCAACAGAAACATAATCTCCATAACAAATTGATAATGTTTGTGTGGTATTATAAGTTGAATTAACAGTTATTGTAAATGAAATTATTTCTGAAGTTTCGCCATCAAATACTTCATAAACTTCTGTTGAGATTCCTATCGGAAAAACAACCCCACTTCCCAATCCTGAAATTAATTGAACCGATGTATTTTTCTCAAATTTCACATTATCAATAAAAAAACCGTCTTGAGCACCACAACAAGCATCAACTGTGTTGTAAATAAACCGTAAAAGAGTTGATTCCGACCCTTCAGCATCAGAAATAATAATGTTGGTTGCTTGGCTATTAAATTCATTGTTTGTTAGTTGGTTACCCATCACTTGATTCCATGTTATCCCACCATTATAAGATATTTGTACCATTTCTTGATCATGACCAGTCGGCTCATTATTTACAAAATAATCAAAACTAATTTTTCCTCCACCAATTGTATTAAATACAGGGCTTTGAAGATAACTGTGTTCTGTTCCTCCAAAAGAATAATTACCAGAATGTGGGACACCTAACATATTACTACCCAATGAAGTTCCAACTCCGGAAATATTTTGAATTGTCCAGTTATTTATTCCATTATAAGAACCTGTAGTCCAACCCCCAAAACCTGATTCAAAATCTTCAAAAAATAAGGTAGAACAAGTATCTTGTAAATAAGGTGTTTGGTATGAAACAACTGCTCCACACCATCCCTCCTCATTATTTACAATAATATTAGATGGAAAAATAATAGATGTACACTGTGTATAAGCAAATATGGGTAATATCATTCCAAAAAATAATGTCTTAAATTTTATCATAGCCTTAAAGTTTAAATAGAACTTAACCAAGTTAGACCCTATAAAGACAAATAAAAAGAGTATGAAAACTGAATTTAAACTACGTAATAAACTGAATATTAACAATTTATTAGTACGTGTATTTACTTATTTTATTAAGTAAGTACGCAAGTATTTAATCGAATTTAGAGAACTACCTCTTTTAAATTTAAAAACCATTATTTTTGTATCCTACAAACATCCTTGATTTGAAAAAACACATCCAACATCCTATTTTTAACCTGATAGCCAAAGCAGCACAAGAACTAGAAATAGATGCTTATGTTATTGGTGGTTTTGTTCGTGATATTATACTTAACAGACCTTGCAAAGATATTGATGTTGTTGCCATTGGTTCAGGAATAGAATTAGCCGAAAAAGTAGCAAAACTTATTGGGAAAAATACCAAAATTGCTGTATTTAAAAACTTTGGTACAGCCATGCTTCGTTACCACGATTATGAAATTGAATTTGTTGGAGCGAGAAAAGAAAGTTATGACAGAGGTTCACGGAAACCCATCGTTGAAAATGGTACTTTAGCTGACGACCAAAACCGTAGAGATTTTACCATAAATGCATTAGCAATAAGTCTCAATCCATCAACATTAGGAGAAATATTAGACCCCTTTGGTGGATTAAAAGACATCGAAAATAAAATCTTAAAAACTCCCTTAGACCCTAATGTTACCTACTCCGACGACCCATTACGTATGATGCGTGCCATTAGATTCGCAACTCAATTGGGATTTGAAATAGAAGAACAATCATTAATTGCTATTCGTGAAAACAGACAACGCATTAGGATTGTTTCAAAAGAACGGATTATTGACGAACTCAATAAAATTATTCTTACACCTACTCCATCTATTGGTTTCAAACATTTATTCAATACCGGTTTACTGGAAATTATTTTTCCTGAAATGGCATTGCTGCATGGGGTTGAATTTATTGGCAAAAAGGGACATAAAGATAATTTTTACCACACCATACAAGTACTAGACAATATTTGTCCGAATACTGACAATTTATGGCTACGCTGGGCAGCCATTTTGCATGATATTGCAAAACCCAACACCAAACGATTTGAGCCAGACCACGGTTGGACTTTTCATGGGCACGAAGATAAAGGTTCTCAAATGGTTCCTAAAATCTTTAAAAATCTAAAACTTCCACTTGACCATAAAATGAAGTATGTGCAGAAGTTAGTATTGTTGCATTTACGTCCAATTGCTTTGGTTAATGATATAGTCTCCGATAGTGCCGTTCGTCGATTATTGTTCGATGCTGGAGAAGATATTGACGATTTACTAATTTTGTGTAATGCAGATATCACTTCTAAAAACGAAGAAAAAGTAAAAAAATATTTGGCTAACTTTGAGTTGGTCAAACAAAAATTAAAAGAAGTTGAGGAGAAAGACCAATTGCGTAATTGGCAACCACCAATTACTGGAGAACTAATTATGCAAACTTTTAACCTTAAACCTTGTAGAGAAGTCGGAGTAATTAAAGATGCCATTCGTGAAGCAATTTTAGAAGGTGATATTGCCAATAATTACGATGAAGCCTACAACTACATGATGAACAAAGCAAAAGAATTAAATTTAATTTAGAGCGTATGAGTATCTACAAACTGAGAGTTTTAGCCGAAGGCGAACAAGAAATATTTAGAGACATTGAAATAAAAAGCACTCAAAATTTTGAAGATTTACATGAAATGATTGTTGCTTCGTTTGGTTTTGATGGTTCTCAAATGGCTTCGTTTTATGTTAGTGATGAAAGTTGGAACAAAGGTCAAGAGATTACCTTATTTGATGTGGGTGCCGAAGAAGAAGGGATGGAAAAAGTTTTGGTAATGGAAAATATAAAAATCAATAACACTACCCATTGTTTAGGCGACCATTTGTTATATGCTTACGACTTTTTAAACATCCATCATTTTTTTATAGAACTTATTGAAATCAAAGTTAAAGCAGAAGCTGATTTTTATCCAAGAGTAGTGTATTCTCAAGGAGAACTAGAAATTAAAGTGAACGATGACGAAGCTTATTCTGATGCTTATTTGAATGATGATATATTAAATGAACTCGATTCGGACGATAATCTTTTTAAAGACGATATGTTTGAAGAATTCGACGATTTGGAAAACAACGAAGGGTTCGACGACAACGAAAATTACTATTAAATCATGCTCCCTACTCTAGTTGTTATTACCGGTCCAACTGCTGTAGGAAAAACTGCTCTTTGTGTTGATTTAGCCAAGCATTTTAATACTGAAATTATTAGTGCCGACTCACGCCAGTTTTTTAAAGAATTGAGTATTGGTACTGCTAAACCTACACCTGAAGAAATGCAAAATGTAATACATCATTTTGTAGATTCTCATTCTATTTCTCAAACATACAATGCTACCAACTTTGAACATGACGTTTTAAATTTATTAAATAAATTATTCAAAAAACATACAATAGTTATATTAACAGGAGGTTCCGGATTATATATAGATGCTGTTTGTCAGGGATTTGATGAAAACATTCCTGAAGGAAATGAGCAAGTTCGCATTGAACTGGAACAACTCTATAATAAATATGGAATTAAATTGTTGCAAGAAAAACTAAAACAACTCGACCCTAAATTTTATTTGGAAATTGACTTAAACAACCTTAAACGTTTATACAGAGCTATTGAGGTTTGTATGATTAGTAACGATTCTTACGCTGAACTTCGACAAGGTATTAAAAAGTTCAGACCTTTTAACATTATAAAAATTGCTCTAACCCGCGATAAAGAGGAACTCTACAACAGAATAAACCAGCGAGTAGATTTAATGATGCAACATGGTTTGCTTGAAGAAGTAAAACAAGTTAAAGAGTATAAAAATCATAATGCTTTAAAAACTGTTGGGTACACCGAATTGTTTGATTACCTCGATGGAAAATATACACAACTAGAAGCAGTAGAGAAAATTAAAGTAAATACCCGAAGATATGCTAAAAAACAATTGTCGTGGTTTAATAAATCTAATGATTATACGTGGTTTCATCCCTCCGAAAAGGAAAATATCATTTCTTACATCAATTCAAATATTTTATTATAAATTAGCACTTAAAAAATAAACCATGGAAATTCAAGAAGATAAAGGAAAAACAGTAGCAATTATTAGCTACATTACTTTAATAGGATTAATTATTGCTTTTGTAATGCATAGTGACGAAAAAAATAAATCAGAGCTTGGTGCTTTTCACATCCGTCAATCTTTGGGGATTTCGGTAACAGCAATAGCTTTAAGTATTGCTCAATTTATTTTTGTTTTTATCCCAATTATTGGTTGGATAATTAATGCTGCAATTTCATTAAGTTTAGTAGGTTTAGTTGTTTTCTGGATTTTAGGATTAATTGCTGCCATCAACCAAGAGAAAAAAGAAGTTCCATTGATTGGTGGTTTTTACCAAAATTTATTCAGTGGAATAAATTAAGGTTTAGTTGGGATAATATGAAATATAAAATAACTCTTATAATTTTATTTACCTCAACACTTATTTGGTCAGCAATTCATCCAAAAGACTATTTTACTTGGTTTTTAGAAGTAATTCCTGCTATTGTTGGATTGATCATTCTTATTATTACTTACAGGCGTTTTCAATTCACCAATTTAGTTTATGGTTTAATACTTATTCACAGCTGTATATTGATGGTTGGTGGTCATTATACGTATGCCGAAGTTCCCTTGTTTGATTGGATAAAAGAGGCACTTGACCAAAGCAGAAACAATTATGATAAAATCGGTCATTTTGCTCAAGGTTTTATTCCTGCTATAATTGCAAGAGAAATTCTTATTAAAAAGAAAGTAGTTAATAACCAAAAGTGGTTAAATGTTATTATTGTATCTATTTGTATGGCAATTAGCGTTGCTTATGAATTTATAGAATGGTTTGTTGCCGAAACAACCGGAGAAGATGCTGAATCGTTTTTAGGAACACAAGGTTATGTTTGGGATACTCAATCTGACATGCTTTATGCGACCATTGGTGCAGTTATAGCTTTGATTGTACTGGGTAGTTTTCACAATAAACAACTCCACGATTTAAAAATATAAACCAAGGTGTTCAAAAACACATTTTTATTGATAAATTATAAATACATTTAGTGCATATTAACATGAATGATTAATTTCTTCATTCTTAAAAATTAGAGGTTAGTCACATGAAATTTTCAGCACAACAAATTGCAGCCGCCTTAAACGGAGTTATTGTAGGAAACACAAACGTTGAAGTAAGTAGTATTTCTAAAATAGAAGAAGGTAAAAAAGGTTCTATATCTTTTTTGGCTAATCCTAAATATACCCACTTCATTTACTCTACCAATGCGTCAATCGTTATAGTAAACGACGATTTTGAACCCACCACCACCTTAAACACCACATTGATAAAAGTTAAAAATGCCGAAAATGCTTTTGCACAACTGCTTGAAATGTACAATCAGGTAAAATTGGCAAAAACAGGTATTTCTAAACATGCTTTTATTCATGAAAGTGCTACTGTTGGCAAAAATGTATATGTGGGCGAATTTGCTGTTGTTGCCGAAAATGCAAAAATTGGCGATAATGCAAAAATTTACCCCCAGGTTTATGTTGGCGAAAATGTATCTATTGGCGAAAACACTACTCTATTTGCTGGTGTTAAAATATATTCTGATGGTGTAATTGGTGCCGATTGTATTATCCATTCCGGAACCGTTATTGGAAGCGATGGTTTTCGGTTTGCACTGCAAGATGGTGGTAAAAAAGTTCCTCAAATAGGAAATGTAGTTATTGAAGATAATGTGGAACTTGGCTCAAACTGTTCTATTGATAGAGCAACTATTGGTTCTACCATACTCCGAAGTGGTGTGAAATTGGATAATTTAGTACATATTGCCCATAATGTTGAAATTAAGGAAAACAGTTATTTAGCGGCAAACAATGTAATTGCGGGCTCAACTACTATTGGAAAAAATTGTATGTTTAGTGGACAGGTGGGTATTGTTGGGCATTTAACTATTGCCGACAATACCATTATAGCTGCCCAATCAGGCATATCAAAAAGTATTACCACCGAGGGTACAGCAGTGATGGGAAGCCCTGCTATGGAAGTTACGAAATACCGAAAAAACTACATTCATTTTAGAAATTTATCCAGCATAGTTGATAAACTCTATGAACTTGAAAAAACATTATTAGGCAAAAAAGTATAAATCACCCAAAATCTTGTTACTCCTTAATCACTTTAAAAAAAGTTGACTGCTTTTCGGTATCTATTATTTTAAGGAAATAAATTCCACTGGCATATTGCTCTATATTTATTGGTTCATTATTTTCTAAAGTTATTATTTCAATAACAACTCCTAATTGATTAATAATAATAACTTTATCTATATTTTTATTTTTAGAATCAATTTGTATTATACCCGTTGTTGGGTTGGGATACAATATCATTTTATTGGCATTACTAATATCATCAATACTTGTAACTGTTGGACAAGTTACCACAATGTCATAAGCACTTCCACTACCATCATCCGCATCAACCACTACATAGTATGTATTTCCGGCAACAGCATTGGAATACGTTGCAGATGATGACGAAACCGTTCCTAAACAATCGGTAGCATCACAACTTGCCAAAATATAAACATCTAAATCGCCAGTAAAATTAGAAATGGTAGCCGTAATTGTTCCACTAGCACTTGGTGTAATGGAATGAACACGTTCCGGACCTGTTTCTGTCCAGGTATTGCAGCCAAATGTAGATACATTAGACGCTGCGGTAGAACTTGCCCCACTATAGGTAACTCCACAAGTTAACACCACAGTATTGCTACAATCCAACGTTGGGGTTTGAGCATTTAAACAATTTGGCAAGGTTATTCCTCCTGCTGCGGTAAGTTCGGTTTGTCCCATACTGTTTATCTGAGATAAAGTTAAATGAGTCCCCTGCCCCAACCCAGATTGTGGAAAAACCACGTAATCAATAATAGGTTGCGATGTCCCGCCCGTTTTGGGACTGCTATTTATACCTAATGCTGAGGCTAAAAACATAGAACCCTCTCCTAATTTTCCTCCCGGACCAGTATCTGCAAAGTAGGCAAAACTGGTATTTCCATTGGTGGTGTTTCTAACATAAGCCAAATCTCCTTTTGCAATATTGGCCAACGATTGTAATGCAGAGGGTAAAGCAATGTAAGGAATATTTTCTGAATCGACATATCGTAATGGATTTGAATCTAGGTAACCAGACTGCACCAAAGATGTAGAAGAAACATACATTCCAGGATATGGGTCTCCGGCACCTTGAATAATGGGGTCTCCATTTCCATCGGTTACAATTCCCCACCAATTTCCGGGAGAACCCGCATTGGCTGTCCAATCCAATCCTGAATTATTTGGTCCATAAGCTCTGGGGCAACCATCGGCATCAATGGACATTTTTGCTCTGTACAAAATTGCTCCACTTGGGTTGTGTGTGTAAACATCAAAACCTTCAATAGTGGTTAAATACGTTAAATCACAAACTGCTTGGGAATAAACGTTAATTGAGGTAAAAACAAAGAAAATAAGGGGAAATAGTAGTTTTGTCTTCATGTGGAAATAGTTAGTTATCAGACAAATATACTGAAATAAGTTGTAATTGCACCCTGATTTTTATATCTTATAAAAAATCTTTAGGGTCAAAAGGAATATCATCATCAGGATCATGATCGTCATAATTTACACCGGGTGGATTAAACAAACCCCATCTATCAATAATGTAATCCCATTGGTCAAACGATTTAACCCATTCAGCAAATTCAATTCTAAACTGCTCTATCTCTTCACGTAACAAGCTTAAATAATCAAATCCATCTAAGTCAAACATTTTAAGCCCCGAACAATTAGTACTTATTTCACGAGCAGCTTTTCGGATAATGGCAGCGTTTTCCATTCTCAAATCATATAACCCACCACTTTCGGCACCAGCAATTTTAGCAGGTATAATATACGAGTTGGCAACAATATCATTGACATAAGATTTTGCCATTTCAAGTTCCGTGTCTTTTAATTTTTTCTCAATGGAATCATTCATAAAATCAGCAATTTTGTTAGCCAAGTCAACTATTTCCATCGCTTTTTGAAACACCGGTAGTTTCTTATGATTGTCCATTTCAAATTCTTCTTCAAACATATAATTCTAAATTGTTGGGATTAAAAAAATCTATTACTCCTCCTCTAACCTCCCTACTCTATTTTTTAAATCTTTTAGTTCAATTCCTACACTTCGCATAAGGTTTAAAATATTGGCTGGATTTATTTCATCTTCTTCGTATTGCCCGATACACAAATTTAATTTAAATTGCCATATTTCAAGCACTTCAGATAAATGCAATAAATAAGGTGAGTACATTTTATTATCGGACGAAAGTGTTAAAAAACCTTCTTCTAATTTACTTGTAAAAATTCGTTTGTACACCAATCCATCGTTTTTGGTTAAAATGATGTAGCAATAATTGTTTTTAATTTGCTGTACACTTTCTAAGTATTCACAAACCACCACATCGCCATCTTTTACCCATGGGTGCATCGAATCTCCTTTTATGGGAAAAGCCCGATGTTTACCTGTTGGCAAAAAATTTAAACTCATAATGGGTAGATTGGCTACATATTCTGTGTCGGTATAACCTTGCAAATAACCTGCTGAGGCTTCTTTGGTAACTACCTCAATTACATCATTATTGTTCTCATCCACTTTTATAGGAAACAATGTGCGTTGATTTCCTATATCCATAAAGGTATCACTTTTACTAAGAGTTAAATCATTTTTAACCAATGCATCAATTGGCAATTTAAAGTAATATGAAAGCTGTATAAGCATTTCAATCGGAGGCTCTGATCGTCCTTCTTCGTAAGATCCAATTCTTGATTTAAGAACATCCAACTCTAACGAAAGTTGCTCCTGAGTTAACCCTTTTAATATTCTCAAATGTTTAATGTTTTTGGCTATTTTTTTCATCTGTAGATATTTATTGTTTTTTTATGTCAGATGGAATACGCCATGTTATCTTCATCACATTTTGTGTGCTTTTGCACGTGGCTATTTCATAACTACAAATATAAGTCAAAATATCTAATATTTGTAGTTAATTTTATAAAAATAAAATAGACATCATGAAATTAGCGATGAAAGGCAGAGGTAGCCAAATACAAGTAAATAACAAATTTTCTAAAACCAAATATGTGATTGAACACATTGAGGGTGTTGATGTTCCTTTTTTAGAAGATAGTAAAACCGATTACATTGCCGAACATCCAAATAAAATAGTGAACAAGGTTTATAGTCCCACTGTTCCGTTTATGTATTCCATGAATCCTTATCAAGGGTGCGAACATGGTTGCGTGTATTGTTATGCTCGAGAAAGTCATCAATATTGGGGCTATGGTGCCGGACTGGATTTTGAACGTAAAATAATTTACAAACCAGAAGCACCTCAATTACTTGAAAAACAATTTAACACCAAAAAATGGATTGTTTCGCCTATTATGCTTTCGGGCAACACCGATTGTTACCAGCCCATTGAAAAAAAACTACAAATAACTCGAGAGTTATTAAAGGTGTGTTTAAAATACAAACATCCTGTGAGCATTATTACCAAAAACTCATTAATTCAACGGGACATTGATTTGCTCATTCCTTTGGCTAAACTTAATTTGGTTCACGTAAGTTTGAGCATTACTTCTTTCGATAATAAATTGAGAAGTGTATTAGAACCACGAACAGCTTCGGTAGAAAAAAAATTAGAGACATTAGAAATGTTAGCTGCCAACAATATTCCGGTAAATATTATGGTTGCTCCTATTATACCCGGATTAAACAGTCATGAAATACCATCCATTGTGAAAAAAGTAGCAGAGTTGGGTGCTTTATCGGTTGGTTATACCACCGTTCGTTTAAACGGAGAAATTGCCGAGATTTTTGAAAATTGGATTAGAACAACTTATCCCGACAGAGCTGATAAAGTATTGAATCAAATAAAAGAAATCAATAACGGACATTTGCACAGCAAAGGTAAAAACAGGCTAAAATTACATGGAGAAACTTCTTTTATGATTAAAAAGATGTTTGATGTGGCACGGAATAAATATTTAAAAAATAAAACATGGCCAGCCTACGATTTAAAAGCATTTTGCAGACCAAGTGAACAATTGAGTTTGTTTTAAGCCCTCTCCATCAAAGTTACTTTATCACCTTCGTGTATCATTCCGTTGTTTAGGACTTTGCCCGTAACTCCACCTCTCCAATTTGGAGTTAACGCTTTTTTTAACCCAACAAACACTTTATCCATTTTATTGCCCGGTTTTAGTTCACCGGTAATTTCAATATAAAAATCTCCTATTTTTAAAATGTCACCAACAGAATCTACCAAGTCAATCCCTTCGACTAAAATATTGGCCTCACGTTTAGTCCAATGCAATTTACGGTCGAGTTCAGCACACACCTCATTCCAGCTTTCTATTGACATTATTGAGACTTGTCGGTCATCTTTTTTAGCTCCACGGTAA
Organism: Bacteroidota bacterium; assembly: GCA_016183805.1. Classification (GTDB taxonomy): domain Bacteria; phylum Bacteroidota; class Bacteroidia; order Flavobacteriales_E; family Vicingaceae; genus Vicingus. The sequence continues at coordinate 12,998 of JACPDX010000003.1, forward strand.
TCATCACCTATTCCATTTTCGATGGATGCTTTTGC
>JACPDX010000014.1 GCA_016183805.1 Bacteroidota bacterium
ACTTGTTTAATGAGGCCATAAAACACGCCAAAGAAATGGGTAGGCTCGGAAAAAAAGGACATCGGTCGGGCGAATTTGAAAGCTTTGGCGAACGAATGAAACCTTTAGAAAAAAAGTTTACGAAAGTAAAAGAAAGCAATCAATATGGTTTTCCTGATGCTCTTTCAATTGTTGTAGATTTATTGATTGACGACGAACAAGAAAGTTTACGTCACCGAAAAATGCTACTCGACCCTGAATTAACACATGTCGGAGTTGGAATTCGTGCTCATAAAAAATTTATGATTAATACTTCTATTTTATTGGGGGGAAGCTAGTATTCAGTTCTCAGTCTCCAATCTTCAGTCTTCAAGCTATAGTTGAGAACTGTAGGCTGTGAACTAAAAACTAAGCATCCAATAAACCTCTTCCTATTTTTTTCAATTCACCGCTTTCTACAAGCTCAAGAACCAGTTTATCCAGAATACCATTAACAAAAATTTTGCTGTTGGGTGAACTAAACCACTTAGCCAATTCAATGTATTCGTTTAAGGTAACTTTTACAGGAACCGATTTAAAATGAAGCAACTCGGTTAACGCCATTTTCATTAAAATAATATCAACCAAAGCAATACGTTCTACATCCCAGTTTTGAGTTTTTTTAGAAATTTTTTCGGAGTTGTAATCATCGTTTGAAATGGTTTTTCTGAATAAATCTTTCACCATTTTCACATCTTCATCATAATCAGTGTATAAACTCAAAATCGGGTCAAATCCATTTGATTTTTTCGAGAATTTTTTGATGGTTTTAAGCACCATACTTAACACAAAATCTATCTCATCAAAGCCCCAAAAAATACTTTTATCCTGCAATTCGGCAAGCATTGAATCAAACTCAGGAATAACTTTTTTGTAAATGTCAACCACCAATTTTTGATCTTCTTCAAACGAAGTTTCTCTGGTAGCTAAATAAGTGGTATAAACTTCGTGTTGTCTTAAAAACACCAAAAACTTTGAAACCAACTCTTGATCGGCACTCCACGAAATTTTCTTTTCCTTTAACTGGGCATTTAAAGCCGTATTTTCTGCCAACAGCTTAAAAATGGCATTATTTACAAACTTCAAATTTGGATTCAAGTCATTTTCGGTAGGCAATCTTTTGGTTTTAACCTCTTCAATTTTTAATTCCGATTGATGAACCAACTCTTTTCCTAAAGCTAAAAAAAAGATATACAAATCATACATTCTTTCAAGACTTAAAAAAAGCTCGTTTTCAGCTTTTTTTACATTTCTTTCTTCCGATTGAAAATAAGCGTATAATGCCTGAAATGTTTTTACTCTTAAATATCGTCTGCTTATCATTTAGTGATTACCTGTTACTTGTTATTGGTTAATTGTTATTGGTTTCTAACAACTGACAACTGAGAACTTTTTCTTACATCGTCATTTTTATCTTTCCTATGGCTTCAATCCGTTCTTCTGCCATTTGGTTTGCAATAGCGTAAGTTGGTCTGTTTTGGTCTTTTGAGCGTTTTAAAATGTTGGCTGTAGTGTTGTAAATATCTTCGGCTTTAGCCATTGCCCATTCGGCTGTTAAGTCTGCTACTTCTGCATAACAATTAATTACACCTCCGGCATTTAACATAAAATCGGGAGCATAAATCAACCCTTTTTCCATCACTATTTTTCCGTGAACATCTTCTTGTTGCAATTGATTGTTTGCTGCTCCGGCAATAATCGAACATTTTAATCTTTTTAAGGTATCATCGTTTAATGTTGCACCCAATGCACATGGAGCGTAAATATCAATGTCTAAATCGTAGATTTCGTTTAAACCAACCACTTCTGCTTTATATTTTGCCGAAACTCTTTTTAATGCTTCTTCATTAATATCGGTAATGTAAACTTTAGCTCCTTCTTCGGTTAAATGTTTAACCAAATATTCGCCAACATGACCAATACCTTGTACGGCAATTTTTTTACCTGATAACGAATCTGAACCGAATTGTTGTTTGGCACAAGCTTTCATTCCTACGTAAACTCCAAAAGCAGTTACCGGCGACGGATCGCCACTTTTTCCGGGTAAACCTGCCACATGATTGGTTTCCATATTTACCCATACCATGTCATTTGTTGAAATACCAACATCTTCTGCCGTAATATATTTTCCGGAAAGTGAGTTTACAAATTTTCCAAATCTGCGAAACAAGGCTTCATTTTTTTGAGTTTTAGAATCACCAATAATAACTGCTTTTCCGCCACCCAAATTTAATCCTGCCAAAGCATTTTTATAAGTCATTCCTCTCGATAGTCTTAACACATCGGTTATTGCTTCAGCTTCGGTAGCGTAATTCCACATACGTGTACCACCTAAAGCCGGACCGCAAACGGTGTTATGTACTGCAATAATTGCTTTTAAACCCGTTGCCTTGTCCTGACAAAAAACAACTTGTTCGTGGTTGTAAACCGACATACTTTCAAGTATAGAGTTCACGGCTGTTTTAGTTTGATTCTCTAAAATTGTTGACATATTATATAAGTTTATCCGATAGCTATCGAGATTGATTAAAGATACTTATTTTTGCAATCCCGATATTGTCGGGGTAGTTTCTGACGACAAAAATAATCTTTATTAGTGAATAGTTAAAGTTATTCGACAAAAACTAAAAACGCACCAATTAGTTAGTTAAATGAAGTCATTAAAGCATTTAAACAAATATTTATTTAAGTACAAGTACCGTTTATTGCTCGGAACATTTTTTATTGTTCTGTCAAACATTTTTGCCTTATACCCTGCCCAAATTATTCGGGAAACATTTAATTTAGTAGAAGCAAGATTAACCAACCAACCCATTGCAAGTACCGGTTTTATTGGCGATTATTTTCAATCGTTAAGTTTCGGAAAAGCCATTCTTGCCTTTGGCATTGTGGTTTTTATGTTGGCAATTATTAAAGGTGTTTTTATGTTTTTTACCCGTCAAACCATCATCATCATGTCGAGGTTGATTGAGTACGATTTGAAAAACGAAATTTTTAACCATTTTCAGTTATTAGACACTTCTTTTTACAAGGAAAATAATACAGGCGATATCATGAACCGTATCAGCGAAGATGTAAGCAAAGTTCGTATGTACTTAGGCCCCGGAATTATGTATAGTTTAAACCTTATTACGTTGTTTGCATTGGTTGTTCCGGTAATGTTTTCTATCAATGTTAAGTTAACGCTGTATTCGCTAACTCCACTGCCTGTTTTATCGTTTATCATTTATTATGTAAGCAGCAGAATTAATAAACAAAGCGAAGAAGTTCAGGCAAAATTATCAGATATTACTACACTTTCGCAAGAAACTTATTCGGGAATACGAATTATAAAATCGTTTGTAAAAGAAAAATTATTCATTACAAAATTGCACGATGAAAATGAAATCTATTTAAAACATTCCATGAAATTGGTTAGAACCCATGCTGTGTTTTTTCCGGTAATGATGTTGTTGATTGGATTAAGCACCATATTTACCATTTACATTGGAGGTTTAGAATACATCAAGGGCAACGTAACTCTGGGAAATATATTGGAGTTTGTATTTTACATCAACATGCTAACATGGCCTGTAACAGCAATTGGTTGGGTTACATCAATAATTCAGCGGGCAGCAGCATCGCAAACCCGATTAAATGAATTTTTGGAAACCCAGCCTAAAATTAAAAACCCAACCAACCAACATTTTGAATATTCGGGTAAAATTGAGTTTAAAAATGTGTCGTTTGCTTATCCCGAATCGGGAATAATAGCCATAAAAAATATTTCGTTTGATATCAAAATTGGCGAAACCCTTGCCATTGTTGGAAGAACAGGTTCCGGAAAATCGTCTGTTATCAACCTTATTTTAAGAAAATATGATGCTACCGATGGTACCGTATTGATTGATAACCAAAACATACAAACACTAAATTTGAATGAACTGAGAGAAAACATTGGTTATGTTCCTCAAGAAGTGTTTTTGTTTTCGGACAGCATTGAAAACAACATTGGTTTTGGCTACAAAAATGGTTTGCCCGATGACGAAATTATTAAACAAGCAGCAAAAGATGCTGCTATTTACAGCAACATTATTGAGTTTCCGAAAGGATTTAAAACCAGAATTGGCGAACGTGGTGTTACCTTGTCGGGTGGACAAAAACAACGAATTTCTATTGCACGAGCCATTATTAAAGAACCTAAAATTTTAATTTTCGACGATTGTTTATCGGCTGTTGATACCGAAACCGAAGACGTTATTTTAGGTAATTTGGAACGTATCATGAAAAACAAAACTTCATTAATTGTTAGCCACAGGGTTTCGTCGGTAAAAAATGCCGATAAAATTTTGGTAATTGAAAACGGAGAAATTATTGAAACAGGTACTCATCAAAGCTTAATGGAGTTGGGTAAAATGTACTATACCATGTACCAAAATCAGTTGTTAGAAATGGGTAAACAAAAAGTAGAATAAATAGTTGCGAAAATATTTGATAACTAATTTTTAATGTATAAATTTGCAGCCCTTTAAAAAGGATATTTTAATATTTAAGAAGCATGGAAGCGATAAAATTTGTAGAAAACGACTTGTCACCAATCAATGAATTCCCGGCGTTTAAAGCAGGAGATACCATTATTGTATATTATAAAATTAAAGAAGGAGCTAAAGAAAGAATTCAGCATTTTCAAGGTGTTGTATTACAGAAAAAAAGTCCGGGAGCTAACGAAACGTTTACCATCCGTAAAATGTCGGGTAACATTGGTGTAGAAAGAATTTTCCCAATGGCTTCTCCAATGTTAGATAAAATTGAAGTGGTTAAACATGGTCACGTTAAACGTGCCAGAATTTATTACTTGAGAGACTTAACCGGTAAATCGGCTCGTATTAAAGAGAAAAAGAGAGTTGCTACCAAGTAATCTCCTTACAAGAATATATAAAAGAGGCTAACCGTTTGGTTAGCCTCTTTTTTTTGTGATAAAATTTGTTATATTTGAAAATAAATAAACCTCAACTTGAGTTGAGTATATCTATCCAATTAGATATAGATATACTCAGTTTATTACGCAATAGTTGAGGATATAAATAAGTTACCTGCAAGCGTAAGCGACAGTGCAACTTGACAAAATGTAACGGACAGACAACTAATAAAAATGACAAAATGTTAAATCTAATTTCAAATATTCCGACAGTTTTGACAATATTTCTATTGGGCTGCGGTGCGACATTTACCAACAATGAAAAAATAACTGGTTACAATCTTTCGACACCTGACAAAACCCTCATTCTTCCCGACACATTGCGTGAAGTATCGGGACTGACAAATATTGACTCCACCACTTTTGCGTGCATACAAGACGAAAACGGAATTCTATTTATTTATGACGCAATAAATAGTCAACTTAAAAAGCAATATACTTTTAACATTGACGGTGACTATGAAGGAATAACAAGAGTTGACCAGACAATATATGTTTTAAGAAGTGACGGAACTTTATTTGAAATATTAAACTATACATCGGACAATTTCAAATTGACTTCTTATGATACTGGCATTCCAGCCAATAATAATGAAGGGCTTTGTTACGACAAGGACAACAACCGACTACTGGTTGCCTGTAAAGGAAAAATTGGAAAAGGTCCCGAATTCAAGGACAAACGAGTAATTTACGGCTTTGACTTGCAGACAAAAACATTGACAAAAGAACCCGTTTTTGATTTTGACTTGCAAGTGCTAAAAGAATTCGCCATCAAGAACAAACTTAACCTTCCAACAAAGACACGCAAAAAGAAAGGAGAGCCGACAACAGAACCATTTATTAAATTCAGGGCTTCGGCAATTTGCATTCACCCGGTGACAAAAAAGCTATTTCTTCTTTCCGCTTCCGACTATTTACTTTTCATCTTTAGTATGAACGGAGACATTGAGCATATTGAACAGCTCAACCCTGCAAAGTATAACAAAGCCGAAGGAATTACATTTTATGAAAATGGCGATATGCTAATTACAAACGAGGGACAAGACAAAAAGCCGACACTTTTATATTTTAAATACAGTCAGAAATAAAAAAACTACCGACACAACGATTATGAACCCACTTTGGACACAAATAATTATTCAAACGACACTTAGACACAAGAAAAATAAATCGGGTGACAAAGACCGTTATTCTGACTACCAACTTGCAAAGAGTTATCGGGAATTTCTTATCACAACTAAACGACACATTAAGGACTTTTTCCTAATTACTCTCGGTATTTTTTCTGCATCTTTTGGTTTTAAAGGCTTCTTATTGACAAATCATTTTATTGACGGTGGAGCCACGGGTATTTCATTATTGATTTCCGCTTTGACAAAAATTCCTCTTCCTATTTTGATTGTTTGTGTAAACATTCCATTTATATTTCTTGCTTACAAAATTCTTGGCAAATCCTTCGCAATAAAAACGGCTCTTGCAATTTCAGGACTTGCACTTTGTCTTGCGATAGTTAATTTTCCAGATGTTACGAAAGACAATTTATTGGTGGCAGTTTTTGGTGGTTTTTTTCTTGGTGCTGGTATCGGACTTTCTGTTAGAGGCGGTGCAGTAATTGACGGAACTGAAGTTCTTGCAATCTTTTTAAGTCGCAAACTCGGGACAACTATTGGCGACATCATTATCGCAATTAATGTTGTAATTTTTTCTGCGGCTGTATATTTTCTTTCTGTTGAAATTGCTCTTTATTCAATGATTACCTACTTAGCTGCATCAAAGACACTTGATTTTATTATTGAAGGAATTGAGGAATATATTGGTGTTACTATTATTTCATCACATAGTGAGGAAATAAGACAAATGATTATTGATAATATGGGACGGGGTGTAACTATATATAACGGAAAACGCGGTTTTGGTAAAAAGGGAGAAGCGAAAGAGATGGACATTGTTTATACTGTGGTAACCAGACTTGAATTGAATAAATTAAATACTGAAATAGAAAAAATTGACCCCAACGCTTTTGTTGTGATGAGTAGCATAAAGGACACAAAAGGAGGAATGATAAAAAAAAGACCTTTAAAACATTGACACAGCAACGATTGACAAGAACGCCAGCAGGTAACAGCACCTTGCCAAAAGTGGCGGTTTAGTGCTTCGTAGGACAGTTTTGTAGGTATATAAACTTTGGTGCTTCGATGAAAGTTTGTGCTGAAAATCGCCACCGTCGGCAAGCTGCAAAACGTTATCGGTCAGCATAAAAGACGACACCCCTCTCTCTCGCAAGCATCCGCTTGTGAGCTATTTCATACTAATTGTATGCTATATATTTTGTTTCAAGCGAACACTTGAAACAGAGAAGGGAGAGTAACAAGGAGAGAAATTAAGACGACAATTTTGTTAGAACTTACGGTAATTGGATTAAAAACTGCTTCGAAATATTCACCACTTGCATTAGAAAGTTATGACAGCACCGAAAGTGATTTAAAAGAAATGGGTAGCGAAAATGCAATAGTTAAAATTTCAACAATTGAAAATAGTGGAGCTTGTATTAATATGCTGTATGCATTGGAAGGTGCAATACAAGGAATTAGATGGCATAACTTAAGTAAAGACAGGAAGAAAGAACTGAATGATTTTTATAGAATCCTAAAAAAGAAAAACACACTATAACACGGGGTTCTGAATTTTCTTGCCTTTGTTTGTGTCTAAGCAGAAATAACGAGTTTTTAACCTTGTAAAACTTCCCTCAACATTCCCAAAGCAGCAACAGCAGAGCGTTCAATGTTTACGCTACGTAGTTTTCCAAAAGTAAATTGTTTGCTCACCACTCCGTTTTTGTTTGCAACGGCAATCCAAACAGTGCCTACGGGCTTTTCGGCTGTTCCTCCAGTTGGACCTGCAATGCCTGAGGTTGCTACAGCATAATCTACCGTAAATTTTTTAAGCACACCCAATGCCATTTGTTCCACCACTTGTTGGCTTACTGCACCAAAGTTTTCCAAATCAGATTTTTTAACTCCCAATTCGTTAATTTTAATTTCGTTGGCGTAACTAATTACCGAACCCTTAAAATAATCGGAACTACCCGAAATACTGGTAATTAAATGAGCTAAATATCCTCCAGTACAGCTTTCGGCAGTAGCCAAAGTGGCTTTTTGTTGCACCAGCATTTTGCCAATCACTTCTTCTAAATTACTGTTGTCGGTAGAATAAATGTTTTGCGGAATAATCTGCATCAATTTAGCCACTTGTTCATCAATTTTATGTTGAACTTCTGCCCTACTCTTGCCTTTCGACGACAACCTCAACTTAACTCTTCCGGGTGAAGGCAAATATGCCAATTTTATGGTGGCAGGAAGTTGGTTTTCCCAATCGGCAATTAGTTCTGCTAACTTCGATTCGGGCAGTCCTTGTGTTAATACCATTTGATGAACAATTTCCGGTAAAACATATTTTTCTTTTAACCAAGGAATAACGGTATCGGTAATCATCGCTTTCATTTCAAAAGGCACACCGGGCATTGCCACTACAACTTTATCACCTTGTTCAAACCATAACCCTGGTGCTGTTCCATGTGCATTTCTTACCACCTTACAATTATCAGGAATTAAAGCCTGTCTTTTATTATTTTCGTTCATTTCAAAACCTCTCCCTAAAATCAGTTTTTCAATGTCGTTGTAAACTGCTGCATCCGTTATCAATTTACCACCAAAATAATCATTTAAAACAGGCATGGTTAAATCGTCGTTGGTTGGACCTAAACCACCTGTAATCAGTACCACATCACTTTTTTCGAGAACATTCGACAATGTTTCGATAATATGTTCTTTGTTATCACTAATGGAAGTCTGTTGACGGATAGTAAAACCTATTTTATCCAATTCAGCAGCAATCCAATGTGCATTGGTATTTAGGGTCTGACCTATTAACAGTTCATCACCTATCGAAATAATGTCTAAATTCATGCAACGAAATTAAGATTCTTCAGTTCATTTGTTATCGAAAATCTTACTGATTTACGAACAAATTTCGTTCAGAATGACAAGGAATATTGCTAATAAAAATATCTTTTACTTACTTTTGAAGCTAATCAAAAATAAATAGATGAGAAAAACAATAATAGCAGTAATTTCAATTTCTACTTTGGTTAGCTGTGCCGAAATGACTACCGTAATGGAACAAGTAAATACAGCGACAGGCAGCACTAATCCTGCTTTAACTAACGACGAAGTAATCCGTGGTTTACGGGAAGCACTGACGGTTGGAACAAACAATTCATCCAACTTAACTTCTAAATTGGATGGTTTTTATAAAAATCCAGAGATATTTATTCCTTTTCCCCCTGAAGCATTAAAAGTGAAAGAAAAAGTGGAACAGTTGGGTATGAAAAAACAAGTGGATGAATTTGTGATGACCTTAAATCGTGCTGCTGAAACTGCTACTTCCGAAGCTGCTCCAATTTTTGTTAATGCCATTAAAGAAATGACTATTGCCGATGGTTTTGCCATTTTGAGAGGAAACGACAATGCTGCTACTCAGTATTTAAAAGATAAAACTGCTGCTCAGTTAAAGGTTAAATTTAATCCAATAGTAAAAGCTGCCATCCAAAAAGTAGAAGTAACCAAATACTGGAATCCAATTATAAATACCTACAACAAAGTTCCGTTTGTAGAAAAAATGAACCCCGATTTAGAAGATTATGTAACTGCCAAAGCAATGGACGGCTTGTTTTTAATGATAGCAAAAGAAGAAACCAAAATTAGAAAAGACCCTATGGCTCGTGTTACTGATTTGTTAAAGAAAGTTTTTCAGTAAATAGTCAACAGTCTTCAGTTTTCAGTCTTCAATAAACAAGAAACGCTAAACTCTAAACCCTAAACTTGAAACTCTAAACTAGATAAATGAAAAACCCTTGGAAAACAAAAAGTAGCGAATTAAAATACAACAATCCATGGATTAGTGTTACCGAACATCAGGTAGTAAATGCTGCCGGAAACGATGGGATTTATGGCACGGTACATTTTAAAAATATTGCCATTGGAATTATTCCTTTAGATGAAAATAACAATACTTGGTTGGTTGGGCAGTTCCGATATCCTTTAAACGAATACAGTTGGGAAATTTGTGAAGGTGGCGGAAAATTGGATATCGACCCTCTTCTTTCGGCTCAAAGAGAGTTAATGGAAGAATTAGGGATAAAAGCTGAGAAGTGGACGAAGTTGTTAGATATGCATTTAAGCAATTCGGTATCGGATGAAATCGGAATTATTTACATCGCTAAAGATTTAACTTATTTTACACCAGAACCTGAAGAAGATGAAGTTTTATCCATAAAAAAAATTAGTTTAACCGATGCTTTTGAAATGGTGATGAATGGAGAAATTACCGACAGTTTAAGTGTAGCAGGAATTTTAAAAACAAAAATTTTGGTGGATAAAAATCTTATTTAAAATTAAATGAAGGTGATAAAACCAATATGGATTGTAGTTGTTTTATCGTTTTTTACTTCTACTTTTTTTAACCAACTAAATTTAAACAATCTTCCAAATGAAAGACTTCGGGAAAATGAAACCGTAAGAACTAATGATGATTTAAGTTATTTAAGACCAGCTATACATCTTTACCAAAACGGGATTTGGAAAGACGAAATAAAAGGTGATTTAAGCTATTTTTTACGACCACCAGGCTATGGTGCAATCTATTATATAGCTTTAGTTATTAACCCTAACCGTCCACTTTTAGTTTTAAAAATAATTCAAGTACTACTTTTCTCCATTTCGGTTTATTGCCTTTACTTTATTGCCCTTTCGTTTTTAGCACATAAAAAATCAGCTTTAATCGTTTCCATTATTTATGGACTCACTCCTTTAGCGAGTAATTTTTTATTCTACACCTTAACCGAAGGTGTAACTCCTGCACTATTTATTTTTTACCTTTTCTTTTTATTAAAAGCAAAAAATCAATCACAACCAAAAAATAAATTTTTATATCTAACCCTATCAGCATCTATTTTCGCTAGCTTATTTATAATCAGACCAGTGCTAGGAATATTTATTGGATTAATTCCTTTAACTGTTTTTCTGTCGTATGATGTAATCAAACATAAAATTATTTACAGTGTACTCTTTATTTTATTAGGGTATAGTTGTATGGGATTATGGCAATATCGAAATTATAAATTAACTAACCATTACATTGGTTTACACCCGATTTATTATGCAGATAATAATGCCATCTATCGACCTACTTTTCAGGAATTTTGGAATTTTACTCTAGGTTGGGCAGAAGATGGCTCAACGGTTCATACTTATATGTTACCCTTTTGGGAAAATACCATCAAAGGTGATACATCGAAGGTTTACATCAACAACATCATAGAACATTTTCCTTTATACGTGCAAAAATATTTTGGAAAACAACGTTTGACTGATGTATTAACCAATTACCAAAAATCAATTCTCTATCAAAAACAATTTTACGACAGGAATGAAACATTGCCTTTAACCAAAATTAACATTGAAACAACAACAGTTTTACAACTTAAACAATTGGTTTCTGAATTCAAAAAAGAGTTTTGGTTTACTTATTATATAAGTTCACCAATAAAAGTGTACACTAAAATGGCATTTCATTCTAATTTATCATTGTACATTTTTCAAAAAACCTATCGGGGAAATTTCTTTATGGAATCATTACGATGGTTTTCATTTTTAATACATTCGGCAAGTTTCATGTCTATTTTATTGATTTTATTAAGGATTAAAAAAATCAAACCCATTCATTATTCCATTTACTTATTTACCTTTTTTTATCTTTTCTATTTGAGTTTTTTTCAACGAGGAATAGAAGAACGTTATACGCTTCCTATTTTTTCTGTTTTATTGATTTCTTTTAGCAATATGATTTACGTATTGATAGGATATTTTGCACAAAGAAGAATTAATTCGAAAAAACATTAACACTACTAAATATCATGTTTTTTTTTCGCACTTTATTTGGTAATTTCGTTGGCGTAAAATAACTACTTAAATAACTTTAAAATATTACCATGAACTGCGTAGCACTCATGAATACTTTAAATAAAAAATAAAAACCTATGAATAAAATATTAGTATGTATTAGTAAAGCCCCTGATACCACATCAAAAATTTCGTTTGCCGACGGCAACACAAAATTTGATGAAAATGGGGTTCAATTTATTATTAATCCTTTCGATGAATGGTTTGCTCTTGTTAGAGGATTGGAATTAAAAGAAGCTAACGGTGGTAATGTAACCGTTTTAAATGTTGGAGGTGCCGATAACGACCCTATTATTAGAAAAGCTCTTGCAATTGGTGCTGATGATGCGGTAAGAATTGACGCAAAAACAGACGATGCTTTGTATGTTGCAAAACAAATTGCGGCTTATGCCAAACAAAATAGTTTCGATTTGTTGCTTTTTGGAAAAGAAACCATTGATTATAACGGCTCTCAAGTAGCTGGAATGGTTGCAGAATTAATGAACTTGCCTTATGTTTCGTTAGCCTCTAAATTAGATATGAACGGCAACAATGCAACCATAGAAAGAGAAATTGAAGGTGGTGTTGAAGTGATAGAAACCTCAACTCCATTTATTTTAAGTGCTGCAAAAGGTATGGCAGAAGCTCGTATTCCAAACATGAGAGGTATTATGGCTGCCAGAACAAAACCTTTAACGGTTGTGCCTGCTTTTGAAGCTACAAATTCAACAAAAATTAAATCTTTTACTATGCCTCCAGCAAAATCTTCTTGTAAATATGTAGATGCTGCAAATGTTGAAGAATTGGTAAGTTTATTACACAACGAAGCTAAAGCTATTTAATATAACAATTAAACAATTTAAAATGTACCAATTTATTTATGTTTATAATTTGAGCCAAAAAAATTATTTCATTGCTACATTGCTACATTAAACAATTAATACATTAAAAAATATGTCAATTTTAATATATGCCGATTCAAGTAACGGCCATCTAACTAAAAATGCTTTCGAAGCCGCAAACTATGCTTCTCAGTTGGCTCAAAAAACCGGCGACAAAGCTGTAGCTGTTGTTACCGGAAATGTTTCTGGATTAGATCAATTAGGAAAATTTGGAATTAGTAAAGTATTACACGTTGCTAACGCCGAATTAAACAATTTCGACCCACAAAAAATTGCTCATGCTATTGCAGAAGCAGCTAAAGCAGAAAATTCATCGGTAATTGTTTTTGCTCACGATTATTCAGGAAAATCAGTAGCTCCATTTTTGGCAGCTAAACTCGATGCCGGATTAGTTACCGGTGCAATTGCTTTACCAAATACTGATGGCGGGTTCACCGTAAAAAAATCGGTATTTTCAGGTAAAGCTTTTGCTGAAGTAGAAGTTTTAACCCCAATTAAAATTATTTCTGTGTTGCCTAATGCAATTGCAAAAATTGAAAACAATGTAACTGCCGAAATAGTTGATTATACTGTTTCTCTTCCTTCAACCAACCTAAAAGTAAAAGAAATTAAAAAAGAATCATCTGAATTATCACTTACCGAAGCCGACATTGTTGTTTCTGCTGGTAGAGGATTAAAAGGTCCTGAAAACTGGGGAATGATTGAAGAATTGGCTCACGTTTTAGGTGCTGCAACAGCATGCTCACGACCTGTAGCTGATATTGGTTGGAGACCTCACCACGAACACGTTGGTCAAACTGGTTTAGCCATTCGTCCAAATTTATATTTTGCAATAGGAATTTCCGGTGCAATTCAGCATTTAGCAGGAGTTAACGGAAGCAAAATAATTGTGGCTATTAATACGGATGCAGAAGCTCCATTTTTTAAAGCTGCCGACTATGGTATTGTTGGCGATGCTTTTGATGTGGTTCCTAAACTAATTGACGCATTTAAGAAATTTAAAGCAGCGAATAATTAAAAAAGAAGAAGACCGAAGTCAGAAGTTGGAAGAACCGAGACACTAGATACTAGACACTAGAAACCAAACACTAGAAACAAGAAACCAGCAAAAATGGAAAAAATAGCGATAGAAATTATTGGTCTTTCATACAGTCAAACCCAAACCGGTGCTTACGCATTAGTGCTTGGTGAAACTACTGGAGAGAAACGTCGTTTACCAATAATTATTGGTGGATTTGAAGCTCAGGCAATTGCTATCGAGTTGGAATCAATGACTCCTACACGTCCATTGACCCACGATTTATTCAAATCCTTTTCTGAAGTTTTTGATATTGAAATTAAAGAAGTAATTATCTACGATTTACGTGAAGGGATTTTCTTTGCCAAATTAATTTCTGAAAAAGACGGTAAACAAGTTGAAATTGAAACCCGAACTTCTGATGCCATTGCTATTGCTGTTCGTTTTAAATGCCCTATTTACACTTACGAGTTTATTTTATCAAGTGCCGGAATTATTTTGGACGACACTACAAAAGACAGTAACGAAGAAATTGAAAAACAAATTGAAGACATAGAAGAGGAATTGGATGAACCAAAAAAAGCACCTAAAACTAAAAAATTGGAAGACCTTTCGTTAAACGAATTAAACAGCAAACTTCAAAATGCTATTGATAATGAAGATTACGAACAGGCATCAAAAATTAAACAAGAAATAGACAATCGAAATAAGAATTAATTAGTTGACAGTTCTCAGTTGACAGTTCTCAGTTGACAGTTCTCAGTTGACAGTTCTCAGTTGACAGTTCTCAGTTGACAGTTCTCAGTTGACAAGTTGACAGTTGACAGTTGACAGTTGACAAAATCGTAAATCAAAAATCGTAAATCGTAAATCCAAAATAGTAACTTTATAGTCTAGCTCAAAACTAACTATTGAACAATAATCTACTCGATACCAAAATTGAATTTTTAAAAGGAGTTGGTCCTGCCAGAGCCGAATTGCTTCAACAGGAATTGGGTATTTACACTTTTGGTCAATTGTTGGAGTATTACCCTTTTCGTTACGTTGATAAATCTAAAGTGTACAACATTTGTGACATCAATTCCGACCAAGCATACATCCAGCTAAAAGGTAAAATTACCAATATTCAAATTATTGGCGAAAAACAAGCCAAACGAATGGTAGCCATGTTTAAAGACACCACCGGAGAAATTGAATTGGTGTGGTTTAAGGGCATCAAATGGCTGTCGTCCTCTTTAAAAATTAACCAGGAATATGTGCTTTTTGGAAAACCAACTTTATACCGAAACAATTACAACATTACTCACCCCGAATTAGAACCAGTGGAGCAATCTTTAGTAGCTAATTCGGTAAGTTTAGAAGGCGTTTATTCTACTACCGATAAACTTACCAACAAAGGCTTATCTGCCAAAGGAATTCATAAAATTCAACAAAATTTAATTGCACAGATTAAAGGTTACATACAGGAAACGTTACCTGATGAATTGTTGGATAAACTCCATTTAATGCCTAAAGAAGTTGCTCTAATTAATGCTCATGCCCCGGAAAATGAACAACAATTACAACGGGCAGTATTTCGTTTAAAATTTGAAGAATTATTTTTCCTTCAACTTCGATTGTTACGTCAAAAAGTGATTAAAACACAAACCTTAAAAGGGTATGTTTTTAATGCTGTTGGAGAAAATTTTAATACCTTTTACAACAACTATTTAGCTTTTGAATTAACCGAAGCTCAAAAAAGAGTAATTCGGGAAATCCGTAAAGACATCGGTTCTGGAAAACACATGAACAGGTTGTTGCAAGGCGATGTTGGTAGTGGTAAAACTGTGGTGGCTTTATTAACTATGCTAATTGCTATCGACAATGGTTTTCAGGCTTGTTTGATGGCTCCAACCGAAATTTTGGCAACCCAACATTATTTGGGTTTAGCAGAAATGTTGAAAGACATGAACGTAACCATTGAATTGTTGACCGGCTCAACAAAAAAAGCAAGACGAACAGAAATCCATTCGGATTTGTTGAATGGAACATTAAAAATTCTTGTAGGAACTCATGCTTTGTTGGAAGATGTGGTACAATTTAATAATTTAGGTTATGTGGTGGTGGACGAGCAACACCGTTTTGGAGTAGCACAACGAGCAAAACTTTGGGCGAAGGACAGCCCCTCCAACCTCCCCGAAAGGGAGGCTTTAAAAAAAGTGTTCTTTAAATACCAGACTGCTCGTCCATCTACTTATGCGTTACTTAAAGCCAATCAACAAGAACGAAAAAAACAAACTACTGAAGCAGAACAAGTATTGTGGGAGAATTTAAAAACAAAACAACTAGGCACAAAATTTAGACGGCAACATATTATTGACGAGTTTATTGTTGATTTTGTTGGTTTGGAAAAAAAATTGGTAATAGAAGTTGATGGAAAATACCATAACTCAAGCGAACAAATTGAAGCTGATAAAATGAGAACACAAATTCTCGAAGAATTAGGTTTTAAAGTAATTCGATTTACCAACGAAGAAGTTTTGTTAGATATTGATAATGTTCTAAAAAAAATTACAGAAGCTACGAACTCCCTCCCCTTCGGGGAGGGTCGGGGTGGGGCTCTAATTCCTCATGTATTAGTAATGACTGCAACTCCAATTCCTCGGACTTTAGCAATGACTTTTTATGGTGATTTAGATATTTCTATAATTGATGAATTACCAGCAGGAAGAAAACCCATAAAAACCATTCATAAATTCGATTCATCTCGATTGAGAGTGTTTGGCATGATGGAAGAAGAAATAAAAAAAGGCCGACAAATTTATGTGGTTTATCCATTGATAAACGAATCGGAAAAAATGGATTACAAAGATTTGATGGATGGTTTCGATGCTATTTTACGCCGTTTTCCGATGCCACAATACCAAGTTAGTATTGTTCACGGACAAATGAAACCCAAAGACAAAGAATTTGAAATGCAACGTTTTGTAAAAGGCGAAACCAATATTATGGTTGCCACCACTGTAATTGAAGTAGGGGTAAATGTGCCCAATGCCAGTGTTATGGTTATTGAAAGTGCCGAACGTTTTGGTTTATCGCAATTGCACCAGTTGAGAGGTCGGGTTGGTAGAGGTGCTGAACAATCGTATTGTATTTTAATGAGCGGAAATAAATTGAGCCCCGAAGGAAAATTACGCCTCGAAACAATGGTAAGAACCAACGATGGTTTTGAAATTGCAGAAGTTGACCTTAAACTTCGTGGACCGGGCGATATACAAGGTACACAACAAAGTGGTTTGCTTAATTTAAAAATTGCCGACCTAGCCAAAGACGGACAAATTTTACAAGCCGCACGCACCGAAGCTGTAGAAATTTTAAAAGAGGATGCCAACCTGCAATTGCCCAAACATTACCGTTTGATAGAAGCCTTGAATACCATTAAGCGAAATAAAAAGAATTGGAGCAGAATTTCTTAGCTTTTTAAATTTGAAAGTAAAATTGAATGACTACATTTGATTAAACCTAAGGCGTGAAAAGTGACTGGAAGAAGAATAATAGGGTAACTGAAATATTTTCAATAACACAGGCAAATAATGACAATAAAAGAAGCCATTTTAAAAAGTTTAGATGAAATTAATGGATTAACGACCTACATGGATATTTACAACAATATCTTAAAACACAACTATTACGACTTTGGGCAAGCCAAAACACCAGCTGCTACTATATCTGCACTTCTTGGCGACTTCATTCGTAATGGTGATAGTAGAGTTAAACGAATAAAACAAGTTGGAGGAACATATTCTTATTATTTGACAAAAAATGAACAGAATATTGGAATTGATGTTTTGACTGGTGTAACTAAATCAATTGCCATAAACTTAAAACAAATTGATAAATTAAAAACTTATGAAGAAAGAGATTTACACAAACTCTTAAGTACATTTCTAAAAAGTCATGGGATAAGTTCAAAAACAATTTTCCATGAAAAATCCTCGAACAGTAAAGACAAAAATCAAAAGTGGATTCATCCAGATATGGTTGGAATAGCATTCTTAAAGTTGGAGACAAAAGTAAGTCAAGCATTTTTAAAAACTGTTAATCGTGAAGATACATTCAAACTCAATTCTTATGAGATAAAAAAAGAAATAAATACTGATTATGAATTAAAAGAAGCATTTTTTCAAGCAGTATCAAATTCAAGCTGGGCAAATCATGGGTATTTAGTGGCTTTTGAAATAAATGAAAGTTTGCATGATGAAATGAAACGACTTAATCAATCTTTTGGGATTGGTGTTATTGAATTAAGAGCAAACCCATACGAAAGTAAAGTCTTATTTGCTTCTAAATTTAAAAACTTGGATTTTAAAACAATAGACAAACTTTGTAAGATTAACCATGATTTTGAAAAATTTATTGAGCAGACTGAAAAAGTTATGACAGCTAGCGATAAGTATATTAATGCGATAGAAAAAGAGCTAGAAGAATTTTGCGATAAATATTTGCAAAATGATTCAGAAATTGAAACATATTGTAAAGAAAAAAATATATCTTCAAACCAATAAAAACAAACAACATGGGCATTAAGTTACGACTTACGATAATGAACTTTCTTCAATTTTTTATTTGGGGAGCTTGGTTAATCACTATTGGTGGATATTGGTTTCAAACCAAACAATGGAGTGGAGCCGAATTTGGTGCTATTTTCTCTACCATTGGTATAGCTTCGTTATTTATGCCTGCCATAGCTGGTATTGTTGCTGATAGATGGATTAATGCCGAAAAATTATTGGGTGTTTTTCACCTTATTGGAGCAGTCGTGCTTTTTACCGTTCCCATGACGGAATCGCCAACAGCCATGTTTTGGGTTTTATTGGTTAACATGATGTTTTATATGCCCACCATTTCGCTTTCTATCGCTGTTGCTTATTCTGCTTTAAAGAAAGAAAAACTGGATGTGGTAACGGTTTTCCCACCCATTAGAGTCTGGGGTACCATTGGTTTTATTGTTGCCATGTGGACGGTAAGTTTATTAAAATTAGAAACCTCAGCAGCTCAGTTTTATGTTGCTTCCGGAGCCTCATTGTTATTGGGAATTTATTCGTTTACTTTACCAAAGTGCGAAATCATTAAAAATTTCGATAAGAAAAATTTTGTTGAAGCATTGGGTTTAAAAGCCTTTACCTTGTTTAAGCAAAAACGAATGGCATTGTTTTTTGTGTTTTCCATGCTTTTAGGTGCAGCATTGCAGCTAACCAACATGTACGGCGATACATTTATTCACGATTTTGCAAAATTTCCTGAATACAAAGATTTATTGGCAGTAAAATATCCTGCCATTATCATGTCTATTTCTCAAATTTCAGAAACCGTATTTATTTTAACCATTCCTTTTTTCTTAAAACGATTTGGCATTAAACAAGTGATGCTGATGAGCATGTTTGCCTGGGTGCTACGTTTCGCATTGTTAGGTCTTGGAAATCCTGCCGACGGACTTTGGATGATAATTTTATCGTGTATTGTTTACGGAATGGCGTTTGATTTTTTCAACATTTCAGGTTCACTTTATATCGAAACAGAAACCGATTCAGGAATACGAGCAAGTGCTCAAGGTTTGTTTATGATGATGACTAACGGTTTTGGTGCAATTATGGGAAGTTCTTTAAGCGGTTTAATGATTGATGCCTTTTTTAAAGCAGAAACCGGCGAATATTTATGGAAAGGAATTTGGTTTTCTTTCGCTGCATATTCTTTGATTGTTGCCATTATTTTTGCGTTAGTGTTTAAATATAAACACAATCGTGAGGCAACAATAGTAATTCAGCACTAAACTTCTA
The DNA here is from genome assembly GCA_016183805.1 of Bacteroidota bacterium. GTDB lineage: Bacteria > Bacteroidota > Bacteroidia > Flavobacteriales_E > Vicingaceae > Vicingus. Next base: position 19,710 of record JACPDX010000014.1, read on the forward strand.
AAAAATAGGAAAGATTACTTCAGCTTCTAAATATGATTACACTTTTAGGATGATTACCGGAATCTCCTCTTGTACCGTATCGAAAAGTTCTATAATATCAGCATTTTTCATTCTTATACAACCATGAGAAGCAGGAACACCAATGTATCCTTCTTCAGAAGTTCCATGAATATAAATAAATCTTTTGTACGAATCAATATCTCTACCTTTATTAATTCCGGGTTCTTCACCATGTAACCACATGATACGGGAAGTAACATCATCCGTAAGCGATTTTTCTTGCTCAACAAATATTTTAGCTGTTTTTCCTGAATATACACGAGAGTAAAACAATCCGCCTAACGGAACATTTTCACCTATTTTTCGCTTAACGGTATGTAAGCCTAAAGGTGTTTGATTGCTGTTAAATTTATTTCCAATACCATAAGTAGAAGTGGAAACAGGGTATTTTTTTATTACTTTTTGGTTTTTAATGAGATATAACGATTGATATTTTACCGAAACATAAAGAAACGTTGTAAAATCTTTATCAGGATATTTTAAGTTGAGGTATTCGGTTAAAAAGTCAGCAATGGTTTCGTTAGAGGATTCCACTACTTTTATTTCATATTCTGTATCATCTTCAGGAGGAACCCCAACAATGTAAGGTGATTTTACCACTTTTGTACTTTTACATGAAAACAACATAATTACAGCAAAAAACGCAACATGACATATTATTTTTTTTATAAAATTCATTACTTTCCTTTACTCATTTTGTCCATAATAGTATAAAATAGCTTGGGCAGAAGCATTTTAAAAGGAATAGCCAGCAACTCTTTGTTACCAATATAAATGTGTTGTTTATTTCGTTTTAATGCTGAAATTAGTTTTTTAGCAAACACACCTGTTTTCATTCCATTCATTTGTGCAGGGCTATCCTGATTTGAAATACTTCCATCAGCATTTAGTGAATTAATGGATGCATTGGTATTTATAAAGCCAGGTGCAACCAACAATACATTAATGTTAAAAGGTTTTAATTCCATTCGTAACGAATCGTAATAACCATACAAAGCATGTTTTGAAGCAGCATAAGTAGTATGAAAAGGCAGACCAAATTTACCTAAAATACTGGTAGTAACCACTAGATGCCCCGATTGTTGTTTTTGCATGACAGGAATCACGGCTTTAGTTAAAGCTATATTTCCGAAGTAATTAATCTCCATTATTTTGCGTTCCACTTCAGTAGTAGTTTGCATGGCTGTACCTTTCTGACTTAAACCTCCGTTATTTACAAGTACATCTATTCGCCCAAATTTTGCTAAAATAATACTTACCCATTCAGGGGCAGCAACATGATTTTCTAAATCCAAGGGTAAAATCAAAATAGAATCATCAGTCAAATTAGTAGATGTTTTTACCCGCTGCAACTCGCTTTCACGCCGAGCTGAAATAACTAACTTGCAACCTTCTTTGGCAAAAGCATAACTCAACGCCTCTCCTATTCCTGAAGAAGCTCCCGTGATCCAAACTACCTTATTTTTTAGCTCCATTTTTTTGATGTATAAAGCAAAACTATGAATTTTAAGCTATTTGCTCAATTGCTTAGATTTGTTTTATAAAAAATGGATTGTCAATAAGTAGTAGGGGCAAATATATAACGCTTTTGGAGTTATATTAAGTAGAGACGGACAATTGATAATTGTCCGTCTCTACAAAAAATTACTTACTCAAAATTTTAAACTCTGTTCTTCTATTTTGTTGGTGGGCTTCTTCTTTTTCGTCGTCAAATTTAAGTTTGGCAATTTCTGCATCGCTAACAATCAATTGTTGTTCACCATAACCTTTAGAAACCAAACGGTCGGTTGAAATTCCTGCATTTATCAAATAATCTACACACGATTGAGCTCTTTTTTGTGACAATTCTTCATTGTATTTATCACCCCCGCGAGAATCGGTATGGGCAGAAAGTTCAATTTTTAAACTTGGATTTTCTTGTAACAATTTGGTTAAACGATCTAACTCATTTTTAGAAGCATCACGTAAAGTAGCTTTATTGTAATCGTAAAAAATATTTTTTAATACAATTTTACTACCCACCTCTACTCTTTCTAAATCAATATTTTTTTCCACTTCTTGGTAAGCAGCAGTTTCAGGTATGTTGAAATTTTCGGAATGGAACAAATAACCCTCGGCACGAACAATTAAACCATAGTTTTTACCTGATGGTAACGAAACCAAGTATTTTCCGGTAGTTGAATTCGACTCAAATTTTGCCAACGTTTTATTTTCTTCTACATCAATTAATTCAATATCAGAATACAAAGGTTTTAGGGTTTTTGCATCACGCACCACCCCTTTTAAAATGGTAATTCGTTTGGTAGCAGCATCTACTTGTTTTTCAATAATTTTTTCACGAACAGGTTCTGCAATGTTTGCCAATAAATTATCTTCAGCACTTAATTGAACTGGTTTTTCAGGACCTAAAAAAGTAATCATGTAAATGTCTTTTTCGCCAAAACCATCGGCTTTAAACGAAGAATAATATCCTCTTCTCCCACTGGCATTAATTACAAAAAATACATCATCGTCAACCGAATTAATTGGATAACCAATATTTTCGGGTTTGCCCCAAGTTACCCCATCGGCTTGTAATTTCGACATAAAAATATCGTAACCACCCATGGTTTCATGACCTTGAGAACTAAAATAAAGCGTTTTTCCATCGGGATGAATTACTACACTTTCTTCGTTATACTTTGTGTTAACTACTGGTCCAACGTTCACTGCCAAACCCCATTCTTTTTTAATAGGATCCCATTTGGTATAGTAAATATCATGTTCACCAAAACCACCGGGTTTGTTCGATACAAAATACAAAGTTTTGGCATCGTTCGAATAACTTGCCGATGATTCGTGGTATTTAGTATTAATGTTTTTGTTCATTTTTATCGGTTTACTCCATGTTGCACCTGCCAGTTTAGTCTCATAAAGATTACCATCACCTTTATCATCTTTGTAAATAATCATACTTTGTGCATCTGGAGCAACAGCTACAGTGGCATCATGTTCATTTGAATTCACATTGGTTCCCATGTTTACTGGTGTTGTCCATTGACCACCCGATTTTGTGGTAATGTAAATATCTTCGTAATACTCATTCAACCCTTCAGCGATGCCACCTCCTGTTGTTGTATTTCTTCTTGAAGTAAACATCATTACCGATTCATCAGCAGAAATGATAGCTCCATATTCAGGATATTTTGAATTCACTACACTTCCAAAATTGTCAATAAATGCACGAACAGGTTTAGCAACTAATTTTTTACCCATTTCACATTCTTTTATTCTATTTTGTGTTTCTTCAACTTCAATAGGGTCTTTTCCGGTTAATACCGATTGATGTATTTTAAATGCAGCAATGGCTTTATCAAATTCCATGGTTAATTGGTAACACATTCCTAAAAAATAATGAATGTCGCGAGCTACATTTGGATTTAATTTTTGAGCTTTTAAAAAGTGAGGTAAACATTCTTCTTTATAAACGGGAGAAACCAAATAACAACGACCTATTCTATAATTTAATTGGGCATTATCCGAATTAAATTTATTGGCTTCAAACAATAATGGCAATGCTTCTTTGTACGAGCTGGCTCTACCTCTATAATCGAGGTGATTTACACTCATAAAAGTTTCTGGATAGACTTCATAAATGGCATAACCTTGTTCCAGTTTTTCTTTAGCCAATTTAAACTCCTCTTTCCGTTCCTTAAATAAACTTTTGTCAAAAGGAACATCTTGAGCTAAACAGTTAAAAGTTAATAGTAAAAAGTTAAAAGTTAATATAACTATTGTATAAAATTTTGTGTTCATGGTTTCTTGTTTCTTGTTTTTTTGTTTCTTGTTTTTTGTTGTCTGAGAACTGTTGACTGATGACTAGTGAGTCTTCTCTTGTCCTTTTAACTAGTTACAACTTTCTTGAGCAAAGGTTTTTCCATTTTTTAGTCCTAATGAAGCTGCTTTATTCCAGTCTTCACAAGCTTTATCTTCTTTACGAAGCATTTCGTTTGCAATACCTCTATTTAAGTATGCCGGACCAAAATCATCATTCAATAAAATGGCTTTGTTGCAATCTTCAACGGTTCCTTTGTAATCTTCCAGCTTATATTTAGATGCAGCTCTATTGTTATAGGCTTGCACGTAACTTGCTTTTAAACGAATGGCATCGTTAAAATCTTCGATGGCTGCTTTATAATCGCCTTTTTCGTGTTTGGTATAACCTCTGTTATTGTAAGCTATGTAGTAGTCATTTTTTAAAACAATGGCTTTATCATAACTTTTTATAGCCTCATCGTACTGTTTATTGATACGAAGTACACTCCCTAAATTATTGTATGCAAAATATAATTTATCATCAGCTAAAACCGCTTTTTTATAATCAGCAATGGCTCCTGTAATGTCGTTTGTTTGACGTTTTGCACTACCTCTGTCGTTAAAAGCATAAGCATAGTTGGGCTTGTTTTTAATAGCATTATCATAATCGCTAATGGCTTCGGTATATTTTTCTTGTAAAAAGTATAAGCCACCACGATAATAATAAGCATCAGCGTTCGTATTTTCTTGTTCTATTGCTTTTGTAAAATCTACCATGGCTTGGTCTTTTTCGTTTCTCTCATAATGCGACCTTGCTTTTAGGAAATAAACACCCGTATAATTAGCATTTAATTGAATTACAGTGTTTAAATCAATAATGGCTCCTGTGTAATCTTTTTTCTGGAATTTTACCGAACCCCTGTTAAAGATAGCTTTTTCGAAAGTCGGAACTAACACTATTGCCGAATCAAAATCGGTAATGGCACCATTCAGGTCTTTAGCATTAAATTTTTCAATTCCACTGTTGTAAAACTCTTCTGCTTTTGCAACACTTATCGCAGACTCGTCTCCAACAACTACATCTTGAGCGTAATTTGCATGAAAAGTGAGTAAAATCACTAGTCCTAAAAGGGTAAATTTTAATTTGTCCATAATTAATATTTTTTTAAAGAAGCCAATTTAACAATTTAGTTCGTTACTCTCAAAAATATTGCCACTTGTTTTTTAATTATTAATAACAAAAGCAAAATCAATTGAATAATTTTACACCACCATGAAAATGCCCGAAAACACCATAAAAGCAGTGATTACTTACGTTAGAAGCAAATTAAATGAGTATTATCCGACTTCTGAATTAAACAGTATGCTTTATATAATGCTGGATAAGTTTTTTGATGTTTCTAAAAAAGAGGTAGTGATTGGTAACGAAAAACGCCTTTCTGAATCGGAATTGCTAAAAATTATCTATGCGGTAAAGGATTTAAAAAAACACAGACCTTTGGCTTATATTTTGGGCGAATGGGAGTTTTTTGGATTACCTTTTATTGTTAATGAACATACTTTAATTCCACGACCGGAAACAGAGGAATTGGTTCAACTAATTATTGAAGAAAACGAGTTGCCCAACGTATCTATTTTGGACATTGGAACTGGCTCTGGTTGTATTGCTATTTCTTTAAAGGCAAGCATCCCAAATAGCCATGTATTTGCTTACGATGTTTCAAAAGAAGCACTTGGTGTGGCTAAGCAAAATGCCAATAAAAACAATGTGGAGGTAACTTTTAAAGAAGTTGATATTTTAAACGATGAGGAGGATTTAACCTTAAAACTTGATGTAATTGTGAGTAATCCGCCTTACATTCCTGTTAAAGATAAGGATAGTATGGATAAAAATGTGTTGGAATATGAACCGCACTTGGCTTTGTTTGTTGAAAATGAACAACCTTTACTATTTTATATTGCCATTGCTGAATTTGCTAAAAAACACCTTACAAATAGAGGTAAATTGTATTTCGAAATTCATGAAGGTTTAGGAAACGAAGTAAATAATATGTTGGAATCCAAAGGATTTTATAATATTGAATTGGTAAAAGACATGAACGGGAAAAATAGAATGGTTAAATGCAGTTTTGTTGAATAATGAAATTACTTCGGTCTTCCGACAAAAAAATAATTACATCAATCTCACTAATTTCGTGTAATTCATGTTAAAATATAGGGGTTAAGTAGTAAGTTTTCCAACTAAATAACGTGATTAAAAGCAAGTTAAACTACTCAAAGAAGTTTATTCAAAAAACTGACGTTAAAAAAAGTAAAAATATTTGGCAGAATTAAAAATTTATATACTTTTGCACACTCCTTTTTAAGGAAGGAAAGTTCTAATTACAAAACTGGTAATTAATTTTACAACACAGCTTAATATAAAATTTAAGCGAGAGTAGCTCAGCTGGTAGAGCGCGACCTTGCCAAGGTCGAGGTCGCGGGTTCGAACCCCGTCTCTCGCTCATTTTCTTTTTATAAAAGTCGATGCTCGGATGGTGGAATTGGTAGACACGCCGGACTTAAAATCCTGTGTTCGTAAGGACGTGCGGGTTCAAGTCCCGCTCCGAGTACTAAAAACAGAGCGAGAAACAAAGCGAGAGCGAAGTTTCTCCTCTGTTTTTTCTTCACTCTCATTCTGTTTCTCACTCTAACAATATACACTATGTTCGATTTCCAAAAACTCGAAGTTTACAAAAAAGCTAAGGTTTTTCATATTTCCTGCAAAAAGTTAATTATTGAGAAAAAGGTTGACAATTATGTAAAAGATCAGTTGGGACGTGCTTCTTTTAGTGTACCCTTAAATATTGCAGAAGGATCAGGAAAGTTTTCGAAAGCCGACCGAAAAAATTATTTTACTACTGCAAGAGCTTCAGTTTTTGAGTGTGTTGCTGTTTTAGACATACTTACTGATGAAGAAAAAATTACAAAAACAGAATTTGAAGTATATCAACTAAACGCTGACGAACTTTCAAGAATTTTGTATGCTATGATTAAGAATCTTTCTTAATTTAGCACAAAAAATATTAAAAATACTTCTGAGAAGGCTTCCACCTCTCACTTGTAAAGTTAAATCCCATTCGTCTTTTGATGTTTGGGGTTTTTCATTTTTATTATATTTGTCGTAATTCTAAAAACAATCTTATGAAACACCTATTAATTGTATTTGTACTAATAAGCTCAATCAACTTAAAAGCCCAATCAGAAGCCGAAAATTTTTATTTGTCGGCACCCGAAATTAGTTGGAAAAAGGTGTATGAAACCACCAAAACCAAACAAGAATTGATTGATTATTTTAAAGCTTCCGGTTTGTTTTGGTCAACCGAAACTATTGCTGACACTATGTTTTGCAAACTAAAACCTCAGCATGTTGACGAAACCAAAACCGGAGTTGCCGGAGTTCCAGCCATTGTAAATAAAACTTCTTTTAAAGGTTTGGTACGAATTGAATTAAAAGATAAAAAATACCGAATTATTTTTAAAAACATTATTTTAGTGGGCGATGGCGAAATATTGAAAAAAGGAGAGGAACAATCGTTTGAATTGAATTTTTTAACGAAAGAATTTACCGAATACCGACCAGGCTTTTTGAAAAAACCAAACTCTATTTACAACACTACTTTTAGTGAGTTGTTCGAAATTAAAACAAAGGCAAAAGACGAGTGGTAGGATTTAGAATGATTTGAATATTTCTTCGTATTCCTGAAATCGGTGTTCTCTAATGGGTTTTACCTTAGGTTCGGTAGAAAAGTGAAGTAATAAACACGTAGATATATTTTTATACTTATCCACATATTCATACCGTATCAATTCTTGATTTTTTATGCGTTGTTTTATCTTATTGTGATAAGGATACATATAAAAAAACAGATTATTCTACTTCAACAATTTGAGCGTTTTCCATAAATAAATCTTGTAATTTTTCCATTCGGTTGGTAAAAGCTTTATTAAAAACAAGCAACTGGCATTTTGGAACGCTTTCGGTAATTCGTTTTACATCGGTATGGCAACTGTTGTCGAAAATAAATTCGGCATCCTCAACCACTAAAAGTTGTAACCGAGCTAAATTAATGCCGTTCATGTAATACAACTTACTCAATCGTTTGGGTGTAGCAATAACAATATCAACACCAGCATAAATGTCATCACGTTGATTGTTAATTTTTGGTTCTTCGTAAGCGGAGTAAATTCTTAAATCGGAATTGCCCAAAAACATTTTAAATTTTTCTTCCAACGCATGTGCAGCATCTCTGTCTTTTACAAAAATTAATGCACGAGGAACATCGTCAAAAGCAACCCCATTTAATTTTTGTATCACACCAAGAGCCAAAGCAGTAGATTTCCCACTGCCTTCAGGGGCAATTCCAAACAGGTTTAAACCTCCTTTAATCTTTGGGATTATTTGTTGTTGAAAAGGTGTTGCATGTTCAAAACCCAATTCAGTTAATGATTCTTGCAACGGTTTAATTAATTTCTTGAAGGGCATAACTTTATTTTAACAAATATCTAACGAAGATGATACAAAGGTATTAAGAACTTTTTGCAATGATTGGTTTTACATAAACAAATAAACAATAAAATCAGGCCGACAACAAGATTGAAATTTATACCATATTATGGTTGAAAACATTAAAATAAAATGAAAAAAAATATCAATGAAACTTGTAACTATTATCCATGTTTTGCCGTAAATTTACTCAATTACATTATAGGTATTTATACTTAATTAAGAATTAATCTATTAAAATAACCCAATAGTCGAATTTACTCGTGATTGATAAATAATTTTTTGTAACTTTTCGGGGTGTAAACATGTATATATTACTTATTATGAATAAACGATTACCTTTTATTGAAATCCATCCAATTTAAAGAACTATAATGAACAGTTTTTACTATTTATTTATGGTTGGATTTAAATTTATTTTTGTTTCACTATTTGTTCTAACCAGCAATTTGGTGTTATCTCAAAATATTGGGGTACTGTCTGCTCCTAGCCCAGTTTCTGGATGCGAATTATCCAACAATGAGCTAGTTACAATTGTTGTGTTCAATTATGGAAGCTCATTTAGCGGATCATTTGAGGTGAGCTATCAAATTAACGGAGGAGTTCCTGTTACTAATACAGTTACACTTTCGCCCTTTCCCTCAACATCTACTTATGCATATACTTTTTCTGCTTTGGCTGATTTGTCAATACCTGGAACTTACAATTTTACCTTCTATACTAATCTGGTTGGAGATATAAACCCGAGTAACGATACGTTGAGTAACATCATCGTAGTTTCAGACCCGTTTACAAATGGTGGAACTGTTGATTCTAACCAATCTGTTTGTGTCAGTGGTAATAATGGAGTGTTAAATTTATTATCATCAGTAGGAAATACGCAGTTTTGGCAAAATTCAATTAATGGTGGCTCTTCCTGGAGTAACATAGCTAATACTACAAATTCACAAAACTTTATGAATATCACACAAGAAACATGGTACAGAGCTCTTGTAAAGAGTGGTTTATGCCCTGTTGATACTTCATCTATTGCCATTATTAGTGTTGACTCAACAACAATAGGCGGCTCAATATCGGGAGGCACAACAGTTTGTGTTCCACCAAACAATGGTACATTAACCTTATCGGGAGAAAGAGGCACCATATTGGATTGGGAATTCTCTTCTAATGGGGGTGGGGCATGGAATAGTCTTTCAAACAATTTAAATACTTACAATATTATCAATCAACCTTCCACTTACTTATACCGTGCATTAATACAAAACGGAAGTTGCCAAATTCAATATTCTGACACTGCTGAGGTTATTGTTTTGAGTGGTGCTATAGGAGGCTTGTTATCACCTGCATCACAAACTGTATGTACGGGAACTAACTCAGGAAACATTACGCTCTCCGGATATGCAGGAACTGTTTCCTCTTGGGAACAATCTACAACCAACGGTGCATCGTGGATGCCAATTGCAAACAGCTCAAATTCTCAAGGGTTTACTAACCTGACACAAGAAACATGGTATAGAGCAATTGTTATTGATTGTAATGTCGATACATCATCTATTGCCAAAATTTTTATTGAAACACTCCCTGTTGGAGGTACTTTAACACCTGATGAAACTGTTTGTATTAGTTCAAACTCAGGCAGTATTTCTCTAACCGGAGAAAGTGGAAATATTATTGATTGGGAATTTTCTACAAATGGAGGAAGTTCATGGTCGTCGTTGAGTAATATCACGAACAGTTATAATTATAATAATTTAACTGTTTCAACAATGTATAGAGTAATTGTTAGTAATGGTTCTTGTTCAAATGTATATTCTGATACAACTATAATTACAGTAGATAATTTAGCTGATGCAGGAACGATTACTGCACCAACGAATGTTTGTATATTAGAAAATTCAGGTGTTCTAACCACAACCGGAACAATCGGAACTATTTTAGACTGGGAAAGTTCAATCAATGGTGGATTATCGTGGACATCAACAAGTAATACAAGCAACACCAATCCATTTACCAATTTAGCTCAAACAACATGGTTTCGTGTAATAACCAATAATGGTGTTTGTCCAAACGATACTGCCCAATATTTAATAACAGTTGATGATGCTTCAAATACAAATATTTTATATACTTCGGATAGTGTTTGTGTTAATTCTTCAGGAATCAATTATTTAAGTGGATATGTTGGAAATATTACAGGATGGGAAATAACCACCAACAATGGTTTAACATGGAATCCAATAGCAATTACTTCAGATACCATTAGTTATGTTGTTACAACTACTTCTATTGGTTATAGAACTTTCGTGAAAAATGGTACCTGTCCAATAGACACCTCTAACACCATTACTATTGATGTTTTTCCTTTCAATATTACAACCAGTAACGACACGATAATTGATTTGGGAAGTAGTGCAACTATTTATGCGACAGGGGGAGTGTTTTATAATTGGACACCAAGTTCAACCTTAGTTTCCCCAAATAATGCTTCTACTATTGCCAATCCAAGCACTACAACAAACTATTTGGTGTCGATAATTGATGCCCACGGATGTTTATATACCGATAGTGTTTTGGTAAGCGTTGTTATTCCAATAATTAAAGACACTTCAAACATTTCCGAAATAGTTATTGCAGACCTTATTACAGCAAATGGAGATGGATATAATGATACTTGGAACATTATAGGAATTGAGAATTATCCTGATTCTAAGGTAATGGTTTTTAATACTTCAGGAAATTTAGTTTATGAATCGTCTAACTACATAAATGATTGGAAGGGAACTTGGAGGGGCAACCAATTGCCTGATGGAACGTATTATTATTTAGTAGAAATATTTGGTGAAACCAGCACTAGAAAAGGCTTTTTAACCATTGTATCCCAATAATATGAGAAAAACAATTTACATATTATTTATTTCAGTTGGCTTGCTTCCTGTTTTTACTTTTGGACAGGAATTACCTTTGTTTTCTAATTATACTGTAAATCCATTAATTTACAACCCTGCAAATGCCGGACAAAGTAATGATATTCAAACATTTTTACACCAAAGAACACAATGGACAGGTTTTAAAGGGTCTCCGGTAAGTCATTTGTTAACTATGTCGGCTCCGTTAACAAAAATTAATTCCGGTATTGGCATAAGTGTTCAAAATGATCAACGTGGTCTTTTTAACACCTTAATAGGTTCTGTAAAATATGCTTATCACGCAAAAATAAACCAACAATCCCGATTAAGTTTAGGTGTGGGCATAGATGTTCAAAATCGTTTGTTAAGAATTGGTGAATCAACGGTTAGGGATGTCGATGACCCTTTATTAAATAACGGTTCGTTATCAGAAACATTTATGGACGCCTCTTTTGGTATAGAATATCATTTCTTAAATAAATTATCTATTGGCTTAAGCGCTCCTCAACTTCTCAAAGGTAATGGAGGAGGTGACTTTTATGTTAAAAATTCCAGATATTTTATTAGTCAGATCTCTTATATGTTTGAAGTATCTTCTTCTAAAAACATTAAACTCCAACCGTTAGTTTTAGCCAGATATTCAAACAACATTCCGTTACAATACGATATAAATGCTTTATTACACTATAAAGATATGTTTATGATTGGTACAGGTTATAGAAGTAATTACGCGTTAAATTTTCATGCCGGAGTGGTGTTAAAAAATTTAACATTTAGGTATGTGTACGATTTTGCAACTGTAAATTCAAATTTGAATTCCGGATTAAGTCATGAAATTACGCTGGGTTATACGTTTGGACTAAATAAAAAAGAGCCGGTGATATTACCCCAAGAAGATACTATGGTTGAAGAGGAAGAACCTCTTTCAGCAGATAAAATTAGAGCAATATTAAACTTATTAATTGATGAATATTTTGAATCGGGTAATAACAATCCCGAAGAACTTAAGAAAGTAGAATTATTAAAAGAAACTATCTTCAATTTATTGGATAGTATGGATAAGAAAGAATAGTAACATGAGATTAATAATTTACATATCATTTTTACTACTGCTTTTTGTTGGATTATTACCAGATAAATTGAGTGCACAATGTGACCCCAATACACCTACATTTACTGTTGATTTAACAGGAAACCCTCAAGGAACCTGGATTAGTCCGGCTGTAAAAAGAGAAGATGATTGCTGTGGTGGAGGTGCAGGTTTTACAAATTGTGTATTGTTTATTATTACTTTAGATCCGGATGCAGAAGGAATATCACTGGATTTATATTCCGGTGCTAATGGTAATGCCTTTGAATATGCTGTGAATTGTGGGGTAACCACTGATGCAGGAGATCCAATTTGTTTAACAGGAGTCGGACCACATACTGTAACCATGTGTAAAAGTGGGGGGGATATTAGTCAATACATTGTTACATCACTGGCAATACCGAACGTAACTACCTCAACTTATGTCAATAACGGTTGCTCAAGTGATATTAATACAACAGGATACGTCGAATCCTCCATTCAATGGACATCGATTGCACCGGGCAATAATGGGGATTGGAATTATTACCTCGATTGCATTTCCGGTTGCGATACTGTAACAGTTACTCCTTCTGACTCATTATTTCCTCCATTCATAGATTATCAAGTTTGTGGTAACCCAATGGGTGGTTGTGCCATAATTACAGTTTGTGATACGGTTCGTGTATTTTTTAATCCCACACTAAATGCTGAAATTAATCCCAACCCGGCTATTATGTGCCCCGGAGATACAAGTATAGATTTAACTGTAAGCACATCAGGTGGATCTCCTCCGTTCACTTACCAATGGAGTAATTTAGAGACCACACCAACAATAAGTGTTGGTCCGGGGAATTATACGGTCGTTATTAGTGATTTATCGGATTGTCCTCCAAAAGCTGTTTCCCAACTGGTAACACAAATACCGGGAACGATAAGTACCAATGCAGGACAGGATACTATTGTTTGTTCAGTGGAAACATCTGTTCAACTACATGGTAGTCAAACTGGTGGGACAGGTGGTGTATGGTCGGGAGGAACAAACACCTTTAGTCCAAATAATGCTGATCTAAATGCTATATATTATCCCTCTGCTGCAGAAATAGCTTCCGGTTCGGTAGACTTGTATCTAACCAATTCAGGAACAGGTAATTGTCCTGCTACGACGGATACCGTTAAAATAAATTTTGTAAATTTCCAAGGTACAAATACCATTACTCCTATTAGTGCAGCTTGTTTTGGTGCCTCTTCGGGTAGTGCAACTATTTCAACAGTTGGAGCTACAAATCCATACCTTTATTCCTGGAATACTACTCCGGTTCAAACCGGAAATACGGCATCAAATATTCCAAATGGATCATATACCGTAGATGTAACAGATGGGAACGGATGTATTATAGAAGAAAATTTCACCATAGCTCAACCACAACCGCTTACAGCCACTTATGTTGCTACAAATACCTCTTGTTTTTTTGGAAACAATGGTTCAGCCTATGTTACCCCGTTTGGAGGAACTGCTCCTTACACCTATTCATGGGCACCTTCAGGTGGTACCGATTCTGTAGCAACCGGACTTTCAGCCGGGACATATGATGTTACCATTACAGATTTTAATAATTGCGATACCACCATTAGTATTACTATAAGCCAACCACCTGTTTTAGTTTCTTCCATCTCAAATATAACTCATGTTCAATGTTTTGGGAACAGTACAGGTCAAGCTACTGTAAATGTCTTTGGAGGCACACCCGGATATACGTATGCCTGGACTCCAAGTGGTGGGAATGCACCTACTGCTATTGGATTAGCTGCGGGAACATACAATATAACAGTAACAGATTCGAAAGGGTGTCAATCTATTGCAAATGTGGTAATTAACCAGCCACCAGCCAGCCTGAGTGCCACTCAAAGCCAAACTGAAGTAAGTTGTTTTGGGGGCAATAATGGTACTGCAGGTGTTGTAGTTGCCGGTGGTTCTCCACCTTATTCATACAGTTGGAGTCCTTCTGGTGACACAACAAATTCAGTAGTGGGATTACAAGCAGGGATTCATACCGTAACAATATCTGATACCGGTAGTTGTACTTTACCAAAAACATTTACTATTACTCAACCAACAGATTTAGTAGCTTCTCCAACTTTTACCAGTTCTACATGTGGACTATCAAATGGTTCAATGAACGCTAATACCTCCGGAGGAACTCCCGGGTATACTTATTTATGGTCAACCGGTGATACAACAGCAAATATTGCAAATGTTTCTGCTGGTACCTATTCTATTGTTGTAACTGATAATAACAACTGTACTGATTCTACCACAGTAATAGTAACAAATGCGACACCTCCTTTAGTTGCCTCAATAAATGCTTCAACCAATGTTTCGTGTTTTGGTGGAAATGATGGAACAGCCACAGTAACAGTAACTGGCGGTACTGCAAACTTTAATTATACCTGGGCCCCAATTGGGGGAAATGGTGTAATTGGAACAAATTTAATTGCAGATGATTACTTGGTTACTGTTACAGATGTTAATGGTTGTACAGATACTTCTACGGTAACTATAACTGAACCGGTAGCACCTCTTACCATTTCTCTAGCCCAAACCAATGTAAGTTGTAATGGGGGAACAAATGGACAAGCAATAGTAACGCCATCAGGAGGGACACCAAATTATACATATTTATGGAGCAATGCCGATGCTGATTCCATTGCCGGAAATCTTGCTGCAAATACCTATACA
>JACPDX010000015.1 GCA_016183805.1 Bacteroidota bacterium
TGGCATAAAAAACAGCGAAGCCGTTATCAGTGCAAATTGTAATTTATTTTTCATGGTATTTAGTTTTAGTTTGTGAATGTATTTTCACTTTACAAAGATGATCAGCTTAACACCTTAATGTGTTATACAATTCATGCTATGACTTACGTAATTCACACTTTTTTACAAATAAAAAAGCCTGCTACATTTATACTGTAGCAGGCGTTCATCTAAAATTACTTTTTATTGTTTAATCAGCTTACCCGATTGAACATTTTTATTGTTATCAATTACTCGGTAAAAATAAACTCCGGAAGGAAGATTACTAGTATCGAACGTAGTGGTTGATTTAGTGATAACTTCATTCATCATTTCTTTTCCCAACACATCATACATTCTTAGTTCAGTCGTATTTGATTTAGAAAAATCATTTAATACGATGGTTGCAGATGTACTAAAAGGGTTTGGATAAATGGTAATTGCTTCATTAGTTGCATCAAGTGCTGAAATACCTACTGTTGCACAATTCCCAGGAATTACACTAGCTACTACATCAACTGCAGTAGTAGTAATTGCACCTGTTGTTGTAAGAGATCTACCATTAAGGACAACCCCTGTATTTAACGCTCCCAAAGCACCATTGTTACAGATGATTGTTCCGCAAAATTCGGAATAGTTGTTAATACCTACAGCACCTTCAATTTTCCAATATACATTTTTTGCTTGTGCTCCGTTTGTTAAAACAACTTGCGAATAAGTGCTAGATGTTAAAGCTCCATTTATTTGAAGAACAAACACTGCATTAGCATTGCCTTCTGCATTTAAGAAAAGTGTGTCAGTTAGGTGAGCAGCAGCATTCATTAAATAAGTGTGAGGAGTAAGCACTAAACTATTTCCTAGTTTTACAGGAAACATTAATTCAATATCGTAAGGTAAAACATTAATATAATTGTAAGCAAGCAATAAATCAGAGGCACATTGTGCAGTTGAAACATCCGGAATAAGGTGAATCTTTCCTGTTACCAATAAAGAATCAAAACCAGTTGCAGAGCCATTATTGCTACCTACATCACCTGTAACAGTAGTAATACCTGAATTAGACACAGCTCCATTAGTTGAAAAAATAGCGTAACAAGCTGCTACACCTAATGCTGGAGCCGTTGGTCCATTATGCACAGGACTTCCACAACCTACAGGTGTATATCCTAAAATACCATCAACAGTAACTGCTCCGGCAGTTGAAAGAGCTCTACCTTCCAATGTGCTACCAGTATGGATTAAAATAGCAGCATTGTTGGCAATAACAGTTCCTTTCATGGAAGTTCCAGAGGTCATGTCAACCAATCCTTCTACTTTCCAAAAAACATTACAAGCCAACGCTCCGTTAATCAATTTTATTGCTGACCCAGCAGTGGTGGATAATGGTCCTGCTATTTGAAAAATAAATTCAGCGTTAGCATTACCTTGTGCATTTAAGTAAAGGTTTAAATTTAATGTTGTTGCGGCAGCAATAGCATATACTCCGGCAACAAGTGTATCACCATTTCCAAGCAACGAAGAAGGAAAAAAATCAGGAACAGTACTGTTCAACTGATTATATGCAATTAATAAATCAACAGCACATTGAGCAGAAGTTCCATCAGCATCGTGTATTTGACCATTAATGTTTTCGAAAGTTGTTGATGTACCGTTATTGGTACCAACGTTACCTGTTAAATGATTTATACTGGTCATATTTACCGGTCCATCGGTAGAGAAAAGAACGAAATCTGCTGCTGTTCCTAAATTAGGTGCTTGAGCAGAAATTAAGTTTGGCATAAAAAACAGAGAAGCCGTTATTAATGCAAATTGTAATTTAGTTTTCATGATACTTAGTTTTAGTTTGTGAAAATATTTTCACTATACAAAGATGTAGCGTTAATTAGGAAATAGTGTTACACAGTTTTTTATATAAGTTACATTATTCACACTTATTGTCAGAATCATACTAAAATAAAAAGAGTCTAGCGTTATCTAGACTCTTTTTATCCTTCGGTTAAAATTTAACTCTAAGGTTGTACTACAGTGCTTCCTTTTATTGTAACTGCTGCAATTCTGGCTAACAATCTACCTTCTACAACGGCTCCTGTATTTAATGAAATGGATTGATCCGCCATAATTGTTCCTTTAAAAACTGAAGTGCTTCCTAAAGTTGCAGAAGTACCCACTTGCCAAAAAATGTTAGCAGCCAATGCTCCTCCAGCAAGAATAACTTTTCTACCTGAAGTAGTATTAAGTGTAGATGCTATTTGAATGATAAAAACAGCATTGGCATCACCTTTTGCATCTAAAGTAAGGTCGCCTGATGAAATTTGGAGTGAACCACTTGATTTATACAATCCGGGTGTAAGTGTTAATCCACCAATATTGCCTGCAAGTAAAACAATGTCAGTTGAAGTACGACCGGCGGCATCGTTATAAGCTGTGGTTAAATCACCTTTGGCAGCTGTAAGTCCAACAGCATTTGGTACTGATCCTGCAGGACCGGAAGCATCTACCGTATAAACGATTCCTGTAATTTCACCAGCACCAAATCCGGTAATATTACTACCGGCAGCTGGGCTTAATCCAATATTTCCGGTAAGTGCAGAGGTTGGAACGTTCGAAATTAACGAACCTGCAAGTACAATGTAATCCGCTGTTGTACGAAGGTCAATTGTCGCTTGAACTACAGTTTGAACAGGTATCACACTTGGATTTGAATATGCTCCGCCCGACGAAGTTGATGGAGTAGTGGTGTTGTCTTTTGAACATCCTACCATTAATACAACTGATGCTATTGCAAAGGTTGTTATTATGTTTTTAGTTTTCATTTTGTTTGATTTTAATTTTCCGAAACTGACGGAGCAGATGTGAATTTACTTTCACTATACAAAGGTGTAATGTTAATTAAGGTTTAGTGTTACACAGTTTTTTTTATAAGTTGCATTATTTACATGTTTTTTTAACATTCGTAAGTAAAATCCAGTCGTTTAGTTCTTGGATGGCTCTTCTAAATTTTTTTTTGGTTTTTGAAAAAAGCATACCAATTCCTAAAATATCTAATTGATTAACAGCCAATTTTTCTATTTCGAGAAGGTCTTTCTTTACAATTTTATCTAACCCAACATAATACATTATCCCTTTTATATTATGAATACGCGACTTAATTAATGTAAAATCATTTTCAATAATGCCTTTCTCTATTAGTTGTATTTCTTTAGTTATTTCGGTAATAAAAAGTTTAATCATATCAGTTATTATATGATTATTTCCGGTAGTCAACGTAGTAAGATAATTCAAATTAATTATTTTTCTTAAATGCTTCATACAAGTAATGATTATTCAGTTGTAACCTCATCATACTCTTCTTCGTTCTCCTTTGCTTCTGCATCTTGTTTAGTTTTACGTATAATTCCATCTTTGTGATGAGGAGGTGAATAAATGGTATAAAACTTCAACATTTTTTCATTGGAGGTATTTATTACATTATGTTCGGATCCGGCAGGTACCATAATTGCATCATCTTCAGAAACAAAGTGTTCATCACCATTAATGATACATATTCCTTGCCCACTTTCAAATCGAAAAAATTGATCGTTGTCTGGATGTGTTTCTAAGCCTATATCTTCATTTGGAAGTAAACTCATTAACACCAATTGACTATGTTTTGAGGTGTAGATAACCTTCCTGAAGTTATTATTCTTAAAAGTTTCTTTCTCAATATTTATGTTTAATCCTCGCATGGCTATTGGTTGTTTTTAGTTGAATCGTCTTCTTTTTCTTTTCTAGCATCAGCCTCTTTCTGGTTTGCTTTTTTAATTTTTTGGGCTTTTCTCTCCACTTTTTTATCGGCTCTATTTTTTTGTCTTTCTTTCCTTTCAACAATTTTGTCAGCTTTTTCAACCGCTTTTTCTCTTTTTTCTAGTTTTTTCTCTGCTTTTTCTAGATTTCCTTCTTTTTTATCAGCATTTTTCTCTGCCTTTATTAAATCTTCTGCTCTATCTTGCTTTTTTTCTAAAGCTTTTTGCTCTTCTTTTAGTTGTTTATCTGCTTTTTCAGTTTCGTCTTTAACCGTGTTGTTTTGTGCAAATGCTGAACCAGATACTATCAGTCCGCCTAAGGCTACTGATAAAATTAATTTTGTTATTGTTTTCATTTTATTATAGTTGTTATTAGTGATTTTTTCCTTTTCCACCACCTTTATTACCACCACCACCTTTACCTTTGTTTTGTTGGTGGTTTTGTTTATTTCCATGACCAGTATTATGTTTGTTACCAGTATTTTTTGAAGGTTTATTCATGTTTGAATTACCTTTTCCAGGATGTGGCCCATTGGTTTTTTGTGCTGCACCATGATAACCTTTTTTATATTTTACTTTATAAAAATTATGATTGTTGTATGGTGAGTTTCCATGATAGTCGTTTAACACCACTTTGTACCCGTTATACAAATCATATCCACGGTATCTTTTAGGAAGATAAGCCCGATGGATCCAATTTCCTCCAACAAAATATATAAACATAGAAGAATGAACATCATAATATGCTTCCACATCAGGAAGATAATAGTATTGAACTTCGGAATATCCGACAGGACCCCATTGCGGCGGACTTCCAATATTTATATTTACAGAAACTTGTGCACTTACTGTGCTTGAAAGAAATATTATTATTCCGATTGCGATTAGTTTTAAAGTTTTCATATGTAGATTTTTATGGTTTTTTATTTGTCATATGGAATTCGCTAATAATCATTCGTGTTTGTATCGAATTCTCGTTAGGCTCATTTCATCTTGTTTTAATTTAGTTGTTTTTAATAAAACAAAGATGAATATCTTTAATCTCGAACTTGTTACATTATTTTAGGATTGAGTTACATCATTCACACACACATAAAAAAACAAAAAAGCAATCCATTTTTATGAATTGCTTTTAAAAGTAATTAGGAGGGGCGATAACGACTACATTCGATCCATGTACCAATTCAATTCCTTTTCCATTTTTTTATATTTAAAAATGGTGGTGATGATTTTTTGCAGGCGCACAAAAGCTGTCTCGCTTTTAACTACATAATCGAAAGCTCTATGGTGCATACAGTTTATAGCCACATCAATATTGTCTTGTGAAGAGAGCATCACTACAGGAATATCCGGATTATATGCCTTTATTTTGTCTAAGGTTTCAATTCCATTCATGGCAGTTACGTCAATTCCATCCAGCTGATAATCCAGAATAACAACATCAGGCGTATGTTTTAAACTTTTCATACAAAGTTCTCCTGTAGCAAAAGTTTCTATAATAAAATCGGCATTTTCTAGAAATTCGATTTGTAATGTTTTTAAAAATAAAGCATCATCGTCAACTAAAAATAATTTAATTTTTTCAGGGATGTTTACTACGTGTTTCGATTTGTTCATTCGTTGTTGTTTTTAATGGTATTAAATTCTTCTTCTAGTTCTATACAGGCTTGATTACAAATGTTTTCCAGTTGCAATACCATGGGGTGAATTAATTCAGTTTGTTGCTGCGTACTGGCGTATTCCTGTATTTTTTTTGCTAAGTTTTCAAAATCTACATGAATTCCAACAATTGAAAAAGAAGGAATCATTTTATGCACTGCCGCTTGTAATAATGGCCAATCTTTGTCTAGATCACCTTGCTTCATTGTTTTAATTAACGGTGTAGTTTGTTCTAAATAAAGGGTTATCATTTCCATCATTAATTCCGGGTTCGATTTTGTACGTTGATTTAAATAAGTCAAATCGGTACATTTTTCTTTTTTAATTTCCGAAGTTATTATCTCTTTTTTTTCGTTCGGTTTTATTTGTGTTGGTTTTGCAACCAAACCAATTATTTTAGTGTATAGTACTCTTTCATCAATTGGTTTGGCAATGTAATCATCCATGCCAACCGCTTTACATTTTGCTAAATCAACGGTAGTTACATCGGCAGTTAAGGCAATTATTGGGATTTTTGAATTTAGGGTGTTTCGTATATAATCGGTAGTTTCAAAGCCATTCATTACTGGCATTTGCAAATCCATCAAAATGATGTCGTAATCTTTGGTTTTTAATTTTTCGATGGCAACTTTTCCATTGTCTGCAATATCCCGATCAAACCCAAAATCATCCAACAAAGTTTTCATCAACAATTGATTGAGTGCAATATCTTCCACCACCAACACTTTAATGTTTTTAATTTCGTCATCTATTTCCGTAATCAGTGTTTCAGAATCCACCACCTTATCTGTTTTTCCAAAACTTAGCGTAAAACTAAAAACTGAACCGACATCAACAGTGCTTTGTACTTGAATACTGCCCCCTTGTGGTTCTATCAATTGTTTAACAATGGCAAGCCCTAAACCTGTTCCACCATATAATCTTGACGTATCGCTTGTGGCTTGTTGAAAATCGTCGAAAATAGTGGGTATTTTAGTTGCAGTTATTCCTATTCCCGTGTCGGCAACGGAAAACTCAAGTGTTACCTTTTTTTTGTCTTGTTTTAACAAACGCACACTTACCGTAATTGATCCTTTTCTCGTAAATTTTACTGCATTGCTTACTAAGTTTAAAATGATCTGGTGCAAACGCACAGGGTCGCCAACCAATACATCTGGAATCCGATCATCATACTCTCTTATCAAAAGTAAATTCTTTTCCTGAATTTTTATTTCAAACAAATGCAGCATGGACGATAAAGTGTCAGCCATTATGAAAGGGGTTTGCTCAAAAGTCATTTTTCCGGCATCCACTTTTGCTAAGTCTAAAATATCGTTGATCAAAACAATCAACGCATTTCCACTAATCCTTATGGCGTTTAAGTATTCTTTTTGTTTATCGGTTAAATTGGTTTTTAACAACACTTTGGTAAATCCAATAATCGCATTCATTGGAGTACGAATTTCGTGGCTCATGTTCGATAAAAATTGCTGTTTTGCTTTTACTGCATTTTCAGCAATACTTGTAGCACTTTCAGCTTTTATCTTTGCTTCCTCAGCAATTGTTGTTGCCAATTCTGCAAATATTTTTGCTTCTGTTAATTCATTTTCAAATATGTTTTGTTCGGTTATATCTCTTGCCACCACAACGGCACCAATTACTTCGCCACTATCATTTTTATATACCGATCCATTAAACAATACATCAGTCAACTTTCCATCTTTGATGGTGAGCGGAAAATCGACCACAAATCCTTTTTTAAAAATTTGCTGATAACTTCTTTGTGCTTTTTTTGGGTTGGTAAAATAGTCGCAGAAATCCGAATTTATTAATTTATCGCGTGATACTCCTGTTACTTTTACTGTTGCTTGATTTAAGTCGGTAATTTTTCCTTCGGTACTGATTGTAAATAGTGGGTCACGGCTTGCTTCAATTAAACTAAGAGAATATTGTGATGCTAATTTTAAAGAAGAACTAATTGCTTCCAATTCTTTGTTCGCTATTTCTCGTTTTTCTCTTTCCTTGTTTTGAAATTCAAGTTCTTTATCTGCAATAACCAACTCAGCTGCTCTTTTTTCTTTCTCACCTGTTTGAAAAACAAGTTCTTTATTGGCTATAACTAACTCAGCTGCTCTTTTTTCTTTCTCATTGTTTTGAAAAGCAAGTTCCTTGTTGGCAATACTTAACTCAGTAGCCCTTTTTCCTTTCTCTCCATTTTGAAAAGCCAATTCTTTGTTGGCAACACTCAACTCATTGGCTCTTTTTTCTTTTTCATTGTTCTGAAAAGCCAATTCTTTATTAGCAATACCCAACTCATTGGCTCTTTTTTCTTTTTCATTATTCTGAAAAGCAAGTTCTTTGTTGGCGATAAGCAATTCGGCTGCACGCTTTTCTTTTTCATTGTTCTGGAAAGCCAATTCTTTGTTGGCAACGCTCAACTCATTGGCTCTTTTTTCTTTTTCGTTGTTCTGAAAAGCCAATTCTTTGTTTGCAACACTCAACTCATCGGCTCGTTTTTCTTTTTCTTCATTCTGAAAAGCAAGCTCTTCATTGGCGATAAGCAATTCGGCTGCACGCTTTTCTTTTTCATTGTTCTGAAAAGCCAATTCTTTGTTGGCAATACCCAATTCAATAGCTCTTTTTTCTTTCTCATTGTTCTGAAAAGCCAACTCTTTATTTGCAATACTCAACTCATTGGCTCTTTTTTCTTTTTCATTATTCTGGAAAGCAAGCTCTTTATTAGCGATACTTAATTCATTAGCCCGTTTTTCTTTCTCTTTATTTTGGAAGGCAAGCTCTTTATTTGCTATTCGTAAATCTACCGACCATTTTTGCTCGGTAACATCCCTAGCAGCAGCAAATACACCAAGAACATTTCCTTTATCATCTTTGTAAATTGATGCATTATACAAAACATCGATTAATTTTCCATTTTTATTTTTAATGGTTAATGGGTAATCAGCTACAAAACCTTTATCAAATACTTTCTTATAACCTTGCTTCGCCTTCAATGGCTCAGTAAAATAATCCGAAAAGTCTGTTCCAATCAGTTTGTTGCGTTTTATTCCTGTTACTTTTACTGAAGCTTCATTTACATCGGTTATCTTTCCCTCGGCACTTATGGTGACAAGAGGGTCTAAACTTGCTTCAATTAATCTACGTGCATATTGTGAAGATTGTTTTTGTGCAGTAATATCTCTTGCGGCAGCAAAAACACCGAGAACATTTCCTTTGTTATCCTTATAAACAGAAGCATTGTATAATACATCTGTTAATTTACCATTTTTGTGTTTTATTGTCAATGGATAATCCGAAACAAAACCTTTATCAAAAACCTGTCTGTAACCTTTTTGAGCCATTAAAGGCTCTGTAAAATAATTTGAAAAGTCAGTCCCAATAAGGTTTTTCCTGGAAACACCGGTTACTTTAATAGAAGCCTCGTTCACATCAGTAATTTTCCCTTCAGCGTTTATGGTTACCAAAGGGTCCAAGCTGGCTTCAATTAAACTCCTCGCATATTGAGATTTCTCCGTTTGAATCTTTTCCATGTTTATTAATTGATGTGCGAATTTGGGTTAGTTGCATTTCCAATGTCTTCAATCGAGCTTCTTCTTTTATCTTTTAATTGTTTAAAATGTGAAGGGGATAATCCCGTCATTTTTTTAAACTGATTGGATAAATGAGCAACACTACTGTAATTCATTTTCCAGGCAATTTCGGTAATGTTTAATTCATTATAAATAATGAGTTCCTTGATGCGTTCAATTTTATGAGCAATAATAAATTGTTCAATGGTTGTGCCTTGCACTTCCGAAAACAAGTTGGATAAATAGGTGTAATCGTAATTTAATTTTTCGCTTAAATAATCAGAGAAATTCACTTTAATTATTTCATCACTATAATGTACCATTTCAATTATTACATTTTTAATTTTTTCAATCAGCATGGCCTTTTTATCATCCATTAACTCAAGACCGGAAAGTAGTAAACCCGCTTTTATCAATTCGCGTTGTTCCATGGTAATGTTTTCCATGATTTCTACTTCGCCCAATTCTACAGGAGTAAAATGCAAATCAAGTTTTTTCAATTCTTCTCTCACGGCAAGTTTGCAGCGGTTACTAACCATGTATTTGATAAAAAGTCTCAAATTAATTTATTTAAATAATAACCCACAGCAAAATTGCAAAGTACTAAAAGAGAAAAGTTACATAACTTTAGTAAAAAGTTACATAATTCACTGAATATTGGTAACGGTAGAAATAATATTTTACTTGTAAAATAGAAACTATATTAGAATACTAAATAGTTGTAATTTAGAAGTAGCACAATATAGGACTTAAATGATGAACAATAGTTTTAATTAGAATTTACTTAAACCCAAAATAATCATTAGGAGGATTAAAAATCAGGGCTATATGATTTAGTTTTTAAAAAATGTCAATGATTCATTGAAAAAATAATTCATTATTTTTGGACGATGAAAGGAGTTGTTGTTCTAATCTTAATTCTATTTACATCGTATTTTTTAAACGCTCAAAATTTTGGGTTAGGTGCCTCTGCCATGTATAATTTTCAAACCGAAAGCTTTGGAGTAGGAGCAAGAGCTAATTTTTTTCCGAACAGTACGATTAGTTTTGTACCTCAATTTACTTACTATCCCGGTTGGGGAGAAATTAACGAATACATGATTGGAATGGCTATTGAATACAAGATTATAAGAGGAAATCGATTCAATTATTATTTATTGGTACATGGGGCATATAATTCGTGGTTAAATTATGATGTTTCCGCTTTAAAAGATGCCCAACCCACTAATTGGAATTTAGAAGGTGGTGTTGGTGTTGCAACCAATACCTGCTTACGACCGTTCTTAGAATATCGTTACAACATTAAATTTATGGAAACACACCTTCGCTTAGGATTACTTTATATTTTTGGATGTAATAATTCAAAATCAGGAAGAAGTGGAGGAGGTATTTGTCCCGCTTATCAATAAAACTAAAAATGATATATAAAAAAATAAACTTAGTTATTCTTGTCGTTGTTGCTGTTTCATTAGCAATGTCTTGTAAAAAAGACAGAATCGAGAAAAAAGAAAAAAATGAATATGCTCCTGTTAGCGATTATTTAGACACTAAAAAACAGCAAGAGCAAGAATTTATAATTACCGGTTCTTCAAATGACACGATAACAGGTAACCAAGGTACTAGGTTGTTGGCAGGAAAAGATTGCCTGATGTTTCCAAATGGTGATACTGTTGGCTATCCCTTTACTGTTAAGTTGGTGGAGTTATATACGCCAAAAGACATGATTTACTGGCAAATACCAACGGTTTCCGGTGGTAATATTTTGGAAACAGATGGAGAAATCAGAGTTAGAGCTGTAAAAGACGGTCAGGATTTGGTTTTACGACCATCTTGTTTTTACAGAGTAATGATGCCTAATTCAGCTCCTAAAAGTTACATGAGGGAATTTTTGGGTTTTGATGCCAGTGGGTTTGTTGATTGGACTGATAATCCTGCTGCCTTGAGTGTTACAACATCAGTAAGCCCTATATTCAGTACAGATTCATACGGATATGTTGGAGATATTCCAAGGTTAGGTTGGTTAAATTGTGGATTTTTAGCAAACAACGGCTCGGGTAGCACTATTACTTTTACTTCGGAAACGGATAATTTACAGAATGTTGGGACTTTTGTTTATTTTCCGGCAACCAAATCGGTAATGCAAGCATATAATTCAGTTACAGGATTGATTCCAAACGGAGCATCTATAAAAATTATTTTAATAGGCATGCAATCTTCGGGAGCTTTATTTTACTATTATAAAGACACAAGCATAAGTGGATCAACAACAATTGATGTTGAAATGACGGCTATAACTGATGCTGATTTAACTACCTTACTAAATAGTTTATAACCATGGAACAACAATACAATATTTTCGGAGAACCTTTAATAGCTTGTAGTAACCAACCATTAACAGGGTTTTTTAGAGACGGTTGTTGCAATACCGATGGAACAGACTTTGGTGTGCATACGGTCTGTATAGTTGCTACAGATGAGTTTTTAGATTTTTCGTTCCAAACAGGTAATGATTTATTAACCCCGGTTCCGCAATGGGATTTTCCCGGATTAAAAGCCGGTGACAGGTGGTGCTTATGTGCCGAAAAATGCTTTATATACTAAACAAGAACAATAGTTTGTTTTGGTGTATTGAGATGAAAAAAGAGAGCGGCTGAAAATTAATTTTCAGCCGCTCTCTTTTTTGTTAAACTTAGGGAGTTACCTTTTCACTTTAAAAGGTTCTACATTAATTTTTTTACCTTGTTTATTTATTGCTACTATTTGTTCAATGTAAACAACATCAGGATTATCTTCTTTTAATAAGTTAATAATAGCATCTGAAATAACATTATCGGTCATTTTACCTTCTTTGTAATCTTTACCTGATATAAATCCTAAAGCAAACGAAAACACTTTGTAATCAGGATTATCAGTAGAAATAGTTTTACATTCAATCATATTTCGAATAGTAACTTCACTCACTGTTTTATTACAAAAGTTTAATTTAACTACATCTTGCGAAAATGCCGAAAAGGAAAAAATAAATCCAACTAGAAATAATGATATTTTTCTATTCATGGTTTTTATGATATTACCTAATTAATATTGGTTCATCATTTCTGCCCATGGTAATGCTGTTAATGCAGCACCAACAATACTTATGTAGATAATTACTACAATCAGGTATAAACTAGAAAGACATAATCCAATGATGGCACAAACTTTTCCTGCTTTCATGTTTTTGTATGAACTTTCAGAATAGTTGGTCGGGTTTTCTAAATATAGCTTGTTTGCTTTATTTGCTAATACAATGGCAATAATACCTAAAACGATACCAATAACGCCATAGCAAAAACAAAATACAATTGATAAAATACCTAATACCAACACTCCCGTTGCATTAGGTAACACTTGTTGTGAATTTATTTGTTGATTTTCCATAAAGTAAATGTATAAAAAAAAGTCCCGAAAATCGGGACTTTTTTAAGATTTTTTTAATGTTAGCTCATGTGTTTAACATTCAAGTAGTACATTACAATAAAACCAACTGTAATTACTGCACCAACAACACTAAAACCACTGTAAACAACACCCATAATTAAAGATACTACACTAGCACCTGCATAAATCATGAACCCTTGTTTTTTTAGTTTCCACATTTTAATTACTCCTACTAATCCAACAATAGTAGTTAAAAATCCTACAATAAGGTAGGTCCATGTCATTGCAGCACTAGGGGCAGCAGAGGTTAAAGCAGACATGCCTTCCATCCCTTCCATGCCTTCCATTGCTTCCATACCTGAAGTGATAGCACTAGCGGCACCCATTACTGTAATTACTCCGATGTACCCAAATATTGCAAAACCAGCGGCAATAAAAGATAAAATACATAAAACTGTTAAGAATACTGGTCTTTTGCCAGCTGATTGTGTTGTTTCTTCACTCATAATTTTAATTTTTTTAGTTAATATTAATTTTAGTTAGATGGAACTAATTTATAACAATATTTGAATTGCACAAAAGTTTAACTAAGAAATGTTTTTAACAGTCGGATAAATTACGGGTTTAATCGAAGAAGGAAACTCAATAAACAAGGTGTGTTCTATAAATTTCCTCTGTTAATAAGTTACTAAAAATATTATTTTTTCCAATGTGTACTATTTTTGTTTTTACTATCAACTATGGTTATGGAATATGTTTTAAAACACATTTCTTTTCCTGATTTTAAAATGATAGGTTCCATTAACCCCAATTCTTTTTTTACAATTAAAAAATGTTCATCTTTATTAATGTAATTGCTCCATTGTTCTAAATCGTTTACTATTTTGTATCCGTTTATTGCCAAAATTTCATCGTTTACTGATAGCCCTTGATATTCGGCAACTGAACCTGGATAAATAGTATCAACCAAACACTTGTTGTTTTCGTAACGAACTTTAAAACCTAAATAACTTTCGTTGAAATTTTTAGTCGGTTCAATTTTTAAACCGCAACCTATATAATTTAAGCTTTCTTTTATAAAAGGAGTATATTCGGCAGTACCATGAATTAGTTTTTTGTAGATGTTGTCAAACGATTTACCTGCTATTTTTTCTACAGTTGATTTGAAATCGGAATCTGAAACTCCTTTGCCCTTTTTTGCAAAATCGGTATAAAGCATTTTCATCACATCGTTTAACGATTTTTTGTTTTTGGTGCTTTTTAAAATAAACACGTCGGTAATAAAAGCAATTAAAGCACCTTCAGTATAAATAGAGGTTTTTCTTCCGGGAGTACCTTTTACATAACCGTCTAACCAAGTATCAAATGAAGATTGAGCTACCGAATAATTTTTGATGGCTGTATTGTGATAATGTTTTAACAAAAGTTCGTCAAAAGTTTTAGCATATTGATTCCAATTAAACACACCTGCAACAAACAACATTTTATCGCCCATGTAGGTAGTAACCCCTTCGCACAAATAACCCAATTCAGAATAATTTTCCTTGGTGTAATCGTAAGGAAACATTTCAATGGGGCGAATTTGTTTTACGTTCCACGTATGATACAATTCATGAGAACTTACACCTAACAATTCGTCATACCAATCAGGATTATTAAACACATCATAACTCGGACCAATAGTAATTACTGTTGAGTTGTAGTGTTCAACACCGTGATAGGCTTTATAAGGTAGCACTTGAATCAAGAAATGATAATCTTTAACCGGAAAACTACCAAAAGCATCAATTTGAGCTTTACAAAATTTTCTAAAATCGGTTTCAATTTTTTTGAAATCAGGTTTACATTCGCCATTAAACCAAACATTAAAGTTAACTTTTTGCTCCGTAAAAACATGATGTTTTAAATTGCTCGAAGCAATAAATGGGCTGTCGGCTAATTCGTGAAAATCTTTAGCATTAAACTTG
Organism: Bacteroidota bacterium; assembly: GCA_016183805.1. Lineage (GTDB taxonomy): Bacteria > Bacteroidota > Bacteroidia > Flavobacteriales_E > Vicingaceae > Vicingus. Next base: position 14,413 of record JACPDX010000015.1, read on the forward strand.
TTTTTACCTTTTGAAATTAAACCGGTGGCTACTTTAAAGTTTTTTGGAATAATTAATTCTATTTCACAGGGTTCATTTATTCTTTCATGAACATATAAGAAACAATTTACAGGATTTACATACAATTGGCTTTCATCTAAATAAGAAGAACCTGCATTGAGTTCAGCAGCATAATAGTTGTATTTTACTACAACTGTTTTTGTTCCTTTTGTTTGAACTTTCCATAAATCTTTTTTAATTTTTTCACTTTTTAACGATTTACCTTTTTCATCAAAAGCTTCCCATTTTTGCACATTTTTAGCAAAATTTCCTAATTCATATCTTCCTGGTCGCCATGCAGGTAACTGAATCAATAATTCGTTCGAAGTTACCTTGTCAATGGTATATTCAATGTTGATGTAATGATTGCTGGGTTGTTGGTGATAAACTTTATAGTTCATTTCGTTGAGTTTGAAAATTTATAAAGTCAAAAGTAATCTATTTGTAAGATTTAAAATAAAACTTCTTTTTAACAATATTTGGCATACTTCTGCCGTAAATCGTTTGTACCACTTAAAAATCTGAATACTTTAGCAGTCTTATTTTATAGAAACTTTTAACCCTTTAGGATGGTTTATTCAAGAATAGTTCAAACAGGAATTTTTATTCTTGTTTTGTTAAATGTTTTATTTGCACAGCAAATCGAAAAAGGTGTTGGTACAGTTACCGGAATTGTGCTTGAAAATTCTACCAACAAGCCTATTGAGTTTGCAACTCTTTCACTGTTTAAAACATCCGATTCAACATTAGTTACTGGCGGAATAACTTCAAATACCGGTGTTTTCGAAATTTCAAAAATTCCAATAGGAAATTTTTATGTTAAAGTTGAATTTATTGGGTATGAAGCTAAATTTTTGAATGATATTTCGATTACCGTAGAGCAACCTACAAAAGATTTAGGACAAGTAAGTTTAGCCTCTTTTTCGAAAAACATGGATCAATTTGAATTTGTTGATGAAAAAGAGTTGATGGAAACTAAAATTGATAAAAAGGTTTACAATGTATCAAAAGATATTAGTGTACAAGGTGGAACAGGATTAGATGTGATTAAAAACATGCCTTCGGTTGAGGTGGATGAAGAAGATAAAATCAGTTTACGTGGCGATAAAGGAGTGCAAATATTAATTGACGGACGACCAACTACCATTTCTGCTTCAGATATGTTAAAACAAATTCCTGCGAGTTCTATTGAAAAAGTGGAGGTAATTACAAATCCTTCGGCAAAATACAATCCGGAAGGCATGTCTGGTATATTGAATGTAATCTTAAAAAAAGAAAAAGCATCGGGGTTTAACGGGAGCGTTAATCTTGGCTATCGATACAATGGAAATAACGGCTACAACAGCTCTTTAAATTTTACTTATCGTAAAAACAAGATAAACATAAACTCAAATGTGGGTATATATACTGGAAATTGGAATAGCAATTCAACAGAGTCCCGTAATTTTTTTGGAGACACTACTTATACTCAACAAATGCTGACCCATTCATTTGGAGAGCATTCTAGTCTTTGAACAGTTGGAATTGGGGTGGAAAATACAACAGTAAACGAAGGTATAATTATTTAGATGCAGAAAATGTTAATCAATCATTTTCAAATAGAATGTCGGAAAATGAGAACAAAGGGATAGGGTATGGGTTAACCACAGGTTGGCAATCACAATTTAATAGTGAAGAGCATACATTAGATGTAGAGATTAATCTAAACAAAGATATTGATGAAAGTTATGGTGTTAACGAACAAACACATTTTTTTGTTAATAGAGATAATCAATATCAAAATACCAATCAAGATGGATTAGGTAATCAATTGGATGTAAAAATAGATTATGAATTTCCTATTACCGATTCATTAAAATTGGAGGCAGGTGTTAAAGGAACCGTTAATAGTAATAACACTGATTTCTTTTCTGAATCATCTAATGTCGTTACTAATTTGATGCCTGACACCAATTTAAACAACACATTTGATTATCAACAACAAGTGTATGCTGTTTATGCTATATTAGGAAAACAATTTAAAAAATTTGGAGTGAAGGTTGGTTCGCGAGTAGAGCAAACTTTGGTAAATACTGAATTAATAACTACCAAAGAAGTTAATAATCAAGACTATTTGAGTTTTTTTCCTTCAGTACATTTATCGTATAAATTTACTGAGGAAAATGAAGTATTGCTCAGCTATAGCAGAAGAATAAACAGACCAGAAAATTGGGATGTTAATCCTTTTGCTTCATACAACAATCCTTATAGTTTGTACAAAGGTAATCCCAGTTTAAAACCAGAATATATTGATGTGTATGAGTTAAGTTATTTAAGGTTTTGGGATAAATTTAATTTTAATTCAAGTGCGTATTTCCGACAAGTAAATGATAAGCACCAATCGATAACAACTTTAACCGATAGTAATGTTTATGTTACTACTCAAGAAAACTTATCGAAATCTCAAATTACCGGTGGGGAAATTACGTTGGGTTATAATCCGAAAAAATGGTGGAAAATGAACGGTACCTTAAATGTTTGGAGTTCTAATTTGAATAATGCATCGAGTGACTTTAATCAAAATACCTACGGCTGGTCTACCAATTTCTCTACCAATTTTACCATGCCAAAAAAATGGTCGGCTAATGCCAGATTAAGGTATTCCGGCAAACAGCGAACTATACAGGGAATAAATAAAGATAATTATAACGTGAGCTTATCGGTGAGCAAACAATTTATGAAAGAAAAAGCAAGGCTAACTTTACGATTCGATGATATTTTTCAAACTCAACGATGGGCTTTTGAAAGTAACAATGTAGGTAATTCTTCATATTCGTCTGAAAGCCGTTGGTCATCGACTTCAGTTAATTTAAGTTTTAGCTACAATTTTGGAAAAATGAATTACGACTCACAAAAACGCCAGTCAAAAAATAGTAGTGCCGGTGATGATTTAAAAATTGACAGTGGAAGTGGTGGCGGAGGTGAAGGGAAGTAGAATTAACCATTCCAAATCTCCCAAGCTTTTTCGGCTTGTAATTGTAGCATTTGTAAACCATTTAAAATCGTTGCTCCGCGTTGTTTTCCTTCTTTTAAAAATTGAGTTTCGGCAGGATTGTAAACCAAATCGTACAATAAATGTTTTGAGGTTATTTCGTTATAGTTAATGGCCGGTTTTTCATTCATGTTCGGGAAAGTTCCAATAGGGGTGGTATTTACAATAATTTGATGGTTTCTGATAACATATTCGTTTACATCCTCATAACTAATTTCATTATCGTTTTTTGGATTTCTGGATACAAACAAACACTTGATGTTTAACGAATTTAATGCATAAAAAACAGCTTTTGAAGCGCCACCTGTTCCTAAAATCAATGCTCGTTCTTGCGATATTTCTAAAAATGGTTTTAACGATTGTTTAAATCCAAAGTAGTCGGTGTTGTAACCAATTAGCTTATTGTTTTCAATTTTTATGGTGTTTACAGCTCCAATTTTTTTTGCCGTTTCATCAATTTCATCCAAATATTCCATCACCACTTCTTTGTAAGGAATGGTAACACTTAACCCTTTTAGATTCGGATTTTGCTCTAAAACATTCCTAAATTCTTTAATGTTAGGAATATCGAATAACAAAAATTCACAATCTGTAATGTTTTCTTTTACAAACTTCTCAGTAAAATACTTCTTCGAAAAAGAATGGGTGAGTGGATGTCCGATAAGTCCGAAAAGCTTCATGAAAAAGTTAAATAATATGCTGCAAAATATGCTACAAAAGTAAAATATTAATTCGGTTTACAATAAAATCAGTTTTGTGGACGTTTATTGATTTTAGTTAACCTATCTAAACCCTTAATTATGAAAACATTAAAGACCTTGTGCTTAAAAAGCACACTGCTAATCGTTTGCCTAATTTTTGCTTCGTTTAGCCCCAAATTCCAAACGTATAATCAACAAAATGCATTATCAATTGAAGATGCTATTTTGCGAAACATGATTTCGTGCAGCATTGTAAACAAAGGCTCTCACGAAGGTAATTGTATTGATTTAACAGTAAAAAACCTCACGTCAAATCGTTTGTTGGTAAAATTGGAATCAGGCAGAAATTTGGCTTCTGTCGATACCAATAAACAAGATATTTTAGTGGTAAGGGAAGAATTGTTTGTGCTCAATCCTTCTCAAACTCAGCATAAAGAAGTGTTCGGTTTTTGTTCGCAATCGCACAAAGGGGCTCCCGAAAAGGACGAGCTTTATACAGTAGGAGCAATGAAAGACAAAAATATAGTGAAATTAACTCAACATTTAGCAGCGAATAAATATCCAATTTCTGCCATGCAAGAGGCTATCTGGACTATGACTAACGACAGACCGATTGCGTCCATTTTTCATAACAACCGGGATTCTATTGAAAATTTACAAGAGTTTGTAGCTCAGTTTACTAAAAGTATGTCGCCTTGGTACTCCATAGAATATATCGAACCCGATAGCGGTATGATATCAAATGTAGCAAAAAACATACACGGTAATATTGAAGTTCGATTAGCAAAAAATACGGTGGTGAAAATTGTGGTGTATGATAAATTTAATATTCCCCAACTCCGAACAGAAATTCTAACCACAGAACAAGCCAACAAACATCCATTTAGCGTAAATGTTCAATCGCTACCAGGAGGCAGGTATCATATTGGTTTTTATACGTTAGGAGGACGATTGGATGAAAAGGTTTTTAGTATTTAATGTACGGGTTTGTATAAATCTTTCATGACAACTCCCTTAGAATTAGGAAGATTGAATTTTAAAAGAGAAGCTATTGTTGTAGGAATATCTATCAATTCGTAACGTGTACTAATAACGGTATTTTCATAGAAATCGGGACCATAAGCAAAAAACATCAGGTGACGACAACCTTCACAACTATCTCCATGATTTTGAAACCCTCCATTATTATTATCGTGTCTACCATGGTCGTTAGTAATAAAAACAGTTGTTTTATCTTTGTAAAAAGGATGAGTTTCAATTAAGTTAAATAGTTGATAAATGTAATCATCAACAATACTTATTTGATTTAAATAGCCTGCCCAATCATTGGTATGACCAATAGCATCAGGTTGCTTAAAGTTAATTAAGGCTAGATTAGGATTGTTGTTGCTTAATATGTTAATAGCATTATGGAATGTAATACTATCTTCTCGGTATCCTGTCCCTAAACCATTTATTCCGCAATCTGTATTTGCTAAGAATTGATTAAAATAAATGGTGTCAGATGTATTGGTTAATACCTCTAACTTGTCCTTACTGGTAATTAACCAGCTTTTTTTATTCGGAAAGGTTTTATTAAAGTATTGAAAGATAGTCGGAAAAGGAGGTAATTCATTACCACCGTTGTTTAAATTATAATATTGTCCACTTACCATAGCTAAATGGCCTGGGGAAGTCCATGTAAATCCATTGTTGTAAAAGTTATCACAACTAATACCTTTTGGTTTTATATAGCTTGCAAGTTTAGGTATGTATTGATGTGAATTATCTCCCCATGTTTCAGAATAACGAGCACCATCCATAACAATTATAATAACATGTTCTGTTTTTGTGGTATTATCTTCAATAACTATTGGAACATCTTTTTTACAAGAAAAAAGTATCGTTGTTATTAGTAGAAAAAGTAGTTTTTGTAGAAATGTCATGTTTATATTTTTTTTATTATATTTTTGATTCGATTTAGTTTTTAAAATTAAATAAATCAAATATGGTTTTTTCAAAAAGATTATTTTCAAGTGAAATCAAATTTTCGTTATTCTTATCAATTCACCTTTTTTAATACCATATATTCAACAAATAAGTTTCTTCTAACAAGCTTTTTAAACTCCTTTTCTGAAGGATTAAATAAAACACGTTTTATTTTGCCGGTTTCATCTTTTATGATGGTTTTGTCTTTAACGATTTTTAGTTTTTTTATTAATTTTTCTTCAGAGGATATCGCATTATACACAATAATACTATGGTTTCTATTTATTTTAATTAGAGAAACTCGCCAATTGCCATTTGTTTTACTATTCAAAAAATAATTTTTTTTGTAGGATTTAAACAATAAACTATCAGAGAGTTGTTCGGTATTCTTGGCATCAATGTCTAAAATAGAATTTTTGTCTTTAGAAACTAATTTATAATAGGAGTTACCAATTTCTATAGTATCGTTTTCATTACTGTGAAAATGACCCCTCATTTCTATTGGAAATTCGGTTAAATTAGCACACCAATTAGGTTGAGGTTGTGTAAATTCAACCGAAATACATGAACTTAAGGATGCAATAAGTAGTAAAATGGTTAAGTTTCTAGCCATAATAAAATGTATTTGAAAATATAAAGGTAGGTATTCTTAATTTTACATTTTATGATAGATAGCATTCAAACAGTTTCGTTACAAGATAAAGAGTTATTGGAAAAAGGTTTAAAACTTCCCATTATGGAAGAATTTTACACCATTCAAGGCGAAGGTTATAATACAGGAAAAGCTGCCTATTTTATTCGTGTCGGAGGTTGTGATGTAGGTTGCCATTGGTGCGATGTAAAAGAAAGCTGGAACCCAAACCTTCATCCACTTACAGATATACGCGAGGTAATTGAAAACATGAAAAAATTTCCGGCAAAAAGCATAGTAGTTACTGGCGGAGAGCCATCTATATATAATTTAACTGAACTAACACTACAACTTAAAAAAGAAGGTGTTGAATTATTTATAGAAACATCTGGTTCTCATCAACTAACAGGAACTTGGGATTGGATTTGTTTATCGCCTAAAAAAAATACATTACCCCTTTATGATAACTACAAATTGGCACATGAACTAAAGATAATTGTATTTAATAATGATGACTTTAAATTTGCTGAAGAACAAGCAAAACACATAAATAGTGAATGTAAACTGTATTTGCAACCCGAATGGAGTAAAATGGAACAAATGTTGCCATCAATAATTGAGTATGTAAAAAATAACCCAAAATGGAACATTTCGTTACAAACACATAAATACATGAGAATTCCTTAACGGTAAAAACAAAAATTAACATGACAAAATACACCTGTTTTCTTTCTCTGATTTTAATAATTTTCACAACATTTTCCTGTAAAGCACAGGAGAAAAAGTATGGTACAACCAACAAAAAAGCCATAAAAAACTACGAAGAAGGTAAAAGTTATTATGATATTCGAAAAAATGATTTGGCCGAATTAAGTCTTTTGCTGGCTATTAAAAATGACCCAAACTTTGCAGAAGCTGAATTGTTGTTGGCATACGTTTATACCGAAAACAATAATCCTGAAAAAGCCATTGAACATTACCAAAAATCAATAAATATTAATCCGAATTTGTTTCCGGAAGCTCATGCTTCATTAGGGTTGTTGCAAATTGATATGGGAAAATACGCCGAAGCAAAAAAAAATTTAGAGAATTATTTAACCTACACCGATTCACCTTTAATGATGAAACCTTATGCGGTAAAAGCCCTTAAGGATTGCGAATTTTCGATAAATGCACTAAAAAATCCGGTTCCTTTTGAACCTATTAATTTAGGAAAAGGAGTGAATACAGAACTCCCTGAATATTTTCCTGCACTTTCGGCTGACAATAAATATTTGTTGTTTACCAGAAGATTAATCGACAAAAGCACTTATTCCGGTTTTAACGAAGATTTTTTTGTGAGCAAATTCGATGGGCACAATTGGATGGAAGCTCAACCCTTAAAAGGAATTAACAGTCAAAACAACGAAGGGGCACCAACTATTTCACCTAATGGTCAGTTTTTAATTTTCACTTCTTGTGAAGACCCGTATGAGGCTTATGGACAAGGAAGAACCGGTTATGGAAGTTGTGATTTGTTTTACGCCTATAACATTGGTGGTAAATGGACCAGTCCAAAAAATCTGAATAATCCAATAAATACGATGCATTGGGAAACTCAGCCGTCCTTTTCATCGGATGGTAAAACTTTGTATTTTGTACGGGGTTTAAAAACTCGTGGAGGAATAAAAAACCAAGATATCTATTCATCTGAATTAAGTGAAGCAGGAACATGGTCAGTGCCTCAAAAGTTAAGTGATGTGGTAAATACCGATGGTCGTGAAGAATCTGTATTTATTCATCCTGATGGAAAAACACTTTATTTTTCATCTGACGGACATCCGGGAATGGGAGGTTTAGATATTTTCATGACCCAAAAAGATGAAAGTGGAAGTTGGTCAACTCCGGTTAATATGGGTTTTCCAATAAACACTTTTAATGATGAAAATAGTTTGTTGGTAGATGCAGAAGGCAGCTTTGCTTATTTTGCAAGTGACAGGGAAGGTGGTTTTGGTAATTTGGATTTGTACAAGTTTAAAATGCCTGAAAACTTAAAACCTAATATGGTTACGTATTTAATTGGTAAGGTTTACGATGCAGAAACCAGGGAAGTTTTACCTGCCCGTTTTGAGCTTATTGATTTAAAAACCGGTAAAGTAGCTATTCAATCGTACGCCGATGAAGTTACAGGTTCATATTTGGTTTGTTTGCCTGTTAATCAAGATTATGCATTAAATGTTTCACACGAAGGTTATCTATTTCATTCGGAAAATTTTACGTTGACCGGTGGTACGGTTACTCAGCCTTTTGAAAAAAATGTTGGGATGAAGAAAATTAAAGTGGGAGAAAGTGTAGTGCTTAAAAATGTATTTTTTGAAACGGCAAAGTTTGATTTAAAAGATAAATCAAGAGTGGAATTGGATAAGTTGACCTCATTTTTAGAGAAAAATCCAAAAATGGCAATAGAATTAAGTGGACATACCGATAATGTGGGTGATAAAAAAATGAATCAGGTTTTATCGGAAAACAGGGCAAAAGCTGTATTCGATTACTTGGTTAATAAAGGAATAAAGGCAGAACGATTAAGTACAAAAGGATATGGCGACACTATGCCGATAGCAGATAATGGAATAGAAGAAGGAAGGGCAGAAAATCGTAGGACAGAATTTAAAGTTGTTACTAATTAAACTATTATATTCAAGGTTTGATGTTTAAAGTTTGAGGACTGAATACTGAAAACTGTGAATTGACAACCGACAAACTAAAAAATGAAAGAAATAGGACATACCGTTGAATTGGAAGCCATTAAAACTACCCCACAAGGTATTTATTTGATTACTGACGAACAAAAAGAAATTTTATTACCTAACAAATACATTCCAAGAAACCTTGAAATTGGCGATAAAATTGAAGTATTTGTTTACACCGATTCGGAAGACCGACCAATTGCAACTACATTAATTCCAAAGGTGAAAATAAATCAAGTGGCATTGTTAAAGGCTGTGGATGTAAACGATTTTGGGGCATTTTTCGATTGGGGAGTAGAAAAACATTTGTTGGTACCATTTGCAGAACAGTTTGTAAAAGTTGAAAAAGACAAAAACTATATCATTTACTTGTACAAAGATGAAGTAACCAATCGAATGGTTGGTACAACAAAATACAGTAGATTTTTAAAGAATAACCCTATAGAATTGAGTATTGGTGACAAGGTGAATTTTATGGTGAGTGGGCAAACAGATATTGGTTATAAAATAATAGTAGAACAAAAATATCTTGGAATGATATATAAGAACGAGGTGTTTAAAAATGTCAGATTGGGTGATGAGTTTGTAGGTTATGTCAGAACCATCAGGGAAGACAATAAAATTGATGTAAGTTTAAACAGTTCTTCTATTGATGAAATTGAAATACTTGCCAATAAAATTTACGAAAAACTTTTGCGTGAAAAAGGTTCCATTAATATTTCTGACAAAAGCAACCCCGATGAAATTTACCAAATGTTTCAGGTGAGTAAAAAAGCCTTTAAACGTGCAATAGGTATTTTATATAGTAATCGTAAAATAGAAATTAATCCGAATAGTATAGTTTTGGTGGTTTAACTTTCTTAGAGGTTTAAACTTTAAGAAAGTTTTCTAAACATTTTTTTCCTTCTCTTTAAATCCTTTTACAATTTCTTCCAACGTTTTTCCTTGTAATTGTATCGATGCTTTTGCACTTTCTACCAAAGGGTGTTCTGGATATTTATCAATAAATTCTTGATAAGTAACTTTTGCAAGTTCATCATCATGTAACACATCTCCAATAATCATGGCTTTGTAAAATAGGGCAGAACCTGCAAGTTCATCTTTTGGATCTCTTTCCAATAACATGTTAAAATACTTGATGGCATCATTGGGTCTATCCAACGCTTTGCATATTTCACCAGCTTTAAACATGTATTCTTTCGAAACATTATAATAACTATCGTGGATAATGAATTTATCGTAAGCATTTAAAAGTTTTTCAGCATACTCTTTGTTAAAAACTAAACTGTCGTCGTAAATTAATTTGGTGTAAAGGGCAATTTCATTTACTCTACCTTCGTAGGTGTTTAAATCATTGCCTTCAACTTCTGTTTGGGTAATTTCAATTTTTTTAGCTTCATCGGTTGAGCCACAACTGTATAGTATAACTATAAAAACGCTTAAAAATAGATAATTTTTCATGTGTTGATGTTTAGTGTTTTCCTTTAATCAAAGGAAATTTCATTCTGTAATTTACTTTAATGTTACCTTTGGTAATATCATTAAGTTTACCCTTAAGTAACTGTTTTTTTAGCGGATTTATTTTATCGGTAAACAAAATACCCTCAATATGGTCGTATTCGTGCTGAACAACTCTTGCTGCTAAACCTGAAAGTTTTTCTTCAACCAACTCAAATTTTTCATTGTAATATTCAACAATAATATCGGGTTGTCGGCTTACGTCTTCTCTTATGCCAGGGATACTTAGACAACCTTCTTCAAATTTCCATTCCGCACCAGTTTCTTCAATAATAATAGGGTTGATAAACACACGTTTAAAATCCCGTAACCCATCAACATCTTCTTCATCTTCATCCACAAAAGGCTCCGCATCAACTATAAACAAGCGAATGGAAAGCCCAATTTGTGGTGCAGCAAGCCCAACTCCTTGAGAATTATACATGGTTTCATGCATGTCTTCAATAATCAGATTAAGGTCAGGATAATCTTCATCTATTTCAACGGCTTTTTTTCTTAAAACAGGGTCGCCGTAAGCTATTATTGGTCGTATCATGCTGCAAAATTAACATTAATTTTTGTTCCTTTGTACTTCAAAAAAAAATCAAACATGAAAAAACTTATTGCAGTATGGTTATTATTGACTTTTTTTGGGTGTTCTAACCAGCCCAAAACAGATACCATAGAGTTGAATGGTTTTGCCCAAGGAACAACTTATCATATTGTGTATATCAACAGTAAAGGAGAAAATTTTCAACGTTCCATTGATTCTTTGCTCATCGAAATTGATAATTCTTTATCTACCTATAATAAAAAATCTATTATTACCCGGTTTAACAACGCAGATTCGGTTTGTGAAGTAGATAAAATGTTTGCAGAGGTATTTAATCGTTCAAAAGAAGTTTATATTGAAACGGATGGAGCATTTAACCCTGCTGTTGCTCTTTTGGTGAATGCTTGGGGTTTTGGATTTAAAAATATAGATAATACGGATAGTATAACCATTGATAGCTTATTGCAATATGTTGACTTTGATGCCGTAACCATTAAAAATAATAAAGTAATTAAAACGAATAAAAATTTAATGCTCGATTTTAATGCCATTGCACAAGGTTATTCGGTTGATGTTATTGCTAATTTTTTAGCTGATAACGGAATTGAAAATTATATGGTGGAAATAGGAGGGGAAGTAAAGGCTCGTGGCAAAAACAGAAATAAAAAGCTGTGGCGTATCGGAATTGATAAACCTATCGAAAATCAAACAGAACGAACACTGGAAGCAGTCGTGAATCTAAACAATAAAGCTTTAGCAACATCAGGAAATTACCGTAAGTTTTACGAAAAAGATGGAATAAAGTATTCTCACACGATTAACCCGAAAACGGGTTATCCTGTTCAACATTCGTTGTTGAGTGCAACGGTAATTACTGAAAATTGTGCTGTTGCAGATGCTTATGCTACTGTTTTTATGGTGGTTGGAATTGAAAAATCCAAAGAGATTTTAAACAAAATGAAAAATTTGCAGGCAATTTTAATATTCGAAAACGAAGATAAAAAGTTAGAAACTTTTGTTTCTGAGGAATTGAAAGAATATATAGAGTTGAACAACAGTAATTTATAGATAAACGCCTTATTTTTACCTTTGAACTTGTTTTTTTAAAAATAAAGTATCAGATTTGTATGTAATAAGTTTATACAACTAATAATTAAAAGAAATGACGATGGAAGGAACAGAAAACCACGAAAATGACAACAGAAGAGATGAAGTATTTTCTAAAGCGGTAAGAGCAGGGAAGAGAACTTATTTTTTCGATGTTAAATCGACCAAAGGCGACGACTACTATTTAACAGTAACCGAAAGCAAAAGAAGATTTAATGCCGATAACGGCAAATTTGTTTTTGAAAAACACAAACTTTTCTTGTACAAAGAAGATTTTGGAAAGTTTACTGAAGGCTTAGAAGAAGCTATTAATAAAATAAAGGAGTTAAAATTAGCTCAAGGTGAAGAAGTAGTTGAAAAGGTGGCTTCAGATTACACCGATATTGATTTTGATGATTTAGGCGAAAAATAATTAATTATTTTTGGTAAAAAGGAGGCCAACAATTTATTGTTGGCTTTTTTGTTGGGTTATCTAAGCTAAGTAAACCACATAGAAACATAGGTTGTTTCAGTAAAAGACAACATAAGATAAACATAGTATTCTCCGACTAGTCCGGAGAAAAAACTATTGAGCAACTATCAAATAGGTGAGCTTTGAAATAGTAAAAATGATATGTGTCTATGTGGTAAAACAAGTAGCTTTTTTATTCGAACTAATGTTATCATAAGCAATACAAATCTATTGACTAAATTTGCCACATGCAAACAAAAAACCACATCACCGATACTATTTGTGCTTTGGCAACGCCTTCCGGTATTGGTGCTATTGCGGTAATTCGTTTGTCGGGACCAGAAGCAATCACCATTTGTAACAGTTGTTTTTTTGGTAAAGATTTAACCCAAGTGGATACTCACACCATTCATTTTGGAACTGTGCGTGATGGCGACAGAATAGTGGACGAAGTACTGGTAAGTGTGTTTCGAGACAAAAAATCGTTTACGGGCGAAAATGCTGTGGAGATTTCTACCCATGGTTCGCCATACATACAGCAACAAGTGTTGCAACTGTTGTTAAAAAATGGGGCAAAATCTGCCGGGCAGGGAGAATTTACCTTACGTGCTTTTTTAAACGGAAAACTCGATTTATCACAAGCCGAAGCGGTGGCTGATGTTATTGCTTCCAACTCAGAAGCTTCCCTCCAATTGGCCATGCAACAAATGCGTGGTGGGTTTAGCAGCGAAATTCAGAAACTACGTGAAGAACTCATTCATTTTGCATCATTAATTGAATTAGAACTCGATTTTGGCGAAGAGGATGTAGAGTTTGCCAATCGCGACGATTTAAAACAACTGGTCGTAAAACTTCAAACCAAGTTGATTCATTTAATCAATTCGTTTAACCTGGGCAATGTTATCAAAAATGGTGTTCCGGTGGCGATAGTTGGAGAACCCAACGTGGGTAAATCTACTTTGTTAAATGCTTTGCTCAACGAAGAACGAGCCATCGTTTCTGATATTGCAGGAACTACACGTGATACCATTGAAGATGAAATAGTAATTAGCGGCATTAGTTTTCGATTTATTGATACGGCTGGACTTCGAGATACCAAAGATGCTATAGAATCGATGGGAATAAAAAAATCGTTTGAAAAAATTGATGAAGCGTCTGTTGTATTGCTTTTGGTAGATGCAAGCACCATCTCCGAAAACCAATTGATGGCGGATGTAAAAAACATTGAAGACCGTATAGAAGGGAAGAACAAACGTTTGGTGGTAATCGCCAACAAAGTAGATAAAGCCAATCAGGCTGTTATTTCCGATAAGTTTAATAGGGTAAAGCACGTGTTGTTTGTATCAGCTAAAGACAAACTCAATATTGAGGCCATTAAAGAACAATTGTTTAATTACGTAAATTCCGGTGCCTTAAACCAAAACGATGTGATTGTAACCAATGCCCGTCATTACGAAGCCTTAACCCAAGCCAACGAGTTTTTAACCAAAGTATTAGATGGTTTAGACATTAACATTACCGGCGATTTCTTGGCTATGGACATTCGTCAATCGCTACACTATTTAGGCTTGATTACCGGAGATATTTCTACTGATGATTTGCTGGATAATATTTTTAGTAAATTCTGTATCGGAAAGTAAAGTTTATTTAAAAACTATTCATTATTTTTCTCTTCTAAAACATAGTTTTTCTCGTTAATTATTATCACTTTTAAAGTCTTAAATTATTTGTTAATAGAGATCATTTTTTCAAAGATTTAAATATGGATAAATACAAAAAAGTAATTAAAGAATTAATAAAATTTAGGAATGATAGGGATTGGGAGCAATTTCATGATTCTAAAAATTTAGCAACTGCTATTTCAATTGAAGCAGCAGAATTGAATGAAATATTTTTGTGGAAAACAATTAAAGAATCAGAAGATGTAAAAATTGAAAAAATTAAAGAGGAGTTAGCGGACATACTTTCTTTTTCGTTTCTTTTAGCAGAAAAACATGGATTGGATCCTTTTGATATTATATCTGAAAAAATAAAAATTAATGCTAAAAAATACCCCGTAGATAAAGCAAAAGGAACAGCGAAGAAATATAATGAGTTATGATTTTAAGTAATAATTTTGAAGTTAAGCGATACGATTTTAACTCAAATTTATTTGATGAGTTCAATAGTTTGCATTCTGCAAAAGATTTATGGCCTTTAGTATATATTTTAAGTGATGGAGTTATTAAAGAAGCATATGTTGGCGAGACTACTGATGCATATGCTCGAATGAATAGTCATTTAAAAAATAATTCAAAAAATAAACTTACCGCAGTCCATCTAATTACAAGTGAAAAATTTAATAAATCTGCGACATTAGATATTGAGTCTAATTTAATAAAGTATATCTCTGGTGATGGAGAGTATCAATTATTAAATGGAAATGTAGGTTTAGCAAACCATAATTATTATCAAAAGAAAGAAGTCTATTGGGATATTTTTAAATCAGTTTGGAACAAATTAAGAGCTGAAGGAATAACTAAACATTCTATAGATTACATTGATAATTCAGATTTGTTTAAATACTCTCCTTATAAGACTTTAACAGGTGAACAACGAAATGGTTTATTCGTAATAATCAATAATCTATTAGAAGATAATTTTAAAAATGTAATTATTGAAGGTGGAGCTGGAACAGGTAAAACAATCGTAGCAATTTTTTTATTTAAACTACTTAATTCTGATAACATAGATTTCAATTTTAAAGAGTTTGGGGAAGATGAAGAAGAATTTGTTAAAAAAATAACTCAATTAAAAAATAAATACCCAAACCCAAAAATGGCATTGGTTATACCAATGTCTTCTTTTAGAAACACATTAAAAAAAGTATTCAAAAATGTAAAAGGACTTACTGGTAATATGGTTATTGGGCCAGCAGAAATTACTAGAAATAAATATGATATTGTTATAGTTGATGAAGCACATCGATTACGTAGAAGAGTTAATTTAGGAGCTTACTTTGGAGCATTTGATAAAGCATGTGAAAAATTAAATCTTGACAGAGACACCTGTAGTGAATTAGATTTTGTAATTAAACAATCCGATAAAACCATCTTGTTTTATGATGAAGACCAATCTATCAAGCCTTCTGATGTTAAAAAAGAAGCTTTTGATAAACTGAAACTGAATAAACAAACAAAAATTGAGTATTTAACATCTCAACTTAGGGTAAAGGGAGGTAATAATTATGTCAAATTTATTGATAATCTTCTCAAATGTAAAGTAGATTCAAATAATACAATATATAATTCAAAAGAGTATGAATTCTTATTGTTTGATTCAATTGAAACTTTAGTAGAAGAAATTAAATTTAGAAATAAAGAGCATGGGTTATCAAGGTTAATTGCTGGTTATGCTTGGCCGTGGATATCCAAGATTGATAAAACGCTATTTGATTTAAAGATTGAGAACATAGAACTGCAATGGAATGGAGAGAGTGTAGATTGGATAAATTCTGAAAATTCTATAAATGAGGTAGGATGTATTCACACAACACAAGGATATGATCTAAATTATTCTGGTATTATTTTCGGTGATGAAATAACTTATGATAAAGAAAAAGGTGAGATTGTAATTATTGAGGAAAACTACTATGATAAATATGGTAAACAATCAATTAAAAATCCAGATGAATTAAAGACTTTCATTCTAAATATATATAAAACAATAATGCTCCGAGGTATAAAAGGTACTTATGTTTATGTTTGTGATAAGAATTTAAGAGAGTATTTCGCAAAGCACATAACAAATTTCAAACTAGAAAGCAGCATCAATTACTTGTCTAATTCTGAGGTAATACCTTTTGAAAATTCTATTCCAGTGTATGATTTAAAGGCTGCTGCTGGTAATTTTAGTGAGCCACAAAATGTAACTGATTTTGATTGGATTGAATTACCTGCTAGATATAAACCCTCAAAAGATTTATTTGCTTGCATGGTTCAAGGTGAATCAATGAATAAAGTAATCCCAAATGGATCCATTTGTTTATTCAGAAAATATAATGGAGGAACAAGGAATGGTAAAATTGTTTTAGTTGAGCACTCAAGTATTCAAGATTCAGATTTTGGTTCAGGATACACAGTAAAAGAATATCGAAGTAAAAAAAATATTCAAGAAAATAAGTGGGAGCATCAATCAATCATTTTGGCTCCTTTATCTTTTGATACAAAATACCAAGAAATTGAACTAACTGAAGATGAACTTAGCAGTTTTAAGGTTATTGGTTTTTTTGAATGCGTTTTAATATAAAAAGAAATAGATTAAATGGTTTATGAAATTTATGGGTTTAGTGAGGAGGAAATTAAAATTGTAGAAAATTCTAATCAATATAATCTTTAAGTACTTAATGAAGTTAATTTCTCCTAAAATATTATATACTTTTTCCAATGCTTTTGAGTATAGAGAAACTCGAAATTATCCCATTATTGCTATATGCGATGACATTAACAGCTATGTGATAAAACATAACCGATCAAAAACACCATGCAATGGATTGGCAATCGAGCTAATTGCTCATTACTTTTTAAAAATATGGAATCTCAACACACCCAATATTGCTGTAGTTCATGTTCACCCGGAGCATCTTAACACACTTGAAATTATCCAAATACAAGAGGCCTTTTTTAAGTTACCTTGTTTTGGCTCTGTTTTTCATAAAGATGCCAATGAATTCAATCAATTCTATACAAGCATTCAGTCTTACGAAAAAAATAAGTTTGCCAATAAAAACGATTTTTTTAAATTGGCTTTGTTCGATATTTGGTTATCAAATGAAGACCGAACCGAAAACAATCCTAATTTTTTAATACATCCATACGCTGGGCAATATCATGTAGTGGCTATTGATAATGAAAGTTGTTTTAATAGTGGTAACCTTAATTCAAAATTATCACCATTGACGTTTGAAGATTCTATTTTATATCATAAAGGAATAAAACATATTGTGGGTAAAAGTGGTTTTAAATCAGAAAATTTGGAAAGTATCGTAGAAGAAATGTATCTTTGTATTGCAGAATGCAAAAGCAAAGCAGATGATATCCTTTCTTTTATACCCGATGAATGGCAAATAGATATCTCTACATTTAAACAAATGTTTGCTGATAACTTATTTAATGATGATTGGATATCAGCTTGTAAAAACACTTTTTTTGAACATGTAAATTCTGCTTTAAATCAATGAATTCATTTTATTCTATATTGTCCGTACCCATAAGACCCGAAGCAAAAGAATTGCTTTCGGTAGGGCTTCTTATGCGCGATGAAAAACAAGTTTTTTTCCATTATTCCAGTCATAAGTTAGGAGTTTTAAAAGAACTGTTATCTAAAGATGCTTATGGATTGGTAAGGCTTTCTATTCAAAGCATTAAACGTTCAATTTTTGAAGATGAAGAATACATTAATAAAATTGATAAAACATTATTTCCGCATCAAGGAATTGTTGCTAATATTGTTTCAGAATCGGCAGTAAATTATATGTCGAGATACAATAAAAATTTAATTGCTTTTTCAGAACCAAATTTCTTTAGGGTAAAACTAACTCAGGAGTTATTTAACAATTTATTTAAAAAGTTAGTAGATGAAAATGAGTTTATATCAAAAAGTTCAAATGAAGAGTTTGACATTGTATTAAGAACAAGAGAACGATTATTTCCAAAAATAAAATCTAGAGTAAACACTGATTTTAATATTACTAATAAGCTATTTAAAACATTAGTGTTGCCATCTATTAAAGTGGATTTTATTGGTAAAAATGGTGAGTATGTTACCGGACAAACAATCAACTTTACTAAAAAAGAAAATTTCTTAGAATTTGATGTTAGCAAACAATTTACTTTGATTGATGCCATTCGTTCTGAAAATGGTGGTAGTAAATGTTTTATTTTAGGGAAGGAGCCAGACAAAAAGGAATTTCCTATACAACATCAATTGTGGAAGAATGTGTTTGATCATAAAGCACTTTCATTTGTTGATGCCGATGAATTTGAAGAAGTGGCTCAATATGTTGAAAATAAAGACGTGAAGCCACTTTTTTTGTAGTAAATTAGGTTTCTTTAATTTATTAAATCATTTTTCTCTAAATTGGTAAATTACCTGATTGTATATATCCTAATCAATTTATGGATAAAAACACACACAAAGAAACCATGGACTATCCTAATGAATTCCCCTTTTTAATTTATTTCAATTAATATTTGTCCAGTTTTTTATTAAATAAACTGGACATTTTGTTTTATTTAAAGTTGTTATAAATACAATGAAAGATACTGATTACAAAGTAAATAGAATAGATAGGTTGCCAAAAGGGTATGTGTTCACCTATGATGATTTTATTGCTGATGTGAATAATGTACCTATTTGTATTTTTAAGTTGTAATCGACTAATAATAATTAATGATGATTACTTTCTGCATTGTAAAGTAATTTAAATTTCTAATCCCAACGCTTTTAAATCAATACTTCTTAGGTAAGCCTCTTTTACGCTTCTTTCGGGAGCCAAATCAATGGAATAAATATTATTAAACTCAGGGGTTTTCCATACTTCTACAAAAAAATCGTTATAATAGTATAAGGATACTTCGAAACGTAAAAAATGTCGTTTAGTGATATATGTACCATGCAATAACAATTGGTTTATTTTGTTATACAAATCCATTTTTTGAAAATCGGTGGCTTCTAACATGGTGCTAATAAAATTGACTTAAAAATTTTATGTTTTAATTTATAGTTGTTGTCTGAGTTCTTTTAAATCAATCGAGCCTAAATAAGCTTCTTTTACTTGTCGCTTCGGAGTAATGTTAATGGTAAAAACGTGCCCAAAATCGATAGTTTTCCATACTTCTACAAAGTATCCGTTATAATAAAACAAAAGAACTACGTTTCGCAGATAGAACCGCCCAGTGATGTAGGTACCATCTCTGTACAAATGCTTAATTTTGTTAATTAAACTTATTTTTTTAAAATCTTTAGCTCTTAACATAATGCACATGCTCCATAGACATTAATTGGTTCAATAGCTGTATTCGTACTAAAATTAGTAAAAAATGAGCTTTTAGTTAAATTTTTTAACAAAAATTGATAGTAAATATTACGTGATTTAATTTGAATAAATAGTATTGTATTTATATCTTTTACAAGTGTTTTTATTATATAATTCTTACTTGTTTAAATTTTTAAAATAAGTTTTTTTGTGGAGGTTTTCCTGAGGAATATTTTTACGTATTTCCAAATAAAAATACGAAAACTGATAATATCTTGAGTAAGTTCTATATCGGCGAAAATAATTTACTCTCCTCTCCACTTAGTCTGAAGTGAGGACAAAAGCCTAAGAGACTAGGGAGCTAACCGTAATAATAGCTGATTTTATAACTTTCAACGTTTTTATATTGTTTTCGAGCAACTAGCCATAGTTTAAAAAACAAAATTTTGTATCGGAAAATAAAAGCGAATCGTTAAAAGCAACTTTATTATTATTGTTAAATTTGATAGAATCAAAAATATCTACATATGAAAAAACTGGCAATAATAATACTTGGATTTTTTATTACTTCAACAGCATTCTCTCAAGCTGAAGAAGGGCGAGAAGATGGTTTTAGAAGTTATTATGTAATACTAATTGCAAAAGATGGGGAAGTAGTGAATATTTTTAAAGAAGGGAAAGGGATTACCGCTAAAATAGGTGAGAAAACAGTTACCGGAACATGGTACTTTAAATCTGAACCGGACATGGTTACTATAGTGGGGAGAAAGGGCGAAATTTTAGGTGATGTAAAATTAAATGAACAAAAAACCCTAAAACTGGAAACCGACGAGCCAAAAAAGAGTGGAGGCATGAGTGTTGGTATTGGATTTGGTCCAATAGGAATTGGTACAGGAACCGGTGGTGGTGGTCCTTATTTCATATCCTACAACATGTTAAAAAACCAAGCATCTTTTGATAAACAAAAGGAAACCAGAGAAGAGAAGATAATGAGAGAATATAGGGAGAAGCAGCAATTGAAACAACAGAAAAAATAGTTAGAAAATTTAGTAATCAACACCTTCTTAAGCTTGCTTTTAACAACAAGTCATTTGTAGCATTAGATGCCGGGTGTGGCGAAGGTTATTATTCTGAAAAAGTGCTGAATAAAATTGCCGGTAAAGGCAGTCAAATCTTAGGAAAAGACATTTCTAAATATGCCATCATAAAATTACTACTCTTTCGATTTAATTAAAATCTCTTTAAGCCTTAATTTACGTGAGGCTGTTGTTTCTTTTAATTTAGCTTTTTTCTGATTCATCAATTTGGTATGTTTTGCTTTGTTATTGGCGTTTTTTTCTTTGGTCATAACTCAATTTTTAGCACTTATTATTTGATAAACCAGTTCTTTGGTCAATTCAGCACCGTTGGCTTTTGCTCTAATGTCGTCAAAAAGAAACTTAAAATCACAACCGCTTTTGTAATCGCTACAACCGTACGCTGTTTTGCCTTTTATAACATGTCCTTTTTTACATTTTGGGCAAAGTAATTCATCACTATTTTGTTTTGATTTT
>JACPDX010000048.1 GCA_016183805.1 Bacteroidota bacterium
AGTAAACTCCTGACTTTCAATACTACGTATGCCTTGAACTTGACGTTTCCACTTTTCAAACACGATTTTCTGTTCAGGAACTATATTGCAATATTGAGTCCACTCCGAAAAGTATTTAATTTTTCTTAATAGAGTTTAAAATTACACTTTTTATTTTTAAAAATGTTCATAACTATTTAAATAACAGGTTAATAAATGTATTTTTTAGTGTATTTTAGTTCCTGTTAAAATTAGTCACACAATGTTTAGAAAAAGCACAAATAAAACTCAGTTGGGTATTTTTTCCAGTCCAAATCTATATCTTTCTGGTCGATCTGAGAGTTTTTATGAAAAAAAAGATGCTTGGCATAATTTGTTTCGTGTCCATGTTATATCAAGAATTGACGAATCTATATTTAAACCTTTATTTACCGAACAAACAGGATCTCCAAATGCATCTGTTCGAGTATTAATAGGTATGATGATTTTGAAAGAAGGTAATGGCTGGAGTGACCAACAACTCTTTGAGCATTGCCGTTTCAATTTGTTAGTCCGCAGGGCTTTAGGATTGGTTAATATGGACGATGCTATTCCCACGGAGTCTACCTATTACTTATTTCGTAAACGAATAGTAGAATATGAAAAAGCTAATACGATAAACTTGTTTGAAAAAACCTTTTCTTCTGTGACTGCCGGTCAAGTTTCTGATTTTAATGTTAGTGGGAAAAGTATTCGTATGGACAGCAAACTCTTAGGTAGCAATATTGCTTGGCTTAGTCGTTATGAATTGATTCATGAAACTTTACGATTGTTTTGTCAAGATGTAAAGGACACATTGATTACACATTCTTTATCGCCTTCAGAAACAATGTTAGTTGAAAATTTGCTTAAAGAAAAAGGCAATAAAGTAGTTTACCGAAGCACTCATGATGAGGTAAAAACCAAAATACAAGAACTAGGATGGCTTACATACAAGTTAATCCAGTTTTTTAATTCCTCTAGCAGCAAGCATTACTTGACTTTGAATAGAGTTTTTTCTGACCAATTCATAGTGGATGAAAATAAAATTGTGATTGCCAGGAGCAAAGAGGAAATTAGTTCTCAATCAGTTCAATCTCCACACGATACAGATTGTCATTATCGCAATAAAGATGGTAATCAAGTAAAAGGATATAGCATTAATGTAACTGAAAGTTGTGATAAACAAGAACTTAACTTAATAACCCATGTCGATGTGAATGTGGTAACTACGCCAGATAATGACTTTCTTCAAAATAGCATTAATGAAACTAAAGAAATAATTGTAAACGCCATCGAAAATCTTCATGCTGATGGCGCTTATCACAGTTCAGGGAATCAGGAATTTTGCAGAAAAGAAAATATAGATTTAATAATAAATGCTATTCAAGGTCCAAAAGGACGTTACGATTTATTCCTAGACAAAGACAATCAACTTACTGTTGTTGACACAATTACAAATGAAACAGTTATTGCAAAAAAACAAAACAATGAAGATAAGTGGCGAATCAAAACTGCAGAACATTACCGATATTTCACCACAAAAGAAATAACAGCGTGTTCGTTGCGAAGAAAAATAGATGCTATACCCCAAGAAATATTAAATATTCGTAACAATGTAGAGGCAACGATTTTTCAACTAGGGTTTCATTACAACAACTCGAAAAGTAGATATAGAGGACTAATCAAACATAAAATGTGGGCAAATATTCGTTGTCTATGGGTGAATTTTGTTCGAATTGTAATGTTAAACCCTATTACTATGAAAATAAACCGTTTTTTCCAGATTAATAACCCAAAAACGAAATTCATATTTGCAATTGAAGTTGCAATAATAAATTTTAAGGTATTTTTGTTGGAACCAAAGAATAATTATCGAAAAACCCAATTTGTCTAATTTTGAAAAATAGCCCTTTTCGGAGTGGACTCAATCTTTTATCTGTTTAAATTTATAAATATTTGGAACTATATATTTTTATCACATAATACAGTTATGTTTTTTCCAATTATAATATAGTGATTAAAGAAACGCTTACTACTTTAATTTTCTCTTTTGTATCATTCTATATGCAAATTGTATGCAAATAAAAAGACTTATAACTTTTTAAAGTCATAAGTCTTTGATTTTTAAGTCGGGGTGGCCAGATTCGAACTGACGACCTTCTGCTC
>JACPDX010000004.1 GCA_016183805.1 Bacteroidota bacterium
CAGTGAAAAGAAGACAATTATTAGAAAGACAACACTGACAGCACTCGAAGTAGCAGATCAAAAGGGCCATATTCCCGATACCTATTTTCTAAGTATGGGAACCCGGATTAAAGATCATTTCCCGGAATTTGAGACCGCCGTCCTTATCAATTTTACAGGAAAAAACGAAATAGTATTAACCATTAAAAACAACGTTTACAGCATTTTAAAAGCATACATTAAAAATAAATAATAATAACTTAAAACAAAACATGATGAAAACAAATTTTGAAGAAACAATCAAAGGAATGACTGAGTTTTTAAAAAACGAAGCAAAAACCGAAACCATTATTGGTAAAGAATTTAAATTGGGCAATTTTAACTGCGTTCCTGTTATGGCAGTAGGAATGGGTGTTGGAGGAGGCGAAGGAGTTGGTAATACTTCTAAAAAAGCCGAAGGCGAAGGTGGTGTGGGTGGTGCAGGCATAGGTTTATCTCCTATCGGATTTTTAGTTTCACGTAACAGTGATATTCGTTTTATTACGGTGCATGGGTCTAGTGCTTTAAACACCGCTTTCGAAAAATTGCCGGAATTGCTTACCATGTATTTTGAAAATACAAAACCTAAAAAAGAAAAATTGGCAACAGTTTAAAAATGACCAAAAACAATTATCAATTGTAATAAATTAAAACATAAACACAATGAAAACAAATGTTGAAGAAATGATTAAAGGAATGACTGAGTTCTTAAAGAACGAAGCAAAAACCGAAACCATTATTGGTAAAGAATTTAAATTAGGTGAATTTTACTGTGTACCTGTAATGGCTGTTGGAATGGGTGTTGGAGGTGGAGAAGGCATAGGTAGTACTTCTAATAAAGCCGAAGGCGAAGGTGGTTTAGGTGGTGCAGGAATGGGATTATCACCCATCGGATTTTTGGTTTCGCACAATAATGATATCCAATTCATTACTGTGCATGGACCAAGTGCATTAAATACCATTTTCGAAAAACTTCCCGATTTGCTTTCGAAATATTTTGAAAGCCGTAAAAGAGAGCCTGCTGTTGCTGTTTAGTAAAAGTTTTGGAGTATTTAAACCCGGTGAAAAAAACCTGTTTCAATTTCGATGAAACAGGTTTTTTTTTATGTTTTAATCCCTCATACAATTTTGAATTACTATTACTGTAATATAATAATTATTGGCTTCCTGTATTAAATTAACCAATGCTATAAAGACTATCCATTTAAAAACAAAAATCAACCCTTTCAGCCCATACCTGTCATTGATTTATAAAAAACGAGAGGGTAATATTGTTTAGTAGATCATGAATTATTTGAGTGTAAAAAAAGTAAACCATGTGCAGTTTTTTGAAAAAAATAAACGCTTTACTGCTTACCGTATTTATAACTGTGTTTTTTTTGGTTATAACTATAGGTTCGGTATCAGGTCAATCTGTAAAGTTAGACCAACAAAACTGCCTTATACTAAAAGGTAAGATACTAAATGGTTATACAGCAGAAATAGCAGTTTTCCAATATTTTTATAATACAGGTAAATGGGTAATGATGTATTCTAAAAAAAATAAAACAAGATACTCTCTACAGGTTAATCCTCAATTAAATTATCAAATATTTTTTTTAGGCAATAACGGCGAGGTTAAGGTTTTACATATTGATGCAGGAAATAAAGGGATGTGGGAGAAAGAAGTTGACATTGATTTTGATTTAAGTAATTTAAAACATGCTAAGATGTACCAAATCCCAAACAAAAAAGACTATCATTTGGTAATAGTATCTAATGATTACATGAGTATAAAACAAAATGATTAATGGTGTTGAGCAGGTAAAGAAGTTAATGCTGTTAACTCCTATAAAAAAATTAACTATTCAATAAAACCATAACATGATGATTAAAATCATCAATTAAATGAACTAAAGTCATTCCTGTAAAATATAAGTACGCTTAGCTTAGTGCTATAAAAACAATGTATGATGCACTTACACAAACTACCTCAAAAAATATCTGCTTATATTTATAAACATTATTTTGCAGGATATTTATCTGATATTAAATCGGTAAAAGACAAATACGGTCATGTATATTTTAAAATCAATCTTCATGTAAATGGAGTGCTTCATCACCTGAAGTTTCGTGAAGAAGGAAACTTAATACGACATGAAACGGAGCCTTATATGAACGAATTTCATTTTGATTAATCTTTTACTTTCTCAAACACAATTCGGTAATGTTCAAAAATTTCTTTTTCAAATACATGAAGGTTGGCTTGAATTTTAAACCTACGCATCCATTCTCTAAAAGTGGAATCGGTTAAATAATCAGGAACAAAAGACGCAAACAGCATATATTTTCTAAAATTAACTTTAGTAAAAGCAGCTGTCCATCGGTGAATGGTTTCAATGTAATCTAGTCTTCCGCTATCTATCGATATTAGTTTAAAATGTTCATCAGTTGCAGGATTTATTAATCCTTCTTTTCCATAAGGTAGCCACGAGCCTGGAAATACACGACATATAATATCCATGTATTCTTCGTTGGTAAATGTTTTTTTACTCAAATCGGTTTTATCAAACGGTATATCTTCAAAATTTACCATGTTGGGTCCGAACACCATCGATTGGCAATAAAAACGACCGCCAACAGGTAGCAAACTTGCAACTTGTTTAAAATAGTTTTTATATATTTCATCTTGTTTTCCTGCTTTATACTCCTCTACCGAACACAAATGCTCAGGACTTCCCATGGCGGTTACGGCATCAAATATTCCAAACGTATCGGGAGTAATATTTTTAGAATCCATGTGTTTTACTTTTAATCCGTTTTTTATACAAGCATCAGCCTGCCCTTTTGCCAATACCACACCATAAGCATCAACACCTTGCTGGGTTAAATAATCGACAAAGGCACCCCAACCGCATCCAATATCCAATACTTTTGAGCCTTTTTTTATGTTACAACTATCTTTAATAAATTCATGTTTTTTTAGTTGTGCAGCTTCGGTGGTCATCGTAAAATCTCCGTCAAATCTGGCACAGCTGTATGCTCCTTTATCGCCTAAACTTAATCGGAATATTTTATCCATTCTTGTATAATGTGCATCTAAATGTTCTTGGTTTGCCATAATGTACTTTTTTTTGTTAAAGATAATTATTCTTTTGAGGTTTGGATGGATAAAAAGTAATTAAACATAGAAGGCAGGATTATTATCCTGCCTTCAGGTTGGGTTGCCAGGCTAAAATCTAAAAGAAGTTAACCTACATACTCAACAATGCCCTTTTCTACAAATAATTAAATTCATTTAGTTATAGTAGCTTTATTCAGATGGTTTTAAGACCAATTGATTCAAATCAAAATTTGCTATACAAATTAGGATAGAATAAGCCCCATACTTTACAATACCGCTTTTCCTTTTTCAAGGAAAAATAAGGTAAGAATATTGATTGTATTTCAAATTTTTCTACTTCTGTCAAAAGACAGACGTAAAACAAAAACGTTGAAGATTATCGTTATTCAAATTAATCATCATGTAAAAGAACAAAACAAATTTCCAACAATTTTAAATGCAAATTAATGAGTTGTGTTATCGTTGTTTAATGTTTTTAATCACCACTCCGAATGGTAAAAATCATTAGAATCAGGTAACATGAATCAATGTTTCTTAGTTTTTCTAAACCCAATTTTGACGGGTAAATTATTATTCATTAAAACCTTTAAGTATTATGAAAACAGATGCAGAATTACAAAAAGATGTACTGGACGAATTAAAATGGGAACCCAGTATAAATGCAACAGAAGTAGGTGTTACCGTAAAAGATGGTATTGTTACTTTAACAGGATACATGAACACTTATGCCGAAAAAATTGCAGCAGAAAAAGCTACTAAACGAGTGTTAGGAGTTAAAGCCGTTGTCGAAAAAATTGAAGTAAAAATATTGGGTAGTGATAAACGAACCGATACTGATATTGCCAAAGCTGCCCTCGATAAATTGAAATGGGATACCAGTGTTCCAAAAGAAGGTGTTATGGTAAAAGTTGAAAATGGTTGGATAACACTGGAAGGTAAAGTGGACTGGAATTTTCAAAAAGAAGCTGCAAAAAGAGCGGTACAAAACTTATATGGTGTTAGAGGGGTTACCAATTTAATTGATACTAAATCGCCTTTACAGCCATATCAAATAAAAGAAAGTATTAAGAAAACTTTTGAACGAAATGCTATTTTGGATGCCGGAAAGATAGAAGTTATTACGGAAGGACATAAAGTAACTTTAAGTGGGACGGTTCAGTCGTGGGATGAGAAAAAACAAGCTGAAGATGCTGCATGGGCTGCACCTGGTGTGTGGGATGTGGTAGATAATCTTACTATAAAATCGCGTGAATATGCTTCTGATTTTATCATGTAGCACTGTTTTTTATAAGTAAATTTAATAAAAAGTATCCAACAGGGTTGGGTACTTTTTTATTCTTAAACCAGCCTGTTTTTAGTCGTATGACCTCTTTTTTTTGAAATGCTTGTTGGAAACTCAAAATGAACGATAGAAAATCCAAAATCAGGTATGGGAAACTATTACTAACGGTATTTATTTTTCCAGTATAATTTAGTTAAAAAAAAAGAAACCCACTAAATTATAAGGTCATGAAAACACCAGCCCAAAAAATTATGATTATTTTAATAATAGCAGTTTGCTTTATGTCTTTCGAAGTAAACGCTCAAAATAACATAGCAGAAAAAAACAAAAATAATTATCGCACAAACAGTACAAATTGTGCTGAACATAAGAAAGAACATCAGCTTACTTATGAAGAATTCATCAACCATTATGGAATTGATGATACCTGTGTAGCCATTATTGATATTTATTTTGATAAACGTGAAAATAGTGCAGCTGGACGAATTTCAATGTTTCCGGCAGCAGCAGCGATAGTTTTAATAAATGCACCAATAGGAGCCAGTTTAATGGTTATTTCATCACCAATAGCTATTACAGGGGCAATTACAAGAATAAAATACAATCGAAAAAAATTAATAACAACATTAGTGAATTATCAAACGAATGATATTTTAACTCACAACCTAAAAGAAAAAGTTGTTGATTATTTAGGAAACAAAGAAGAATACAATCAGGAAGAAGTAAAAGAACAGCAATTGGCTCAAATAGATTAAATCGGTAAAACACAAATTAAACGATGAAAAATGTTGTAAAATATGTTTATTCGTGGATGTATCAAAACAATAAGGGTGTTTCCTATTTCGAAAAACTACTGATTTCTTTTACTACAGTTTTAATATTGTTGCTATTGGTACTTCTATTAGCAATTAATTAGTTTAAAACTAAGTATAAATACGTAAAGATAAAGCGTGTTTCTACTGTTGTTTTTAATGATAATAATAAGATAATTTTGGTAATAAAATATCTGCTTTGCCCAATAATAAATTATATAAAAATCTCCCCAATAAATTAAATCAACTTTTAGCGTTTTTTAATTCCACTTCCGATAGTATAATTATTTGTAATAATGATTTTACCATCAGCTATGTTAATCCTGTTTTTGAAAGATTAACCGGTTACAAAGCCAAAAATGTATTAGGAAAAAGTTATAAAATGATTGATGCCGACACCAAATATGAGACATCAAATAAACCACTTTGGGTGGCATTAAACAAAGGCAAAACGTATCAGCTTACTTCTCACAACAAAAAACAAAATGGTGAATATTATTGGATAGAAAATAATATTATGCCGGTTACCGACGAAAATGAGAGAGGTAACATTACTCACCTTATTTTTATCGGGAAAAATATAACTGAACAAACAAAAACCTTAAATACACTAACAAAAAGCGAAAGAGCATTAGAAGAGGCAGGAAAAATTGCCAAATTGGGGTATTATATTCTTGATATAAAACAAGATTTTTGGACAAGCTCTACCGAGCTAAACAATATATTTGGAATAAAAAAAGATGGTAAAAAAAACTTGGACACGTGGGTACAACTAATACACCCCGATGATAAAGAATCCATGCTAAATTATTTTACAAATGAAGTTTTAACTAAAAAAAAGAAGTTTGATATTGAATATAAAATAATTAATCAGAAAACCAGACAAGTAAAATGGGTGCATGGTTTAGGTAATTTAACTTTTGATGAAAACGGGAATCCGGTTAAAATGTTTGGTACAATACAAGATATTACCGAGCGGAAACACATTGAACAAGCTTTGATTGAAAGCGAAGAAAAATTTCGCTCCATTTTTCATTCTCAAAAATCGGGTATTATTTTAGTTATTGATGAAAATGGTAAAATATTGGAATGGAACAAGGGTGCAGAAATAGCTTTCGGTTATTCCGAAAAAGAAATGCAGAAAAAAACGTTGACTGACCTGATGCCAAAGCGTTACAGAGAAAAACACCAACAAGGACTTGAACATGCTTTTAAAAGTAGAGCTCTATCAAACCTTGGTAACACTTTTGAGTTGTTCGGGCTTCGAAAAAATGAAGAGGAATTTCCTATAGAATTAACATTAGGTAGTTGGGAAAGTAACGGAAAACTATTTTTTAGTGCCATTATATTTGATATCTCCAAACGTAAGGAAACCGAAAAACGATTGTTTCATGCCGATACCATTATTCAGGAAATAGGCTCAATTATATTGCTCTCTGATTGTAACGGACAACTTATTTTTTGTTCTCCCTCTATTAAAAACCTAACAGGTTATACCAGCAAAGAAGTAAAAGGTAACAAGTGGTGGGAAGTTTCATTTGTTAATAAAGAAGAAAGTGATTTTGCCAAAAAAAGATTAATTGATTACTCGAAAAATAAAAACAAAATCAACACGTGTCTGGAAGGGAAACAAAAACACATGTCGGCGATTTGGCCGCCACTCGCGTGGAGCTTAATTGCCACTTAAGAAGGTAGAGGTCTGGTATCACTAAGTCAGAGTGATGCTTAAAAAAGAAGAGCGATTTGACGTGCCATCAACCAAAGCCCTGTATCTGTTATGATTACTGATTTGGATGGGAACATTGAGTATGTAAATCCAAATTTTGAAAATGTAACGGGTTATTCAATGGCAGAAGTTATTGGTAAAACTCCAAACATATTAAAACCCAAAAATACCGATTCAAAAATATACGATGAGTTATGGGAAACCATTTATGCCGGTAAAACATGGAAAGGTGAATTTAAGAATGTAAAAAAAGATGGAACTCTGTTTTGGGAAAGGGCATCGGTTGGACCCATTCTTGACAAAAAAGGAAAAATTATTAGTTTTCTTGCATTAAAAGAAGATATTACCGAAAAGAAAGCAACAGAAAAACAATTAAAGTTTACTTTGAGTAACTTAGAAAGTTTAGTACAAGCACGTACAGAACAGTTGGAACATGCCCGAAACGAGTTGCAACTAAGTTTAAACAAAGAAAAAGAATTAGGAGAATTAAAATCGAGGTTTGTTGCCACAGCTTCTCATCAATTCCGTACACCACTTACCGTAATTCAAGCCAACATTGGTTTAATAAACATGCAAATTGATACCTTAGAAAACGGTTTTAAAGATAAACTGAATAGAGTAACCACTAGAATACAATCGGAAGTTGAAAGAATGACCGAACTGATGAATGATGTGCTTATTTTAGGAAAAATAAATGCAGGTAGTGTCAAACCAATTTATAAACCTATCGACTTACTTACTATTATAAACGAGACTTCCAGAAAATACAATGGTATTCAAAGCGATGGAAGAAACATAATTGTTAAGATAAATGGCAAGCCACGTACCATAGTTGCTGATGATAAACTGATGGAACACACAATATCTAATCTCCTATCAAATGCTTTTAAATATTCGATTGGTCACCAATCTCCTACATTAACTGTTAGTTTTGAAAATAATCAGGTAAAAATTTCGGTAAAAGATTTTGGTATTGGAATCCCCCCCGATGAAGTTAAAAATTTATTTCAAACCTTTTATCGGGCAACCAATGCCAACGATTTTCCGGGTACAGGATTGGGTATAGCCATTGCAAAAGAATATGCCGAATTAAATGGTGGAGAAATTAGCGTAACAAGCAAATTAAACGAAGGCTCTGAGTTTATTATCGTTTTTAAAAATAAATAACATGGAACGCATATTAATTGTTGAGGATGATAAAAATATCAGGGAAACTTTAAAAGATATTTTAGAGTTGTCGGGTTATCAGGTTTTAACAACAAATAATGGAAGAGAAGGTTATCATTCAATTATAGAAAACCGACCCAATTTAGTTTTATGTGATGTGAGTATGCCAGAAATGGATGGTTTTGAGTTACTCGGTGCAATAAATCAACGATTAAAAGACGAAATTATACCGCCTTTCCTTTTTCTTACCGCTAAAGTCGAAAAACAAGATATTCGCCATGGGATGAGTTTAGGTGCCGACGATTATATACTTAAACCATTTAATTATGAGGAAGTATTGAAGATCATTAGATTACGATTAGATACACGAAAAAAACTATTAAATAGAGGAGAAATCAATATCACTAAAGAAGTTTTCGATTCCTTTAATAAACTTGCCTTACCTTGTTCCGACGGTTTAATGTTGGTGTCTTTTGATAAAATAATTAAATGCCAGGCAGATCGTGCCTATTGTAGTTTTTTTCTTATCGACGGAACTAAAATTCTTGTTTCAAAACCAATGTCGGCTTTTGAAAATATTTTAATAAACAAACATTTTTTTAAGGTTCATAAATCAACCATCATAAACCCTCAATTTATTGATAAGTACATACGTGGTAAAAATGGGTTACTATTATTATCAGATGGTTCTATTGTACCTGTATCACATCACAATAAAGATGAATTAATGAAGATGTTAAATTATATAATTTAACATCTTGTGTATTTGTAAGAGAATGTGTCAGTTTTATCTCGAAGTACCGAGTAAAACATTTATTCCAAATTTATCACATTAAGTACAGAGGTCTCATTCTGATAATTAAACCGATATATAATAACCACAATTTTATGGTAAAAAAAGCAAAAAAGAGTTTATTAATAGCCGTTTTATTTAAGGAAACTTATTTCATGGTGGTGCTGCTCAGTGTTAATTTTTAAAATTTGTAGCCCAATAGAAATACGACGCAACCCGTAGTTCCTACATTTTCAGATTCAGGTAAAATATATGTTACATAAACAGGTGCAGAGGTTTCAGGGTCGTAAGAATATAAACCTTCTTTATTGTTTTTGCTTTTAGAAGCATACAATAATTTTCTATTGCTTTTTCCCATAGGTTTATCGTAAATGTAAATTTCCAATCCTGGAGTGGTGGAAGCATTAAACAATAAACGGTATTTTTCGCTAGAGAATAAAGGAACTTCAATTTCTTTTCCTTGTTTTTCAGCTTTAAAAGTAAATTTTGTAATATTCGAAGAATCGTATTTATATACAGGCATTAAAAAAGGTTTTAATGTAGCTTTTAACGAGGTTGCATCACATTCGACAGTTTCTTGTGCTATGCTCGTAGTATATGTAAATACAAAAAGAGCAATAACTAATATTTTAATCAACTTTTTATTCATGGATTTTTATTTTAGTTTAAGGTATTCATAAGTGCTTCGCAGCTCATCGTTATTATCCTTTAATTAAGTTATTCCTAATTTCTGTTACCATTACTTTTAAACCTTCAATTTGTTCAGGAGTCAAGGTATTTACTGAATCTTCGTTAACAGATTTAAAACTGCCCTCTATTTTTTCGAGAGATGCAATAATTTCGTCAAACTCTTTATTTTCGTTTGCTTGTTTTACTGCTCCAATAATGTTCCCAATAATAATAGCTTGTTCTGATAGGCGGCTGATAATTTTTTCAGAACTATTTTTGTTGCTATTTAAAGCCAAATACATAGATTCTATCCATGCTCCTGCAAAAATAATAGAACCGGTATAACTGGTACCATTTTCTTCCAAATACTCATCCATTTCCATTTGCATATCAGCCATAATACTGGTTAAAGAATCCTGATTACCAACATTTTTTTCTAAACGTTCGGCAACTCCTGCACTATTAAATACATCTGTCATCCAAATTTTTTCCGACATCTGACGCAATGCACTTAAATAATTAATTGCTTCTTGTGTTTGATTATTGGTTATCGAATAAGCCATATCGGCAGCATATACTCCAAAGTTTAATTTTTGAGCAGTTTTTGAATTGTAAATGTTAACATTTTCTTTAACATTAGTTAGGCCACCAACATATTCCAAACCTGCATTTTTAAATAAGCTAACAATTTGTAAAGGTGAAGGAAGCATGTAAGTTACTTCTTCAGTGGTTTTTTCTTCAGCAACTTCTTCTGTAACTTCATCGGTTTCCTGATTTCCACCGCAAGAGTACATTAAAGCACCGATAACAACTAAAGAGAAAAGTAATTTAAATGATAGTTTTTTCATAATAGATTTAGATTAAAATTAAAAAATTTATGTAAATAAATGAAAATTAAATGGTTTGAGCAAAAATAATTATTGACATTAAACTTGAATTACACCTACATTAAATGGTTTCTCAATAGGGGCATTGTTTGCAGCCTCTATTCCCATCGAAATCCATTTTCTGGTATCTATAGGATTAATAATAGCATCTGTCCACAGACGAGCAGCACTGTAATAAGGAGAAATTTGTTCATCGTATCTGTCTTTAATAGTATTGTATAATTCAGCTTCTTTTTCAGGGGTAATCACTTCTCCTCTCGATTTTAATGCAGCTACTTCAATTTGCAACAATGTTTTTGCTGCCGAAGCACCACTCATTACTGCTAATTGAGCCGACGGCCAAGCAACAATCAATCGAGGGTCGTATGCTTTTCCACACATGGCATAATTTCCGGCACCGTAAGAATTTCCTATAATTATAGTAAATTTTGGTACAACAGAATTGGCTTGAGCGTTAACCATTTTAGCCCCATCTTTAATTATTCCACCATGCTCTGAGCGTGAACCTACCATAAAACCACTTACATCTTGTAAAAATACCAACGGAATTTTCTTTTGGTTGCAGTTCATTATAAATCGTGCTGCTTTATCAGCAGAATCAGAGTAAATAACCCCTCCAAACTGCATTTCGCCTTTTGCCGATTTCACCACAATTCGTTGATTGGCAACAATACCCACCGACCAACCATCAATTCGTGCATATCCACAAACGATGGTTTTCCCAAAATCTTCTTTGTATTCATCAAATTCCGAATTATCAACCAACCTGTTAATAATTTCTTTTATATCGTAAGGTTTTTCTCTGGTTTCAGGTAAAATTCCAAAAATTTCGTTCTCATCCAATTTTGGAGATTGTGCCTTAATACGATTAAATCCTGCTTTGTTAGCATCACCAATTTTGCTCATTATTTTTTTTATGCGGTCTAAACAGTCTTTATCGTCTTTGCATTTGTAATCAGTAACTCCAGAAATTTCACAATGTGTAGTTGCACCACCCAATGTTTCATTATCAATGGTTTCTCCAATGGCGGCTTTTACTAAATACGAACCAGCCAAAAATATAGAACTTGTTTTATCTACAATCATAGCTTCATCACTCATAATTGGTAAATAAGCACCTCCGGCTACACAACTTCCCATAATGGCAGAAATTTGAGAGATTCCCATTGCCGACATTTTGGCATTATTCCTGAAAATTCGACCAAAGTGTTCTTTATCAGGAAAAATTTCATCTTGCATAGGCAAGAAAACTCCTGCACTATCTACTAAATAGATAATGGGAAGTTTATTTTCCATCGAAATTTCCTGTAACCTTAAATTCTTTTTTGCAGCAATAGGAAACCATGCTCCTGCTTTTACCGTGGCATCGTTTGCGACCACAATACATTGCCGACCACTTACATAACCAATAACACCAATACTTCCTCCGGCAACACATCCGCCATATTGTTTATACATTCCTTCACCAGCGAAAGCACCAATTTCAATACGTTTCGCTTTTGGGTCTAATAAATAGTCAATGCGTTCTCTAGCAGTTAATTTTCCTTTTTCGTGTTCTTTTTCAATTCTACTTTTTCCTCCTCCCAAGTAAACCTGTTCCAGTTTTCTGTTTAATTCAGAAACCATCAGTTTATTTACATCTTCGTTTTTATTGAAATCTAAATTTTCTTTTTTTGCCATGGGTAATTTTTAAGTGTTCAAATATAATATTATATCAGGCTAATTAAAAGAAAATTGAGATTAGGATTTTAAAATTTTTTCGGATAAATAAAGAAAATTTTACGCCCAATTCCTTGTATGATATGCTGCCAATTATCAATATCCAATTCAATTTTAACTATACCACAAGTTGGAATATTGTCAATAAAATCATCGGTTAAATAATTCGATAATTGAGTAAGAGTGGGGTTATGCCCTACTAAAATGATAGTATTAAAGCTATTAGGAATTTCATTTAATACTTTTAAAATTTGAGGTAACGAAGAATGATAAATTCTTTCATCAAAAATTGTTTTTTCTATATCGTAGCTTAATGCTGTAGCAATTATTTTAGAGGTTTCTGTGGTTCTTTTAGCCGGACTACTCATAAAATAATCGGGATTACACCCTAATTCTTTTAACTTGTTTGCCATAAAAGGGGCATCTTTTTTACCTCTTTCGTTTAGTGTTCTAGAAAAATCATCTAAATCAGGATTATCCCAACTGGATTTTGCATGTCGTATTAGATGAATCACTTTCATGTTTCGACGAAATTAAAAAAAAGTTCGATAAAATTTTTTTATTTCGATAAAAGTTGTATATTTGTAGACGAAAATCAATAACACATCGACAAAATGTTAGTATTTGTTTTTATAGTTTCATTAGTACTTTTCTTAATCTTTGCATTAAGAGGAGAAGGCAGTTCTTATGGTAACAGTATAAATGATAACCTAAAGAACAAATTGAAGATAAACGATAAAAATTATTTTTTATAGTTATCGATTAAATTGTACCCCCTTTTTTAGATAAGTTTTATGTTAATTAAAAGTCCGGTAGCGAAACGCTCCGGACTTTTTTACTACTAACTAACCTTTCTAAACTAATACTAATTATAAAAAACTATCTTTTATTATTCGATTTTACCAACACTAAACTTAATTGTTCAACTTCCAATATTAATTGTAAGTACCGATTTAATTGCCCATTTATCATAGCTTTTTTTGCTTTTTGCTTTAACATAATGTATTTATCTTTTAGTGTCATGGTGTTTATTTTTTTTTCAAAATCAACTCTCAATATACGTGCCAAACCCTTTGAATAGTATAGTGGAAAAGTTAAAAAAAGTTAAATATTTTTGTAACGTTTTGGTGTAAATTCTTTTTACTAACTTTACCTAGTTGTATGAAGTTAAAATTAATCTATACTGCCATTTTTGTTTGTGTTTTTGGTTATTCAAAAGCTCAGAAAAATAACCCGCCAATAATTCCGGAGGATGAATATGTTTTGCCCTTTGATTCATTAAAGACAAAAGACAAAATGCACTTTAATTTTTCTACAGGAGCAGGAATGTCGTTTTCTAACAGTTTTGGAAATTCTACCAGTATGTATTACAGTCCAAACGTGAGTTATGAGGTCTCGCCAAGGTTAGATGTAAGTGCCGGTATGACATACGTGAATAGTGAAGTATCGAATTTTAGAACACTAAACGACTTTGCTTATCGACCCTTTACAGGAAATATTTCTCAGTATTATACTTCTATTGCTGCTCGATATCAA
Source organism: Bacteroidota bacterium (assembly GCA_016183805.1). Taxonomy (GTDB): domain Bacteria; phylum Bacteroidota; class Bacteroidia; order Flavobacteriales_E; family Vicingaceae; genus Vicingus. Next base: position 13,713 of record JACPDX010000004.1, read on the forward strand.
TTAAACGAACGTTTAAAAATAGGTGGAAGTGTTTTTTACAACTTAACTGAATTTAATTCAACAGCATTTGCTCAAAATAAACCTACTTCATCTTTCGATAGAGTGGGGTATTCAGCGTTTTTTGAATACAAGATTAGCGAAAATGCATATTTGCAAGGTGAAATTAGAGTAAACGATTCCAACAGAGTGGTGTTGTTTAATAATGCTTTTGGAAGTCAAGGATTCTTTTATCAAGATTCGTCCACATTTGGCTCTCCTTTTGGAAGATAATTTATCTATTGTTTGGTACTTTTGTCAGGTATCAATTAATTAAACATGCTCATCTTACTCTCTCCAGCCAAAAAACTTAGTATTGAAGGCGGTAAACTAACTGATTTTACTTTGCCAAAATTTACTGTGGCATCTGGCGAACTCATAAAAGAATTACGCAAATATTCTCCAAAAAAACTTCGACAATTAATGAAGGTAAGTACTGATATTGCAGAACTAAATGTAGAGCGATATGCAAAATGGACTGAAAACCACACTTTAGAAGATGCCAAACAAGCAGTTTTAGCTTTTACAGGCGAAGTGTATAATGGTTTGCAGGCAGCTAAGTTTAATGATGACGAATTAAATTATACACAACAACATCTTCGAATTTTATCAGGTTTATACGGTGTTTTAAAACCTATGGATTTAATACACGAATATCGTTTAGAAATGGGAACAAAACTCAAATTTAAAAAATATAACAACCTCTATAATTTTTGGGGCGATAAAATTGTAAATGAGTTAAACGATTTGTTAAAAACACATCAAAATAAAACCATTGTAAATTTGGCTTCCACCGAATATTTTAAAGCGGTAAATACTAAAAAATTAAATGGCAAAGTAATAACACCTATTTTTAAAGATGGTAAAAATGGCGAATACAAAGTAGTGATGATGTATGCCAAAAAGGCAAGGGGAATGATGGCAAATTACATTATTAAAAACAAACTAGAAAACACTGAGGATTTAATTAGTTTTAATATGGATGGCTATTATTTCAATCCAAAATTATCTACCGAAAACGAATTGGTTTTTTATAGGAATTAAAAGTCGGAAGACTGTCAACTGTGAACTGATAACAAATCAAATACACTTAATCGAAATAATCATTTCAAACTCAGCGACTACTTCGTTAGCTAAATTGTAGGCAACAACCTTTGTTGTTTCGTTAACTCTTTCCTGAGTTTTTATGGATAACAATACTGCATCTTCTACTTTTTTGCCATCGTTAGAAACAAAAACACAATCGGTTTCAGCACGTTTTAAAAACTGAGCATTCATACCTTTAAAAGCGAATGATATTTTTTTGTTCATTTTTTCGGCGTAGTAAAATGCATGGATTCCTCCTGCGACATCGGCACCAACAGCCAAAGCACCAAAATACATCGAGTTTAAATGATTTTTGGTTCTACGTTTTAGCTTTATGCTCACTTTGGCTTCGTTATCGTTTAATTCGATAAGTTTTACACCGGTATAACTTAACATCGGAATTTTTAACTTTCCCAACAGAAAAAGATTCCTTTTCATTTTTTTGAACAGTTGATTATTTTCCATGTACCAGTTCTTCTACAATTTGAGCAATAGGACGAATAGATTTTACTTCCTCAATACTTGGTCCGGCACACCAAACGGTTTTATAAGTTGCACCAAAAGCAGCTTTGTTTAAATTTTTCATGCCGTTGTAAAAAGTAAATGCTTTAAACCATTTTTTTAGCTGTTTGTTTTTGTTGAGTAGTTTTTCAAGTGCATTTTGTTCGGTACCAATTTTTTCCACATAAGGTGTTTTTATTACTGTACATGGTGTACCAGACAATTTTGTGGTCATTACTATGTCTTTAGCACCATAGTTTACACAAGCTTCTTTGTAATCTTGCGAAACACCACATTCGGTAGAAGCGATAAAAATACTACCTATTGATAAACCTGCTGCTCCGTACGATAAAATTTCTTGGTATTGTTGATGGTTTCCGACACCTCCGGCAGAAATTACTGGTATGTTGCAGGCAGCATTTAGTTCGGAAATAAGCTCTTTAGCATTTTTTGGCCCGGCATGCCCACCGGCTTTGTTATTTACTGCAATAACAGCATCGGCACCCAAAACTTCTACTTTTTTGGCATAAGCTACATCAACCACATCGCAAAATACCTTTATGCCAGCTTTGTGAGCTGCAGCAATGGTTTCTTCGGGCGAACCTAACGAAGTAATAATGTAATCTACTTTTAATTCACAACAGGTTTTTAATTGTTCTTTGTATAAAAAATTCGATTTATTTACAATCAGATTTATTCCAAAAGGAGCGGATGAGTTTTTTTTAATTTCTTGTATGGCGGCTTTAAATTCTTCGATGGTTCTGAAGTTTAATGCAGGAATAGAACCTGAAATACCTGCTTTACCAGCAGCAATAACCATAGCTGTATTGGATACTAAAAACATAGGAGCCATAATAATAGGATGTTTTATACCTAAAATGGTGGATAAGCTAGGTTTTTGTAAATTATTTGACATTGATTTTTATAAAATTGAATTATTAATAGTGTTGAATAAACTTTTTAATTAATTTCGCCGCTACCAAATTACACTCTTATTATGGAAAATTTAGAAGGAAACAAATTAATTGTAAAATTACAAAGAGATTTAGCAAAATCGGGTATAGTTAAAGATAATTTAGTGAAGGGTTTAAAAGAATTACGCCCACTGGCAATGGCTGAAAACGACCCTACGCTTACTAAAGTGATACGATTGGCATACGAACACATTGAACAAACAGGTACATTTAGTATTCCAATTCCTGCTGATGAGGCAATTGTTGAAGGTGAAGAGCTAGAAACGATGGATATGGAAGATTTCGATAATAAAAGAGAAAGCTTAGATTATTTGTTGTCGTTGATGTTGGACAGGAAAAACCCAACCAACCGACAAGACCTGATGGAGTACAGAGATATGTTGAAAGACTTTTAAAAAAAATCCCCGAATGTTCTTTGGGGATTTTTTTTTGATTAAATTTGGGTTAGATGAAATCAACAATAATAAAGCAATTCTTTTTTCTATATTTATTTGGATTATTCTGTACTTTGTTGTTTTCACAAAATATTGAGAAAATAGAAAAAGTAAATCCAATTAAGATTTTAAATTTGACTTCGGGGTTAGAAGATAAATATTCTTTCATAAAAGAGAATAAAACATATAGGTTTGTTGATTTTTCTCACGTTGTTGATAATATCCCAAATAAAGAGGGAACTAAGACTTCTGAGTTTGACATCATTAGACGTGGTGAAGTCTCTCGGTTAGCATCTCGAAGTCTTTATGATATGGTGATGATTATAAAATAGGTTAATCTTTCATACCTTTCACTAAATTTCACTAAAAATAAATCTTCGATTTTCTCTTGTTAGTTTCTATTTTATTTAAAAATAAAACCTACTTTTGCCGTCCAATTAAAAAACGCCAGTATTCAGCATGGCATTATAAACAAGCTCTCGTTTACGCTGAAAATAAAACGAGATACAAATGAAATACAATGGCAGAAAAAAAAGAAACGGCTGCAAAAGCCAAAACTGCAACAAAAAAACCAGCAGCAAAGCCTGCAGCTGAGAAAAAAGCAACCCCAGTAAAAAAAGAAGCTAAGGAAGTAAAAGCTGAAGTAGTGGCTAAAAAAGCAGAAGCTCCTGCAAAAGAACCTCGTACTAAAATTGTTACACCAACAGCTACCGAAGTCGTTGCTGAAGTTAAAGCAGAAAAACCAGTGGTTAAAAAAGCACCATCGGTTAGTGTGAAAACTTCAGAGATTAAACCTTTGGCAGAGTTTGATTGGGATAGAATTGGTAAATACGAAGATACTTACAGCCCTGCAGAGAAACAGTCGATGCAAGAAGTCTATGACGAAACTTTAAAATCGATTGCAGAGCAAGAGGTTTTAATGGGTACTGTAGTTGCTAAAACCAACCGAGAGGTAGTTATTAATATTGGTTATAAATCTGAAGGAGTAGTTACGGTTTCAGAATTTAGATATAATCCGGATTTAAAACCTGGCGACCAAGTAGAAGTATTTGTAGTAAATCCAGAAGATAAAAATGGTCAGTTAATATTATCACACGCTAGAGCTCGTTCGCTTAAAGCTTGGGATAGAGTTAATGAAGTGTTGGCTTCTCAAGAAATCATTAAAGGTTACGTTAAATGCAGAACCAAAGGTGGTTTAATTGTAGATGTATTTGGTATCGAAGCATTTTTACCGGGTTCTCAAATTGATGTTAAACCAATTAGAGATTACGATGTATATGTTGATAAAACAATGGAATTCAAAGTGGTGAAAATCAACAAAGAATTCAAAAACATAGTTGTTTCACACAAAGCATTAATTGAAGCTGAATTAGAACAACAAAAAACACAAATTATTTCTAAATTAGAAAAAGGACAAGTGTTAGAAGGAACTGTTAAAAACATTACTTCTTACGGTGTATTTATCGATTTAGGTGGTGTTGATGGTTTGGTTCACATTACAGATTTATCTTGGAGCAGAATCAATCATCCGGAAGAAATTTTGACATTAGACCAAAAATTAAACGTGGTTATTCTTGATTTTGATGATGATAAAAAACGTATTGCTTTAGGTATTAAACAATTACAGGAACATCCATGGGATAAATTAGATGCTAAATTAGCTGTAGGTGATACTGTAAAAGGTAAAGTTGTTGTTGTTGCTGATTATGGTGCATTTATTGAAGTTATTCCGGGTGTAGAAGGTTTAATTCACGTATCAGAAATTACTTGGAGTAACCATTTAAAACCAGCACAAGAATTCTTTAAAGTTGGAGATGAAGTAAATGCTCAAATCTTAACTTTAGATAGAGAAGAAAGAAAAATGTCGTTAGGTGTTAAACAATTGGCTAAAGATCCATGGGAAGGTATTGAAGCTAAGTATGGCGTTCAATCTAAACATACCGGGAAAGTTACCAACATCTCTGATTTTGGAGTTTTTGTTGAACTTGAACAAGGTGTTGATGGTTTAATTCATATTTCTGATTTATCATGGTCTAAAAAAATTAATCATCCATCAGAATTGACGAAAGTTGGTGAAAAAATGGATGTGGTAATTTTAGAAATTGATAGAGAAAACAGAAGATTAAGTTTAGGACACAAACAATTGGAAGAAAATCCATGGGATGTATTCGAAACAGTATTTACTGAAGGATCAACCCACGAAGGCACGATAACTGAAATTACAGCTAAAGGTTTAGCAATTGTTTCGTTACAATATGGTGTAGAAGGTATTGCTACCAAAAAGAACATTGAAAAAGAAGACGGCTCGTTAGCTAAAGTTGACGAAAAACTAAGTTTCAAAGTGTTAGAGTTTAACAAAAATGCTAAGAAAATAGTTTTATCTCATACTCAATTGTTTAAAGATGCCGAAGTGGAAGAAAAACCTTCTGTATCCTCTTCGTCAAAAGCTAAAGGAAAAGCGAAACCTCAATCACAAGGCGAAACTACTTCAAAAGCAGTGAAGAAAAACAATGACTCTATGGAGAAATCTACATTGGGTGACATTGATGCTTTATCTGCATTAAAAGCTACATTAGAAAAAGGAGAAAAATAATTTTCTTTTTGACTGATGACTTAAAAAGCTCTGCAATTTGCAGAGCTTTTTTGTTTTTATGGGTTTGGGTTACTAAATTAGTAATTTGTTTTTAGTAAGTTTTTATCAATTTATTTTATTGATTTTTAACTAGTTGAAAACAAACAGAAATAGTAAAAAAAGCTTTTTGGATGTTATAGATTACTAATAAAGAGTGTTTTTTTTTTTTTTTTAATTTTTTCAAGTTACTCTTTAAGTCAAAACCAGTCTATTATACCCTATTACTCAGAAAACGGTGTCGAAATTAGATTAATTCCTTCCGATTGTATCAACGAAAAATATGGCACTGCCAAACAATATTTATTGATTGAAATTACCAATACAACAGGAAAGGATTTAAAAATTTCGTTTGACAAAGAACTTTGGTACAATGGGGTAGTCTCATCTACCAAAGAAAATAGTGTAGAAATAGTTGTTTCTAAAAATAATGTAGTTGCAGGTACCTGTGAAGTAGATGAAAAACAACTTTACATTTTTACTAAAATGTTAAACTTAGATAATGTAAGAAAACTTACGAAGTATGAACTTAAAAACATTCAAGTTGAAAAAGTTAATTAAACTAGCCTTAGCTTTTGGTTTATTATTGCCAACTGCTGTGTATAGCCAATGTACATTAAATTTATTTTCGAGCCCCGATACTGTTGTTTGTGGTGAGTGTGCTACCTTAAGTGCTTTTGGTAGTATGGATGGAAACGTGGCATTCCAAGAAGATTTTAATAGTGGTTCACCAGTTGGTTGGCAATTTACCCAAACTACGACCATAGCAAATAATACTTGTGGTGTTCCTTCACCAGATGGAACCGATTTTATGTGGATGGGTGATGCTTCTGTAAATCCTAGAGATATGACTACGGTTGGTTTTGACCTAAGTTTAGGTGGAACCATTTGTTTTGAAATGAGGTATTCAATTCAAGCAGATGCCTCTCCTTGCGAAGGCCCGGATGAACCGGATGAAGGTGTTTATTTGCAGTATTCAACCAATGGCGGAACCAATTGGCAAACCATACAATACTGGGATCCAAACGGAGGTAATGACCCTAATTTAATCAATTGGAATCAATATTGTGTTACTATTCCATCTGGGGCAATGACAGCAAACACCATGATTCAATGGCATCAGGATGCAGTGAGTGGTGCTGAGTATGATCACTGGGGAATTGATAATGTAATTATCACTTTAAATGATCCAAATTCAACAATCACTTGGCTTCACGATGGATATTCTTATCCAATAGGTTCGGGAGGAGGAATTAATCCTACTCCAGTTTGTTTAAGAAATGACAGTACGTTTACGGCACAAATTACTAATGGAGTAAATACTTGTACTCAATCTATCACAATAGGAGTTAAAAACCCTGTTGTTACTGTTTCTGCTGAACCAGATACTAGTATTTGTCCAGGGGAATGTGTGCAAATTATTGGTGAGTCAAAAGTAGTTATTAGTCCTGCTGGTATAAAAACATTTGAAAACAACCAAACAGAGACGGTTGGAGGATTTGGTGTAGGTAATATTGGAGCATCAGTAAATGTAAATGTTCAAAATTTAAATATGAATGCTGTTTTAGCAGGTAGTATTACTGAAGTATGTATAAACGGATTTAATTATTTTTCTTTTGGGTTTCCTAGCTCTACAACTGTAGCAGATTTTGAGTATAACTTGGTTGCTCCAGGTGGTTGTGCTTCAATTAACCTGATTCCTCAAGGTTCATTACTACCATCTTCTCAATTTGGACCAGGATTACAAAATGTTTGTTTTCAAGTAGGTGCTGCTACAAATCTTTCTTCTCAAAATGAGCCCTACTCAGGCATATATAATCCTAATCAAACATTTGATAATGCAATGGGTTGTGACCCTAATGGAGTATGGAGTATTGAAGTTTCAGCCCCCTCTGGTTTTTCGCTTGGTACAGGTGCTTTTACAGGCTGGTCAATTACATTTGATGATCCAGAAATTAGCTATCCAGCAGATTTTACTTGGTTTCCAACTTCTAACATGACGGACTCTAACAGTTTAAATCCTACAGTTTGCCCAACTGGTAATACTACATATACCATTACAGCTTCTGATAGCAATAACTGTATCATAGTAACAGATGATGTAATTATTACGATGAATCCTAGTTGTTGTGATTTTGATATTTCTGCAACGGTTACTAATCCATCATGTGCAAACAATGATGGAGGCATTGACTTAACAGTGAGTAATGGTTCAGGAAATTATTCTTACGATTGGGGTGGAGGAGTTATGACTCAAGATTTAACAGGTATTGGTTCTGGAAGTTATACGGTTACTGTTACAGACCTTACTCAAGGTTGTAGTAAGGACACCATTATTGTTGTTTTACCTTCGGGTGCAGCACCATTTATTGATTCAATAAATGTGGTACATACTTCATGCGGTAATAATAATGGAGAAATACTGATAAATGTTTCGGGTGGTACTGGAAGTTTGGTTTATAGTATCGATAACGATGTAACTACTCAATCTGGAAATCAATTTACTGGGCTAACTTCTGGGGTTTATGATGTTGTGGTTACTGATGGCTTAGGTTGTAAAGCAAATCAGCAAGTTACCATTAATCCTAGTAACACAATAATTATAGATAGTGTAGTTACTACTAATCCTTCTTGCGGTGCAAATAGTGGTACAATTACTGTTTTTGCTTCAGGAGGAAATGGAACGATATCTTATAGTATAGATAATGGTGTAAACTTTCAGGTATCTAGTACTTTTGCTAGTTTAGGTTCTGGAAATTATACGGTGGTTGTTCAGGATGCTTCTGGTTGTTCAGCTTCTCAAATAGTTAATTTAAGTGCTGCTGGTGCTCCAACAATTACAAGTATTGCTCCAACCAATCCTACTTGTAATAACAATAACGGACAATTAGTAATTAATGCAACAGGAACAGGTACATTAACTTATAGTATAGACAATGGAGTTACTTCTCAATCATCAGGTACATTTACCGGTTTAGATAACGGGACTTACACCATTGTTGTAACTGATGGTTTAGGATGTGAATCACCTCAAATTGTTAACTTAACCGATGTTGGAAACCCAGTTATCAATACTGTAAATACAACCAATCCATCATGTGGAAATAATAATGGTGGTATTGCTGTTAATGCAACGGGCGGAACAGGAGCATTAACTTATAGTATTGATAATGGTACAACAACTCAATCGGGAAATAGTTTTACGGGATTATCTAATGGAACTTTTGATGTCGTGGTAACTGATGCTGTTGGTTGTATTGCAACTCAACAAGTAGTATTAAATATGTTAGCAGCTCCAGTTATTACTAGTATTACTTCTAATGATGAAAATTGTACATCAGCAAATGGAGATGTTACAATTTTGGCTACAGGAACAGGTACACTTACTTATAGCATTGATAATGGCGTAACAACACAAACTGGAAATGTATTTTCAGGTCTTTCGTCAGGAACTTATAATGTTATAGTAACTGATGCAAACAGTTGTTCAGTTACTCAACAAGTTGTGGTGGGAAGAATAAATACGGTAGATGCAATATTTAGTGCAAATCCTAATACAGGAATAGCACCTTTAGAAGTAAATTTTACGAACCAAAGTGTAGGTACAACTTCATATAGTTGGACATTTGGCGATGGAAACACATCTACTTTGACTAATCCAACAAACACTTACGTTTCTTTTGGTGATTTTGTGGTTACTTTAATTGCTACTGATGGATTTGGTTGTTTCGATACTGCAAGAACAACTATTGTTGTGAACGATGAATACACTATTCTTATTCCAAATGTATTTACTCCAAATGGTGATGGTAAAAATGATGTGGTTTTCATAAAAACAACATTTATTGATGAATTGAATGTAGAAATATTTAATCGTTGGGGATTAAAATTGTATGAAATTACAACTCCAAAAGATTCTTGGAATGGTGGAGATGCAACTGATGGTACTTATTTCTTTATGCTTAAAGCAAAAAGTGTTGATGGGGAAGCTATTGAAAAAAATGGAACAGTTACTTTGTTGAGGTAAGTTGTCGGTTATTTTATTTATTTTCAAAGAGGTTTATTTTATAGACCTCTTTTTTTGTGTGAAAAAAATTTCTTCAAGAAAGATTTTTAACTTATTTTTGTTTGTTAAGTTAAAATTTAACAAATATTTATTTTACGTCGTTATGATGACATTTTTACGCTTTTTACTAGTACCAATTGTAGTTATGGTTTTTTCTATTAACACATTAGCACAAACTCAACCAAAACTTATCAAAACAAAATATTCATATACTTTTAGCGGTGTCAATTCCACTTCAAACATTGAAGGTTTAACTAATGAAATTACTAATCTTAAAGGTGTAACTACCTGTAAACCTATTCTAAAACTCGAACAAAATACCGGACAATTAATTGTTATAGTTGAAGAATATACAAGGTCTTCAGAAGGTGAAGATATGTTTGAGCCTACCGATTTAAAAAAAATAATCATAAAAAATGGACTTGTTCCGAATGAACTAACCACAGAGCAACTAATCAAGTAAAACCATTTTTTAAACCATCTTATTTATAGTTATGAAACTACGTTACATATTATCCATTTTACTATTTTTTGTTTTTTCGGCAAATCATGTTTTTGCTCAAGCCGATAACTGTTCGGGAGCAACGTTGATTAGTGTAACTGCTAACTGTTCGAGCCCAACCAATGGAACTACAATAGGTGCTACACAAAATATTCCGGGTTGTGTTGGTAATGCTGATGATGATGTTTGGTATCAGTTTGTTGCAACAAGTACAAGCCATCAAATTACAGTTGTTGCTAGTGCTAGCTTTGACCCCGTGGTGCAATTATTTTCCAGCACTTGTGCTACACTAAATACTATATCTTGTATGGATGCCACCTTTACAGGACAAAATGAAGTAATCAACGCAACAGGATTAACAATTGGTGCTACTTATCGAATAAGGGTTTATCATTATGGAGTAGGTTCCGGTTCAGGAACGTTTACCATTTGTATTACCAATCCACCCCCTGCACCGGCCAATGATGCCTGTGGAGGAGCAGTAAATTTATTAGTGAATACAGTTTGTTCCAATACGTCAGGAACAACTGTTGGAGCAACGCAATCGTTTGTGGGTTGTGCCGGTACTGCCGACGATGATGTTTGGTATAGTTTTACCGCCGTAAATTCTACGGCTACAATAACTGTTGACCCATCTGTTTCTATGGATGCTGTTTTACAGATGTATTCAGGAACTTGTGGCACATTAAATTCGATGCAATGTGCAGATGTTGGTTTTACCGATGGTAATGAAGTAATAAGTGCAGTAGGCTTAACGGTTGGAGCGGTTTATTTTATTCGAGTTTATGATTATTATAGTGGAGGAGGAGGAACCTTTGATATTTGTGTTACAGGGCCATCAGCCTCACCCATACCTTCAAATGATGAGCCTTGCAGTGCTATTGCTTTACCCAATCCTACTTCTGCTTGTAATTTTTTACAATTTACAACAACCAATGCAACGGCTTCAATGGGTGCTCCAACTCCCGCATCATGTGTGGGTGGTTCTGCACCTCAGGAGGGAGGGTTTTCCGCTTCCAGTCATGATGTTTGGTTTAGTATAGTGATTCCTGCAAATGGACAAATTACCATCACTACACAACCCGGTTATGGAATAAATGATGGTGCAATGGCTTTGTATAGTGGAGCTTGTGGAGCATTAGCACAAGTAGCTTGTTCTGACGACCACAATTATCCGGGTGCAGCCAACGATTTTAAACCTTACATCAATGCAACAGGATTAACTCCTGGAGCAACTTATTTTATTCGTTATTGGGGTTATGGTACAAGTTCGGGAAACTTTGGATTATGTGTATCATCTGCATCAAACGATTTTTGTGCTTCCTCTTTATACATCTGTGATTTAAATGGATACAGTGCATCAACTAGTGCTGCTTATACACCCGACAGACCATGCAACATGTATGGTAATAATGAGGATACCATTACTGGTGCTAATCAACCCGATGGAGTAAATACAGGGGGTATTTTTGGACAAGCCGGATCTTGGGGTACAGGAGCAGGAGCTTTTGATGTGAACATTAACAATAACTCTTGGATTAAATTTACTGCTTCAAACACCACAGCAATATTAAATGTTGCCATAGGAAATTGTTGGGTAGGTAGTTATCCTTCAGGAGGTATTCAAATGCAAATTTTTTCCTCTACCGGATGTTGTGATTTTGTACCTGTTTCAAATTTTGAGGAAAATTCTACTGGTTTTACCATAACTGCCAATAGTTTAACCATTGGTAACGATTATTATTTAATGGTGGATGGCTTTGCTGGAGATATTTGTAGTTATACCATTACAGCAAATGCAGGTGTACAATTTCCTGATATTACCACATCAAAACCATCACTTTGTTATGGAGATAGTACCGTTTTGGTTGGTCCTGTAGGTGCGTCTTCTTATGAATGGTCTCCAGGTGGAGAAACTACTCCAAACATTACCGTTACCCCTTCAACAACTACAACTTATACCTTGATTGTTAGCGGAGTTTGTGGTGCTAAACAAACCTTAACTCAAACCATTGTCGTAAATCCGTTACCCACCGTTCAAATCAATTCATCAAACCCTGTTTCAGTATGTGAACAAAGTAGTGTAACACTTACTGCTTCAGGAGCGAGTAGTTATGTTTGGAGTACGGGTGGTTCCGGTTCTTCTGTTTCAGTAAGCCCAACAGTCGATTCTACTTTTTATGTTATTGGAACAGATGTTAACGGTTGTGTGGATAGCACGGCTACTTTAGTTCAAGTTTTACCAAAACCAACGGCTGGAATTTTATCAGCAACAGGTAATACTATTTGTGTCGGAGAATCATTAACTCTTGATGCTTCAGGTGGCGGAACATATACTTGGAATGATGCTTCAACGTTAGACTCACTGGTTGTTTCTCCGGCAAGTAACACCAATTATACTGTTGTAGTTAATGTAAACGGTTGTTTGGATACAGCAACCTTTGCTGTTAATGTAAATAACTTGCCAACACCATTAATTAGCGGAGATAATACCATTTGCATAGGAGAAACTACCACTTTAACTGCATCTGGTGGTGTTTCTTACGTTTGGAACAATGGGATTACGATAGATTCTGTTGTTGTTTCTCCAATTGCTGATTCAACTTATTCGGTTGTGGTAACAGATGTAAACAATTGTCAAAATTCTACCAACGTAAACGTAACGGTTAATTCGTTACCAGCTCCTGCAATTATGGGTTCTTTACTTATTTGTAATGGAAGTTCAACAACGCTAACAGCAAACGGCGGTGTGAGTTATGTGTGGAATAACGGTTCAACATCTCCATCTATTAATGTTTCTCCGGCAGTCGATTCAACTTATTTGGTAACAGCAACAGATGCAAATGGTTGCTCCGATACAGTTAGTACTTTAGTACAGGTAATCAGTAATCCAACAGCAAATATTACTTCAAGTAACGGTACCAACTTTGTTTGTAATGGAAGTTCGGTAACACTTACTGCAACTGGTGGTGGTACTTATACATGGAACGATTCT
>JACPDX010000005.1 GCA_016183805.1 Bacteroidota bacterium
TGGTATGCAAATAAGCATATTACAAGGGAGCCCTACAGGAGTGGCTGCTTATATAGAAAGACATACTACCACAAGTAATGTAAATGGTGTAGTAATGTTGGAAATTGGAACAGGATCTGTAGTCGCTGGAAATTTTTCGACAATTAATTGGGCAAATGGACCTTATTTCATAAAAACAGAAACCGACCCAACTGGAGGAACTGTTTACTCTATTTCTGGAACAACTCAACTAATGAGCGTGCCTTATGCATTATACTCTAAGACGGCTGAAAATGTAACCAATGATCAAGTAAATGATGCAGATGCCAATCCTACTAACGAAATACAAACAATAAGCCGTACAGGAACAACAGTAACATTGAGTAATGGTGGGGGGACATTTACTGATAGTGTAAATACTTATGTAGCAGGAACTAACATTACCATTGTTGGTAATGTTATAAGTGCAACAAATGGACATTATGTAGGTGAATTTTATGGTGGTGGAGTTATCTTTTGGGTAAGTGCTGATGGGCAACATGGCTTAATTGCTAGCTTAACTGATTTAGATGGTGGTAATGGTGTGGCTTGGAGTGCTAGTCCAACAATTGGAATTATGACAGCTCGAAGTATGAAAAATGGCTCAACTAATACTGCAGCAATAGTGGCTCAAGATGGAACAGCTGGTTATGCTGCCACTATGTGTAATTCTTATTCAGGAGGTGGTTATAATGATTGGTATTTACCATCTGGCAGAGAATTATACTTACTTGCTTCTCAGGATTTTATTATATCTGGATTTGGAGAGGATTATACATCGCCAACTTTTGGTAAATATTGGTCTTCTACAGAATACTTCAGTACTTCTGCTTGGTATTACAGTTTTCCTAATGGTAGCCTTAATAATGACGTAAAGACTGGTACTTATAGAGTTAGAGCCATAAGATCTTTTTAACTATTACATAAGCTTAATTATTAACTAGAAATAGGCTGAAACATTGCTTGTTACAAGGAGTTTATTTAATAGAAATTGATTCTTCAGAAATGAGAAAAATTATTTTAATAAGAAATTAAACAATAAAAATTAAAAACCATTAAATTATGAAAAATGTAAAACAAATTTTAGGATTAACAATTCTTATACTTTTTGCTGCAACTAGTAATGCACAATTAAAAGGTTTAGGAAGTAAACTTGGTAAAGCAGCTATTAAGGATGAAACTCCTGTTGCCTCTCCATCTAATAAAGAAACATCAGCGATTAAACCATCGAAAAAACTTGAATTAGATTGGAATACATTTAATATGGCTCCAGCTATAACAATGAGCTCATTGTTGTATGGAACTCAAGTATCAAATTCAGGAAACTTGAGATTAAATACTTATACCGCATCATTTATCCCCTTTAAAAAAACAGACGGATCTATGGTAAATTCAGTTTATGATAAAGATGGGTTTTTAAAAATAAAAACGTATAAAGACGGAGCTTTAATTAAAGAATTTATTTATGACGGAGGAACTACTTTTGATGATAATAAATTAAGAAAATTTATATCTGAAACTTGTGATATAAGTCTTAAAGAAACTGGAACAGGAATGTATCGTATTGATTTTTATGCAGCAGATAAAATGTTTTATACATTTGACTTTGAAGTTTATAAATTGGCAAATAATGATCCTTATGCAAAACTTAATGAAATGTATTTAAGCCGTGGACCATGGAACAAATACGCTTGGATGGAACAACAGAAATCTGGAAATATGGTGTTTGGATTTTACTTAAATCATGAGGAGTTCCAACCAAATGCTGCCGACCCAAATAAAACTGCTAAGGATGTGAATTGGACTATAAATATTACCAAAGATGATAAACCATTTGCAACGCAATATGATAGTAGAAAACCAGTTAAAGGGAAAGTTGAACGTGGCGTATGGACTGAGATGTCCACTGCAATGAAAACAGCAGATGGTTTAAAAGTAATTCAATTGCCTGATTTTACAGATGGGGCATACAAAGTCGAAGTAAAAGTAGATGGTGAAGTAAAATCAAGAATATATACATTTAATGTAGCTAATAATAAAATTGTTTTAATGAACGAACAAGATAGGTCAAAGAATACAGATTCTACAAAATTAATTGAAGGATGGAATAACTTTTATTGGTTTAAACTTCAGTAATAACTAGGTATTTAATACGTTTTGTGAAAAAGACCTCACAAGTAATTGTGGGGCTTTTTTACTATATTCTTTTGTCAAATGCTCATTTTTTTTACTATATTCTCACATTATAATCATTGATTATTAATTATTTGTATATTAACCATATTATTATAAATAATTTTTGGAATCATAAGTTGTTTCTTCAGTTTTTAGATTTAATTAAGGCTAAAGTGATAAGATTCCAATTAATAAATAAAAAAATGAATCGGATTCTTTCAATCATATTGTTAATGTTTATTTCTATTAACATGATGTCTCAGTGTTATACATCAATATCTACTAAAGGTTTTCATAATGTTGCTATAAGCAGTGATGGCTCTATTTGGTCATGGGGAAGAAATAATTACAACCAAATTGGAAACAATTCTAATTTAACTCAATATTCACCAATTCAAATAACAACAGATTTAGATTGGATAATGATTTCTTTAGGAACTTGGAATTCAACTGCAATCAAAAATGATGGGTCTGCCTGGTATTGGGGGTGGAATTATTATGGAACAGCTGGACTTCCAAACACTCCTATTCCACTACAAATAACTGGAATAGGAAATGGTAACTTAATAACTACAGGATTAAATAATACAGCGGTAATAAAATCAGATGGAACATTGTGGATATGGGGGTGGAATGAGTATGGTACAATTGGAGATGGAACAAACAATTCAAGTTCTTCTCCGATTCAAGTTGGGACAGACACGAATTGGAAATATGTTTCTATAGGCGATCAGCACATTAGTGCTATTAAGACTGATGGTTCTCTTTGGGCTTGGGGTAGAAACAATTCTGGTCAAATTGGCAACAATATTTTTGGAGAACAAACTACACCATTAAGAATTGGAACCGCAAATGACTGGGAAAAATCATATTCAGGCTATGCATCTAACTTAGCGATTAAGACTGATGGTTCTCTTTGGGCATGGGGGTGGAATGCTTACGGACAGTTAGGTGATGGAACTAGTACAAATAGAACAACTCCAATTCAAATTGGTAGTGATACAGATTGGGTAGATATTGCTATAACAACACATAGTTTAGCTATTAAGTCAAATGGAACATTATGGGCATGGGGATATAATAATTATGGAAAACTTGGATTGGGCAGTACTGCCAATCAAATTGTAATTCCAACACAAGTTGGTTCAGATAGTGATTGGATGAAGGCAATACCAGGTTTTGAGCATACTATTGCATTAAAAGATAATGGGACATTGTGGGCTTGGGGGCATAATGATGTTGGACAATTAGGTGATGGAACAAACATTGATAAAACAACTCCAATTCAAATAGGAACAACTTGTACCACTTTGAGTATAGTTGAGAAAGAAAATCATGAATTTTTCTTGTTCCCAAACCCAACAAAAGGAATATTTACCATTAACTTAAACAACCAACAAGGAGCAATAAACTATACCTTAACAACACTTGAAGGAAGAATAGTTAAACAAATAAACAATGTTACTACAAACAACGTTGAAGTTGATTTAACAAACGAAAGTAAAGGCATTTATTTGTTAAGAATTAACGAAGCAAACACTAATAAAATTTACAAGATTGTAAGACAATAGTTGTGTAAGTTTAGTTTTATGCCATTGTGTTCTTGGCAGACAAGGCAGACTTCTATATTGTCTTTGATAATCATACGACCTATTAATTTTCTTAAGACATCGATCTTGTCATAAACTTTAATGAAAATTAGGAAATCAAAAATAAATACTTCTGTCAATATGAACAAAGGTGTCTCTGTAATAGATGAAATAACTCCGGAATTGAATTATGGACATGTTAAGCGAAGTTTTTTAAGGGGAATTAATAAAGTTCAGTATCTGTTAAAATAGAGCGACTGAAACATTGCCGTTTACTGAAACATTTTGGGCGTTATTTGTGCTTATTTGGGTACAATTGACAATTGGAACCCCTGTAAAACGTAAGAACCGCTTGTTTCTTTCGAATTCAAGCGGTTCTTTGCAGCCCGTAGGGGAATCGTGCCTTTCTAGCAATGACAGGGCATTTGGGAGTAATATTTGTTTCGACTGAAACATTATTGAAACATTTTTAACTCAATAATAAAATTGACTCAGATAAATTTTTATTGCTTATTTGGCCGTAAATCATCGTTGATGAGATCGATTTGTGTCCTAAAAATCTCTGTAAAACAACAATATTTAACCCCCTGTCTAAACACTCGACTGAAAACGTATGGCGACCCGTGTGCGTACTAACTTTTCCTTTAATGCCTGCCGAAATTTTCATCGTGCGAAGGTGCTTGTTAAAAATTTGGTTAGTAATTCTTGGAAATACGAACTGATTACCGGTTCTATCCCCTTTGTATTTAATTGCAATATCTCTAGCAGTAGGAGTGAGGGGGAAGTTGAGCATCCCTCTTGTTTTCTGTTGCTCCATGCTTAACCAAAGCAAACCATCTGTAGAATATTCAAGGTCAACGCAACGGAGCCCTTGGAAGTCTCCAAAACGTAATCCACTGTGGCATAGGAATAGAAAGTACTCCTTCGCACGGACGAGTCCGCGATATTCAGATACATCAAGGTCCTCAATTTTTTTCAATTGCTCCGAGGTCAGGTAGCTAATTTTTTGGGTCTTATCATGTTGCACTTTGTATCCATCGAACGGGTTTTTGGGGAGCATCTCTGCCCTTACAGCTTCGTTTACTATTGCCTTAATACGTTTGATATTGGTTACCATGCTAGATCTCATCATTGGGCCACCAATTGATTCTATTTTATTGGAGAGCAAGTAATGTTCAAATTCGATAATGAAGCTCCTGGATAGCTCATTTAGTTTTATATCAGTAATGCCTTTTCTTACCAAAAAGGAATGTAGATGATTCCTTGCCCTTAAGTATTGGTTGATAGTAGATGCTCGGTATACTGTGGATTGCTGTTTTTTTTGTTCAACGACTTGATCATAATACTTCAGGAAAGGCATATCACTGTTTTTTATTTCCTTGCCGGTTAACACCTCTTTTATTCTTTTTAAGGTTGGGGCAGTTGGTTCCTTCTTTAGTGCCTCAAAAGCATCAATAACTGATAATCGGAATTCGCCAATCTTTTGATTACAGAAAATGCTAAATTTCTTAGTTGGCAAAAACATTTCGTTTTGAAAATCCCATTCAGATGGATTCGCCTGTATCCTTAACGATAATTCCAGCTTCTTTCTCTTGTACGTCACGCGTGCATACACAGGGTAAGTGGACAAATCTTTTTTGCCGTAGTGCAGCAGATGCACTTTAACTTTGGGTGATATGTCGGCAAAATACTTCATTATCTATTTTTCTCATTTTCGTTTAGTAACTCTCTTATCTGTGACATTTTATAATAGTTGGCTTTGCCAGCTATGCTGCTAGTAGTTAAGAGCCCTCGCTTCTTTAAATTTAAGAGCGTACCTCTTGATAAATTGGCTTGGATAATAAGGTCGTGTTCACTAATCCAGTCTCCAAACAATTGTTCGTGTTGGTGATTAATTTCAAGAACTTGAAGCAGTTGATCCACCTTGTGTCCCAATACCCGTACCTGTTCAATCAAGAGACTTATATCAGCAAGTGTAGCCCTATTTTTTAAATCTTCATTTTCCATGACTCTTTGTTTTCTGATTTTTTTCCAACGATATTTAAAAACAAGCTGTTAGAATTATCAAATTTGTTTATCCAACATTTATTAATGCCTTATTTCGAGATTTGAGACCGTCAATCTTTAGTTTGTTGTTGTGTTTTTGTTTCTGCACTGCCAACTAAAATTAAGTTAGTTCTTGCACCAAGTGAAATGAGTGCCCAGTTTAATCTACACCCTTCAATTTTATTTAAGTTAGTAGTGGCCTGATACAAATCAAAAATATTACCTTGAAATGCGTATGATTTTTCTTTGTATTCATCTTCAGGGTGTGAGTTATTTGTAAACTCTACCTTAGATAAATCGAAGCATTTTAGAATTTTGAGTTTATCAATTCTACCTGCTGAAATAATTAATGTTAACATAGTTTTATAATTTAATTGGTTTATAATTTGTTTTAATTCTCTACCACCAAGTATATTAATGGTGGTAGAGTTGATTGATTAATCAGTAACCGTATTACCAAACACAAGGTCAGTAACTTGTTTGAGTAAATAGATAGACCAATGTCTTACCCAATAATCATGATTTGTTATGTACTCAAATAACTCTGTAGGGTCTTCAATACAAAGAAGTTCAGTAGGATCTTCTTCATAAAAGTGTTTATCTCTTGCAAAGAGATTCCGTACATTTTCTTGAAAATGCTCAGTAGCTTGAATACTAATTATTTCCAACTGTTGATCGATTGTAAGTTCGGTTACAGTATTGTTGTTATTGTTTTGTTTTTTTGTTTTCATCTTATTTGTTTTTAGTTATTAATATTCATTCTTAACTGGAAGTTCAAATATTTCTTCCATGATTGTTTTGGCGATGTGGTACGCCAGATTTATTGGTACACCGTTGCCAACTGCAACATGTTGTTGGTCAATGGGAGTCCCTTCAGGAATAATGTACTTCATTCCTGATTTTAGCCCTTGCATCACTAACTTATCTTGGATAGTAGGTGGCCAAACATTATCTCCTTTAGCAAACCATGAGGGGCTACCAGAAGTGACCGTGCACATCCAATGATTCTTGTTCTTAATTAAATCAACAAAATGCCCTGAAAAATGATAATCAATATCAAATAATTCCCCTGGTCGAATAGCAGATTCTGGTCTTGGCTTTGGAAAAACTGGCATTTTTCCCATAGATTTATTGACCATAATTGTAATTACTCTCCTCCTGTTCTGGCAGCCATCATAATGCAATGCGTTCATCTCTTGATAAGCACAGTTATAACCACATTTTGACGCCTGATTCAAAAAGTCAAAGTATAAATCCCTATGGTTCTTGTCAAGAATATCTGGCACTTCTTCCATGACTGCAACGTCAGGGTTTAACTCTTTAAGTATGCGTAAATATTCGAAAACCAATTTATTGCGCTCACCATCATTATGTACATTCAACTTAGTGAAGTCGGTACATGGTGGTCCACCAATCAACACTATCCAAATGTGCTTACCGTACAACTCCTCACAAATTTTTCGAATCTCTCTACCATCTACTTCTTGTATAGTTTCAGGGCGTTTTGCACTACCGTCAGCATTCATAATATAATGGTCACGTAATTCTTTTTTACGCTTTTTTTCCAATTTTTCGTTTTCCAATTTTTTCAGCTTAGGTTTCATTTCTTCAGCAGAAACAAACACCCATCGAATTAATGGATTACCATTTGGATCTTTAAAGTTAAAGCTGTGCATGTTTGCAGCATGGCAGTTGAACTCCACGGCATAAGCACCTTTCATTCCAGCTATCATCATCCCATAGAGTAGGAGGTCCATTCCTGAAAATATGGATACTATAATGACCTGTTTTAATTTGTTATTCTTGTTCATAAGTTAATTTTTTATGGTTAATAATAAATTCTTTGTTGCATCCACATGGGCATCTAAATTTCACTTGGTCCATATCAATGTGTTCTACTAATTGTTTATTGGAAGCTACTTGTGGTGAATCCACCGTAAGTGATGCCTCAATCACTTGTGTTGAAGTAACCACAGGTTCATCATCAGAAACAAATGTTGTACTTACTGTTGCTGAGTTTTCTGCCTCCAGTACCTCTTGGTACATAGATTCACTTACAGTATTTGTAGAGCTATGGTAGTACATCACCGGTTGAACACCAGGTACTTCAGGAATACTTCCTCTTTCTTCCGCTACAGCATCACTATAAGCAACGTACAAAGCCATTCTATCACGTTTCATTCTATCAAAATTTAGTGGCTTTACTCGACCTACTTTTAATATACACCTAACATAATTTGGCTTAACTTTAAACCTCTTTGCTATTTGTTCAATAGTCGTTGGGTTTCTTTTTTTATTCTTCTTCATCTTCCCAAGTATTTAATTCAACATCAAAGTCACTTCTGTGGCCTTGCCCTTTAGATAAAATTTCGAAGAAGTACTCAAAACGGATGTAGTCTTCTTCTGGATCTCTATGGAATCCTGTTTGCACTTCTATTATCAGTTCGGGCAACTCTTCGTCACTACATTTGGAAATTTCGATTCCTGGTAATGTTTCTATACCATTATGTAGTGCAACTTGAACCGTTGACCAACCATCTATTACATGTGGTACCGGTTTACCATCCATATCAATGTGTTGGAATATTACCGGGTTCTGCCTACCATATTTCAGTATGGATTCCCCGTGCATTTCCAGTTCTTCTAAGGTGCGCACCACATTCAACCGCTCGTGGATTGGATGCCGTTTTAACTCTTTAACTTTTAATTCAATTACTTTCATCATTTTAAAATTTTAGGGCGATCCACTGCAAAAATTATTTAAGCGCGCAACAGTTTTTCGCTGTGTTTAACAATGTAAAATTAAATATGATTTGTTTCTTTAATATATTGATATACAGATATTTATACTCACTAGTTAGTGACTAAATATAGATAAATGAATGTACCCCTCGTGGTGATTGAGGGTGTCGAAAAAATAAAAACACGAAATGAGACCGCTCACCAGTTAGTGATGGTCAAAATGGTGAATTAGTGAATGAACTTATGGTGGATTTGATGTAAGTTATTCGTTGGTGAATACCATTGCTACTTCTCCTAAAAATTGCTTTTTAGCAGGCGTTATGGGGGTTACTTCATTATTGATTTGAATACTCTTTGGTATAAATCTTTTTCCTTCACTATTAAGAAAACTGTTGGCCGCCTTTTCAAATATCCATGTATTTGAATAGAACACCGTATTTTTCTCGCCTCTTCCTTTTAGTGTACAGTTATACTTTTTCTTTGATTCTGATGTTTGTTCAGTAAAGTCTTTCCCTGATAGTTTACAAACCAAGTATTTTAGTTCTTTTCTCGTCCCTAACCATCTCACCTGACGATTCAACGGTTCTTCAATAGTGAAGATCGTATGGTAATCCTTTTTTTTTCCTTCTATTAAACCTTCTTTGGTTAGTTTACGATATGATTTAAGTATAATATCCTCAAACATAGCCTCATTAATACCCTTAGTGCTTAGTACCAACTTATAAGTTAAGGTTGTATCCAGATCAACCTTTTCCAATTGAGGTTTTAATACTGAATTAAGGTAATTTGTTTTCCCACTTTTTGTCTTTTTCGATTTAGTGGATTCTATTAACTTATTTCCAAAATCGTTTATCAATTTATTCCATGAATCTTCCAATGATTCGGAAATCATATCTGCATCTATACTAATGGAAAAATTTATGATTACTTTATTTCCCATCAGCCCTGATTTTCGATCTGTGTTCTTAATTCATGTAGCAACCCTTTTATGGCTAGCACCTTCGCCGTAGGTTCGAAATGCTCGAATACCACTAGGTTGTAATCCTCCTTGTTCAGCTTCTTAACCACCTTATGAATCTCGTC
Source organism: Bacteroidota bacterium (assembly GCA_016183805.1). Taxonomy (GTDB): domain Bacteria; phylum Bacteroidota; class Bacteroidia; order Flavobacteriales_E; family Vicingaceae; genus Vicingus. The sequence goes on from JACPDX010000005.1 coordinate 9,654, forward strand.
CAGTTCCTTATTGGTTTTCAGCGACAACACCTCAAATATAACAGGTTCTGCTTCCCTGGCTCTGAATTCGTTGGAAAAAATACTTACCAACCCTGTGATGATCTGCATAGTGGTCTTATCCTCTTTATTGGATTTTTCTACAAGTGACTGAAACGAATCTTTATATTGCTTCAGGTACTTCTTGGATGCTGGTTTCAGATCGTGCATGATCTGAACTGCTTCTATATAAGCTCTGAATGCCGTCAGTAATGAACCTTTTGAGTTATCACTTTTCTTCGAGAATTTAGGCACACCTTTGAGACGTTCCATTTCTTTTCTCAACTTATTTGGGTCTTTTATCCTGTAAAAATCAGCAAGATCATCATATCCCAACATCCTAACACAAGATCTCAACCTACTGGCATAATCACCAACTACACGGTCAGTCAATGGGCGTTTCTTGAATTTATTCTTAATCTGATTCATGGAGTGAATTTCCATAAATAAAATATTTTATGCAAATTATTTCCGTAGAATCAGCAGAATAGTTATCAACGCCCCATAAAATTCCAACAGCCCAATAAGGACGGATGATTTCGGACTTCCGTATCACATCTTTTTTCACAGTGCCTTATACTTTACTATTTGGAATATCCGGGCTGGTTTAATGTGCCCTAAACGGCTTTAAATTCAGTTTTTAGGGGATTTTGATAGTTAACGTCCCCTGTTTTGTTCATTTCCAGTTTTAAAGAATCCTATTGGAAATCTTTTTGGAACAGTTTTGATCATCAGGTGTAGAATGTTCTGAACTGAGGGATTTCAGGTGGTTTAGGTTAGAATTGAAAAGAGAGGGTTCAAGTGCTGTGAAAATATCCTTATATAAATTACCTTAAAAAAAAGGGGTTCCTCCCCCTCTCTTATCCATAATGTTGCACACTTACTCACTATTAAACTATAAAAAAATGAAAAAACAAAGACTAAAATGTATGGTTCCACTGAATGTGGAAGACCTGAATGAGATTTTTGACAACAACCATAGAAATGCCGATAAAGCAAGGGTGATTCTACAGTACCTTTTCTTTATGAAAATGAGAATGAAAAAGGACAAAAATTTCGCTTCTGGAATTAAAAGAACCAGTAGATACGTTCCGGTTAATTCACGATCGTTAAAGAAAATGGTAAGAAATTATTCCGAGATCATCAGGACGCTGTTGGAACATAACATCATTGAATACAAATTAAATGATAGGGGTGGTAAATCTTACATGCCTACAAAATGCACGATGCTTTACCGGATTAAAAATCCTGTTACAGACCCCAAGACCAATCGAAAATACAGGGTGGAATACATCACGCACCCGGATATAATTAAATCGGTTGAACTGTATTATTATGGTAAGTATGACCGACAGGTACAACAACTCATAGGAAAATATGATTGGTTGTCACCCACGGTCGAATTCATCGACCAGCTATACTTGGATGTTACTCCTGAACAAATTACCGGTATTGAAAGCGACAAGGAACTTAACCAAGACTATTTATTGGGCTTTGCCAATCAATTCAACAATCGATTGAGAAGGTTCATCAATAGAGACAATTACAGTTCAAGGCTACATTCACACCTAAGTAATATGCCAAGTGTGCTTCGACCATTTTTGAAGTTGAAGAAAGACGACAGTCCGTTGGTACTGATTGATGTCAAATCTGCTCAACCTTTCCTTTTGAGTTGTGCATTTTACCATCCTAATATTCTTAAAATAGTGGATGAATTCAACCCCATCCTACCAATTATCAGGAAGTACCAACACACACCGGGTGTACGATTATTTTATGAAGACTGTATAGCCGGTACCTTCTATTCAGGATTAATGAAAGCTTCAGGTATGACTAAAGCTAATCTGAAACAAAAATTATTTGAACACATTTTTTATTCATCCTATTATCCATATAAAGACGATGAAGAAAAAGGTACTGAACGGTGGAAGATACACCAACTGTTTTGTGGTAGGTACAGGGACGTATTAAGGCTACTGAACCAGTTGAAACAAACTCGAAAATCTACTTTACCGTTCGTTGCCGGGTTGACAAAAATGTACTGTGTTCCCAATATATTAGCTGCCAGATTGGAAAGCACCATATTCATTGACGGTATTACACGTCAATGTGCCGAAGAAGACATACCTGTCGCGACCATACATGATGCCTGGGTTCTCAATGAAGCAGACCAGAGTAGGTTTATGGAAGTGTTTTTGAACGAGTTTAAATTACTTACGGTGAATCCTCCGCAGGTTGAAGTTACACAATTAGTAGTGCAACATTAATATAGGTACACATAATGGAAGTTTTTGATGTTTATTTAAACTATCATTAACATCTTTTCAACACCTCTATTTTGAGCCGAATAATTGATCCATTATCTTCTTTTGACTTAAAGTAAAATTTGGAAAGTAGCAATCATAAGCCCATTTATATTCTACTGATTCAGGGCTGTACTTGGAAGAGAAAATAAACCATTCATTTTGTATAGAATCGGTAATCTGTGTTTGTATTGCCGACCCTGTTTTCATAGATTTATCTGATTTGTCGTAAGCTGCGACAAATGATTTAAACAACGATAGCCCAAGATTAGTGCAATAATTTGAATCTAATTGAGTAAAGCTAACAACTTTAATAGGTGATTTTTTTATTTTACTTGGTGCTACTTCTTCTGAGGGAGTTGTAGATTTTAACTTTATTGTATCCTCGATGTTTGTCATTGGTTGTGCTACTATCTTCTGTTCTTTATTAGTTCTTCCGGAATTAAAATTCCATACAACAACTACTATTAATGACAGTAGAATAAATAAACTTATAAAATAAATTGATGCTATAGATTTTTTTTTAGTCTCAATGGCTTCAACTATATTTGATACAGAGTGGTATCTATCATTTGGTTCTATTGCTAAGCATTTTTGTATGATGGGTAGCCAAATAGACTTATCTATTTCTTGTTCATTAGAAAATAGAAACTCAATTACCTTCCCAATCGAATAGATGTCATTAGTTGTGTTGTATTTATTTTCTGATTGTTCGGGTGGCATAAATGTTTTTGTACCACCAATAACATTAATATCACCATCTGAAACTGCGTGACCAAAATCAATAAGTTTTAAATTCTTACCCCTAAAAGTAATTAGTAGGTTGTCAGGTTTTATATCTAAATGATAGATTTGTTTTGAATGTAGGTATTCAATTACACCACACAATTGTATAACAATATTTTTTTTAGCATCAACCGATAGAGAAATGGCTTGTTTATTAATTACCTCAGTTATAGATGCCCCATCGATAAATTCTAATAAAATAAATTGACCATCGTCATCGATGCCATATTTTAAGTATCTAACAATATTTGGATGATCCAATTGAAAACCAATTGCAAATTCTCTATTCAGCGATTCAATATACTGTGGTGATTGGGTATTTTCTTTTTTATGTCTTTTAAGAACATGAAATTTGTTGTGAATCATAATACGATATAATTCACATGTTCCACCATGACCTATCAATACAGGGCTAGATGGAGATTCAGATTTATTTGATGTAAATTCAGAAGGTTGCACAAGGCAAATTTAGCCTAAATCTTTTAGCTTTTCTATCGAGGTAATACCAGAAATTTTACCGGCAATGTATTGCCCCATACTTTTATCTTTTCTAATAACATCTTTAATAAATAAAGGATAAGAAAGCACAATTTGATTGAATTTAATTAAATCTTTTTGTTGCAATTTAGAGTTTAAGGATTGCATTACTTCAAAAGTAGAGTTATTCAAATATTTAACGATAACTTCTCTATCGGGTTTGTAGGTGAATTTAATTTGTTGGTTTTTCTTCATCTCATTAATAGAAAGTTCTTCAATTCTACTAAATTCTGAATAAGTTGTATTGTCAAATTCTTTAATTAAATCTTCAAAAGAAGGGTGTCCCAAATAATCAGCAATTACATCCATCGTGTACATTCTTGGCTCTTGTACACCTTTTACAAAGCCCAACAATCGCTTAATGGTTGACCCACTAACTGTATGCCCCGTTTTGCAAGATATATCGCGTGCCAACACCTCACAATCTTTTGAATACCTGATTGTTTGCCCAAACTGTTCTTCTATCTTTTCTTTTATTACGCTTGAAATCATAATGATATTGTCAACTGCACAAATGTAGTCATCAAATATATTCATTTGGCGTAATGAACTAAATGAATGAACTTATTGAAATGAATGATATGAACGATAAGAACGATTTGAACTAATAGATTGTAGTGAAATAAAGCTATGTTTGAACAACTTAATTAACTTAATACTCAATTCCGAAAAGTCAAATGAGTAGGAAAAAAATTAATACAAAAATAAGATGAAAAAATTATTTGTAAATCTCAAATTGGTTGTATCAAGAATGATGGTATGCACAAAATGTGGAAATACCACTGGTAATTCAAATCCAAATCCGACCCCTTGCAAAATGGGTGGTAAATGTGTTTGGGTTAAAGCATAGTTCTTCAATATGAAACACACACAGATGACTTTTGTTTTTTATAAATGGGTTTCGTTAGTTATAGCAATTATTGCATTTGCTTTACGAATTTATCATGGGAAATTTTATGAGCACCATTCTGTAAATACTATTACTGGAGAAACTAGAATGGATGGATCCGTCTTTGGCTACATCATGGCAGCTATTGGTATATTATCAATTATTGCCTTTGCTATATTTACTCAACTGTCAAAAAGAAAAAAAATATGAAAAAAATTACAACAATGTTAGCGATGATCCTGATGGTTACGCTGACGCAAGCACAAATCGGGGCTAATGACCCAACTTTTAATCCTAGCGGAACTGGTGTAGGTGCATCATATAATATTGTATATACGAGTGCAATTCAAAGTGATGGAAAAATTATTATCGGTGGTGATTTCACTTCATACAATGGGACGAGCAGAAACTGTATTGCACGTCTTAATACTGATGGAACACTTGATGCTTTTTTTAACCCAGGTACAGGAGCTCAGGGTAATGTATATACAATTAGTATCCAAAGTGACGGGAAAATTATTATCGGCGGAGGTTTCACATATTATAATGGAACATCACGAAACCGTATCGCCCGTCTAAACACGGATGGAACACTCGATACCACATTTGATCCAGGAACGGGTATAGGAACAGGTATTAATAGTATACGTACAGTTAAAATTCAAAGTGATGGGAAAATTATTATAGGTGGTGATTTCAATGTATATAATGGAACGCTCAGACAGCGTATTGCCCGTCTAAACACGGATGGAACACTCGATAATACATTTTATATCGGTATAAATTTATTCATGTCAAGTACTTCTGTAATATATTCGAGTGCAATCCAAAACGATGGCAAAATTATAATTGGCGGAGCTTTCAATCTCTCCACTAGTAATGGAACGACCGTAAGAACAAATATTGCTCGACTAAACACAGATGGAACACTTGATAATACATTTCTACCATACATAACTAATATTGTACGTACCGTTACAATACAAAGTGATAGTAAAATTATTGTAGGTGGTGATTTCACAAATATAGCAAAGTATATTGCTCGACTAAACACAGATGGGACACTTGATAATACATTTGTCACTACTGGTACGGGATTAGGTAGTACATTATCTGATGTAATATATACGAGTGTAATTCAAAGCGACGGTAAAATTATTATCGGCGGGACTTTCACATATTATAATGTAACAATACGAAACCGTATTGTTCGTTTGAATACTAATGGAACACTCGATTCGACATTTGATCCAGGAACGGGTGCAAATAACACTGTATATACAAGTGCAATACAAAGTGATGGAAAAATCATCATTGGTGGTAGTTTTACCAATTATGATGGAACAGCACGAGGCAAAGTTGCTCGTATAAACATATCTGGAGTTGTTAGTATAAAAGAAACAGTTAAAGATAAGGTAGATCATGTTACAGTTACTGGTGACAAATTCAAATCCGATACTGATTGGACGATGTATGATATTTCTGGTAGAACTATAATGAATGGTGGACCGGGAACCTATTCGTTAAAGAATACCGGACTGTACATTATTTCTACAAAGTACGGTGCACAGAAATATTTTAAAAATTAAAAATTACAAACACAGCTTGATAATACAGCAGAGGATATGAATTAGTAAAAAACTTTAAAACATTTAAAATGAAAAAAATATTAACGATTCTCATTATCAGCTTATTGACTTTAAATCTATCTTCTCAAACAGTTAAGAAAGAATATTATGATTATAGACAAACCCAACTTATGGCTCAGTTTCAAGTTAACTCTGTTGGTGAAAAACATGGTTGGTTTAAGGGCTATGACAAGCAGGGGGTACTAATTGCTGAATATAATTTTAAAAATAATCTTTGGGAAGGTTTAAATAAAGAATATTCCACTTTGTCTGGAAGTAGACAATTAACCAAAAGTGAAACATATAAAGCTGGTGTTCTAAACGGACCAGCAATTTATTATATGGATGGAAATGTGGTAGAACGTAAAGGAAATTATATTAATGGAGAAAAGGATGGAAAATGGTATAGAATTTATTCCTATAGCTATGATGATATAAAAAGATTCCATGAGATAGATGGAAAACTTAAAGATTTTGTGAGTTCTGAAAACATCTACAGTATGGGAAAAGTTGTGAATCCTGAAAGTGGAGAAGTAAGAGAATATTTTTATCCAAGTAAGATATTAAGATCAATACTTAATTATAAAGAGTCCTTAAAATTTGGTAAGAACATTTGGTATTATCCGACAGGAGCTATAGAAACTGAGGAACTGTTTGAAGAAAAAGGACATCTTGTGTATTCAAAAACTTATTATATAAATGGTAATTTAAAAGAATCGAGAACGTTTGTTAATAATGAAGAGGTATATGAAGGGTATAATAAAGATGGCACACCTACTCGTGCAATGGAAAATATTCAATTAAAAAAGCAAGAGGAAATAAAGGCGAAAGAAGATGCTATTAAAGCAAAAATAAAAGTAGAAAAAATAAACCGTGCAGACAGTTTGTTGTATAAAGGCTATTTTGACGAAGCAATTAAATTGTATAAAGAAGTGAATGTTAATACTAGTGAACTAGAAAAGTTTGAGAGTTTCAGTAATGAATATGGCACAGAAAAAATTTCATTTGAATCATTTGAAAGACAATACAATGCAATGAAAATGGATTTAATGTCTAAAAATCAATATGGATACTGTAAATGGATTTATTCTGATTTAGAGGCTTATTATTTAAAAGGACTTAATAGGGCGAATGAAATTATGTTGGCAGGTTATTATGATGAGGCGATTATTGCTTATACTCGTACTGGTGTTTCTACTGAAATATTAAAGAAATTTGATGAAAATTATCAGTCATACAAAAAGCAAAAAACAACAATATATGAACTGCAAAATGAGTATAATTGTTGTATAAGGCCTTATTTTAAACAATTAGAATTCCAGCGTAATTATTGTGATAACGTATTAAAGAAAGAAAAGGGAGAAATTGAGGATATTGGATCATTTAATGACAATATTAAAAAATATTTTAATTCTTTAGACACTATTCTTACATTAACAAAACCTTCAATATTAGTAGATGCAAATGGTAAAGCAATTATGAAAACAACATATCCTAATGGCAAAGATGTATATCTAAAGACCAAATTGGTATTAGATCAATATGCCAAAGATTATGTGTTTTCAAAAGAACCAGTAGAAAAAGAAGGTTTTGAATTGAAAATGAAGAACTTAATTGAATTATTGAGTAAAATACCAGAAAGTGAATGGAAGGATTTAAACAAACAACTTAAAAAAGTTGACGACCCTGAGCAAATAAAAGCCATTTTAAAAATTTAAAAAAAATATTATGAAATCGAAACGGATTATTTTAATTATAACACTTTTCTTAAGCATTTGGGCTTTTTCTGGTTATGCACAGACAACAATATCAAATGGTAAATCACAGCTAGTTGAATTTAACAGCACAACATCAAAATTCACAGTTCCAGCTGGAAAAACATGGTACATTTATAATATTTTTTGTGAACGTAAATATGTTCAAGGAGAAGAAGAAAAGGATTCTAAAATTATTTTAAAAGGAATAAATGGTATTGTCTTTAAAAATGGACCACTTGTGTATTATTACAACACAGGTTTGGTGTTGAATTTTCCTTTAGTTTTTACTGAAAAAACAACATTTGAGTTTGAAATTATGGAAAATATTGGTAACAAAGCTGTAATGACTTATATTGAAGTTGACAATTAATTTATTAATTAAAACATGATAAACAAAGCCTCTCAAACTGAGAGACTTTGTTCATGTACCACATTCCGTATTACGTCAATCAACTTCCCGTCGTGCATTTTGGTCAACTCTGTTGAACTCAATTCAATAGTGAGCATATTTGTATGTAGCTGTCGTGTTGGTATTTCTAGGAAGATTAAATCGTTCTCGAGCTTGTACTCGAATTTATACTTGTTCCGGCTTGTTGTGATTTTCTTCGGTTGGAATGAAATTGGTGCATAGAATTTTCTACGGCTAGGTTTTAGATCGAGTCCTTGAGCTTGATAATAGATTTCCGCCGTTAATAATGTAATCAACTCTCCGTTATCCATAAATTGAAATTCCGGGAAATCGTAGAATAAACTATTAGGGTGGCTGATGATAGTTTTTCCGGGTATTTCGATTGATAAATCATTAGTTTTAGTATTAAATTCCACGTGGTACACGATTTCGTCAACTTCGACAGAAGTTTTTACAATGTGTCTGCTGTTTCTGATTGTTTGATCATTCCATTTTATTGCATTTTGTGCCCACTCGATTATGTAATAATCAATTTTATCCTCGAACCACGCAGGTGGCGACTGAATAAATTCAAAATTCTCGTCATATGCAATTCGGTCAGGCATATTTAACTGAAAGGTTTTAGCCTCGAAATTAACACGTAATATGTAATCATCTTTTAGAAAAATAAATTCATTGCTGGTGCTTATGTAATCAATTGGTGCTACTGCTGAATGGGATGTTGTTATCATGACTTTGGCTTTTGTTTTATATATCTCTTTTATCTTTTGCCACTACATCAACAAACCAAATTTTGTGCTTAGTAAAATCGCCAGTGATAGCATCCAATGCCTCTTCTTTTGACATTTCGGGTGATAATAATTGTTTTCTTATACTATCGATGTGCTTATTTACGTAGTTGATATATTTCTCCGGATCTTCTAACCGGTAAAAAGGTGTAGGTTCATTTTCTTCAATATCATCAAAAAACTCACTTGGATAAGCTCCGTCAATGGTAATGTTGGTCACCTTAATTCCATTGAACTCAGTAGGAACAAGCCGGTTATCGAATATAAACGGATGGTTAACATGAATTTCGATTCTGTTAGGCTGGACTAGGACGAACTGTTCTAAATCTTCGTCCCATTCCTCAATAATGGTAGAAACATTAATCTCAGGTTTTAATTTCATCAAACTAGGGTGAGCAGATTCAAATTCCAGCTTTAATTTTTCTTCTTCTATTGTCATATCATGGCTTTTTATCTTATATATTCCTTAAAACAAATGCAAAAAAGCTTAATATGATTAAGTATAAAACCATTATGAAGAATAACTCTTTGTAGTGTTTTTTTATTTTGTCGATTAAGCCCATATTCCTATAATAACATACGTGCGTAAAAACGAAGGAATCCCTGTCCTCTTCGGTCACGCACATTTCATCATCCGGAAAGTTCGCCATCATTTCCTCATTATTATTTTGGAATTCCCATTCCATGAAAGTGTCTTCCACAACACATTTCTCTGCTATCTCGTACTTCGTCGATAGATTTATTAGACTTTCCCACATCAAGTAAACGGCAAGTACAGAAGGAACCCAAATATGTGTTAAGATTTCTACTACTGCTAAAAACATAGCTGTAATCAATATGAAAATAATAGTAGGCTGTGGTAGCTCAAAGTATTTCAAGAAAATGTTCATCCTTCTATCTGTGTCAAGCTTGTTAATGTAGTGTTCTTTTAAATTTTCCATAGTTTTTATGTTCTTTTAATAACTTCATTCTTCTTCCACAGCAGCCATCGTTTCGCTGTTGCGCACTAAATTAACCGATAAAAACAACATAAAAAATAATGATGTAGTAAAATAAAAAATTTTAATCGTTAGCAACTTCTTAATGGAAAATTGTCATGGTAAGCCGGAATCTTGCACTTTAGCATAGAACCTATATTTTAATATTATGAAAATCGAAGAAGTAAAAACAAGAATCATGCAAGCGTTTTTGAAGCACCAGAAAATAACCGCACAACAGTTAAACTATACTCCCTATAATATTCCATTTGTTCAGGCTTATGGTGTACTTGCTCACTTGATTGAAAGAGGAGCTGTAACTAAAGAAGAAGACAACAAAACTTATACTTTAATCGATAAGGACAAGTTGATTAGTGCGTTTGAAATGGGCTTGACTGATGTAACTAAACCTGAAAAAGTAAGTAAACCTACTCCTGTACTTTCTGGTCGTAACATAAGTCAGTATATGTTTGAGAAAGTGAAACGTAGTAAGGGAAGAACGGTACTTGCTGTTGTTCAGGCGTATGTAAGTGACAACAAAGATGTAACTTATAAACAGTTACTTACTGTGTTTCCACCACAAGTTAAACGTTTCGGCACCATCAATTTATTGAGTGAAGCTAAGGAACTTTCACCTGATCCTAAACGACCTAGATATTTTTTCAAGGACGAAGATGTGATTAAGCTAAAGAATCAAAGTATTGTTGTGACAAACCAATGGACTCATAGTGCCTTCTTGGAATTCGTTGTGTTGGTGAAAGCGCTGGGATATGTGATTATGCCTGAGTAACTTTCGGAAGAAATATTTTTATTCTATTCTTATTTGGAGAGTTCCTTTTTCTTCAGTATGTTCTAATATTATTGTTATGTTTATTTTATGTTTATTTGCAAAATTATATGTTATCCATAATATATTGAAGGATAGACGTTCAAAGTAGTCTTCTGCTGGAATACCTAATGGTACACTTCTTTTAATTCTTTTGCCAGTCTGCGGATTAGTTTTTGTAGATACATATACAATTTTCCCATCTTCAATTATAAAATCTCCATTTGTACCGTATATTCCTTTGATTTTATCGGTAAGTTCTTTTTTTAAGAGAGGTTTAATTTCATTATGATAATCATCTTTTTTATTATCGTCATTATGATTTTCAGTTCTATAAACATTTCCAGTAAAATTATCTATTAATATTAACCGAATTATTTGTGCCATATCACTTAATTTTAATATCTAATGTGTTTTGCCATAAACCAAAAGAGTGTGCTGCCATCCCATATTGACATATTATTTTATTTTTATTTTTTATAATTTCCCAAGGAGTCATTTTGCAAATATAATCTTCATCTATTTTAGGTCTAATATGACAACCTTCATATAAAGGGCATTGACATCTTTCATTTATTTGATTTAGATTTTCTGAACAAAGAAGGTCATATAAAATTCTATGTGACCAAATGGTAGTAGCTGCTTCAAAGTTTTTTATAAATTTATTATCCTGTTCATCAGAAATTGAAGAAACAGTTCTGTAAAAAATTCCATTGTTAATATATGCTGGAGATGGTAAAAATTGGAAGAACAGACTAAAATTATACCAATCCATGCAAAAAGGCATCGAAAAAAAAGTAGGTGAAGCTAATTTCTTTATATTATAAACTAATTCAATCTGATTCAAATACCATCCAATTGCTTGAGAAAGATGTTCCCGACCTATTTCTTTGGACCAGATTCGCAAGTCTGGTATAATGTTTTCCAAGGCTTCTTCTGTTGAATAAGAACACTTTATTCTACATTCTTCAACAATTGAAATAAGATCAATTTTATCAGGTCCAAAGCCAATGATTTTTTTTCCCTTCAATTTTTCAAGTACCTCTAAAAATACAGATGTTGCTTGTACAGTATCTAAACAAAGTTCGATAAGAATAAATTTAGTGTCTAAATCAATTTCGATTTCAAATTGTTGAAAAAGAAAGTCTCCAAATTTATAGGGAAAGGAAGGCAGTTTTTCTGCATGCACAGATAATTCAACTGAAGGTAATTTTCTTTCTGCTAATTGTTGGGCATAAAATGCGTGGATTTCTTGTAGTACTATTAACCCTAAAAAAAGATTTTGAGGCAGATTTGAAAGTTCAATTTCGTTTGCCGCAAATTTTTGAATATTACCATCTAAATCAATTTCAATAATACTTAGATGTCTTTTTACAAAAGAATGCCTATAATAATCAAGCTCCATTACTATGTTAGGGTCGCCACAATATTGATTATAATATTTCCGAAACTTATTTATGGTCTCACCATACTTATCTCTGTTTAACGGAATTGAAATTGTTTTTCCTTCTCCATTTGAAAAAACTTTAGTTAGAGCTACTACATCTCTTAACCATAAGGAAAACCCGAATATTGCTGAAATTGTAGTAATATCTTGAACATAGTGACAATATTCATGAACAAAAGCAGACATGTCTTTTTCTTCAAAAAATTTCTCTGCAAACTGTAGGTTTGATACATCAGTTGAAAAAGTTCCTGGTTTATATGCTGCAAAATTATGTTTTTCCATTTTTTTCTTTAATCAAATTTATACATCATTCACAAATCCACCAACAAAATTTCCACATATCGTAAACATCTGCTATCTTGCTATAAACAATTAAAAATAGACGTTTTGGTGCTCAACATTAAACCCTACTCAAAAATGCAACGCAAAACCAAGCCTTCGGGACTGTTAAAATCGGCATCAAAACGCTCTAGCCTTATCTATAGTCAATATTTTAGCACATGAATAAAGTAAATGCAATAATTCTCACACGAGTTTCCACAAAACATCAATCTGTGGATTCTCAGCTAACTTCACTTCAAAGTTATTGTCGTGAACGCTCATACAATGTAGTAAGGTCGATCCAGTCGACCGTAACCGGAAACACAACCAATAAAAAACGTGAGGACTTAATCGAACTGATGGACTTCATCAACAATTCTGCTATTCCAATTCACAAATTGATAATTACTGAAATTTCTCGGCTAGGCAGACGCCCTATGGAGATTCGGGCGATTCTTGATCAGTTACATGAAAAAGGAATTAGTGTCGTGTTCAAACAACTAAATGTTGAATCATTGGATGATGATGGAAAAGAGTCCCTGATAAGCAGACTTATCATAAGTATATTTAGTGAGTTTGCCAACAGCGAACGTGAAATGCTATCTAGCCGTATCAAAGCAGGATTAGAACATGCAAGGAAAACCAAAGATTTAGGTCGTCCAGTTGGCTCAGGTGAAGATGAAGCGGAATTTTTGAAGAAGTACAAACATGTGGTAAAAGACCTAAAAGACGGTGTGAGCATAAGGAAGACCGGTAAACTACATGATGTATCTCACACCACCATAATAAAGATAAAGCGATTAGCTGAAATAGCTTAATCCTTAGGTTCGAGCTTCAACATTGGAACGTATGGAACTTGTGGTAAATCCACTGCAAGTCCTTTCTTCTTTATTTGATTTTTTAGGTAATCTATTAATCTACCATCCTTTATCAATGGTAATTCTGGGTTCTCTAGGAATATATTGTCAATGTAAAATTCTGTTACTCGCTCTGGGTACTTCATTTTGCAAAATCCAGTAGATTGCACCACCGTAAGCACATACCGGTCATTATTCATCGTGACAATTATATCTGTTCCAACCGGCTTTTCTTTGACATTTAGAGTTTGGAACTCCAACATGCTTTCCTGTAAGAATTCAAACACTCCTTTATCCAATCTTTTGTAAAGAGCTTCTCTATCCTGAAACTCATTAAATGTATCGTAAATTATCTCATGCTTCCCTTGACCAGTTGGCAACTCTAACTTGAAGTTTCCATCTATATCAAGTGCAGTTAACAAATAAGTACCTGATTCTGTATCGATATACTTTTCAAGCTCAACTTCTTCATTAATTTTTTGTTTGTAGCTGTTGAATCTGTATAGGTTAGTTGGTTCTGGCATGATATATTTTTATTTTATATATCTACCAATTTGGGAGAAAGTATCGGGAGTTATGATTCTACAGTCAATAAACCATAAATGTAATTGCCAGTAATGATAATTTCCTCTTTTACCAACATATCTGCCTTACTTCCTGCTGAGATGTTAGTAGTCCATGAAGATATGTTAACATAACTAATTTCATATTTGTAGCCACCAATATCAAGTGATTAGATTGTACCGCTATTCTATTTCTATTAGGATTGTAAGTAAAAAGGATCCTGCCATTGTATAACCCTTTGAACGAATTAGATTGCTCTTTGCCCTCGCAAAACTTACCTTTACTTTTACAGCTTAGGACGTACGACGAAGTGTTATTTTTAACACTAATATATTATGACTACGTATATTTACTTAATTATGGTAAGTAAGATTACTGAAAATAAAGAATTTAGTGTAAACTGCTGCATTGAATTCATGATACATATCATATATTTAATATATTTGTTTCTATAACTAAGGCGACTCATAATATGGAAATTTCATTACTGTTGGAAGCTGTATATCAAAAATATGGCTATGATTTCAGGCAGTATTCCGAAGCCCACATCAGGCGCAGAATCATGAACAGGATGGTGATGTCGGGATTAGAGAATGTTTCTCAACTACAAGCGAAGGTTCTGAGCGATGAAGCATTTGCTTCCAAACTTTTGCAGGACTTATCCATAACTGTAACCGAAATGTTTCGTGACCCAAGTTTTTACAGGTCGTTAAAAGAAAATGTTATTCCTATTTTAAAAACGTACCCTTTTATAAAAATATGGCATGCTGGCTGTGCTACGGGCGAAGAAGCATATTCAATGGCTATTCTTATGCAGGAAGAAGGTTTGTATGAAAGGACAACCATCTACGCTACAGATTTTAATCAACAAGCATTGAACAAAGCGAAAGAAGGAATTTTTTCGAACGGAATGATTAAAGAATACACTACTAATTATCAATTGTCGGGTGGAAAAGAATCTTTTTCGAGTTATTATACATCTAACTATGATAACGTAATCATGAATCAATCATTGAAAAAAAATATTGTTTGGGCAAATCATAATTTAGTAACTGATAGTGTATTCGCTGAGGCACACTTGATATTATGCAGAAATGTGCTTATTTATTTTGATAAAAACTTACAGAATAAAGTGCAAAAACTTTTTTATAACAGTCTGATTAATGGCGGCATTTTATGTTTAGGATCTAAAGAAAGTTTGCGATTTACAGATTTGTATGATGAGTATACTGATGTGGATAATAAACAACGAATATTTAAAAAGAAATATTAATAAATGAATTACGAAGCAATTGTTATAGGGGTTTCTTCCGGTGGCATGAATGCAATGAAAATTTTGTTTTCTGCATTACCGGCAGATTTCAACATACCAATTACAATAGTACAGCATATCAGCCCACGTTCCGATAACCAATGGATAAAGCTTTTAAATGATAAAAGCAATCTCCATATAAAAGAAGCGGATGAAAAAGAAAAAATCGAACCAGGAAATATTTATATTTCTCCACCTAATTATCATTTGATGATTGAGAGAGATAAGACCTTTTCCCTCACTATTGATGAGCGGGTAAATTTTGCTCGGCCATCAATTGATGTGCTTTTTGAATCGGCTGCCGAAGCATACAATAACAATTTGATTGGAGTAGTACTTACAGGCTCCAATAATGATGGAACAAAAGGTATAAAACGAATAAAGGAATGCGGTGGTTTAGCCATTATCCAGAATCCGGAAACAGCTGAATCATCTTATATGCCTGCATCAGCTATTGCTGCTATAAAACCAGATTATATTTTATCTCTGGAGGATATAACAGAGTTGCTAATAAAAATTGACAAACAAAATAACAATCCTTATGAACTTAACAATCAAAAGTAAATTACTTGGAGGTTACATTATCATTTTAGTGTTACTCATTTCTACGGCATTTTTTATGGCTGGTAAATTTTCCGAATCCAACGAACGGTTATTGAATATCGTTGATGTATCCTCAAAAAGGATAACCCTCTCCAATGAATTGATGATTGCTGTATTGGATGCTACTAGACATGAAAAGAATATCATGTTAGAGAAAAATCCGATTCAAAAGGATTATTACAAAGACCGAATTTACAGCTCATTGGAAAGTATTGATAAAAAAACGAATGAGTTAGATGAATTGGTGGATGATAAAGGAAAAGTCATTTTGAATGAGTTTAAAAACACTTGGACCAGTTATAAATCCGATCTGAATCAGATCATTTTATTGACGATGAAGAATGAAGATGAACAAGCATTTAGAATTTCCATTGATAGAGGTTTGAAAGTAAGAGATGCTGCCATTAGCCAATTAGAAAGACTTATTGTTAAGAATGAAAAGAGCATGGAGAATGATAAAATAGAAAACAATGCCAACTACAATGCTGCCTTAAATTTAATTATTGCTTTAATTATTGCAAGCATTATATTAGCGATCATTATTTCCTTCTGGATCATTCAAAGTATTACCAAACGTATTTCAGTAATAGCAAAAGAAGCCGAAAAAATTGCCAGTCGTGAGTTTACAAATGATAAACCGGAAGATAATACAAATGACGAATTAAAGCCAATATTCAATTCACTGATAAGTGTAAATGAAAGTTTCCGTGAGGTAACTGAAAGTGCAAACAATGTTGCTTCCGGAGATTATGAAGTTGATATAATACCACGTTCGGACAAAGATACCTTGGGTCATGCTTTAAAAAAAATGACTGGTTCATTACGTGAAACAACTGCGGCAAACGAAAAACACAATTGGTTGACCGGAGGCCAAAATCAACTCAACGAAAAATTAGTTGGAGACCAAAGTATTGAAGAGCTGGCAACCAACACAATCGAATTTTTATGTACTTATCTGAAAGCAAACATAGGAGCTGTATACCTGTTTAATGCTAAAGATAATGAATTAGTGCTTAACGGACACTACGCCTTTACATCGCCTAAAGATATTAAAGATAAATTTACATTGAGTGAAGGGCTGATTGGCCAGGCAGCGCGGGGGAAAAAACAAATCTCTTTAACGGATATAACGGAAGAGCAAATACGAATCACTTCATCTGTTCTCAATACCAAACCAAAACAATTGCTCATTACTCCTTTTTTGTTTGAGGGTAAAACATTGGGCGTAATAGAAATGGGCCGCCTTACTGATTTCAGCGAAACGGAAAAAGAATTCATCAATGCTTCTATGGAAAGTATTGCTATAAGTGTTAATTCGGCCATTGCAAGAAAACAAATACAGGAATTGCTTGAAGAAACAAAGGTTCAGAGTGAAGAACTTCAGATGCAGCAGGAAGAGCTGAAACAAGCGAATGAAGAATTGGAAGAGCAGACACAAAATCTGAAACATCAACAGGAAGAACTGCAAATGACCAATGAGGAATTGGAAGAACAAACGATGTCATTGGAGGAAAAAAATAAAGAAGTTGAATCAGCAAAATATGACATTGAACAAAAAACAAAGCAATTAGAAATAAGCAGCAAGTATAAATCAGAATTTCTTGCAAACATGTCGCATGAGTTAAGAACACCACTTAATAGCTTGCTCATCCTGTCAAAAGATTTATCTGAGAATAGAAATAAAAATCTGGATGATGACCAGGTTGAAAGTGCTGAAATTATTTATAAGAGTGGCCATGATCTGCTTATTTTAATTAATGAAGTTCTTGACCTGTCCAAGATAGAAGCAGGAAAAATGTCGGTAAATATTGAAAGAGTATCACTTAAGAATTTTACAGATGAGCTTGTTCGTAATTTTAAACATCAGGCTGAACAAAAAGGATTGAAGTTGACATTAAAACTGAATAAAGAATTGCCCGAATCCATCCGCACCGATTCGCAACGTTTGAATCAGATATTGAAAAATCTTTTATCCAATGCCATAAAATTCACGGAAAAAGGAAGTGTAAACATAGATATTAACCGATATACGGAAAGTACGGTGATCATCTCCGTAACCGATACAGGTATTGGAATACCCGAAGACAAACAAATGGCCATCTTTGAAGCTTTTCAACAAGCAGATGGCGGCACTTCCAGAAAGTATGGTGGTACCGGCTTAGGCCTTTCCATTTCGCGTGAACTGGCAAAATTATTAGGAGCTGAAATAAAATTAAGCAGCAAATTAAACGAAGGATCTACTTTTTCAATCATTATTCCTCTGGAAATACATCACCAACAAGAACCTCTAAGAACAAACACATTAAAAGAGGAAATTTTATATAAACCTCATTCCAATATCCATCAGGATGAAAAGGATACCAAATATTTGAATTATCCTTCCATTGAAGATGACAGAAATGCCATAACTAAAGATGATAAAATAGTACTTATCATTGAAGACGATCTAAAATTTGCTGCTGTACTTTTAAAGCAAGCCAACAAAAAAGGATTCAAATGTTTGGCGGCAGCAACCGGAGAAGATGGTTTATTGCTGGCAACAAAATACAAACCTCAAGCTATTATTCTGGATATGGAACTTCCAGGTATCAATGGACATAAAGTGTTGCTTGAATTAAAAACAAATCCATCCGTACGGCATATACCGGTGCATATTATTTCGGCAATCGAACGTTCGCTTGAACCGATCAAAGAAGGAGCAATTGAGTATTTGATGAAACCGGTAAATAAAAATGATCTGGAAGAAGCATTTAACAGAATTGAAAATTTTATCAGCAGGAAAATGAAAAACCTGCTCATTATTGAAGACGATGAAAATTCGAGAAAAGCCATGCGTAAGCTCATTGGTAACGGAGACGTAAAATGTTTTGAAGCAGGAACAGGCAAAGACGCTCTGTCTTTATATCAGCAGAATCACATCGACTGTATTATTCTGGATATTGGCTTACCCGACATAACTGGATTTGATCTTATCTATAAACTGGAGAGTTTAAAAGACCATAACATTCCGCCTATTATTATTTATACTGGTAAGGAACTTACAAAAGAAGAAAACAATGAATTACAAAAATATGCAGAAAGCATTATTATAAAAGGTGTAAAATCGGAAGAACGGTTGTTAGATGAAACCGCTCTTTT
The DNA here is from genome assembly GCA_016183805.1 of Bacteroidota bacterium. Taxonomy (GTDB): domain Bacteria; phylum Bacteroidota; class Bacteroidia; order Flavobacteriales_E; family Vicingaceae; genus Vicingus. The sequence goes on from JACPDX010000005.1 coordinate 28,832, forward strand.
CCTTCACAGGACAATCAGTAATTTGCCGGAATCAAAACAAGTGATCATCAATAATTTGTATGATAAAGAAGCTGTTTTTCATTCTAAAAAAATATTACTGGTGGATGATGATATGCGAAATGTATTTGCATTATCAAAAATATTAAAAGAACGTGGAATGGAAATAATAAAGGCAGAAAACGGAAAAAATGCATTGGAGATGTTGGATAAACATGCTGACATTGATATGGTATTGATGGATATTATGATGCCGGAAATGGATGGTTATGAAGCAATGAAACGAATACGATTACAAGTAAAGTATAGGGATTTACCTGTAATTGCACTCACAGCAAAAGCTATGAATGATGATAAACAAAAATGTATTGATGCAGGTGCCAACGATTACATTGCAAAACCTGTTGATGTAGAACGACTGCTATCATTGATGCGTGTATGGCTAAGTAAATAAGAGTTATAAATTAGAAGTTAAGTGTTATAAATTTAAACCTATCAGTCATGAATACAAAACCCAAAATACTAATTGTAGACGATAAGCCCGAAAATTTAAAAGCTTTAAGAAAAGTTCTTAAAGATCTTGATATTGAACTTGTAGAAGCAACAAGTGGTAATGATGCACTTAAAGCTACCTTGTGCCATGATTTTGTTTTGGCATTATTAGATATTCAAATGCCGGGGATGGATGGTTATGAACTGGCCGGTATACTGCGTGAAGAAGAAAAAACAGCACATCTGCCTTTTATATTTATCTCCGCAGTTTATACTGATAATCTAAATGTTTTTAAAGGATATGAAAATGGTGCATTCAGCTTTATAACAAAACCTTTTCAGCCTGAAATATTAATTAATAAAGTTAAATTTTTTATTGACAAACATCAACAAGAGGTTGCCTTATATGAGTTGAATGAGGAGTTGAAAAATGCAAATAAAGAATTAGACGCATTCACTTATTCCGTTTCGCACGATTTACGTGCACCACTTCGTGCAGTAAACGGCTATGCCGAAATGCTTAATGAAGATTACGGAACCCATTTAGATGATGAAGGAAAACGTTTAATAGAAAACATCAATTATTATGCAAAAAAAATGGGGGCACTGATAGATGACCTGCTTGCGTTTTCGAGGCTTGGGCGAAAAGAAATTCAAGTATCGGAAATTGACATGAATGAAATGGTAGAAGGAGTTTTGATAGAAATGAACAAATCAATAACACATAACGCAAAAATAAAAATTGGCAAATTACATCAAGTAAATGCCGATTACGGATTGCTTCATCAGGTAATGTTTAACCTTATTTCAAATGCAATTAAATATTCTTCAAAAAAAGAACACCCCATAATAGAAATATCATCGAATGAAAAAAACGGTAAAATAGTTTTTTCGATAAAAGATAATGGGGCAGGTTTTAATATGAAATATGCCGATAAACTATTTGGAGTGTTTCAGCGACTACATTCGCAAGAAGAATTTGAAGGAACAGGAGTTGGTTTGGCAATAGTACAACGGGTAATATCTAAGCATAAAGGTAACGTTTGGGCAGAAGGAAACATAAACGAAGGTGCAACATTTAATTTTTCATTAACATAACCACAAAAGGAATGAATGATGTAACTCTTTTTTTAATGGTGTAACACTACCTAATTTAATGGGAGTTATTTTTATATTTTTAAAAATCTCTTGAAACTAATAATTTAAAACTAAAGACATGGATTACGAAGTAGAAATTCTTATTGTAGAAGACAACATGAGTGATGCAGAAATGACCATTCGTGCACTAAAGAAAAATAATTTGACAAACAAATTATTACACCTAAAAGATGGTGCTGAGGCTCTGGATTTTATATTTGCAAGAGAAAATTATTCCGACCGTAAAATAGAAAATATTCCTAAAGTAATATTGCTCGATTTAAAAATGCCCAAAGTAAACGGTATTCAAGTACTACAAGAATTAAAATCGGATGAACGTACCAAAAAAATACCTGTCGTAATACTTACCTCCTCCAAAGAAGACCCCGATATTCAGGAATGTTACTGCTTGGGAGCAAACAGTTATGTAGTTAAACCAGTACAGTTTGAAATGTTTGTTAAAGTTGTTTCCGAACTTGGATTATATTGGATGATATTAAATCAACCACCTAAATAATGGAAAATCTGTTGAACATATTATTGGTAGAAGATGAGGAAACAGATGCCGATTTGTTGATTAGGTTTCTGAAAAAAGAAATTAACCTTAGCTATTTAAGAGTATGGGATAGAGATATCTTTATAAAGGCATTAGAAGAAAATGAGTACGATTTAATTATTGCAGACCAAGTACTTCCACAGTTTAGTGGAATAGAAGCTTTTCGTATTTCAAAAACTAAAAATATTCCTTTCATTTTAATTACAGGCTCGGTGTCCGAAGCACTCTTAACTGAATATGCCAAAGAAGGAATTGATGATTACCTCCTGAAAAATAATTTACTGAGGTTACCCTCAGCAATTAAAAATGTAATTAGCAAAAAGAAAATTGAACGTCTGCATCAGGAATTAAAAATTACTCATGAAAATATTAAGAATAGTATTAGTTACGCAAAAATAATTCAGGAAGCCATGTTGCCGGAAGAATTAGTCTTGCGTAATAATTTTCCGGGATCTTTTATATTCTATAAGCCAAAAGACATTTTAAGTGGCGATTTTTATTGGTTTAAAAAAGGAGAGGATGTTTTTTCTGTTGCTGTGGCCGATTGTACCGGACACGGCATACCGGGTGCATTGCTTTCTATGATGGGTTTTAATATCCTTTATGAAGCGGTTTCTACTAAAAAAATATCACAACCCTCAGATGTTTTAGACAGATTAAATAAACAAGTTCGAAGAATTCTTAAACACGGTGCTACCACACTTAATGACGGAATGGATATAGCATTATGCACCATTGACCTAAAAAATAAAAATATGATGTATGCCGGAGCAAACCGGCCCTTATTTATTGAAAGAGAAAAGGAATTGATAGAATTTAAACCGGATAAAATTTCAATTGGCGGAATTGACAATAATGAGATTCAATTCACTAATCACTCTATCTCCTTACGAGCAGGCGACAGAATTTTTCTTTTTACAGATGGCTATACAGACCAGTTCTCTGGCAAAACCAATAAAAAAATTACGGTGAAACGATTAAGAGAGGTGCTTGTTCAATCTGCCGATTTATCAGTCGAAGAGCAAAGGGACTTCATAATAAAATTTTTTGAAAATTGGAAAGATAAGGAAGAACAGACTGATGATGTATTAGTAATGTGTATTCAAATACCTTGAAATCATGAGTAATAAAATAAAAATATTAATTCTTGAAGACAACCAAAGTGATGCTGAATTGCTTCAACGCGAATTAAAAAAGTCAGGATTGAGTTTTTCTTCAGAAATTGTTCAAACACAGCATGAGTTTATTGCTGCTCTTGACAGCTTTAAGCCCGATATAATATTATCCGACTATTCACTCCCATCCTTTGACGGAGTTACTGCTTTCCACATCAAACAGAAAAAGTATCCAGATACTCCTTTTATTATTGTTTCCGGAATCATTGGTGAAGAAAATGCCGTAGAACTTATTAAAAACGGTGTTACCGATTATGCACTGAAGAATAAATTATTTGCGTTAATTCCAAAAATTACCCGAGCGATAAAGGAGGAGAAAGAAAAGAAAGAAAAAAGGATTGTGAATAAAAAATTAAAAACAGAACATGAAAAACTTTTAAAATCAGAAGCACAGATAAGGAATTTTGCTAAACACTTAAATCAGGTAATGGAAGATGAACAAGCACGTATTGCCAGAGATCTACACGATGAACTTGGTCAACAGCTTGTAGGGATAAAAATGGGGATTAGGATGATTAAAGAGGATAATTATACAGAGCAAAGTATGATTGATGAAAAAATAAATAAGCTGATGTCAGATGTTGACGCTACCATTCAATCGTTACGAAAAATTTCCTCACAACTTCGCCCTAGGATTATAGATACATTAGGCTTAATTCCATCCATTGAATTTCTGGTAACAGAATTTAAAAAAAAGACAACCATTAAATGTCATCTGGAATTAAATAACATAAGTGAAAAATTTGATAAAGATGTTTCAACCTGTTTTTTTCGTGTTTGTCAGGAATCATTAACAAATATTTTAAAACACGCAGAAGCCACTGAAATTGCTATTGAAATAAAAAAAGAGAACAAAAAATTGTCTCTTAAAATATCGGACAATGGTAAAGGAATAGCTAGTAGGATTTTAGAAAATCCGTTTTCGATGGGTTTACTCGGTATGCGAGAAAGAGCTAGTATTATAGGAGCTGACTTAAATATCACCAGTAAAAAAGATTTTGGCACAACCGTTCAATTAAAAGTAAAAATAAACTAAACTATTATGGACTTCTAGTCTATAGGGTTAGTCAAAAAGAATGAAATTCTTTTTGACTAATGATAATATAACCGTCATTGCAAGGAACTAAGCAATCTTCATAATAGTATCGAATCAAAAACGACAATTGTGTTTTTGTGGCTGTTGATGGTTCTAAAGTTATTGGTTGGATTCACGGTAAACAATTGGCTTGAAAATAATCAACTCACTCGACTTTCTAATGTCTAAAGAGTAAACAACAACTTTTCCAATAAATCTTTATATACTAATTATTACCTATCATCATGGTATGTAATAGGTAAAATCATCTTTTTATTGAATAAATCTTAGGTGTTTCTACGGATTAAAAAATACTTGGATTCTACGTAAATTTTGGGGGTAACAACTGTCGCACAGGGTATTGAACGCATCTAACTTTACCCTATAATTTAATCACCTAAAACAAAGTGTCATGAAAAATTTAATCTTAATTCCTATTATTCTAATAATGACTAATAGTATTTCTGCCGAAAAAACTCGTTCAGAAAAACAACAACAAGCTCGTCTTGATTATGAAGAATGTATCCAACTTTATGGAGTTGATGACACAAGTATTGCCATTATAAATGTATATTTTGATAAGCGATATTCTGTAGGTGTTGGTCAACTATCTTTTTTACCTGCAACTGCAGTCCTAACTTTTTTTACTCCTCCAATAGGAGTGGCATTAATGATTGTTTCTTCTCCTATGTATATTAATGGAGCAATAAAATTTAATAAATACAGTCAAAAAAACATGATAAAAGCACTAAACAACTATCATGATAACAATATCTTGACTGAAAAAATTAGAGATAAAGTAACCAATTATATAATGGATGAAAAAATGGATAGTGATAACTTGATGGAAGAAAATATTGCTCTTTTAAAGCTAAAAAACTAGACAGTTAATATTGTTAGGCAATGTTAACTTGGAGATAAAAAATTTGTTACTACTTAGCTACTCCACTTTGACACGAATTAATACCGCCACACCAAAAGCGTGGCGGTATTAATTCGTGTAATTCGTGTCCATTTTTTGCTAACCACTTGATAAATGTAATGTTGCTAAAAAAGTGACACTAGAGGGGTAACAAAAAGTTTAAAATTAATTTGTAAGATTATGCTCAATGGCATACCGAATCATTTCGGCTGTGTTTTTAAAATCAAGTTTGTCCAAAATATTTCTTCTGTGCGATTCAACTGTTCGGGCACTAATAAATAATTTTTCACCAGCTTCTTTATTGGTTAATCCAGCGGCAATTAAACTTAATATCTCCATTTCTCTTACTGACAATTCGTTGCCTTTGTCTTTACATTTTTTGTGCAACGAATTAATTATTGTAATAGATACTTCATGGCTATAAAATTTCTTGCCCAAAGCAATGTTTTCAATTGCTTGTGTAATTTCGTATATATCGGCTTGTTTTAAAATATATCCCGTAGCACCAGCATCAATCATGCTTGTAATGTATACTTCTTCATCGTGCATAGAAAGAGCTAATATTTTGATGTTACTATACTTGTTTGTAATAATTCTTGTAGCGTCAATTCCATTAACTCCTGACATGTCAATATCCATCAGAATAACATCTATATCGTTAGGATTATTATCAATGTAATCAATGGCTTCTTGTCCCGAACTTACTTCTGCCACTATTTTATATTTGGGGTTTTTATTCAGCATTAATTTAAGACCATTTCTGATAATGATGTGGTCATCGGCAATTAATAATCGTATCGATTCCATGCAAAAAATTTTAAAAAATTAATTAAAAATACTACTGTTACTGCAAAATTCAAAGTTTTTAAAGATACTATTATTTCAGCATTATTTTTCTCATTCTACTTTTTAAATAACCAACTGTTATTTTTTAACCAAAAAAAGATAATGAGTTACACATTTTAAAAATTAAAAGTCAAAGCCTCTCACACTGAGAGGCTTTTTGCATATACCACATTTCTAATTGCTTCAAGAAGCTCTCCGTTATGCATTACGGACAACTCTGGTGAGTCCAATTCAATAGTGAGCATATTTGTATGTATCTATCGTGTCGGTATTTCTAGGAAGATTAAATCATAATCTAACAAATACATAAATTTATAATTGTATTGACTTGTAATAACCTTAGTCGGATGGAAGGTGATGGGAGTATTGAAAACCCGATGGTCACTGGGTTTTAAATCCAAAATTCTGGAAAATTATAAAAAAAACTATTAGGATGGCTGATGATAGTTTTACAAGGGGATCTCCAAACTAAAATCATACAGTTTGTAGTTTTAGTGGTGGTTGATATATCCTGAGCGAAGTCCTATAAAAGATAATAGAAGGTTTCGTTGAGTTCCTTATGTTCGTTCAATAACTGTAAAAAATTATTAATAGGGTCGTCTTAACACTTTTGACAACTTTAATAAAGGTGAATTTTTTGCCCTACTGAAACATTGCCATTTACTGAAACATTATTGAAACATTTTGGGTGTTATTTGCACTTATTTGGGCACAATTGACAATTGGAACCCTTGTAAAACGTAAGAACCGCTTGATTCTTGCGAATTGAAGCGGTTCTTTGCAGCCCGTAGGGGAATCGAACCCCTGTTTCCAGGATGAAAACCTGGCGTCCTAACCCCTAGACGAACGGGCCAAATGGTTTCCCCTATATTTTTAGGAGTGCAAATGTAAATTTTTTTATCATGTATTCAAATAATTTTAAATAAATTATTCGAAATTATTGATATCTGACTGAAACTTAAAGCCTAAACGTTTGCCTGTTTTAATGTTTGCGGCATTGGTTACTTCAATAATATCCATAACACTAATTTCGTTTACGGTATTGTATGGTGGAGTAAGCAAATCAAAATCAATAGAATATAGTATGGTTGACTCAACAATTTTTCTTATTTTAGTAGTATCAATCGTTTCGTGAATAAAATCGTTGTACAAAAATCCTAGTTGTTTTTTTCCTTCTACAAAGTAATGCAGTTCGTTGTTTACAAAAAATCGGGCAACCAAATAACCAATATCGTTTATTCTATTGTATTTAAGCGAGTCGGCTAAAAAATTATACACGTTTATCATTCCACAATACGACCGAAGTTCATCTTCTTTAACATAAGAACTTTGCCATATTTGGTGATTTTTTGGGAAATCAAATATGTTGGTATGCATAAAAAACACTAAAATATCGCCACCAAACTTGATGTGAAATTCATAATCACCTTTTAGATAATATTCAAGAGCAACATTATCGTCCACTTTTTTCATTTCAACCCGTAACTCTCCTACAAGTTTTTCAGCTTCTGTTTTAAACTCGTCAAAAACTTGTATGGTTTTTTTAAAAAGACATTGTTTAAGACAAGCCTTTTTCTTTAAAATATCTAAAATAAGTTCTTTGGTTGGTTTTTCTGCCATTGGTTTAGGTTTTAGCTTAATAAGCTCTAGCAAAAATTACTCGTTGCGTAGAGGGGTTTCCAGTTAAAATACATTTTCCTTGTTCTTGTTTATTGTTTAAAGGAATGCAGCGGATGGTTGCTTTGGTGAGTTCTTTAATTTTATCTTCAGTTTCTGAGGTTCCATCCCAATGGGCTGAAATAAATCCACCTTTATCCAAAAGTTTTTCAAACTCTTCCCAACTATCTGCTTTATTGGTATTTTCTGCTCTAAAGTCAACTGCTTTTTGATATAAATTAACTTGAATATTTTTTAATAAATGTTCAATTTTGGTAGCAATGTCTTGTTGTTGTAAAGTCTCTTTTTCTTTTGTATCCCTACGAGCTACTTCAACAGTGCCATTTTCCAAATCCCTTGGTCCAATTGCTATTCTCACAGGGACACCTTTAAACTCGTATTCAGCAAATTTGAATCCTGGCTTTTGAGTATCTCTATCATCGTATTTTACAGAAATTCCTTTAGCTTCAATGGCTGCTTTGATTTTTAATGCTTGTACAGAAATTTCAGCCAATTGTTCTTCGCCTTTATAAATAGGAACAATTACCACTTGAATTGGAGCTAGGTTTGGAGGCAATACCAAACCTTCATCGTCAGAGTGAGTCATGATTAAAGCACCCATCAAACGCGTTGAAACTCCCCAGGAAGTTGCCCAAACATATTCTTGTTTTCCTTCTTTTGTTGCAAATTTTACATCAAAAGCTTTAGCAAAATTCTGACCTAAAAAATGTGATGTTCCTGCTTGTAACGCTTTTCCATCTTGCATTAAAGCTTCAATGCAATAGGTTTCTAAAGCACCGGCAAAACGTTCATTTTTAGTTTTCACGCCTTTTATTACAGGCATTGCCATAAAGTTTTCTGCAAAAGTGGTGTAAACATCCAACATTCTTTCCGATTCTTCTATAGCTTCTTCTTGACTGGCGTGAGCGGTATGACCTTCTTGCCAAAGAAATTCAGCAGTTCGTAAAAATAAACGAGTACGCATTTCCCACCGAACCACATTTGCCCATTGGTTAATTAACAAAGGCAAATCTCTGTAAGATTGTATCCAGCCTCTATAAGTGTTCCAAATAATGGTTTCCGAGGTAGGTCTAATAATTAATTCTTCTTCCAGTTTAGCCTCTGGGTCAACAACAACACCACTTCCATCTTCAGCATTTTTTAACCTATAATGAGTTACTACGGCACATTCTTTGGCAAAACCCTCAACGTGGTCGGCTTCTTTACTTAAATATGATTTTGGGATTAAAAGCGGAAAATAGGCATTCACATGCCCGGTTTCTTTAAACATTTTATCGAGTTGTGCTTGAATTTTTTCCCAAATAGCATATCCATAAGGCTTAATTACCATACAACCTCTAACAGCAGAGTGATCGGCTAAATCTGCTTTTACTACTAATTCATTGTACCATTGCGAATAATCTTCACTTCTTGTTGTAAAATCTTTTGCCATTTATTTTTTGGGTATAATTATTGATTGCTGTTAATTAAAGTCATAAATTTAATGAGTCGGTAAATTTAAGCGAATTTTACCTAAAAAAAAGGTGTTATGAAAACAAATCTATTTTATTTGGCTGTGTTATTTTTTCTTGTTTTAAACAACAATGTAGTTGCTCAAGATGAGTTTTATAATGACAAAAATACTTCAGAAACAAAATCGGTTAAGGCGGATAGTGTAGATATAAGTTCGTATTCAACCGCAGAAGATTATTATGAAGTTGGAGGAGTTGTTAAAGAAAATAACACGAATGAACAAGTTGATCCCGATAATTATCAGGATGAAGATACTCGCTCCGAAAAAAGAAGGAAAAGTGAGAAAAACGAGTTTGTTGCTAATGTGATGATGGATGTTTTTATCAATGTAGTGTTTATTGTTGCAACGTTTTGGCATTAGTTTATGGCATGGTATTTGTCTTTTTTAGTTCGTTAACAAATGTCCAAGTAAAATATAGGAGGAATTATTATGAAAACACTATTGAAAATAATGGTTACAATGGCAGCGATAGTTGCTATTACCAACGTTTATGCTCAAGATGATTTTTATCCGTCAAAAAATAAAAAAACAAAAGAAGCTCCGATAACTATTCAATCTGATGATGAAAAAATTAACGATAGCCAATATTCTACGGCTACTGATTATTATATCGACCAAAAACAGGTAGAGCGTGAAGCTCAATACAATCAACAAATGGGTATTACTGATAGCACTACCTATTATGAAGATGAAAATGGTAATACTAGAATTACCAATAATTATTACAATGGCGATAATTACGATTACGATAATGAGTACTACGACTACGAGTATTCATCAAGAATAAGAAGATTTCATAGACCTTATTCTGGTTATGGATATTACGATAATTGTTATACCAATTACTATTGGTATGATTACAATCCTTATAATTATGGAGTAAGTGTTTATACCAGTTATGGATGGTGGTATCCTCGTCCTTGGGGTTGGAATGTGGGTTGGTCGTGGGGTTCTGGCTGGTATGCTGGTTGGGGAATTGGATGGGGTATGGGCTGGGGAGGTGGTTATTATGGTAGCTCTTATTGGTCAGGATATAATCATGGATATAATCACGGTTATAATGATGGATATTATGCTGGAAATTATTACAACAGTTACGATAAAAACAGTTATTATTACGGACATCGTGGAAATACATCTTCAGGTTATGGAGGATATGGACATGGAACTCGACCAAGTGGTTCGTCGATGGCTTCTATGAACAATAGTATTCCAAAAACTGTTGCTCCTGTAAAAACTTTTGGAGAAAAATACGAAATGGCTGTAAGAAATAACACCATTAACAATGTAAATGGTAATTCAAGTGGACCAAGAACTATAAATGAAGGTAATAACAATAATGTTTCGCCAAGGTCAACTTCTGTTCAACCAAACGTTGGGGGCTCTCAACCTAGACCAAATCCTTATATAAACCCGAAAAGTAATGTAATTCCTAGAACATCTACCGAACCTAATGGCGTTGGTGTTGGTCCAAAACCTAGAACTACATCAGAACCAAACGGATATACACCATCTCCAAGAAATAATTCTGAACCAAATGTAATACCTCCTAAACCAAGGACTACAAATCCGAATACACCTTCTAGTCAGCCGACTTATAATCAGCCTAGAAATCCGAACCAAGGGGGTGGAGGTGTAACTCCTAAACCGAGAACATATTCGAAACCTACCACACAACCAAATTATTCTAAACCCAGCAATCAGAATTATAACAAGCCAAGTAATTCTTATAGCAGACCGTCTGGAAATAGTTATAATAGAGGTGGGTCAGCTCCAAGTGGCGGAGGTGGTGGTGGAAGAAAACCTAGATAATGTGTAGATGTTTGGATGTGAGAATTACTTTAATACTGTGAACCGATAACTGATAACGATTAACTCATTTCTAATGAAAAAGATAACCATACTTATACTTTCAGTAGTTTTTAGCATACAATTTTTGTCTGCCCAAAATGAGTTTGATGCACTTCGATATTCTAATTTAGAGTTTTACGGTGATGCACGATTTAATGCGATGGGTGGTTCGTTTGGGGCATTGGGTGCAAACATGTCTTCGATAAGTGTAAACCCATCAGGTATAGGGGTTTATCAAAGTTCTGATTTTTCTTTTACTCCTGCTTTTCATTATAATTATACTGACACAAAACTTGATGGTAATAATTTGAGTGATGGTAAGCTTAATTTTCATTTTTCAAACATTGGTATTGTTGGAAATTTTGGTGGTGGTGGAAATTGGGAGAGTGTAAGTTTTGGGATGGGTTACAATAGAACTTCAAATTTTAATACCAGTATTTCTGCAAAAGGTACAACTGACAATACCATGTTAAATAAGTATAATAATGAATTGAATGTAAATGGAGGAACTTATGATGGAGATATTGAGTCGTTGTTTCCATATAGTTCGAACTTGGCTTATCAAACTTATTTAGTTAATCCAACTTTAGCAGATTCATTGCAATATGATAATGTATTTCAAAATTCAAAAAATATAACGCAAACAACTAATTATGAAACTAGAGGAGGAAGCGGTGAAATATTTTTTTCGTTTGGTGGTAATTATAACGATAAATGGTATCTAGGGGCTTCAATGGGAATTCCAACAGTTCGATACATCTACGATAGAAATTATACCGAAAAATCTGCTCTTGATGATACGCTTACTGATGTAAAATCTTTTACTATACACGATAATGTAAAAACCACTGGAGCAGGTTTTAATTTTAAATTGGGAATGATTTATAAGGTAACGGATTGGGTTAGATTGGGTGTTGCTTTTCATACGCCCACCATTTATGGATTAACCGATGATTATCAAACTACCATGAAATCGGAAATGAAAGATGGTTCTACTTATGACAATTCTTCACCTTATGGTAATTATAGTTATTTACTTACCACTCCTTATCGATTTATAAGCAGTATAGCATTTGTGATTGGTGAGCATGGTGTAATTAATGCTGATTACGAAATGGTTGATTATTCAACTGCAAGATTAAAAAGTGACAACAGCCAAGGTTACGATGGTTATGATTTTTCTACTGAAAACCAAAATATTCGAAACAATTTTGAACTTACTCAAAATGTTAGAGTAGGTACAGAATGGAGGTTGGATCCATTTAGATTAAGAGCTGGATATCGTTATCAAGGAAACCCAATAAGTAGTAATTTTAATACAAATCAGCAAGCATCAACCTATTCTTTAGGTTTCGGTATAAAAGAAGAAGGGTATTATTTTGATGTTGCCTATGCACTAAAAATGTACAATAATCAAACTGTGATAGTTGCCGAAAACAATGATTTTGCTACTTCCGAGTTAAAAGATTATTACATTACTTTTACCTTAGGGTTTAGGTTTTGAAAAAGCCAATAATTGCTAAGGTTAACACAGCTATTGCAACCAAATAAACAGCTATCCGAAGTGGTTTAAATGGTATAGTAGGCTTTCTGAATTTAGCATTTACCAAGTAATTTAGTTGTTGAACTTTTTTGAAATCACTATTTTTTACTCCATAAAAATAGGTTGTTTTGCTTGGTGTTTCTTCAACATCCGATTCATGCCAAATTTGTTGCTCTTTTAATAGATTTTCAAAATATGTAGCTCTTTCGGGGTTAAAAAAATGAAAAATAGTATACGCTTTTCGAGTCGGATGTTCGTTGTAATTGGTAATGTTTAACATGATTATTTTATCCTAATTTGTTTACCAACCCTAAGAATAGAACTTTTTTTCATGTCGTTTAAATCACATAAATCTTTTATCGTAATACCATATCTGATGGCAATTTTTTGCATATAATCACCTCTTTCAATGGTATGGAATTCAACTCCAGTAGGAATAGCTGCATAACTGTATTTTTGTTTGCGAAGTTCTAACGATTCGCTTATTAGTTTATTTTCTTTAAATGAAATAATGTGTTTAGGATTTAATGGTTTTCCTTTAAAACGTAATTCATAATGGAGATGACTACCGGTTGATCTTCCTGAACTTCCTCCAAGTCCGATAATCTGCCCTGCTTCAACAATATCTCCGGGTTTAACCTTTAAACGATGAAGATGGGCATATATGGTTTCTAAGCCGTTGTAATGACGAATAACAACAACCCGACCGAAACTAGGATGTTTTAATGCAATACGAATCATACCGTCAAATGAGGCTACAACAGGATCCCAAACCTGTAAATCTAAATCGATTCCATTGTGATTTCTTCCGCTTCTATATCCATAATTTGATGTTATGACCGGATTTTGGATAGGCATAACAAAATCACACAGGTTTTCAATATCTACTAGTGTTAAAAATATGTTGGTATCGTTTGCCGATAGTTCATCATCGTAAGGCGAAATGTGTTCGGTGTTCCAGTTTCTGTACATCGAGTTGGAAGGAATTGGGGTGTCTTCATAAAAATTAGTCAGTGTAATATAATAATCGTGTTCATTTAATCTGTTTTCCGCATAATCATTTAGTTCCTTCAGAAGGCTTTTTGATATTAATTGTTGATCTAATAATGAATCAATCATGTTAATAATTTCATCACCGCTTAAAGTTGATAAATCATCATAAAATGGGTTGGTTGTTGAGATTACCAATGCACTAACTGTATCTTTTTTTGTGGTATTTTCTTCTTCAATACCGAAACAAAAACCATAGGTAAAATTCCATGCTATCAGGCAGAAAATAAACGTAATTTTTGTTATAGGTTGTTTCATTTTTTTTTGAAAAAGGAAGCCAATTTATGAAAAAATATTAGAACTAGCACTATTTTAAAATAAGAGTTGCATTTTCTTTTGGTTAAATCAGTTAAAACACTACTTTTATAAACCTTAATTTTAATTGTTACTTATGAGTTTTTTAAAGCGGTTTTTGTTAATAATTTTGATAGTAATTATCTGTTTAGTTATTTTTTCATTTTTACTTCCTTCTACCGTTAAAGTTGAAAAAAAAGTCAATATTGAAGCTTCATCAGAACTTGTTTTTAATCAAATAAATGAATTAAAAAATTGGAAAAATTGGGCTGTTTGGGCTGAAAAAGACTCCTCAATTTATCTAAATCTGAGTGCTTATTCAAAACCATCAGAAGGTGTTGGTGCAACCTTTAAATGGGAAAGTGAAAACGATGAGGTTGGCGAAGGGCAATTAAAAATCATCAAATCACAACCTTTTGATGCAATTGAAGCAATGTTAGATTTTGGTTCAGGAGATGCTCTTTCGTATTGGAATTTTCAGCAAAAAGAAGAGATGATAGAAGTAACTTGGGGTATTAATTTAGATTTAGGGTTTAATCCGATTTCCAAATGGTTTGGTCTTTTTATAGAGGATTATATTACCAATGATATTGAAAAAGGATTAGAAAAACTCAAAAAATATTCAGAAAATTTACCTCGTATAAATAGTGGAATTGTAACCAAACAATTTATTGGCAAACCACAATGGTTTCTGTCAATCAGAGATACTGTTGACGGAAGTAAAATAGGCACCATACATGCTAAACTTTTTTCAGAAATAGGTTCGTTTATGGAACAAAATAACATCGTTGATGATTTGCCTCCGTTAGTTATTTATCATTTTTGGTCAGATACATTAGTTGATATGGAGGCAGGATTGTTACTTACAGATTCTACAAGAATAACCAATAATCGTATTAAATTAAATAAAATTAATATGGGAAATGTGGTTACGGCAACACATTATGGCTCGTATGACAGAATTCCTGAAACCTATTTTAGTATTAACGAATGGATGAGAAATAATGAGGTTCAGGTGATTGGCTCACCTTGGGAAGTTTATGTTATTGATCCATCAATAGAGGAAAACCCCGATAAATGGGTAACAGAAATATATTTCCCAATTAAATAAATATCTTTGTCTTATTGAAATAGCCACGTGCAAAAACTCACACCAACGAAGTTAGCAGCGAAACAAATTAAAAAAATAAATACCTACACATGAAAAAAATTATCAGTTCAATCGTACTTATCGGATTTTTTATAGTCTCATTACCAAATTTAATAGCTCAAGAGCCAATAAATATTGTTGGGAAATTAAAAAGCTTAACCAAAAAAGGAGATTACGCCATTTTAGAGGTTAGACTGAATAATGAAGATGAATTTAGAACCATAGAAGGTAGTAATTCCAGTTTAGCTAGATTAGCACTTTTTACCGGAAACAATGAAGGAGCCGAACTTTTGTTGAAAGGTTTTGAAGGTATGAATTCTATTGTTTCAATTCTGAATGATTTAAAATCAAATGGGTTTCATCTTATTAATGTTTATACCATTAAAGGAGAATCTTTGATTATTACTCATTATATTATTGAACGAAAAAAATAAAAACTTAGGAATGCAACTTTAATATAAAGTAGTTAGTCTTGGTTTATTATAATAAGTTTATTTTTATTTTGTAATAAATTGTTTTATGAAATTTTTAATTAAGGGTTTACTACTTCTTGTAGTGATTCTTTTCAGTCAAACGTTGAGTTCTCAAATACTTATTAACGAGTATTCGTGTGCCAATGCAACTAGTGCCGGAGATCCCGATTTTTATGGACAAATGGAAGATTGGGTTGAATTATACAATCCCACTGCTGCTGCAATTAATCTAAATGGATACTACCTAAGCGACAAAGCTGGTAACCCAACAAAATTTCAAATTCCAGGTTCAATAACTATTCCCGCAGGGGGATATATGATGGTTTATGCTTCTGGTAGAGCAACGATAGCCGGAGGAACAGAAATCCATACCAATTTTAAACTTACTCAAACCAAATTCGAAAAAATTATTCTTTCTAATCCAGGTGGAACAGTAATAGACATTTTAACTATTAAAACTCATCAATTGTTACATTCTCGGGGAAGAACAACATCAGGAGCAGGAACATGGAGTGTATTTACCAATCCAACACCAAACGGACCAAATACAGGGGCAATGTTGGAATATGCCACTACTCCGATATTTAATGTTGCTCCCGGATTCTACAGTTCAACACAGTCCGTCTCTATTACTTCACCAGACGTTGGCGTAACTATTCGATATACGACAGACGGTACAGAGCCTACTGCTTCTTCAATAGCCTACACAGGCCCGATAAATGTATCTACTACACAAGTTATAAGAGCTAGGTCATTTAGTTCTAATCCTAATATACCACCTAGCTTTATTGAAACTAATACTTATTTTATAAATAGTAATCATACGGTTCCTGTTATTTCGATTTGTGGAGATAATATATTGAATTTATTGAATGGTTCACAAATTGAACCTATGGGTGCTTTAGAGTTTTTTGATAGGGCTGGTGTAATGAAAACTGAAGTTACAGGAGATTTTAATAAACATGGTAACGATTCATGGGCATATGACCAAAGAGGATTAGATTTTATTTCTAGAGACCAACACGGTTATAATCATGCATTAACTCATCAATTATTTCCCCAAAAATCAAGAGATGAATTTCAGAGAATAATATTAAAACCTGGTGCAAGTGATAATTATCCTTTCGAAAATGGCGGAGCACACATTAGAGACCCATTTGTACATACTTTGTCTCAGCTTGGTGATTTAAAACTTGATGAAAGAACCTATGATGCTTGTGTACTTTATGTGAATGGACAATATTGGGGAGTTTATGAAACTAGAGAAAAAGTTGATGACAGTGATTTTACAAGTTATTATTATGACCAAGAAGAGCAATATCGAAATAGTCCCAACTATATTCAATATTTAAGTACTTGGGGAGGCACAAATACCGAGTATGGAGCTCCAAATGCCCAACCAAATTGGGATAGCTTTGTTAATTTTGTAACTACCAATAACATGGCTATTCCTGCCAATTTTAATTATGTGGATAGTGTTTACAATTGGCAAAGTTTGATCGATTATTTTTGTTTAAATTCATACATAGTTAATAAAGATTGGTTAAACTGGAATACATCCTGGTGGAGAGGTCTTAATCCTGCAGGGGATAAGAAAAAATGGAGATATTCGTTATGGGATATGGATGCTACTTTTGGACATTATACCAATTATACAGGAATACCTGATGTTTCTGCAAATGCTGACCCTTGTAATGTCGAAAATTTACCTAATCCAGGCGGTGAAGGACATACAGAAATTATGGTTGCATTGATGGATAACCCAATCTTCGAACAATATTATATCTCTAGATACATTGATTTAGGAAATACAGTTTTTAGTTGCGACAACATGATTCCACTCTTGGATAGTTTAGTTGGAATGATAGCTCCAGAAATGCCCGGACAGGTAGCTCGTTGGGGAGGTTCGGTTGCTCAATGGCAAAATAATGTACAAGCTATGCGGGACTTTATCCTAGATAGATGTGTCGCCATTGATGATGGATTGGTCGATTGTTATAATTTATCAGGTCCTTATCCGGTTAAATTTAATGTTAATCCTACCGGTGGTGGAAACATCAAAATAAATTCAACAATCCCACCAAATTATGTTTTCACAGGAGATTATTTTGGAGGCATAGACATCTTATTAAAAGCTATTCCTGATAGTGGCTATATGTTTAGTCATTGGGAAATTTTTAACCATACGTTAGATTCTGCTTTAACAAATGATGAAAACTCTTTACAAATAACTCAAGCAGATAGTATTATTGCTCATTTTATTGTGATTGATTCTACTAGGCTTGTCTTTAATGTTTTTCCGGCTGCTTCAGGTAATATTTCTATTGATGGATATACTCCTCCAACCTATAGTTATTCGGATTATTTTACAACAACAAGTACCATCAACTTGATAGCAACACCTCAGCCGGGTTATATTTTTGACCATTGGGAATCATTATCAACAGCATTTGCTCCGGATCAATTTAATGATACCGTTCAAATCACAGCTAATTTAGCTGATAGTATTGTTGCTCATTTTGTTGTATTCCAAACGTTTGATGTAAAGTTTAATGTAACACCCGTTGGTGGTGGAAATATAGCTATTGATGGAGTTACTCCTGCGACATACGTTCATACACAAAACTATACTACTAACAGTATAATTAATTTAATAGCAACACCTTTACCGGGTTATGTTTTTGACCATTGGACATCGTTATCAACAGCATTTATTCCAGATACCTTAAATGATACTGTTCAAATTACCGTTAATATGGCTGATAGTATTGTTGCTCATTTTGTAGTATTTCAAACTTTTGATATAAAGTTTAATGTAACACCCGTTGGTGGTGGAAATATAGCCATTGATGGAGTTACTCCTGCAACTTACGTTCATACACAAAACTATACTACTAACAGTATAATTAATTTAATCGCAACACCTTTACCTGGATACGTTTTTGACCATTGGGAATCGTTATCAACAGCATTTGTTCCAAATCAATTAAATGATACTGTTCAGGTTACCGTTAATACGGCTGATAGTATTGTAGCATATTTTGTATTGATACAAACTTTTGACTTAAAGTTTAATGTAAATCCTATTGGAGGAGGAAATATTTCAATCAATGGAGTTACTCCTGCAACTTATGTTCATACTCAAAATAATATCATAAACGACGAATTAAACCTAGTTGCGACACCACTAAGTGGATATATTTTTGACCATTGGGAATCAACAACATTAGGTTTTTCTCCTTCAACTCTTGCATCAACGGTAAGCATAACAGTAACCGCTTCAGATAGCATTATTGCTCATTTTACTTATATAGATACTTTTGATATTACCTATAATGTAATGCCAATTGGTGCAGGAGATATAGCAATAAACACCGTAGTACCTATAGGATATCCTCACACTGAAAGCTATATTGAAAATACCACAGTAAATCTTAAACAATTTGAACTGTTGCCGGAGACATACTCATTTGATCATTGGGAATCGATTCATCATACCTTATCACCATCAACCAGCTCTTCCACAGTAACTTTTCAAGCTCTTTCGGATGATACCATAATAGCAGTTTACATAGATGTTCCTCCTCCACCAACTAAAGGAGCTCAACTGCCTGCTGCTTTTTCTCCAAACGGAGATGGTAATAACGATATGTTATTTGTATATGGAGGTCAAATTGTAAAACTATCATTAAGTATTTACGACCGTTGGGGAGAATTGGTTTTTGAAACATCTAGTCAGGATAATGGTTGGGATGGGACTTATAAAGGAAAAGAGGCAAGTTCAGGGGTTTATGTATATAAGTTAGAAGTTGTTTATGCTGATAAAGAAAAAGAAACCAAATCAGGGAATATTACTTTGATTAGATAATTGTGAAAATAAAAAGCGACATATTTCTATTAGGATTTGTTTTACTAACAAGGATGGCATTTGCTCAAGATGTTCATTTCTCGCAATTTGTGCAAACCCCACAATTAATAAATCCAGGTGCGGCAGGTTCTTTTATTGGAACTTTTAGAGGTATTTTGAACTACAAAACGCAATGGAGTGCTTTTGGTTCACCCTACAAAACCTATGCAGCATCGTTTGATATGCCTATTGCTAAGGGTAAAGGGAAAAAAGCATATTTGGGATTAGGTGGAAATTTTTATAAAGATGTAGCAGGCGATGCAAATTTCGGAAATTTTTTAGGTGGGGTTTCGTTGGCAGGTATTCTTCCAATTTCAGATTATCATCATTTTTCAGTTGGTATTCATGTTGGGTTAGGTCAGTATTCAGCGGAATTATCAAGTTTAACTTGGGGCAATCAATTTGATGGCGAAAAATTTGATACTAAAATTAATTCTAATGAAGTAACCAATTTAAACTCAAAATTGTATCCTGATGTTGGAGCTGGTTTGTATTATGAATATAAGAATTCAACAAATTTTTTTCTTGGAAGCGAATTAAGAAGTTTTAATATTGGTGTTGCAGCTTATCACATCAACGAGCCTAAACAAGAATTTTTAGGTGTTACCGAAGATGCACTTAAAATGAAAATGATTGGTCAGTTTTCTGGAACATTTGATATTTCTAATTCAAAAGTAGCAATAGTTCCATCTATGTTTTATGCTCAACAATTAAAATACCAAGAAATTACAGCAGGTATGCTTATTAAATTAAGGTTTGGAGAAGAAACAAAATACACCGGAATTTTTAAACAATCAGCTTTTTATTTTGGAGCACATTATCGTTTCAATGATGCTATAATACCTCAAGTTTATTTTGAATTTTTAGATTATATGGTTGGAGTGTCGTACGACTATAATATTTCCGATTTATCAGAGGCTACAGGAGGCAATGGAGGTTTTGAAATATCCTTAAAGTACGTAAATAAGCCAAAAGCTATTCAGAGAAGTTCTTTTTAAGTACTTTTGTAGCGTGTCAAAAATAGCTGCTTTCATATTTAAATTATTTGGTTGGAAAATTGTTGGGGAACTTCCCGATTTTAAAAAATTTGTTATTATAGGTGCTCCACACACCAGCAATTGGGATTTTTTTATTGGCAGATTATACTTTTTTATTTATAAAATTCCAGTACAATTTTTTATTAAAAAAGAATGGTTCTTTTTTCCGATGAACTTACTTTTAAAGGCTCTAGGAGCGATACCTGTTAACAGAAGCAAGAATACAAGGTTAACCGAAGAAATTGTAAAAACTTTTCGTGAAAGAGAAGAATTAGTGATGTTGGTTACACCAGAGGGTACGAGAAAATATGTTCCGGAATGGAAAAAAGGCTTTTACTACATTGCTTTGAGTGCAAAAGTACCTATTGTTATGGGGTTTGTTGATTATTCTACAAAAACTGCAGGAATTGGTCCATACTTGTACCCATCAGGTAATATTGAAGAAGACATGAAAACCATTATGGATTTTTATAGAACCAAAAAAGGTCGTTTTCCTGAAAATGGAGTGAGGTAAAAAAAACGTAGCCCACGATTTAAATCGTGGGCTATGTTTTTTTAATTGGTTCTGTACTTGTAGTTAAAACTTGCCAATTCTTCATTTGCTTTTACCATTTTTGTTTTTAAGTTGTTTTTGTAAGCAACCGTTTTTTGATAAATGGTTTCATAGCCAGTTCCTATCATTTGTGTGGCTAAAATAGCAGCATTTAAAGCTCCATCTACGGCAACTGTGGCAACAGGAATTCCGGGTGGCATTTGTACAATTGCCAAAAGGGCATCCAAACCATCAAAACTAGCATTAATTGGAACGCCAATAACTGGTAGCGGAGTTAAAGCAGCAACAACTCCAGGTAAATGTGCCGCCATACCAGCAGCAGCAATAATTACTTTAACGCCATTTTGTTTAGCGTTTTTAGCAAATTTTTCAACTTCATCAGGAGTTCGGTGTGCCGATAAAGCATTTACTTCAAACGGAATTTCCATTTCATCAAAAAAATCAGCAGCCTTTTGCATCACTTTCCAGTCGTTAGTGCTTCCCATTATTATACTTACCAGTGGTTTCATATGTAGATATTTAATGTTTTTTATATGTCATATGGAATAGCCAATCTTCATCGGTGTTTAGCTCAAAATTATATTGTTTAGCTATTGTTTCGCTGCTAACTTCGTTGGTGTTTGCAACAAACTCGTCGTTAGTGGCTATTTCATGTTTAAAAATTAAGTTTGCCCAAAAATACGGAATATGAGCAGTATTCTCAAAAACATTGGTTAAAATAACTACATTTGCAGTCCAATTTTTTTTATGGCAACAATCAAAATAAAAGATTTATCGTTTAAACCGTTTATTAACGAAGATGAGTTACAGCCACTCATTAAAAAGGTAGCTAATCAAATTAACAAAGAATATGCAGGTAAATCGCCATTATTTTTGTTTGTTAAATTGGCTTCGTACGAAGGAACAGAAAGTAAAGGCACAGTAAATGAACTGATAGGTTTAAACGAAAGCCTGGAAGGAAGAGATGTGATAATTGTTGAAGACATTGTTGATACAGGAAATACGTTGGAAAAATTATATCAAATTATTCTTGATAAGAATCCAAAAAGCTTAAAAATAGCTACATTGTTATACAAACCAGAGGCATACAAAAAAGACTTTAATATCGATTTTGTTGCCAAAGAAATACCAAACAATTTTGTTGTCGGATATGGTTTGGATTATGATGGGTTTGGAAGAAACTTAAGTTCAATTTATGTGTTAAATCAATAAATAGTAAGTCTATGTTGAATATCGTATTATTTGGCCCTCCGGGGGCAGGAAAAGGAACTCAGGCAGAAAAACTTATTGCTAAATACAATTTGTGTCATCTTTCGACAGGTGATATTTTTAGAGCAAACATTAAAGGCGAAACCGAATTAGGTAAACTTGCAAAAAGTTACATGGATAAAGGAGAATTAGTTCCTGATTCGGTAACCATTGCCATGTTAGAATCGGAAGTAAATAAAAATCCAACAGCACAAGGTTTTATTTTTGATGGGTTTCCAAGAACCACCCCACAAGCCGAAGCATTAGCAGCATTTTTGAATTCAAAAGCAACCGATGTTTCTGTAATGTTGGCTTTAGATGTTGAAGAACAAGAATTAATCAATAGATTATTGTTACGAGGGAAAAATAGCGGAAGAGCCGACGATAGCGATGAATCAATTATTGCGAATAGAATAAAAGTTTACAACGAACAAACTGCTGTAGTTGCCGATTTTTATGCAGCTCAAGGAAAATTTGAAAAAATTGTAGGTAAAGGTGGGATTGAGGCTGTTTTTGATAAATTGTGTAAAGCTATTGATAAATATAAACAGGTAACTAGTAATTAGTCTTCAGTCAACAAGAAACTTCAAATCGTAAATCCAAAACATGGCAAGCACCAACTTTATCGACTACGTAAAAATACATTGCCGTTCAGGTAAAGGTGGAGCCGGTTCACGACATTTTCGTAGAGAAAAATATGAAGCTAAAGGTGGTCCAGATGGTGGTGATGGTGGTCGTGGTGGGCATATTATTTTAAGAGGTGATAAAAATTTATGGACACTTTTACACCTAAAGTATAAACGACACGTTAAAGCGGGGCATGGCGAATCTGGTGGAGAATCGAGAAGCACAGGAGCCGAAGGTGAAGATACTTACGTTGATGTACCGTTGGGTACTATTGCTAAGGATCCTGAAACAGGAGAGGTATTGTTTGAAATTACCGAACACGGTGAAGAACACATTTTAATTGCAGGTGGTAGAGGAGGAAAAGGAAACGACCATTTTAAATCGGCAACCAACCAAGCTCCTATGTACGCTCAACCTGGTGGCGATAGTGAAGAAGGTTGGAGAGTTTTAGAACTTAAAGTGTTGGCTGATGTTGGTTTGGTTGGATTTCCAAATGCCGGTAAATCAACTTTACTTTCGGTTATATCGGCTGCAAAACCAGAAATTGCCGATTATCCGTTTACTACCATTGTTCCAAATTTGGGTATGGTTCCGTATCGCGATTACCGTTCGTTTGTAATGGCTGATATTCCCGGTATTATTGAAGGTGCTCACGAAGGTAAAGGTTTAGGAATTCGATTTTTGAGACACATTGAGCGTAATGCTGTGTTGCTTTTTATGATTGCTGCCGATAGCGATGATATTAATAAGGAATACCAAACCTTGCTTAATGAAATAACCCAGTTTAATCCGGAATTATTAGATAAAAATAGAATATTAGCTATTTCTAAATCCGATTTATTGGATGATGAACTAAAAGCTGAAATTGAAAAAGACTTGCCAAAAATCCCATACTTGTTTATTTCATCAGTAGCCGAACAAGGTTTGATGGAATTGAAAGATTTGCTTTGGGAAAAAATTAACGAGTAAATTTATTTACTGCTCCAAAGCAAAATCAATATAAGTATAGAGGTCGCTTGGGTTGTTGTTTACAAACTCTTTTGAGCGTTGTTTTCCTAAACGAACAATTACTAGATTTTTTTCGGGTATCACAATGGTGTATTGCCCTTTAATGCCTCTAAAAAAGAAAATATCCAAGTCTTTGTAATAGGTAGTCCAAATGTGAAAACCATAATAATCTACCAAATTGCCTTTGCCATCTTTTAAATAATAAGCAGGGCACGTACTTTCTGTTACATAATCTTCAGAAATCACTCGTTGGTCGTTCCACAAACCTTTGTTGAGGTAAAGTTTACCAATTCGGGCAAAATCGCGAGCATTAGAGTAAAAGCAACAATAGGCTTTTTCTTTACCATCTTTGTGGTCGAGGTTCCACAAAGCAGGGTTAACAGCACCAATTCGTTGCCACACTTTTTCGCTCATGTATTGCGAAATGGTTTGCCCGGTAACTTTTTCTAAAATAAAAGAAAGGATGATGGTGTTACCACCTAAATACCTGAAAATTTCGCCGGGAGTTTCGGTAACGGTGTATTTTTCATTTAATTTTTCGATGTCTTTGCCGTAATACGCTTTTGCCATGTGACCTAAAGGGTTTTCGTAACTTTCGTCGAAGTTGATTCCTGAACTCATGGTTAATAAATGTTGAATAGTTAATTCAGGATGGTTGGCATATTGTGGTAAGTAATTGGCAACCGGATCGTCGATACTGTTTATTTTACCTTCATCTAAAGCAATGCCAATCAACATTCCGATATAACTTTTTGCCATCGAAAACGAATTGGTTAGGGAGTTTTCGCTGTATGCGTCCCAATATTCTTCATAAATTAAAGAATCGTTTTTTGCAATTAAAAAAGCTGCCGGTTTTAAGGCTTCAATTTCTTGGTGTAACTTTTCGTTGTTTTTTTTGTTATAATTTTTGCTAATCAGCCATGGTTGAGGGTCGCCAACTTCAACGGTTCTGTTTTCAAAAATATCATACTCGTCAATACTTGGCCCAGTTTTCCCAACCAAATAAGTGGTGGCAACGGCTTTAAACAAATGTTGGTTACCCGTTAAAAAAGCTAAAGCAGAGGCTAAAGCTAAAAATAAAACGAAGCCGACAATGATTTTTTTTAGGGTTTTCATGTTATAGTTTTAGGTATAAAGGTTAAACGATTATTGTTTAACAAACGTTGCATCAAATAGTTGGCAAAAATGTTTTTTTAATTTTTCTTTTACCTCGTTTACGTCAACTTCACGATTAAGTTCTTTTTGTAACGAAGTTACTTGTTTGTCGGTTATTCCACAAGGTACAATGTTGTTGAAGTAATCTAAATGGGTATTGATGTTAAAAGCAAAACCATGCATGGTTACCCAACGACTGCAACGAACACCCATGGCACAAATTTTACGTGCTTTAAGTGGTTTATCGGCATCTAACCAAACACCGGTGTAACCTTCATATCTTGCAGCTTCAATACCATATTCGGCTAAGGTTAAAATAATTATTTCTTCCAAAAAACGAAGGTATTTGTGTATGTCGGTAAAAAAAAAATCTAAATCTAAAATGGGATAACCTACAATTTGTCCGGGACCGTGATAGGTAATATCACCACCTCTGTTTATTTTGTAGTAAGTTGCTCCTTTTTGCTGGAGCATGGCTTCCGACAAAAGCAAGTGGGTTTCATCGCCACTTTTACCAAGCGTGTAAACGTGTGGATGTTCGCAAAAAATTAAATAATTTTTGGTTGGAATTACTGTTTTGTCAGCTCTTCGGTTTTCAATTTTAGCATCAACATTGGCTTTAAAAAGCTCTTCTTGATAATCCCAAGCCTCTTTGTAATCGATTAATCCTAAATCCTGAAAATATACTTCCGGCATTATATTTTTGACAACTCGTTTTTTAAGTGTGTAATTACATTCACCTCTGTTACGTCAACACCATTTTTTTCCGCAAGAAAATAAGAAATCCAGTCACCCAAGTGAATCAAATAAAGTGATTGTTCTAATCTTGAAGTTCCTTTTGAATAAGCTTCAACAATAGTAGAGGTATATTTTTCAATGATCGATTTGTTTATTTCCATTCGTTTTTGGGTACGGAAATAATCATCAGAGTTTCTAAAAATAATTACTGCAAGGTTGTCATTTTTCTCTGTCCAACCCACTAACTCGTTGTGGTTCATTTCTGGAATAACATGATGCCAGCACAACATTTTTGCGTTTTCATTAACTTGCTGACGGAAACGTATGCTTACTCCTTCAAACCAAGCATCGGAATAGATTACAGGGATTTTTTTGTATAATTTTTCGGTAATTTTTTTAGCTTCTGTAATCATATTTTGTTCGTCGGCATTAATGTTAGTAATACTTGTAGCAAATTGAGCAAAATAATTTACGCTAGTTACTTTGTAATGATTTAGAAAAGCAAAAAGTGTAGGAAAAGCTAAACCAAAGGCCGCTCGTGGTGGATGACCACTAGGAATAGTAATCAAATTATAATTTTTTGTTTTAGCTGTTTCTTCTAATTTTCCGCCAGATGTAACACAGGCAATTTCAGCACCTTTTGCTTCGGCTAAAGCTAACATTTCCAATGTTTCTTCAGTATTTCCTGAATAAGAGCTACAAATCACCAAGGTGTTTTGGTTTACAAATGCCGGAATTTTATAATCTTTATTGATAGTAATAGGGGTTTTTGCATCATTTGCAACAATTTGTGAAACAACTGTTCCTCCAATACCTGAACCTCCTAATCCGCATATTAATACCGATTCAATTTTTTTGTTGCAAGGTTTTAGCACAGTTTTATTACAAATCTCAATAGATTTGGCTAAATGGCTTGTAAAATCTTCGATTAATCCTTTCATTCTTTGTTAGTCATTTAAAGTCAAAAGGTAAAAGTAATAAAAAGTAGATTGTTAGCCAATTGGTTTATATCACTATCTTTGTTTTTTTAATGCAAGAAAAAGTTAAAATATTAATTATTCGGTTTAGTTCAATAGGTGATATTGTACTTACAACGCCTGTTGTCAGGTGTTTACATCAACAATTAGATGGCGATGTGGAAATTCATTTTTTAACCAAAAATCAATACAAAAGTATTTTAAGTTCAAACCCAAGAATTGTTAAAGTGTATGGCATTGAAAAATCAACCAACGAAATTGTTGAAGATTTAAAACTTGAGCAATACGATTACATCATTGATTTACACAAGAATTTACGTTCGAAACGAGTGATTAGAAAATTAAAAGTGTTGTCGTTTGCTTTCGAAAAATTGAATTACCAAAAGTGGTTACTTACTACTTTTAAAATAAATAAGTTACCAAAAATTCATATTGTTGAACGTTATTTGAATGCTGTAAAATCACTAGGGATTAAAAATGACGGCTTAGGGTTGGAGTACTACATTCCTGAAAATGATGTGATTGATTTAAGAAAATTACCTGTAACTCATCAAAACGGATATGTAAGTTTTGCTATTGGGGCACAACACAACACTAAACGATTACCCATCGAAAAAATGTGCAAAATTCTTCAACAATTGAATTTGCCGGTAGTATTATTGGGAGGAAAAGAGGATGTTGAAGAAGCTGAAAAAATTAAAAAATCGGTTGGAGATTTGGTTTACATTGGTTGTGGAA
Source organism: Bacteroidota bacterium (assembly GCA_016183805.1). Taxonomy (GTDB): domain Bacteria; phylum Bacteroidota; class Bacteroidia; order Flavobacteriales_E; family Vicingaceae; genus Vicingus. The sequence goes on from JACPDX010000005.1 coordinate 56,571, forward strand.
AATACAATTTGAATCAGTCGGCATCATTGGTTCAACAGAGTAAGGTTTTACTAACTCACGATACAGGTTTAATGCACATTGGTGCTGCGTTGGGTGTTTCTATCGTTTCGGTTTGGGGCAATACCATTCCAGCATTCGGCATGTACCCGTACTACCCGAAAAACCCTGAAAAATTCGTCATTATTGAGAACAATGAGCTGAGTTGCAGACCTTGCTCAAAAATAGGCTATGATAAATGCCCAAAAAAACATTTTAATTGTATGAATGAGCTTGATAATAAGGAGATTGTGAAAAATATTATAGAAATTAGAAATTGTTGATTGTAGATTTTGGATTTACGATTTTGGATTTGTGAACTGATAACTGATAACTGTCAACCTACCCCCACTCATTCAACTTCGCTTCCCTAACCAATACTTCCTTTGGAATATCATGGGATCCATCGAACGTAATAATTTTACAATCGACGGTACTATTTGCTAATTGCTTTTTAACGGAAGCAACTCTTTCTTCGGTTAAAAATTCATCTTTTGTACCGTAAACTAAAAACACTTTTGTAGTTTTTTGAATAGCATTAAAATCGACGTCTTCTGGAAAAACACTTGCCCACAAAATTAAATTGGTACAATATATTTTTTTTGTTGCAAACCATCGACAGGCTGTCGCTCCACCTTGCGAAAAACCAACAATGTTAACTTTAGTATTTTTATTGATATTTTCAAAAATTACTGTTTCAAATAACAATTGGAGATAATTGGTGTAATCAATAATTTCATCTTCCCGTTGATGTTTGGTCATCCAACTTGCACCAACTCTTCCATCAACGCCAACCCCATTAAGATAAAACTTCGATAGGGCTTCCGGGGCAATAATACAGGTTTCGTTATTGACAATAGGTTCAAATTTTTTGATAAAAAACTCGGCTAAATACCCATAACCATGTAAAACAATCCAAATGGTTTTGGCGGTTTTAACATTACCAATAGTATAATAGTTAGCAGTTTTAGGAACAGTAATGTTATGTCTTACGCTCATATTTTTCAATGGCTTTTGGGTCGTATTTTATCATTAAAGCAATCCATATAGACCTTGACACTTTAAAAACATAAGGTAAGGCAACTAAAAGGACAATAAAATCCAATAATAAGAAAAGTTCAATAGAAAATAGATTAAAAACGACTAATGCAGTAAATACTGCAACAATTAAAGCAATGGTTATAGCATAACTCACATACATTGCCCCATAATAAAAGCCGGTTTCAATTTGAAAATCTTGTCCGCATTTTGGGCATTTTTTTGGCATGTCAAAAAAACCTTTGTATTGGTAGGTCTTTTTATTGCAAAATAAATCTCCTTGTCGGCATTTTGGACATTTTAAACGGAGAACACTAGAAATTGTGTTAGACATAATTAATGTGTTATTTCTAATAATAGCAAAGTTAGACAATCATCGCAGTAAAACCATTTTAAATCAACTAACTTTTCACTAATTTCGCGGCATGGTAGGAATTAATGAATTAACGGTAAATTTTGGTGAACGGTACTTATTTAATAAGGTATCTTTTTTAATTAATAAGCAGGACAGGATTGGTTTGGTGGGTAAAAACGGAGCAGGAAAATCTACCATGCTAAAGATTATTGCCGGAGAAAATCAGCCAGATGGAGGAAATGTGTCGTATCCAGTCGATTTTACTTTTGGTTATTTACCTCAGGACATGGATTTTGGTCATGGTAAAACGGTGTTGGAGGAAACCAAATCCGTATTTAAAGAAGTAAATCAAATTAATGCTAAAATCGACAACATCAATCATCAGTTAGAAACAAGGACGGATTATCATTCGGACGAATACATGGATTTGTTAAATCATTTAAACGAATACAATCAACGTTTATCAATGATTGGTGGATTTACGGTGGATGCCGATGTAGAAACCATTTTAAAAGGGTTGGGTTTTACACCAAAAGATTTTGTCCGTCAAACCGACGAATTTAGTGGTGGATGGAGAATGCGAATTGAGTTGGCTAAAATTTTATTGACAAAATCCGATTTGTTGTTGCTCGATGAGCCTACCAATCACTTGGATATTGAATCGATACAGTGGTTAGAAGATTTTTTAAAAGTTTATTCTGGTGCGGTGGTGTTGATTTCGCACGATAAAGCATTTTTGGATCATGTTACGACAAGAACCATAGAAATATCACTAGGAAAAATATACGATTACAAAACCTATTATTCTAAATATTTAGAACAACGTCAGGAGCGTAGAGAGCAACAATTGGCAGCTTTTACCAATCAACAAAAGCAAATTGCCGACACCGAAAAGTTTATTGAACGTTTTCGCTCAAAAGCAACTAAAGCAGTACAAGTACAAAGTAGAATAAAACAGCTCGACAAAATAGATAGGATTGAAATTGACGAAGAAGATACGGCATCGATGCGGTTTTATTTTCCTCCGGCACCACGCTCGGGTAAAGTAGTTGTTGAGGCAAATGGTGTTGGAAAATCGTTTGGAGATAAAATGGTTTTTAACGATGCCAATTTTTTTATCGAATCGGGTAAAAAAATTGCGTTTGTTGGTAAAAATGGCGAGGGTAAAACCACGATGACCAAAATAATTGTGGGTGAACTAGAGCACGAAGGCGAGTTAAAAATCGGACATAATGTGAAGTTATCTTATTTTGCCCAAAATCAGGCAGAAGAATTGGATAAAGAATTGACTGTTTTTGAAGCAATTGATAAATGTGCTCATGGCGAAATTCGTAAACAAGTACGGAATTTATTAGGAGCATTTATGTTTGGTGGCGAAGAAGCCGACAAAAAAATTAAAGTGCTTTCGGGCGGCGAACGGGCAAGGGTGGCGTTGTGTAAATTGATGTTAGAACCTGTAAATTTATTGGTGTTGGATGAGCCGACCAATCACTTGGACATCCGTTCGAAAGAAGTGTTAAAAAATGCGTTGAAAAGATACGATGGAACGTTAGTAGTAATTTCTCACGACAGGGATTTTTTAGATGGATTGGTGGAAGAAATGTATGAATTTAAGGAAGGGAAAGTAAAACAATTCTTAGGTGGAGTTTATGATTTCTTAAAATCTAAAAAAGTAGATAGCATTAGAGAGTTTGAGCAAAAAGATAAAGTTATTACCAAAGTTGAAAAATCGGTTTCCGATAACAAATTAAGTTTTGAAGAGAAAAAACAACTGGAAAAAGACATCAAACGTGTTCAAAATAAAATCAATAACTTGGAAAAGGAAATTGAGAATCTTGAAAATAGCCTTGAAGATTTGAGTATTAAATTAATGAATACCGGTACCTATTCTGATGATTTGTTGGTTCAATATAACCATGCCAAAGTAGCTTTAGAAAAAGCCATGAACGAGTGGGAAGAAAATCAGTTGTTGGAAGAAGAGTTAAAAGGAAAGTTGGGGTAATTATCCCAGTAATACGAGTGGGGTTAGTGCGTCTTAGTCATCGACTCAGGTGTAGCAATAATAAAATGTGCGATGCTTTTGTTTTCTTCGGCTAACGAATCAATTTTTGACTGTTCTACGCTACTTATGGTAAGTATTTTTAAATCAGGATTGGCACGTTTTAAATACCACATAATTCCTTCAAAGTTGTTGGAATGGTAAGCTCCATTAAAATGGATAAATATTCTTCCTTTAGTCCAATTTTTTAAGATAAAATGAGCCATGGTAGCATCTTTTAGTGCCTGCGATTTTGGTAAATTATCACCACCATGACCTTGAGCCATTTTTTTCATTTCTACATAACCGGGTAATTTTTCGTCGTACAAAAATGGTATGGGAACCATAAATTTCTTAGCCTCATCGGTTAAGTTGTTAAAAGCTTTAAAACCTTCTTTATAAACCATGTTTGCATACCTACGAGGAACATTAGTAGCAATAAAAGAGAGCTGATTCGAAACAGCAAAATCTAACAAGGGTTGGTAGTCGGTAGTGTTGTTTGGCCAAATTTTTGCTTCTTTTTTAAAGATATCGTAATTGTAATGTCCTCCTAAATATTCATTAATAATCAATTGATTATCAGCTTCAAACATTTCTGCACCTAAAACAATATTTTCGTTTACTTGTTCAAAAATATCTTTGGTTAATTCGTATTGCAACCAGTGTATAATAGGGTTGTTGTGTAATTCGCCAAACAAAATAATATCAGCTTCTTCGGCTTTTTTCAAAATCTTTTTGTAGCTCGATTTTTTTCCTAAATCATCAAATACTTGATAAGCTTGCTTTTCAGGGCAAAAAGAAAATAAAAATAGGGCTGAAAACAGCACCAAAAATTTTGTAAAGTTCATTGTATATTAGGTTGTTAGTTGCAATGCAAATGTAAATTTTCTTTGGCTTAATGTCCAAAAAAAATTATTGTGGAGTTATGAACATTGGGAATGTCTTTTTGTGAAACGTATAAATTAAATTTATCCAGAGTAGGATGCAGAAATTTTTGTTGTCAATCAATTACATCTGAATTAATTATGTGCTCTTGATGTTTCTTAAATAGTTTTGACTTTTGCCATTTTTCAAGTAAATCCCTATTTCCAAAAACAATCTCAATTGATGAATTTTTTATAGTTCTTTTCTTGAACTCTTTGTATAAAAAAAAAGAAATACCTTTACGTAGGGAACAGATTTTATTATCGGGAACTTTTCTTTTAAGATTGATTTCAAGAAGTAAATCAGGAGCAAGAGGTAAAAGGATGTGAAAAGGTCTTATTAATACAGGGTTGTCTGATAATGGGAATTTTTCATTATTTACTTTATATAACTTCCAAGCAGATGAGACAAAAGGTGAAATCAAATTCATTAATCTATCAGAATTACTTAAGGTATGTCTCATATCTAATAGAACTTCAAAATAAGCTTGGTTGTTTATCGAAAAGTAATTTTTAGCCATTTTAAGGTGGTTGTGATTCCTTATAATTTGAATCAATATGAAAAAAGATAGAATAGTCTTTTCTTCAATAGTTTCTATTTTTTGTTTTGTAATAACATTTTCTAGGTGATCTTTATAAAGGTTTTCGTATGCTGTAAAATGGTTTTCAAAATCAATAAAATAAGAAGACTCAGGATGTTCTTCATAATATGATTTAATATTGTCATACATCTCAGTAGAAGTCCTTTTACAATAATCTAGTCCTTCTTTTTGGTTAATAGAAGCTAAATTTGCTTTTTTTTGATAGAAAACGTTTTGAGTTTTACTTGGAAGTAACTTTCCACTCTTAAGGTTTAAAGAATATATTTCTTGTTCTCTAGGTTTTTTGTTTGGCTTTTTATTGGCTCTTTTTTGATTTAAATATGAAGTGTTCCAAAATGCTGTCCAAAAGCATGGATTATAATGATTATTTATTGTTACACTCAAAATCTACTTCCTTGTATATTCATGAACAAACTTACAAAGTTGTTTTACGTTTTCGACTGGAGTACCGGGTAAAATTCCGTGTCCTAAATTAAAAATGTGCCCTGGTTTTCCTTTTACCGAATCTAATAATTTTTTAGTTTTAGCTTCAATGATACTCCAATCTGCAAACAAAGCGGTTGGGTCTAAATTTCCTTGAACAGCAAATTTGTAGTCCATGTCTTTCCATACTTTTGCCAAATCGGTTTTCCAATCGATGGCAATTACATCCGGTTTGGCTTTTATTAAACTCGGTATTAAATGCGATGAATTTACCCCCATAGAAATAATTGGAATTGTGGGATGTTTTTCACGAATAATATGAATCATTTTCTCAACGTGAGTATAAACGTATTCGTTGTAATCGTCGATGTCTAAAGCACCAACCCAACTGTCGAATATTTGTACCACCATAGCACCGCTCTCAATTTGAAAGTTGAGGTAGTTAGCCATAACCGTTGCCAATTTATCCATTAACAAATGCCAAGCTTTAGGCTCGTTGTACATAAAAGCTTTCATTTTTTCGTAGTTCTTCGATGGACCGCCTTCAATCATGTAGCTTGCTAACGTAAATGGAGCACCAACAAAACCAATACAAGGCACATTCAATTCTCCTTTAAGAATGGTTAATGCTTTACCGGTATACCACATTTCGGTTGCAGGGTCAACCACTTTCAGTTTTTCTACATCCGAAACTGTAGTTATAGGGTTGTGAATTAAAGGTCCGTAGCCTTTTTTGTACTCAAAGCTAATTCCCATCGGTCCAAGTGGAATCAAAATATCAGAAAAAATAATGGCAGAATCCAATTCAAATTGATTGATAGGAAGCATTGTAACCTCTGCACTTACTTCAGGAATGGTACTGATTTCAATAATACTGTACTTTTCTTTTATTTTCATGTACTCTTTTTGGTAACGACCGGCTTGTCGGGCCAACCAAAGTGGAGTATATTCTGTTTCTTGCATTCTACAAGCTCTTAAGAAACTATCGTTGAATTTTGTCATTGTTTTTTATTTTTTGTAGAGACGGATGATTATCCGTCTCTCTGTTTTTTTTTTCAGAAGGACAATCGTCCGTCTCTACAGCGTGATTAATTATTAATTTTTTTCATTGCATTATTAATTCCTTTTATTAATCGTTTCATATCCTCGTCAGAAATCACAGAACATAAAAACCATGCTTCAAACTGACTTGGCGGAATGTAAATGCCGTTTTCAATCAAACCCCAGAAGAACTTGGTAAACTGTTCGGTATTGCATTCTTGTGCTTCGGTAAAATTGGTGATTTTCTTACTTGAGAAAAATGGATTAAACATCGAACCAAATCTATTTACTGTTAATTCAATTTCATTTTCGGCTGCTGCATTGAGCAATGCTTTTTCCAGAATTTCAGCTTGTTTATTAAATTTATCGTAAGGATTTTGAGCTTTTAATTCGGTTAACGTAGAAATTCCGGCAACCATAGCCACAGGATTTCCTGATAAAGTTCCAGCCTGATAAACATCACCCAAAGGAGAAACTCGATTCATTATTTCATTTCTGGCACCATAAGCCCCAACCGGAAAACCACCACCAATCACTTTCCCTAAACAGGTAATGTCTCCTTCAATTTCTAACAATTCCTGAGCGCCACCAAACTTCGAACGGAATCCAGTCATTACTTCATCCACCACCAATAAAATACCTGCATCTTTGGTGATTTTTCTTAGTTCTTTAATAAAAGCATCGGTTGGTAAAACAACCCCCATGTTACCCGCAATAGGTTCAATAAAAACTGCTGCAATGTCATTACATTCAGCAATATGTTTCTTTACCGAATCAATATTATTGTACTCAGCAATTAAGGTGTTTTTAACTGCGTCGTTTGGTACACCAGCACTTCCAGGTAAACTGTAAGTAACCAAGCCAGAACCTGCAGCAACTAAAAGTGCATCGGAATGACCGTGGTAACAACCGGCAAATTTTATGATGTGGTTTTTATTGGTAAAAGCTCTCGCCAATCGAATAGCACTTAAAATAGCTTCGGTGCCTGAGTTTACAAAACGAACTTTATCCATTCCAGGAAAAGCTTCGCAAACCATTTGGGCCAAAATAATTTCATTTTCGGTACTTGCACCAAAACTAAAACCGGTACAAACTTGTCGTTGAACGGCTTCAATAACTTTGTTGTTGCCATGACCTATAATCATAGGTCCATAAGAAAGTACCAAATCAATGTATTCATTACCGTCAACATCGTAAATTTTTGAGCCGTGTGCTCGTGCCATAAACAAAGGGTTTCCGCCAACCGATTTAAATGCACGAACAGGAGAATTTACCGCTCCAACCATGTGTTTTAGTCCTTTGTTGTATAATTCTTGTGATTTTGTGTTATTCATCTTTTTATTCTTTTCGTCATTGCGAAGCCTAAGCGTTGGAATTGAGCGTGGGAGCTGAAGCAATCTGTCCTTCAGGCAGATTGCTTTGCTCCACTGCGTTCCGCTCGCAATGACGTTATTTGTTTATTTTCAATTGTTTCGCTGCATCTTTAGCAAAATAAGTAATAATAATATCTGCACCAGCTCTTTTTATAGAAAGTAAGGTTTCCATCATTACTTTGGTTTCGTCAATCCAGCCGTTTTTGCCGGCAGCTTTTATCATAGCATATTCACCACTCACATTATAAGCGGCTAATGGTAAGTTGAATTTATTTTTTACTTCTCTAATCACATCCAAATAGGCCAAAGCAGGTTTTACCATTAAAATGGCAGCACCTTCATCTACATCCGCTTGAGCTTCTTTTATGGCTTCCAATCTGTTTGCAGAATCCATTTGATACGTTCTTCTATCTCCAAAACTTGGGGCAGAATCGGCAGCATCTCTAAACGGACCATAATAAGACGATGAGTATTTTACTGAGTATCCCATTACTGGAATATGTTGAAATCCATTTTTGTCCAGTTCATCTCTGATTTCACGCACCACAAAATCCATCATGCCAGAAGGAGCAACCATATCAACTCCGGCTTTTGCCTGAGCCAATACTTGTTTTCGGGTGTTGATTAAGGTTAAGGTATTGTCAACATCATGACCGCACAACACACCGCAATGCCCATGACTAGTATATTCGCAAAAGCAAACATCAGCAATTACTTGAAGAGTTGGGAAATTCTTTTTTATGTAACGAATGGCTACTTGAATAACTCCTTTTTCGTTCCAACTTTCAGAACCTTCAGCATCTTTGTGTAAAGGAATTCCAAAAAGAATAACCGATTTTATGCCTAAATCAACCACTTCTTGTAATTCAGCATCAATCTGGTCTATAGAATAACGAAAAATGCCCGGCATCGAAACAATTTCTTTTTTGATGTTTGTTCCTTCTTCAATAAACAAGGGATAAATAAAGTCAGAAACCTTCAAATGAGTTTCTCTTACAGCATCTCTAATTTCGGCAGTTTTTCGGTTTTCTCGAAGTCCTAATTCCATAGTAATATTTTTTTGCAAATGTAAGCTTGTTGATTGAAGTTAGAAAGTTAAAAGTGCATAAAGTTGGAAAGTCGTTCTTACTTTTGAAAAAATGTTAAACCAAAACAATATCATACTTTTTGATGGTGAATGTAATTTTTGTAATTACTGGGTAAATTTTGTGTTGAAAAGAGATAAACAGAAGGTGTTTAAGTTCGCCTCTTTAAATTCCGAAACAGGAAATAAGCTAAAATTACAACATCAAATACCCGCTACAATAGATTCGATTGTTTTGATTAAAAATGACCATGTTTTTATCAAGTCTCAGGCTGCTTTAGAAATAGCAAAAAACTTAAGTGGAGGATGGTTTATGATGGCTGGTTTTAAAATAATTCCAACATTTGTTAGAGATGCAGTTTATGATGTGGTGGCAAAAAACCGTTACCGTTGGTTTGGAAAATCGGTTTGTGAGTTGCCTCAAGAAATAGGTTGTAAAGACAGGTTTTTATAAAAATAGAAACCAATTAATCAAATACATATTTTTTTACCACATAGAAACATAGGTTTTTGTTTGTTTCTAAAGCTCATGTTTATAGTTTAACAAAAGTTTTTTCTCCGATATATCGGAGAACTATGTTTGATTTATGTAGTCTTTTTTCTTTAAAATAAACTATGTGTCTATGTGTTTAAAATTTATATTCACCTCAAAATAATTACCTTTGTCAAAGTGTACGCCATTATCGATATCGAAACATCAGGAGGAAACCATAAAAATGGTAAAATAACTGAAATTGCCATTTACAAACATGATGGGAATAAAGTTGTTGATGAATTTGTTACGTTAATTAATCCGGGAATGAAGATTGATTGGTATGTGAAGAAACTTACCGGTATTAACGATGAAATGGTTTCTACAGCTCCAAAATTTCATGAAGTTGCTAAACGAATTGTAAACATTACCCGAGGTTGTATTTTTATTGCTCATAATGTCGATTTCGATTATGAATTTGTTCGTGCTGAGTTTCGTTCGCTAGGATTTAACTACAAACGATCGAAGTTATGTACTGTTAAATTGAGCAGAGTATTATTGCCTGGAAAAGCTTCGTATAGTTTAGGTAAATTGTGTGATGAGCTTGGAATTACGGTTGAAGACCGACACCGAGCTTCGGGTGATGCTTTGGCTACCGTTAAATTATTTGAGTTGCTGTTGCAAGCAGATAAAGCTCAAAAACTAATACCACGACCTGTGGTAGATGAAAATCAGACGAAGTTGTTTTAGTTAGTTGACTTCCGATAGCTATCAGGGTCAGTTCATAGTCTTCAGTCTTTCCAACACTATTCCGAAACAATCAATTTTTGCGTTACTTGTTGTTTGTTTTCAAAAGTGATTTTTACAAAATACAACCCTTTTGGTAAACTAGTTTTTATTTTGGTTTTGGGTTGATTAATGATTTGTGTAAACACTGTTTTACCATCAATACTCACCAATTCAATAGATTTTACTAACTCACTTTCTAAAACAAAATTTCCAGATTGGCTTGGGTTGGGGTAGATTTTAATGTTTGGATTGTTTTCAAAATTATTAATACCTGTAACTAAAGTTGACCACAAAACTCCTTCTTGTATTCCGTTGATGGTTGAGCCGATGATATCCCATGAAGTCATAAACCAACCGGCATCAAGAGAATGGGAAAACCCAAACTTGGTGTTATATTGGAGAGCAATTTCCGTATCTGTTATTTGGCCAATTCCACAAGTAGTTGTATCAAGCTGAAAGCCCAAATAATCTACTTCTCTATTGATAATATTATTTGTTGAACGAAAAATCGGATAACTATCCCATAAATCCATATAACCACTAAATGAATAGATTGAAGCATCAACAAAAATAGAGGTTGGTTTGTTTAACCATTCAAAATCTCTTCTCAAATATTTGTTATTAAATATCGAAGTAGAACCATTAGTTTGTTCTCGTTTAATATTGTAATAAACAGAATCTGTAGAAAGAAAAGATGTTGTGATAGAGTCTTTGTAGAATTTGGTATAATTAGGATTCATTATATCTCCTTGAAAATCTTCCCTCCAAATAACAATATCACCGACATTGAGATGAAAATAATCAGTAAAATCAGGGTAATAAAAACCTTCTTGTGTTGAATTATTTTCTAACCCATTTAGAATTAATGGTGACTGAAATTCTCCATTAAAAACAACCATTTGTTGATACCCAAAGTTTTTTGAAAGAATAATTTTTTGATTGTCAAATACTGATGTAACTGGTGTGGTGTTATCAAATGCTTTGATGGAAATTATTTTTAATGAATCGGTAATATTTCCAACAACTGTGTCGAAATACACGCTGTCGCACGTAAACTGAAGTTTGTTAATGGTTGCACTTATATAAATTGTTGAATACCAAGATTCTCCAACAGTGCTTTTTGGTAAAAATAACATTGAGTTATTGGCAAAGAAGAAAAAAATAGAATCGTTGTTGATGGTTATAGTATCTGGTCTTACACGATTTAGGTAATAGTTAGTTTGTGAAAAAGGTCCTTGATTGGGATTGAAATATACATTACTGTAACAATTACCAAAATTTTCATCATTATAACTAAAAAACATGGTTTGAAAATTTCCACGGTCGAATAAAGTATCATAGTGTAATACTACAATATTAGTATCAGAGCCATTAAATGTAATTTCGTTTGTTTCAAAGAAACTAGTTTGCCCCAAAGGAAAAGGCTGCCAATCTTGTGCAAAACTTAAAAGTGAAGAGCAAAGCAACAAAGAGAGTAAAAGTTTTTTCATAAAGTTTATTTTAATCCGTAACAATCAGTTTTTGTACGGATTGTTTTTTGTTTTCAAAAGTGATTTTTACAAAATACAACCCTTTTGGTAAACCAGTTTTTAGTTCGGTTTTGGGTTGATTAATGATTTGTGTAAACACTGTTTTACCATCAATGCATACTAATTCTATAAAATCAACATATTCACTTTCTAAAATAAAATTTCCCGATTGGCTTGGGTTGGGATAGATTTTAACCTTGCTGGTGTTTTCAAAGTTATCAATACCTGTTACTAAAGTTGACCACAAAACTCCTTCTTGAATTCCATTAATGGTTGAGCCGATAATATTCCATTGAGTTGATTGATCCATATAAGCATTACCATATTGATAAACACCATATTTAGTGTTAAAGTTTTCCCAACTTCCATAGTCCATTATCATTGTTGGTGTACAGTTATTGCCATAAGGGTCTAGATATTTGAATTCATTTATCTTGCTTTTATGAACGACACCGTTATTAATGTAATAAGGGGACACTTCATCTAAATCAATATTGCCAAAATTTGGCATTAATATTTTTGGAGCTAAGGTCGAGGTGCCTACCGAAAAAACTACATCATCAATAATTCTATACCGAGTACTTCCAGTATTATAAGTTGTTAAATCATTTTTTGTTCTAAAAATACCATAAGAAATGGTATCGAAGTTATTATAAACACTAGTTATAGAGTCTTTATAATATTTTATATAACTTGGAGGATTACCAGGATAAGGGGGAGCACTAAATTTTTCTTCCCAAATTATCACATCACCAATGTTTAAATGATAGTAATCTTCAAAAACGGGTGGGCTAAATCCTTCTTGTTCGGTATTGTTTTTAATTCCCATCAATGGAAAATTCTTAAAAGATTTAAAACCATGGTTTTTTGACAGGAAATATTTATCTTGATTAATCACATCAGAAACAGGTATTCCATTGTTTAAAGCTTGTACAGAGAAAATTTTTATAGAATCTGAAATTGTTCCGAAAAAAGTATCATAAAAAATACTATCACACGTAATTTTTAGCTGATTAAATCCATTTCCATTGTAAGTGAAAATCCAGGAACTATCCTTTTGAATTAAAGGTTTGAAAACAAAAGTGTTTTGAAATGTTAGATAGTAATCGTAAAAATAAAAGGTGTATTCGCTATTTGATACAGTAATGGAATCAGGTCTTTCATTATCATGGAAATAGTATAAAAAATTAAAATTGCTGCTTATTATTGTACTATAACAATTCCCAATATTTGGAGTTGTAAAATTGAAATACATGGTTTGCGAACTTCCATAATCTCGTAAACTGTCAACACAAAACTCGTTCATCAAAGTGTCAGTACTATAAAAGCCTTGTATGTTATCATGCATAAAATAACTCTTCTGCCCCAAACGAAAAGGATTCCAATCTTGAGCAAAATTTAAAAGTGAAGAGCAAATTAAAAAAGAGAGTAAAAGTTTTTTCATAACCCAAAGTTTACAATTCAACTATAAAGGTAAACTATAATTTGGGGCAAAAAACCGATGTATCTATTTATTTTTTTAACGGTCGTTTTTTGCATTGTTTTGTGCAAAAATCAAAACATTTCCAATTTGTTTTGATTTACAACACCATAAACTTTACCCATTAGTTTTTTGCCAACCAGCGGAGTATTTTTCGATTTGGAAACCAAATCGGTAGTTTCAAAAGTGGTTGTTGTGGTTGGGCTAAACAAGGTAAGATTTGCCATTTCGCCCACTTCTAGTTTTGGAACATCTAGTTTTAAAATATTTCGTGGGTTGGTGGTAATTGTAGAAATTATTTCTGCTAAAGTAACTTTTCCATTTAAAGCCGTGTTCATAGCCGAAAAAGAAGTTTGAAGGTTTATCATGCCAAATTTTGCGTGATCAAATTCACATTGTTTGTTTTCGATGTCTTGTGGAGTGTGGTCGGAGCAAATGACATCAATCACGCCTTCTTTTATTCCTTTTATCAAAGCTTTAATGTCTTCTTTGGTGCGTAACGGAGGTAAAACTTTTAGGTTGCTGTCGAAAGTCTCCAATTCGGTTTCGTCTAAAAGCAAGTGGTAAGAGTTGGTGTCGGCAGTAACTTTTAGTCCTTTGGCTTTGGCTTCTTTTATCAGTTGAACTGATTTTTTGGTGGTAATGTTGGTTAAATGTATGGCAGCGTTGCAATATTCCGCCAAAAACAAATCACGGATAACCATCAATTCTTCGGCTATGGCAGGAATTCCTTTTAATCCCAAACGGGTGCTGGTAATGCCTTCGTTTATTTGTCCGTTGTTAAACAAACTTTTATCGTTCGGAAAATCCATAACTAAACCATTAAAACTTTGGTTGTATAACAATGCTCTGGTTAATAATCCCGGGTTGTTCAGCGATTTTTTATTGTCGGTAAATGCCAGAGCTCCTGCCGAGTGCATGTCGTACATTTCAGCCATTTCGTTTCCTTCGCATTTTACCGACAAAGCTCCGGCAGGATAAGCATTTACAATGTTGTTTTTTGTTTTGTTAATGATGTATTCAATTCCAGATTTGGTATCTATAACCGGATATGTTGATGGCATAACCAAAACTCCCGTAAAACCACCTTTGGCAGCAGCTTTTAGTCCGCTGTTTAAATCTTCTTTGTATTCAAAACCTGGGTCGCAGAAATTTGCTCTAAAATCGAACCAACCAATAGAAACGTGTAAATACTTCGCCTTTATTTCTTGAAAATTCTCGGAATTTTTTATAGAAGTTGCTATTTTTTTAATAATTCCTTTTTCTATCAATATATCAACCGTTTTACCATTAAAAGTAGAGTTTTCGTTGATTATTGTTGCCGATTTAATTAGAGCATTCATATTTCGTCATTTTTTATTTTACCACATAGACACATAGGTTTGTTGATGTATTAAAGAAGAAGATAGAAGCCTAGCTTTTCACATAGAATACTATGGTTTAAAAATTTATTTTCTATCCCTTTCCTTTTGCATTTGTTATTTTCTATGTTACTATGTGGTTTAAATCTTTTTTATTTAAAAAGTTTAATTAGTGCAATTTCAATAGCCAAAAATAGCAAGGCTAAAATAATACATAATTTCCAATATTTCTTACCATTTTTTATCTCGTTAAAAGCCGATTTTATAGATGCCGAATTGGTGTCAACAATCGAACTGTTTAAGGAATAATTAATAGCTTGATCTTTTAATTCGTCTAAACTAAACGTGTTTAAATCCGATTCTAATCGATTGTAATTGTATGATAAACCAAACTTCGAGGTATTAGATTCCAACAAGTAATTTCCGGCTAACGATATTCCCTCTGTTACAAAAATAGAAGTGTTGTCAGCATCAGTTTTTATTCTAGGAATTAATTCAAAATCGGTTTGTTTAATTTTTAACGAACCTTCTTTTTCAATCGTGTTTAAAGTCAACACATCATTTTTTCCGATGGTGTAAAACAAAGGATAATTCAATTGGCTTAACAATGCCATGTTGTATAATGTTGGAACAAAAATAGCGTGTTTAGAAAAATTTCCGGCATCATCGTCTAAACTTCCGTTGATGAGGTAAACGGTGCCTTTTTTAATCTTGTATTCGGTTAAAAATGGGTCATTATTTTTCAATTTTAGCAATACATTTTTGAAGGAGGTAGCATTTAACGATTGTTTATAGTGTTTAGTTATTTTTGGTAAATTAATATTGTTTTCAGGTTTACCTTCAAAAACCGTTGAATAAAGTGGGTGAGTGTAATTAACTTCACTAATTTTTAGAGAAGAAGTATCCAGTTCAGTGAAGGAATTGATTTGTAATAGTACCGCAAAAGTTTGATAGCTTGTAAAATCAATTTCTTTAGATGGGATAATGGTTAATGAACCACCATTTTCTACATAACTTTTTAAACTAGCAGCCAAGCCCGAAGAAATGTCTTTTAAGCTGTTCAACACGATTAAATTGCTTTGTTTTATTTTTGAATAATCCACTTGGTTTACCGAAGAACTGGTTAACAAAAACAAACTGTCGGAAGAAAAAATGGCTTTAATGTTTGACCCGGCATCATCGCCAACAATTTCCATGATGTTGATACTCTCAGAAATTATATATGAAAAGTAAAAAGCATCATCCATAGTAACCGGTGCATCAGTCAATTCAATTTTTCCAGCTTGAATTCCTTTGGTGTGGTTTTGATAATTGAGTTCTACAATACTGTTGTCGTTGGCTTTTACCGAAAAACTTGCCGGTGAAATTAAATTATCGTTGATGAATAATTTTAGTGGAATGTTTTCTAAATCTTGGTCAGCATTGTTTTTTATTCGAACCAACAATTTTTCCTGTTGGAGTAGGAGGTGAGTGGGATTTTCGAACCAACAACTGTCCACATATAAATTATTCTTTTTGGTTGAAACAATAGGCAAAAGGAAAGCATGAATAAGCGTATCATTTTTTATTTCAGCAAAATCGTTCGTAGTTTTTTGAAAATCGGAAAGTATCACGATAGATTTGTTGGTTTTCTCCGTACTGTTACTATTCAACGCTTCTTGTAATCTTGAATATACCGTTGAAATCATTCGGCTCTCAGGAGTAATTCCAATGTTTTCAATTTTTGTGATGGCTTCCTCATTGCTCAATAAACGCTGACTTCCTGCACTAAATTTATTATCACAAATAACAAAATGGTCAGTTTTTTGGTAAGAATTTATTAGTTCCGTTGCTTTAGCTTTTGCTTCATCCAAAAGACTCCCGTTTTCACCGACATTCTCCATGCTAAAAGAATTGTCGATGTAAATGCCAATAATGTTGTTGATGTTTTGGTTCGAATTTGCCGAAGGAATAAACGGTTGAGCAAAAGCTAATACTAAAAAGGTAATAGCTAAAATCCGAGAAAATAAAATAAGTAAGTGTTTAAGTTTTGATTTCGATTGACTTTCTTTTTTTACTTCACGCAAAAAACTCACGTTCGAAAAGTAAATTTTTTTAAATTTTCTGAAATTAAATAAATGAATAATGATGGGTATCGCTATAGCGAAAAGAGCAAATAAGAATTCTGGATATGCAAATTTCATTAAAGTACAAATATAATCTAATAATTTGTCCCGATAGCTATCGGGGTTAAAAATATAATCTAACTCAAATTTTCAAGACACTAAATCTTTACTCGTTCAAATTAGTATCTAATATTTTATAAATATGATACCTTTCAAATTTGTTGTTATTTGGATTCATTTTATGAAGAATTAAATCCAAATAACTGGCTTCAACTGTTTTTAAGTGTTTGATGTTAGGGTATGTTTTCATAATTCTTGCTTTTCTTTCTTCGAGCATGTCATCTTCAACAAATACAATATAATTGGCTTCAACATAGCTAGTATTCTGTAATACAAGTTCTACCTCACTATTTTTTACTATTATAAAATGTTTATCCCATCTTTCGGCATAAAATCTTGGGGGGAGTATATAATCGTCTTTATGAGCACAATCCCAAATATAGTTGGTCATGTCTTTTTGATCGGCTAAAAAGGTCATGGTTTCAACTTTACTCTTTTTGGTATAAGCTGTAGAAATTACTAACAAAAGAACACTGTTTACCACCCAAAAAAATGCCCATATTCCATTATGTAATTTGTTAAACTTAGTCCAAAATTTGGACTTGCTTTTAAACTCCATCCAACCCATGTAACCCAAAATAATTACAAAAGGAATCATAGGGGCAATAAATCGCTCTTGTTTGTTTGGAAAATAGCTATGGAACGCAAAAAATAGAAATGACGGAATAAAAATAAAAGCATGTTTTTTCCAGTTTTTAAAATATCCAAAAAGTAAAAACAAACCTACCGGACCAAACATTCCAGCCAAGGTTAGTAAATACAGATAGAAAGGTTGATTATAATAACTGGTTGAATTAATGATATTATAAGAAATGTACTCGCCTAGTTCAGCAAAAGGTTTTCCCCAAATAAAAAGATCTGAAACCTGAGTTAGAAAAAACGAAGCAAATGAAATTAAGGTGAAAACTACTAACGAAATATACTGTCGTTTTATTAAGAAAGTTAATCCAAACCCAAAAAGGAAAAATATAGTTTGATAGCGAATACCTACAGCAAGACCGGCAACAAACGCACCAAGTATAACAATTTTTAGAGGTGGTTTGGAGTCGTGTTTTATAAACAACCAAGCAGCATACATGAGTGGAGGAACACAAACGTATTCAACCATATTATGCACACTTAGCCATGGTAAAAACCATGTAATTGCTAATAAAAGACCAACATATTTAGCAATGGTTATATCGGCTAATTTTTTTGCAATTTTAAATCCAAGAACGACTATCGACATAGAATAAGCACCATGAATGAGTCGTACCAAAAACATTTTAAATTGAGCATCGGTAATGTGAACCCAGTCTAAAAAACTAAAAAATAAATAATGTAATCCCACATAAAAGAAACTATGACCAGAGGGAATAGAATTTTCATCATTATTTAACCAATTGTTTTGGTCGAAATTATGAACCCAACCTTCTGCTGGTTCAATAACCAAAAAGTGATCGTCTTGCATGCCGTATCCTTTTGAAAAAATGGCAGCAATTAACCGAATTAATGAACCAACTATTATGATAACAACAAAAGGATTGTTATTCCAGTAATCTTTGATTTTTTCTAACATATATATATTTGTTTACACAAAAGTAAAGAGAATAAAATGAACTTTAAATTATCAATCACATTTCCTATCTTTAACCCCTATTAAAAGATACAAGAATGAACAAAATATTAATAGCCAACAGAGGAGAAATTGCATTACGAATTATGCGAACTTGTAGGGAAATGGGAATAAAAACAGTTGCCATTTTTTCTGAAGCCGATAGAAATGCACCTTTTGTGAGGTATGCTGATGAAGCTGTTTGTGTAGGACCACCTCCATCAAACCAATCGTATTTACAAGTAGATAAAATTATACAGATTTGTAAAGATTTAAAAGTAGATGGTTTGCATCCTGGGTATGGATTTTTGTCGGAAAATGCAACAGCTACAAGAAAAATTACGGAAGCAGGTATCAATTTTATTGGACCTTCGCCTGAAGCTATGGAATTGATGGGTAGTAAATTGGCTGCAAAAGCTGCTGTAAAAAAATATAACATTCCGATGGTTCCGGGAACTGATGAAGCCATTGACGATATTAATGCCGCAAAACAAATTGCGTTAGAAATAGGTTTTCCTATTTTAATAAAAGCTTCTGCTGGTGGTGGTGGTAAAGGAATGCGTGTGGTGGAGAATGCAGCCGAATTCGAAGAGCAAATGAATAGAGCGGTAAGCGAAGCTCAGTCGTCGTTTGGCGATGGTTCAGTTTTTATCGAAAAATATGTGGGTTCGCCACGCCATATCGAAATTCAAGTAATGGCTGACAAGCACGGAAACATTGTGTATTTGTTCGAAAGAGAATGTTCTATTCAACGAAGACACCAAAAAGTAATTGAAGAAGCACCTTCGGCAGTGCTAACCCCCGAAATACGAAAAGCGATGGGCGAATGTGCTGTAAATGTTGCTCGAGCTTGTAATTATGTGGGTGCTGGAACAGTTGAATTTTTGTTGGAAAACAACAAAGATTTCTACTTTTTGGAAATGAATACTCGTTTGCAGGTGGAACATCCGGTTACCGAAATGATTACTGGAAAAGACTTGGTGAAAGAGCAAATTAATGTGGCTCGTGGTGAGAAATTGAGTTTCACACAAGACGAATTAAAAATATTAGGTCATTCGTTTGAAGTACGTGTATATGCCGAAGATCCAACCAATAATTTTTTACCAGATATTGGTCGATTAAATACCTACCAACGACCAGAAGGTATGGGCATAAGAGTGGATGATGGTTTTGAAGAAGGCATGGATATTCCAATTTACTATGACCCGATGATTTCTAAATTAATTACACACGGAAAAGATAGGGAAGAAGCAAGAAACAGAATGTTAAGAGCTATTGCCGATTATAAAATTAGCGGAGTAGAAACCACTTTGCCATTTTGCAAATTTGCTTTAGAACACGAAGCGTTTGTTAGCGGAAACTTTGATACCCATTTTGTGGGTAAATATTTTACTCCCGAAGTGTTGATGGAGAAAGATGATGAGTTGCAAGAAGTAGCTGCATTGTTTGCTGCAAAAATGCATTTAGAAAGTGGAAAAACTGCTGCTCCAACAACTGAAGCTGTTGTTTCAAAATCAAAATGGAAATTAAATAGACTTTAAAATCCCCTCCCGAACCTCCCCGAAGGGGAGGAGAACTTCCCCTCTTGAGAGGGGTTAGGGGTGTGTTTAAATACAAGAAAATCATGAGCAATATAAAATTCAACATAGAAAACGGAGTAGGTATAATTACCTTAAACCGACCAGATAAGTTCAACAGTTTTGTGCGTCAGATGGCATTTGATTTACAAGCTCGTTTGGATGAATGTGAAAAAAATAGCGAAGTAAGAGCAATTTATTTAACTGCCGAAGGAAAAGCATTTTGTGCCGGACAAGATTTGGCAGAAGCCATTGATCCAAAACAAACCGAACTGACCAAAATAGTGGAGGAACATTACAATCCTATTATTGAACGATTAAGAAAAATTGAAAAACCGATTGTTTGTGCAGTTAACGGCGTAGCTGCTGGTGCAGGAGCAAATATTGCCTTAGCTTGTGATATTACTTTAGCAGCAAAATCGGCTAGTTTTATACAAGCGTTTAGTAAAATTGGATTAATACCAGATAGTGGTGGAACCTATTATTTGCCTCGTTTAATTGGAATGCAGAAAGCTACTGCATTGATGTTTTTAGGCGATAAAGTAATGGCTGAAGATGCCGAAAAAATGGGCATGATTTATAAAGCGGTGGCTGATGAAAACTTACAGGAAGAAGCCATGAAAATAGCTCAAACTTTAGCCAAAATGCCTACCAAAGGAATTGGATTAACCAAACGATTATTAAACGAATCGTTCAACAATACGTTAACCCAGCAATTAAATTTAGAAGGTGATTTGCAAACTATTGCTGGCTCAACATACGATTACAACGAAGGGGTAAACGCATTTTTAGAAAAACGTCAACCGGTTTTTAAAGGAGAATAACATGGAAAACATAAAAGTTGGAGTATTAGGAGCAGGTTCAATGGGCTCCGGAATTGTACAAATTGCTGCAACACAAAAACACCAAACGGTGTTGGTCGATTTGAATGAGGAAGCGTTAAACAAAGCCGCCGCTAATTTGAAGAACATTTTAGCAAGATTGGTGGAGAAAGATAAAATTGACCAGGCTACAGCAGATGTAATTATGGGAAGAATCACGTTCTCTAAAAACATTGCTGATTTTAAGGAGTGCGACATGGTTATCGAAGCCATTGTAGAAAACTTAGAAGTAAAAAAGAAAGTTTTTGCTCAACTAGAAAGCATAGTTTCTCCCGATTGTATTTTAGCGAGTAATACTTCTTCGTTATCCATTGCTTCTATTGCGTCGGCGTGCAAAAAAGCCGAACGAGTAATTGGCATCCACTTTTTTAATCCGGCACCCTTGATGCCATTGGTGGAAATTATTCCTGCGGTGCAAACGTCGGAAGCAACTACTACCAATTCAAGAACATTAGTCGATAGTTGGAAAAAAGTAACGGTTTTAGCTAAAGACACTCCTGGTTTTATTGTAAATCGAGTGGCTCGTCCGTTTTATGGCGAAGCACTAAAAATATACGAAGAAGGAGTTGCCGATTTTGCAACCATCGATTGGGCAATGACCGAAATAGGTGGTTTTAAAATGGGTCCATTTACGTTGATGGATTACATTGGTAACGACATCAACTATACGGTAACCGAATCGGTATTTGCAGCTTTTTATTACGACCCACGCTACAAACCATCGTTTACGCAAAAACGTCGTACCGAAGCGGGTTGGTTTGGACGAAAAACAGGTAGAGGTTATTACAACTAAAAGACGAAAAACTTGGTAAAGAAATTTGCGATAGAATATTGGTAATGTTGATGAATGAAGCTATTGATGCCTTGTTTTTAAATATTGCCAGCAGAGAGGATATCGATTTAGCCATGACCAAAGGAGTAAATTACCCGAAAGGTTTATTGGCTTGGGCTGATGAAATGGGTTTAGCAAACGTATTGGCAAAACTCGAACACCTTTTTGCAGAATATGGCGAAGACCGCTATCGACCAAGTGTATTGTTGAGAAGAATGGTAAAATCCCATCCCTAACCCTTCCCGAAGGGAATTTCCCCTCTTGAGAGGGGTAGGGGTGTGAAAAACAACTGATAACCACATAGAAACATAGCTTATTATGATTCAAAAAAACATAAACCAAACATAGTTTTCTCCGATTTATTGGAGAAGTGGCTATTGTGAAATTATTCAAATTGAGCTTTGGTAAAACAGTTAAACCTATTTGTCTATGTGTTAAAAAAAGTTTAGTTTGATGTTTAAATTAAAAACCATACAATGACAGCAATTGTAGATAAAATGATGAAAACTGACGCTTTTAGTCAGTGGTTGGGTATAAAAATTTTGGCATCAGCAAAAGGCTCTTGCAAATTGCAAATGCAAGTGCGACCAGAAATGTGCAACGGTTTTGGAATTATACACGGCGGCATTACTTTTTCGTTAGCCGATAGTGCATTGGCTTTTGCTTCTAATGCACATGGCAGGTTAAGTGTGGCGTTAGAATGTTCCATTTCTTACCCTAATGCGGTAAATGTTGGCGATGTATTAATTGCCGAAGCAACCGAAGTAAGTTTAACCAACAAAATAGGCATTTACAACATATCTGTTACCAACCAAAAAGGCGACATAGTGGGTGTTTTTAAAGGTTCGGTGTATCGAACAAGTAAGGAGTGGTAAAATTTGGAATAACAAAATCCCCGCAATTGCGGGGATTTCTATTGAAACCTGTTTAGTTAGTGCAAAGTTTCATTTTATGTAGGGTACTAAATTAAGTATGTAGGTTTTGGAAAACAATACTTCAATGGTGTTAAATCGTGGAATCCCATTTTTTTGTCATTATGAGCGAAGTGAAACGAAGTTGAATAATCTTCTTTGATTGGAACTAGAAATTAGAGGATACCTCCACTTCGGTCGGTATGACAAAAGGTGTTAAAACACAAAACTCTCAATGGTGTTTCTCAAATTGTAATTGCTGGCCATTACTTCGCCGTAAGCACCAGCGGTTCTTATGGCAATAATGTCGCCACGTTTAGTTGTAGGAAACAACAATGCTTTTGCAAAACAGTCCGACGATTCACAAATGGGTCCAACCACATCGTAGCGTTCATTTTCGGTTGAGGTGGTGGTTAAATTCTCTATTTTGTGGGTAGCTTGGTATAAAGCAGGGCGTAACAAATCGGTCATGCCTGCATCTACAATAGCAAAATTGGTGTTTACGCCTTTTTTAACGTAAAGCACTTTGGTAATTAAATTTCCGCATTGGGCAACTATAGAACGACCTAGTTCAAAATGTAATTGCTGTTGAGGTCGTAGTGCCAAAAACTGTTGAAATTGTTCAAAATAACCCTTAAAATCAGGAATTAAATTGCTATCGGGGTTTTCGTAATCAACACCCAAACCACCTCCAACATTAATGTGTTCAACAATAATGTGATGTTGGTAAAACCATTCTTGTATTTCGTTGATACGTAAACACAGGCTTCTAAAAATTTCCAGGTCGGTAATTTGCGAACCAATATGAAAATGCAAGCCAATGAGTTTAAGGTTGCCAAGTTTTTTAATAGCAGGAATAACTTCTGCCATTTCCCACATGTTTATTCCAAATTTGTTTTCTTCTAAACCAGTGGTAATGTAGTGGTGCGTTTTGGCATTAATGTTTGGGTTGATGCGAAGGGCAATGTTTGCAACCTTGTTTTTTTTCTCTGCAAGTTCATTAATTACTTTCATTTCGGGTAATGATTCGCAGTTGAAACAAAAAATATCGTTGTCCAACGCAAAATTTATTTCTTCGTCAGTTTTTCCAACACCTGCAAAAACAATGTTTCCATTACCGAAACCTGTTTCTAATGCTTTTTTTACTTCATTTCCACTCACACAGTCGGCACCCAGTTGGTAATTTTTTATGGTTTCCAAAACAGCATCATTTACATTTGCTTTTAAAGCATAGTGTACGTGATAGCCGTATCGGTTCGATTCTGCGGTAAGTAAATCGAGTGTTTGCTTTAAAATCCCCAAATTGTAATGATAAAAAGGAGTTTTTAGTTTTTTGTATTGTTCTATATGTTGAGGTGTAATCATTTAAAAAGTTTGTTGTTTAACGAAACCAATGCTTCTTTTTTGTCGGACATGTTTACCAACAAAGATACGTTATGTAAACTTCCTCCGTAAGAAATCATTCGAATAGGAATGTGTTGCAAGGCATCAAAAATTTGTAAAGCATAACCTTTGCTTTCGGCAATAAAATCGCCAACAATACAAACAATGGTAAGGTTGGTGTCTATTTCTACCGAACCATATTTTTTGAGTTCGTTAATAATTTCATTCAAATATTTTGTTTCATCAATGGTTACCGAAACAGCTACTTCCGAAGTGGTAATCATGTCGATAGGTGTTTTGTAAGCTTCAAAAATTTCGAATACTTTACGTAAGAAACCATACGCCAACAACATTCGCCCCGATTTAATTTTTATGGCGGTAATGTTGTCTTTTGCAGCAATGGCTTTAATTCCAACGCCACTCGATTCTGTATTTATGAGCGTTCCCGGAGCTTTGGGCTGCATGGTATTTTTTAGTCGAACAGGAATGTTGCTCATTTTTGCCGGCAACACGCTCGATGGATGTAAAATTTTTGCACCAAAGTAAGCCAACTCGGCTGCTTCGTCAAACGAAAGTTGTGCAATAGGATGTGTTTTATCTACAATACGTGGGTCATTGTTGTGCATGCCGTCAATATCGGTCCAAATTTGAATTTCGCTGGCATTTACTGCTGCTCCAACCAATGATGCGGTGTAATCGCTACCACCTCGTTTTAAATTGTCGATTTCTCCAAAAGAGTTTCGGCAAATGTAACCTTGCGTGATAAACAAGTTGCAGTTTTGGTGTGGTTCAAGTTCTCTTGCAATGTTTTCTTTAATAAAAGCAGCATCAGGTTCCTCGTCTTCGTTAATTCGCATAAAATTTAATGCAGGAAGCAATACCGATTTCACCCCAATTTCATTCAAATAGAAATTGAAAAGTGCAGTGGATAGCAATTCGCCCTGAGCCAATATAGCACGTTCTTCAAACATGGTAAATTGGTCTTTGGTAAACGCTCTGATGTAACTAAAGTGCGAATCGATTAAATCGTTGGCTTGTTGTTTATATTCAGCAGTAGAAAATAATTCAGCAAGGATTTGTTTGTATTTCTTTTCGAGGTTTAAAATGGTTTCTAAAGCCCCTTCGTTGTTTTTATTGTATAAATAGTTGGCAATTTCTACCAAGGTATTGGTTGTGCCCGACATGGCAGATAATACCACAATTTTTGGTGTGTCGTTTACCACTAAAGCGGTTAATGCTTTAATTCGCTCTACCGAGCCTACTGATGTTCCTCCAAATTTTACTACTAACATTTTTTAATCATTTTTTACAAAAGTAATGAAGCAAGTTTAAATATTTAAAAAATTGTTAAAAATTTAACAAATCATTTTCTAATCATACAATAGAAAGATTTTTTAACTTCTAAAATTGACACGAATTACACGAATTAGTGTTAATACTTTTTAATTTGTGAAATTAGTTTCAAAACGCTACTATTTTATTCTAAAAGTTAAAAAATGTTACAAACCTCAAACTTTAAATTGTAAACGTTTAACTCCAAACTAAAAAATGTTATTTTTGAACCTCGTAATTAAAAATACATGTTTGCACTTATCAATAAGGAAATAAGGAGTTTTTTAGGGTCGTTAATAGGTTATATTGTTATAGCTGTATTTTTGACAACAATAGGTTTGTTTTTGTGGATTTTCCCGGGAGAAACCAATATTTTAGATGCCGGTTATTCAAGCATTGGAGGATTGTTTTATATCGCCCCATGGGTTTTTATGTTTTTGATTCCTGCCATTACCATGCGGTTGTTTTCTGAAGAAAGTAGAACAGGAACTATAGAATTATTGTTAACCAAACCACTTACCGATTTTCAAATAGTTTTTGCAAAATACATCTCTGGATTTTTGTTGGTGTTGTTTGCTTTACTTCCAACTTTAGTTTATTTTTATTCGGTCTATCAGTTAGGCTCTCCGGTTGGTAATATTGATGTTGGTGGAACAATTGGCTCGTACTTTGGTTTACTATTTTTAGGAAGTGTATTTGTTGCCATTGGCTTATTTTCTAGTGCTATTACCAACAATCAAATTATTTCTTTTATTGTTGCGGTATTCCTTTGTTTTTTCTCCTATGTGGGTTTCGAATCCATCAGTTCATTACAATTGTTTGGACCAATTGATGATATCATTATCAATTTAGGCATTAATACTCATTATTTATCTATGAGTAGAGGCGTTATTGATACCCGTGATGTAATTTATTTTTTAGGAATTATTTTTCTTTTTTTATTGTTTACTAAAACGGTGTTGGGGAGTAGGAAATGGTAGAAAAAAATGTAAATAAAAAGAGAGATTTAACTACACTTTTGGCTGGTGTAATCATTATCATTTTAATCAATTACATTGGTTCATTTGCTTTTGAACGATTTGATTTAACTTCCGAAAAACGTTATACACTTTCTGATAACAGTAAACAATTAGCATCCAACTTAGAGGATATTGTTTATGTAAAAGTTTATTTGGAAGGAGAATTTCCTGCCGGGTTTAAACGGTTACGTGACGAAACTCGTGAAATGTTGAATGAATTTAGAGCCTATTCAAATGGTAATATCGAATATGAATTCATCAATCCTTCCGAAAGTACTGATGAAAAAATAAGAGAAGAAATTTACAAACAATTGTATAAAGACGGACTTCGCCCAACCGACTTAAATGTAAAAGACGAAGATGGACAAACCAATAAAATAATTTGGCCCGGAGCCATTTTTTCATACAGAGGAAAAGATGTGCCTGTTCAATTATTAAAAAGTCAAATGGGAATGTCATCGGAGATGATGTTAAACAGTTCCATTGAAGCTATGGAGTACGAAGTGGCAAATGCTATCAGAAATCTAATTATTCCGGTAAAACCTAAAATTGCTTTGATTGAAGGACATGGAGAATTAGATAAAGTGGAAACAGCTTCGTTGGCAACCATGTTGGCTGAGTTTTATGTGGTTGACAGGATTGCAATTAATGAGCAATTGTACAGTCTGACTGAGCGAGTGATGGTTGATAGCTTGAAAGCTTTTAAAGTGAAAACCAAATATGACGTAATTATTATTGCAAAACCTACTCAACCTTTTTCTGAAAAAGACAAATTTATTATCGACCAATATGTAATGTATGGTGGTAAAGTGTTTTGGCTAATCGACCCTGTTTTTGCAAGTATGGATAGCCTTCAAAATGCTGACGTAACGATGGCTATTCCGCAAGATGTTAATTTAGACGACCAGTTATTTACTTATGGTGTACGATTAAATACCGATTTAATTTTGGATATTCAATCAGCTCCAATACCTGTGGTAACCGGTAGAGTTGGAAATCAACCAAAAACACAACTTTTTCCGTGGTTCTTTTTTCCTTTATTAACCCAAGCAAATACACATCCTATTGTAAATAATTTAAATGCCGTAAAAGGTGAGTTTGTAAGTACTATTGATACCATTGCCCGACCAAACATTCATAAAACAGGATTATTAAAATCTTCTATTTATACCAAAGTAAGTAAAACACCAACCCGAATAAGTTTAGGAATGTTACGGGTTGAACCCGACCAATCACAGTTTACTGATGGAAACAAAGTGGCTGCAGTTTTATTGGAAGGTAAGTTTGAATCGGTGTTTAAAAATCGTATAAACCCTGAAATTTCAACCAGCAACGAAATCAACTTTAAAGCAGAAAGCGATTTTAATAAAATGGTGGTGGTTGCCGATGGCGATATTGCCAAAAATTACGTAAATGTAAAAACCAGTCAATACTATCAATTGGGATTTGATAGATTTACCAACCAACAATTTGGTAACGATGATTTTATGTTAAACGTGGTAAATTATTTGTGTGATGATACCGGATTAATGGGTGTTCGTTCAAAAAAACTAACCATTCGGTTAATGGATAAAACGATACTTAAAAAAGATAAATTTAAATGGCAAATTATCAATACCGTTTTACCCATTGGTTTAATCTTAATTTTTGGAATTGCTCATTATTACGATAGAAAAAAGAAATATACGAAGTAGGTTAATGTGAAAATGTAACAATGTGATAATGTGGGTAGCGAGTTTGGAATTCCCCTCTTGATAGGGGTTAGGGGAGTGAAAAATATGTTTAAATACTAAAAATTTACAAATGAAAAACAACAAATTTCTAATCATAACATTATTAGTTTTAGTAGCTATAGCTTCTTATTTTTTTATTTCTAAAAGCAGTGGGACTTTAAAAAATGAACTTAAAGATTTTGCTATTGAAGACACTGCCAGTATTGATAAGATTTTTATTTCGGATTTTACAGGCGAGAAAGTAACACTTACCCGTGGTGATAAATACTGGGTAGTTGATGGTGCACATAAAGCCAGACCGGAAAGCATAGAAGTTATAATGAATACTTTTTATCGTATAGCAGTTAAATCTCCTGTAGCAAAAGCGGCAATGAATAATGTGATTAAAGATATTGCTACAAAAACAATAAAAGTTGAGATTTATCTGGGAAAAGATAAACCTAGTAAAGTTTATTATATTGGCGGACCAACTCAGGATCAAATGGGAACTTATATGGTGTTGGAAAATGATGGAGAAAAATCTTCTGTCCCATTTATTATGCACATACCCGGTTTTTCGGGGTATTTATCCTCAAGGTTTTTTGCTAACCCTCTGCAGTGGAGAGATGCTGCTATTTTTACCTATCAACCTGAAGAAATAAAATCTATTGAAGTTACTTATCATGAAAAATCTGAGGAGAGTTTTAAAATTGAAAAAAACTTAAATACAATCCATCTTATTGATGGGCAAACTTTTCAATCTATCCAAAAATTTGATACCAATAAAGTGTATCAATATTTGACAAATTATGAAAAAATTTATTATGAAATGATTGTTTTAGATGAAGTGAAGCCCGAAAAACAAGATTCAATTCGAAAAATCAATCCATTTTTTACCATCAAAGTTGAAGATGTTTATGGTAAATCAACCAAAATTGTAGCTTTACACATGCCAAACTATAAACAAACTTTAGACGATAAAGGTAATCCTTATCCTTATGACGTAGATAGAATGTATGCCATATTAAATGATGATGTTTTCTTGATTTATATTCAGTTTTATACGTTTGATAAAATCACTTATCCGAAACAGTTTTTTTTGAAATAAATTATAGTTCTCGTCATTCCGTCCGTCGGCTGACGGATGGAATCTGTTAATTAACAACACTACTTTTTTGAGTTTATGTGTCAACCCACAATGATGGTGCTTAATATATTTTTGTTAAATTTTTAACAAGAATATAGAATAATATATTTTTTTCAATTCAAGGCTTCCATTTTCAATAAGTTGCGTCTATCGATTTGTTATGCAATAAAAAAATGTTTAGCTTTATTCAATTAATAATTTGTTTTTTATGAAAAGATTATTACAGAAGATATTAGTTCTTGCCTTATTGGTTAGTTCAATGAATGTGTTTGCACAAAGTAATTCTGTCTTTGAACAAAAATTTTTAACGGTAAGTGATATTATTAATAACAAAAGTTATGTCACTGAAATTAAAGAAACAATCTTAAAACTCAGTATTAATAATATTTTAATCGATGAAAATCAAAAATATAATTTTCGTAATTATTATAAAAAAAATCTAAATAACTACAAGCAGGTATTCGTTGATTTTTTTACTAAGAATAATGTAGTTACCGGTTCGGTTTTAAAAAATGAAACTACAAAGATATCAAATCTGATGCTAGATGATTTTCTTAAATTAGAAACAGATAAAGGGTTTAAAATGGAAAATTTTGTTTTTTATCCACCTGTTTCTTTAAATAAATTGCATGAAAATAATGACCATGACGGTACAATGGGAGCTGGTGAACCATGTAATAATATGGGTATTGAAAATTGTAACTTTACCGCTTGGAATCTAACGAAAGGAGAAGTTGATGGGGCAAATCCATATAGTTTTATTAATCCTGTTCCGACAACAAATTGGGGAAATGGATCTGTAATTGGTTTTGCGGGTATTAACTCATCTGGTACTGATCAGCATTTTATTGTAAATCCAGGAATAGATCCTAATGTGCCGATTCAAATGGTAAATCCACTAAATGGGGGTTCGTGTACAGCGTTGTTAGGGGATGGTAATGGAACTGGCTATATGGCTGCAAAAATGTCGCAAACATTTTTGGTAGATACAAGTAACGCGAATTTTTCATATAGTTACGCAGCGGTTATGCAAGATCCTGGGCATTCGTTAGCACAACAACCCTATTTTAAAGCAAGGGTTCTAGATCAATTTAATAATCAAATTTTTTGTGGTGATTATAGTGCCTATGCTGGTGATGGCTCCGCTGGTTGGATTCCTACTACTCTTGCAGGAGAAAATGGACAATATAAAGATTGGTCAACTGTTATCGTTCCATTAGGTGCCTATATAGGTACAAATGTAACCATTGAATTTACAACTGGAGATTGTGGAGCGGGAGGTCATTTTGGATATGCTTATGTTGAAGCATCTTGCGATCCGTTGCAGATAGTTCCGTCAGATACCGTTGTTTGTGGGGCTCCTGTTACACTGAATGCCCCTTCTCCTTTTAATGGTACGTATTTATGGAGTACAGGGGAAACGACCGCATCTATTACAACTAATACACCAGGTTTATATACGGTAGATTTGATAACAAAACCAGGTTGTTTCATTACCTTGGAGATTAATTTGGTTGCTGATAGTATGGAATATAAGGCAGACTTTATAGCTGATACAGTATGTCAAGGTATTGCGACTTCTTTTACCGATTTATCTACAATATCAACAGGTACGATAAGTGCATGGTCCTGGGATTTTCAGGGAGACGGAACAGTAGATAATACTTCTCAAAATCCAACATTTATATATCCGATGTCAGGTACTTTTTCAGCAAACCTTTCTATAGGTTCTGGTGTTTGTGGTCATGATACAACAATAAATGTAACTGTTTTACCTGCTACTACAGCTAATTTTACCGCTCCGTCGGTTTGCCAAGGAGTTGCAACAAGTTTTACCAATACATCTACTCCTGCTGCGAGTATAACCAATTGGAATTGGGATTTTGATAACGATGGTTCTTACGATAACACCAATCAAAATCCAAACAGTACTTTTGCTACAGCCGGAACTTATCCTGTTAATTTACAAGTTACTTTAGCAGGAGGTTCATGTCCAAAAGATACTACTATAAATGTAGTGGTAAACCCTAATCCTGTAGCAAATTTTACGGGAACAAATGAGTGTTTAACTACTGCTACAACTTTTTCTGATGGGTCTTCTGTTTCATCAGGCTCTATAACCGGATGGGCTTGGGATTTTGATAATAACACAACAACCGATAATACTACTCAAAACCCTACAAATACTTACACAACTGCCGGTACACATACCATTAATTTAACGGTTACCACAGACAGTAGTTGTACAGCTTTATTTAGTACAACTGTTCAGGTTTACAATAATCCGGTGGCTAATTTCTCAACTGATACGGCTTGTAATACCTATGCAACATCTTTTACAGATTTAACAGCAATAGGTAATTTTGGTATCCAAACATGGAATTGGGATTATGACAACAATGGAAGTGCAGATGCAAATGAACAAAATCCGAGTTTTATATTTTCTGGAGCAGGCACTTACCCCGTAAACTTAGCGGTAATCGATACTTTTGGCTGTGTACATGATACTACCATAGATGTAACAGTATCAGAAAATCCGATTGCAGCCTTTACTTTTAGTGATGAATGTTTTGGAGTCTCAACTTCATTTGCCAATCAATCTAATGATAATGGTGGTACTACACCAATTGATACTTGGGAGTGGGATTTTGAAAATGATGGTACAGTTGATGATTTGAATCAAAACCCCACAAATTTATATGGTGCTGAAGGAAATTATACTGTGGAGTTGATAGTTACTTCTGTTTTGGGTTGTAAGGACTCAACAACAGTTAATGTAGATGTTGATGCGATACCTGTAGCTAACTTTGGTGGCACCAATGAATGTTTAGGTAATGTAACTACCTTTACGGATAGCTCTTCAACCACTATTGGTAATGTTGTTTCGTGGGATTGGGATTTTGAAACAGATGCAACTATAGATGACAATAACCAAAACCCAACATTTGTTTATCCATCAGTTGGAATTCATAATGTTACATTGACAGTAACAACTGATAGTGGTTGTACACATACGTTTAACACCAATGTAGAAGTTTATGCCAATCCGATAGCTAATTTTTCAACAGATACAGCATGTAATACC
>JACPDX010000049.1 GCA_016183805.1 Bacteroidota bacterium
CAATGAGTAGTTTTCCAATACCTTTTTTTTGGTAAATTTTATCCACTACCAAACCACCAATCTCTACAAAAGATTCCGACTCCACTCTTAACGAATAAAATCCATGAATCCAACCGATAACTTTAGCATCGTTAACGGCAACAAAAACACAGTTGTCGGTATGGTTTAGAATTTCAGTCAAACGTTGCCTGGTTTTTTCACGAGTTGTTTCGTAACCTAATTGGCACGACAATTCGGTAATATATTCGACATCATTTATCCTTGCTATTCTTGTAGATGTACTCATGGTGTGATTATTTTCTCTTATTTATTACATATATCAATGCCGAAGAAATAATACACATTACTATAGCACTAATGATAAGTGAATTTTCTTTTTGTGAAATTCCAATAATGAGGTCGCCAATAAACATGACTAAAAAGAAAATATATGCAATGGTGAGCATAGGAATTGATTTTTTAAATGTTGCAACCCCAAAAATAAAACCAAGGGCAAATTGTCGGGCAGCCCACATGTAAACTACGTAGTCAACGCCTTTTGCGTTAAGGTCAACTGTTTCTAAAACCGATTGCGGTGAAAAGCATAACGATACACTTACCATAAGTTCCATTAATGCAAAAAGCCCTGATACGATAAGTATCCATTTTGGTAACGATTTTTTTGTTTCTGTCATTAATTTGAGTTTTTATCCAATTCATCTAAACAAAAATACATTTTTTTATAAGTATTTAAATTCGACCTAGCAGCCCAGCCTACCCGGAAGTAACGAACAGGTGGATGATGTGTGTATTATCGGTGTGAGAGTATGATATAATTCAATAAACAAAATTGAACCTTTCGTTATAAAATAAGTACGATTGCCCATCAATGGTAATGGTTTGGCTTTTTTGAACTTTTTGTAAATTTAACACATCCGATTTAGTGGTATGTATAGAACCTTTTGTTATTCTAGCTAAATCTAAATACTCGATATTTATTCTTGCTTTTGCACCACAAATGATAATTCGAACGGGTTTTTTAATTTCTTCTAAAAACTGGTAATCACGCATACTTTCGTAATTATCGGCAATCAAAATAACTTCGTCAGCCTCAGAAAACTCGTGCAAACCAAACAATATGGCTTCCACATCATTTTCTAAACCTTCGCCACCACCCGAGCCTTTTTTCATGCATAAAGCCGCTTTTTGCATCACAGCTTCCAATCCATTGTTTGCACAACCATAAATCCCTTCGGTTTTAAGCGGTTTTTTTTGTCGAGCTTCTTTTTTGTCTCCATCATTAAAAAACACAAAAAATTTGGCGTTGTTGTTTTCTGTTTGCTCCTTTAACCAAACAAAAACCTGAGCAATGTAAGGCGACATACTTCCTGTAACATCAGTAACTACAATAAAGTTCTTCCAAGAGGTATTTCTAGCAAAAGCGTTAATTACCGTCGAATCTTTGTAAAGCGATTGGTCGTAAAAAAAATCGGGTGGAGGAATCTGTTCTTCTTCATTTATTTTCCAAATCGTATCGTGTACATAGCCAATCCTATCGTCCCACCGAGTTTTTAAATCAAACGTTAATTTATCCGGAACAGCATCGTTTTTACTCTTTTTAAGAAGCTGATTCACTACTTTTTCTAAATATTCCGTTTCCTGATCAAGTGTATTTGATGAAGAATTTGGTCGAAAAGTGATGATAAACCCATGAAACATGGGGTTACATTCCTCTCGTGAATTTCCATTGGTTTGACTGATTAAATCAAATTCCCACAAAGGGTTTTCAAACAAATTGGGGAGCACTTTTTTAAGCTCAACTAATCTGTTGTAGTTAAGCATTTTTTGGTCGAAAGTTGGTGAAGTACGATATTTAGTATAAACTAATTCTATTTTAACCACTACTTGTTCTTCATCCTTCAGTTGACGGATTTGTTCGGGGTTTAAGATTAACTCATCCGCAAAAGGCATTGCAATAGCCAGCTGATTTGATTTTAGTTGATTTACATTTACCACATCAACTTCCTGAATTGGAGCATCAACCAACTGCCGAAACTGATTAGCTAATATGGTCTGGGTAGAAAAAAGGAAAATCAAAAAACTAAAAAACCTCATCGTAAAGCTTTTCGTTACTTTATATAAACAACGCGAAAGTATTAATTATATTTGTCCCGATAGCTATCGGGATGAAATTCAAAAAACACAATAGAAACCAAAATTTAGAGAAAACTTCTTCCTTTAAACGAAGTGATGAAAGAACTAAAGGTGATGTTAAAGCAAAAAAACATTTAGGACAACATTTTTTAACCGATTTAGGTATTGCCAAACAAATTGTAGATGCACTTACATTACATGAAGGATATAAACATGTTTTGGAAATTGGGCCCGGAATGGGTGTGTTAACCCAATTTTTAAAAGACAACACTCGTTTTACTACTCATGCTATTGATGTTGATTTTGATTCGATTACTTATTTAAAAAAACATTTCCCTACGCTAGAGAAAGACATTATTTATGGCGATTTTCTGCAAATGGATTTAGGATTGATTACCAACAACCAACCATTTGCTGTTATCGGGAATTTTCCTTACAACATTTCTACTGAGATATTATTTAAAGTACTCGACAACAAAAATCAAATACCGGAAGTGGTGGGCATGTTTCAGAAAGAAGTTGCTGAACGAATTGCAGCAAAACCGGGCAGTAAAACTTATGGCATTACCAGTGTGCTTTTACAAGCGTTTTACACCATTGAATATCTTTTTACGGTAAACGAAAATGTGTTTAATCCTCCTCCAAAAGTAAAATCGGGAGTAATTCGTTTAACCAGAAACAAAATACAAACGTTAAACTGTAGTGAGTCGTTTTTTAAAACTGTAGTAAAAACTGCTTTTAACCAACGAAGAAAAATGTTGAGCAATTCGCTTAAACCATATTTAAGTGATGCCATTAAAACTCACGAAGTTGTTAATCTTCGCCCCGAACAACTTTCTGTGGAGCAGTTTGTTGAACTAACAAACCTATTGGAAGAGGCAAAGAGTTAACTTTTGTTTTACGTCTCTTTAGTATAAATTAGTAACTTCGCAGCGTTCTAGATTTTAGAAATCATGCAATTCGAATTAACCAAACCATTTTTAGACGAACTCAATCTTGCTGTTGAAAGCAAGAATGAGGCTGCTGTTTTGGCTTTAATCGAACACCTGCGACCTGTAGATATTGCAGAAATTATTAATGAACAAAGCCTTAAAGAGGCTATTGCGTTTTATCAGTTTTTAACTGAAGAACAAGCTGCCGATGTGCTGATTGAATTGGATGAAGATGTTCGGGAACGCTTTTTAAACTCGTTGTCGTCAAAACAAATTGCCAAGCAGTTTATTGACAACATGGATTCGGATGATGCTGCCGATTTACTTGCCAAACTTCCTGTAGAAAAGAAGAACGAAGTCATCTCTCATATCCAAGACATTGAGCAAGCCAGCGATATTATTGACTTGTTAAACTATCCTGAAGATACTGCGGGTGGTTTGATGGCAAAGGAGTTAGTAAAAGTGGATATTAATTGGGATATAAAAACATGTATAAATGAGCTTCGCCGACAAACTCAGGAGGTAGAAAACGTTTATACCGTTTATGTGGTGGACGATAGAAATGTGTTGCAAGGAATTATTTCGTTGAAACGATTATTACTTACTCCCGATAATAAAAAAGTTAGAGACATCTACAACGATAAAGTAATCGCTGTAAAAGCTGATTTGAATGATGAGGAAGTAGGTCAGATTATGGAAAAATACGACCTCGTGGTTGTTCCTGTAATTGATGAAATAGGAAGACTTTTAGGACGAATTACCATTGATGACATTGTAGATGTAATTAAGGAAGAAGCAGAAAAGGATTACCAATTGGCTTCGGGTATCTCCGAAAATGTTGAATATTCGGATAACATGTGGTTGCAAACCAGAGCTCGATTGCCTTGGTTGTTGGTAGGTTTAATGGGTGGTATCATCAGTTCAAAGATTATTGGAACTTACGAGTCACAAATTCAAATAAATCCGGAAATGGCATTTTTTATTCCGCTTATTGCTGCAATGGGTGGTAATGTTGGAGTACAATCGTCGGCATTAGTGGTGAAAGGATTAGCAAATAAATCGTTGGGACTAAATGGAATTTGGCACAAAATTTTAAAAGAAATTTTAATAGGATTAACCAATGGGTTGGTTTGTTCGGGGTTAATTTTATTGTACAATGTTTTATTCCCTGACACAGGCGGCATTAATTGGGCTATTTCTATAACCGTTAGTATTGCCTTGTTGTCTGTAATATTTTTTGCAGGAATTTTTGGAACAGTAATTCCGCTTATGCTTCATAAGTATAAAGTCGATCCTGCATTAGCTACAGGTCCTTTTATTACCACCACCAATGATATCTTTGGTACCTTTTTGTACTTCTATATTGGGCATTTGTTGTATGCCGTTTTTTAAATTTTCATAAATCGTTTTCCCATAAACGAAATCCATTTCCATGAACATTAATAATTTCGACAGAGGAGTCTTCTTTTAGATATTTTCTCAACTTAGCAATAAAAACATCCATACTTCTAGTAGCAAAATAGCTGTTGTCGTTCCATATTTCATTTAAGGCAAGGTCTCGGGGAACCACCTCGTTTTTATTCTGACAAAGCAACTCCAACAATTTTGCTTCTTTAGGCGAAAGTTTTTGAACTCCTTTTGTAGAAATTAATTCACGCGTTATGGCATTAAACTCAAACATTCCAAATACAAATTTTTTAGTTTGATTTTTTAACTTAGTACTGCGGTTAATTATTGCATTTATTTTTAGTAACAAGACTTCAGTATCAAAAGGTTTAGTAATGTACTCATCGGCACCCAGTTGATATCCTTTAACAATATCGTGCTTTTGGGTTTTTGCGGTTAAAAATATGATAGGGGTTTGATTATTTATTTTTTTGATATCGCCCGCTAAACTAAAACCATCCATCTCGGGCATCATCACATCAAAAATACACAAGTCGAAATGTACTTTTCTAAAGGCGTTTAAACCTAATTTCCCATTCTGGCATAAGGTTACCAAATAATTACTCAGCTCCAGATAATTTTTAAGCACTAACCCAAAATTTTCTTCATCCTCAACCAATAAAATTGAATATTTATTCTTCATATTAAGCTGGTAGTAAAATAGTAACTGTTGTTCCCTGATTAAGCTTACTAGTTAAATTAATTTCGCCTGAATGAGCCTCGATAATGGCTTTAACATAACTTAATCCAATCCCAAATCCTTTTATTTTATGTATGTTTCCCGTTTGTTCTCGGTAAAACTTGTCAAACACCTTTTGTTGCGTTTCATTACTCATTCCTATTCCATTATCTTCTACAATAAATTCAAGGCAATTGCCATTTTGACGGGCAAATAAATTTATTTTTGGGGCTTCGTTCGAATATTTTATAGCATTGTCGATGAGATTACATAATGCATTTTGCAGATGAGTTTCGTCGGCATTTATATTCAAATGATTATCTATTTTGTTTATTGTTAAACAAGCACCAGCTGAATCAAGCTGCAGTTTCATACGTTCTTTTATTTTATTTACTAATTCAACTACATTCACATTTTGTTTTTGAAGTACCAATTCATTTTTTTCTGCTAAAGAAGTGTTTAATACATTTTCAACCTGTTTGTTCATCCGTTTATTTTCGGTTCGAATGATATCGGCATAATAATTTATTTTTTCTTTGTTATCAATAATTTTAGGATGTGTAATGGAATCTATTGCCAACGAAATGGTCGATATTGGTGTTTTAAATTCATGGGTCATGTTATTAATAAAATCGTTTTTTATGTCCGATAACTTTTTCTGTTTAATCATATAATACAAGGTGCTTACAAATATGAACAAAATGATGAGTGTAAACAAAAAAGAACAAACCAGCATCAACCACATTGATTTTAATACATAATTTCTTTTGTTAGAAAAACTAATGGCCAGTTGTATAGGTAAGTTAAAAATATTGTGTTTAAATAAATTTACCTTGTAGGCTTTGGCAGCATCCAAAAAATTGGCAGAGGAAAACTTAGACAGTATGGAATCGTGATGTAAAACAGCATAAGAAAATGGAAGTGAAATACCATTTGCCTCTAAATTAACTTGGATGATAGAATCCATATCATTGTTCTTTAGTAAATGATTAACAGGGTCGTTTATGCTTTTAAATTCGTTAATCATTTTAACCATGATGTTTCCAAACCGATTGGAGAACATCGAGTTTTCATTCTCTTGCAATAACAACGAATCAAATTGAACAATGTGCTTTACTTTTTTCAATTTGTTATTAAAATCTATCGTTTGAACATCGCCATTGATACTAATTTTCATTTCAACATCTTCATCATTATCAGAAGTAAAATCAAAACTAAAACTACTTGTTGAATCCTTAGAATCAGCAACAACACTTTTACTAACCCATTTTTTTATTTGTTGCTTTTTGGGACGAATAGAATCTGTTTGAATAATAATGTTTGAGGTAGATTTTGCAAGTTGATTGTGTATAAAGTTAATGGATTCTTCCTCTTCCAAATCGGAAATCACATTATTTAAAGCTTCTGTTACTAATTGATCAAATTGAGCCTCTTTTACCAGAATTCCATTATAAATCCAGTAAATCTGTACCCAAACAATACCCACCAATGAGAAACTCATTAATGCGACTAATAAATATAATGTCCGCTTTTTCAACTGTTCTTGTATTATTTAAAACAAATTTAACGTTTCAAAGTACTCGATTTCAAACTTTAACTTTTCCTTAACTTTCTTTATGAGTTTGTTAACTATGCTTGTATGATAAGCCTTGTAGATTTGTAGTGTAATTTAAAGTTAAACCTAAAAAATTAAAGTCATGAAAAATTTAAAAACAATATTAATTCCAGTTGGGTTATTTGCTATAATCGGAATAGGTTATGCGTTTGCCAAACCTCTTGATAAAGATGGTGATAAAAAATGCAAAATCAAAATAATTAAAAATATAAATGGCGTAGAAACAGTTGTTGATTCAACTTTTGATTGCCCTGAAGATATGAGTTGGGTACAAACTTTTCATGATGAAATGGACGGTGATTCTATTCATAAAATGATAAAGGTAATGATGGTAGATGGCGATTCCGGAGAATTTAATTTCAATTTCGATATGAAAATGATTATTAACGGAAAGGAGATGGAGATTGAAATGGAGAAATTACAAGAACACCTAAAAAATTTACATCAACAATTGGGTGATTTGCATGATGAGAACAAAACTATTGAAATAGTAATGGAAAATAATGACGACGGAAAAGAGCCTCATTCTATTAAAATTATTAAAAGTATTGATGATGAAGGGAATATTACCATGAAAAAAATAGTAGATGGTAAGGAAGTGAAAATAAAAGATAATGACCTACAAAAAATGCACGGTAATCATAAGATGATGTTTGTTTCTGAAGAAGGAGATGTAACTACCATGGATGGAAATGAAGCCATGACGATTGACGTGAAAGTAGAAATGGAAAACGGTAAAGAATCGAAACATATTGTAATTATTTCAAAAATTAGTGCAGAAAATAAAAATGAAATGGCAAAAAAGATTCCTGCTATTAAAAAAGATTTGGATAAAAAAGAATTAGCCATAAGCAATTTGAAATTTAGCCCAAACCCGAATGAAGGAAAATTTGATGTGAGTTTTAAATTAACCGAAAAAACTCCGGTAAGTGTAAAAATATTTGATATGCAGGGTAAAGAAGTTTATAACGAGAGCATTAATGATTTCTCGGGAGAATACAACAATAATCTAGATATTACCAACAGTGGAGAAGGGATTTACATCCTACAAATTACCCAAAACGAAAAAGTAAGTACAAGTAAAATAGTAATAAAGTAGTTTAGTAGTTAGTTGTTCAAAAAAATCCTTCGTAAAATTTACGAGGGGTTTTTTGTTATTTATATTGGGCATTTGTTGTATGCGGTTTTTTAAATAGTATTCCAAGAAATACAGTTTAATAATCCTCCACCCAAAGCCAATTCTTGACAGTTGATTTTTACAACTGTTTTAAAAAATCGCTCAAATTGTTCGGTAGCTAAATGGTTTTGCTCTTGGTTGTTAAATTGTGGCAAAAAGATGGTTTCTCCAACCTGTAAATAATTGATGTAAACACCAAAAGCAGGAGCAACATCGTATTTGTTTTTTTGTATCCATTCTTCATCAGGAAAATAAGGAATTAGATTAATCTCTAATTGGTTTTGTTCCAAAATACTAAACAACTTTTTTTGAAATCTTTTTGGAGTTTTAGTTTTAGAGTAATCATTTACCAAGATGGTATTTTTATTGAGAAACCGAACCATTCCATCAGCATGACCAATAACATCAGCATCTTCAGTAGGAATAATAATGAGTTGTGCTTTTAATAGTTTCTCTAATTGATTCATCAATTTCACATTTCCGATACTTACGTTATTATCGAGAAAGACCCTATCAGTTAAAATAACTTTGTTGCCGAACCTTACCACATTACCACCATCAATAATACAATTAGCGTATGAATACGGAATTTTATTTTCATTACAAACCAATTTATTATCGGTTCTAATCTCTGGCATTCCTTTTAAATAAGAGGGATGATAACGAAATAATACATGTTGTTCTTCCTCAACAGGAATTGGCATATAATCTCTACACCAAATGTCTTTAGTGTTGGATAAATAACTAAAGTTTATTTTTTGCTCCGTTAAACCATTTTCTAACTCAATGGTTAGTTTTGGGAATTGATGTTTTAATAGTGACGAGAAATAGATCATTTGAGTTTAACTTTGTCTTTTATTTGAGCCAATACGAATCTATATTTTAGATTTCGAAAGTCCTCATCTCCAGTTGTCCCTAGACCAACTCTTTGCATTGGAATGATTTCGTCCTGCTTTAATTTATCTTCGATTGGAATTAATTTAAGAAAATCTCTACTTTGAGAAATATTCTCATACTGATTTAATAAGTGGTTTTTAAGTTTCAATGGACCAATAATTGGCTTGATTTCATCTTCTAAGGGAATAATACTTCTAATTAAAATACCACCAAAACGATTATTATTTTTATCTCCAAAAGTTAAATCAATACCTGAATAATGAAAATACCAACATCCCATCTTGATTTGGTGTTTAGCTGAGTCATTTGGTTTGTCTTTTATAATTTTAGAATGTATAAAATCATCTTCATGTTTCTCTTTTTCATGAAGATAAAACTCAATTTCTGCTAGTCTAAAATCTTTACGGTTTGCTCTTATTACAAAATTGTTCATTAACTTATCTGCAATCTCTGCGAATTTTTTGGTCATATCTTTTTCTGCCTCAAACTCATTAAATAAATCTTCAATTTTTTTCATTTCTCTTTGTTTTAAATTATTTTTAATTGGGTAGATGTCATCATTTAAACCTTCATCCAAAGAAAAATTTTCTTTTTGTTTAGATAGTTCTAACTTCTTTAATTTTTCTAATTCTTCATCACCGTAAACCGTTCTGAAGAAATCTTCATCATGTTTTTTGTTGTTCATCTTTACAAAGTTTAAAAGTTAACAAGGTAAAGCTAATCGCTATCATTTAATAAATTGCCATATTTTATTGGTTTGTTTTGAAAAGTTCGATATTCAATATTTATATAATTATTATAAAAATATTGTATTTTTTATAACCTGTTTTCTCAAAAATGCAATTGCCTAAAAATGAAAAAAGCCGAGTGATTCGGCTTTTTTCATTTTATCATTTTCCTTCAATCCATTTTATAATTTCCTCATCATCTGGGAGCATTTTGGGAGAAATTACTTTTATCAAATAACCGTTTTCGTCTAATAGATATTTTTGAAAATTCCATGCTACTTCTGAATCTTCTAAACCATTTTTAACCTTTTGAGTTAAAAACTGATACACTTCATGCATATCATCACCTTTAACCGATATTTTGCTCATCATTGGAAAAGTAACACCAAAATTCTTTTTACAGAACTCAGCAATTTGTTTGTTGCTTCCTGGCTCCTGTGCTCCAAAGTTGTTGGCAGGAAACCCTACAATTACAAAATTTTTGTCTTTAAATTTTTCATAAACTGCTTGTAATTGTTCATATTGTGGGGTTAAACCACACTCCGAAGCGGTGTTTACCACCATTACTTTTTTACCTTTTAGTGTGTTGAAATCAAACTCGCTACCATAAAGGTCGGTTACTTTAAATTGATGAATGCTTTGTTTCATGTCTTGAGCGTTTAAAAAAGTTGGGGTAAATAATAGCAATGCAATAATTAAGTTCTTCATTTTTTTCGGTTTTTAGGTAAATGCAATTTTAATGGCAATGGCAATTAAAAGTATCCCAAAGATAATATTAAAAACTTTTTGATAACGGTTAAATAATACTCTAATCTTGGATTGTGTAAAAAACACTGCAACCAAACTAAACCAAATGGCAGTATTTATCATCATCAATATGCCTAATGTTAGGGCAATCAATGTGGGTACATTTGGTCCGATAACAAAAGTAAACAGACTTAAAAAAAACAAGGTGGCTTTTGGATTTAACACATTGGTTAAAAATCCCATTCGAATGGCTTTTAATGCACTAATGTCAGCTAAATGATGTTGTTTTCCAATGTCGATGTTTAAGCTTTTTGAAATAATAGACATTACGCCGATGTAGATTAAATAAGCTACTCCTAAAAATTTGATGATATTAAAAATTAAGGGCGACGATTGAATAAGGAATGCCAAACCAAAAACGCAATACAACACATGAACTCCAATACCGATTCCGAAACCAATGGCGGTATAAATTCCTGTTTTGCGTGAATAAGTTAACGAGTTCCTTAAAGCCATAATAAAATCCGGACCAGGACTCATTACTGCCATTAAGTGAATCAATAAAACGGAACCAAAAAGGGGTAAGTATTCCATCTATATTTCCTTTTGATAAGAAATTACATCCAATGCTCTTCCGAATTTTATACCAATGTTTTTTAAATGTCCGCATTTAAAATAACCACAACGTTCAAATAGTTTTAAACTACCTGAGTTTTCGGAAGTGATAACACCAACCAAGTTTTTTATGCCGTGTTCTTTGGCTATTTTTTCCATAAAATCGAGTACCTGAACTCCAATTTTTTTGCCTGTAAAATCGTGTTTGATGTATAATGTAATCTCAGCAGAAATATCGTAAGCTTCTTTTTTTCTAAACTGCCCAATGTAGCAAAAACCAATAGTTTTGTTGTCGGCTAATATCACAAATGATTTGTAAACCGGATGATTTAACGAGAGTGTTTGCTCTATTTCTTGTTCAGAAACTTGTTCTAAATGAAAGGTCGCGGTGGAGTTTTTTACATAATAATTATAAATAGCCGTTACCTCAGCCAAATCGTTTTTTTCGATGGGTTTGAAAGTGATGTTCATGCTTCAAATGTAGCTGTTTTAGAATAAAATGTCAACTTTTATGTGGTATCGTTATAATTTTGACATACATTTAGTTTTTAGCTTCTTTCTCAATAATCCAGTAAAGGAAAGGGTTACCTTTTCGTTCAGAAATTTTAAAGTTATCGATTAAAAATTCTTGATTTTCTTTATTCCAAATAAAAACTTTTAAAACAGCATTTTTTTTGTTTAAATTCATATCCTGCAATTTAATGGAATGAATTATAGGATTCCATACGTCGCTATTTAACCTAAAGGCATTAAAGGATGTTGCTCTCCAGTCTATTGTTTCTCCATTTGCTTCAATAACAGACACAAGTAAGGCATTTCTTAAATTTTTGATAGGTTTAACATCCAATGAAATGTCAATAAAATTGTTGGTATTGGTTATCTTATATAAAGTATCTTGAAAACTTATTCCCCATTCGGTTTTACTATTAAATTGATAAGAATGATTACCATTTTCTGTCGAATCAATCAATAATCTATCATTACTCGGGTTTTCCCAATTTAGAAATCCCTTTTCGAAAGTATTTAAAGAAATAAAGCTATTAACAATAGTGTCTTCTTGAGGTGTTTTTGAAAATAACACCGTATTTCCTCCATAATAATTTTCTACATGTTTTATATATGGAAAATAATTTTTAATAATAGCATAAATCTCTGGTGGTGAGCTTGCTAAATAGCCATAAAATACATAGTTGCCTTTAAAACGATATAGTTGTTCTTGAAAATCAATATAATTATTTAAAGTTAAAGCATCGACAGAAACAAAAGGCAAAACACCATTCATTTTTTTCTGTTTTAAATAGTATTGAAAAATTCCGTAAGGCGTTGTTGTTGTATCTTCAGCATTATAGTTAAATAGTATTAAGCAGTCGTTCTTATCATAATTTTTATAATTTATAACAGCATCTTCAATAATTTTTTCATAAGGCGAATTGTAAAAAATTTGGTAATGTTTTCGTTCAAAAACTAGCGAATAAATAGTTACCCCTAATACCAATAAAAAAGCTACTATTTTATAGCTGTAAGATTGATTTTTAACCCACCCAAAAATAGCAAATAATAAAAACGGAAACGCAAAAATTAGTACAGAGAATTGAAGAACAGGAGCGATGTATAGAGAATAGAGATATCCAATTAGTGTGGGAATTACAAACCAAGCCAATGAAATAAAGATTTTAATTGA
The DNA here is from genome assembly GCA_016183805.1 of Bacteroidota bacterium. Taxonomy (GTDB): domain Bacteria; phylum Bacteroidota; class Bacteroidia; order Flavobacteriales_E; family Vicingaceae; genus Vicingus. The sequence continues at coordinate 12,651 of JACPDX010000049.1, forward strand.
AGCATTACTTTTTTTTACCCCAATGATACCCCAAAAAAGTAAAAGCAATAACGTGATGATAACTAAAAATGAAAAATTAAACCAATAATAAAGGTAATTTATTAAGAAATCAAAATCAGGCACACTAATCCACTCCAACCCTTTGTAGCCTAATTGTGTAAAAAAAATGGAAAGATTGGGTAAGTATAGTATGATTAGAAATGTATTGGCTAATACATACCTAATAAGAGTATCTTTTTTAATAAAAAATAAACCTGTTAATCCTATAATGGCAACTTGCAACAAAGAAAAATGATGATTATAAGCCGAAAGAGTTCCAAATAGCACATATAAAATAAGTTGAATATTTTTTTTTGAAGAGTGAAATACTAATTTATTCCAATAAAAAGTGAAGGCAAGAACAAAAAACAAACCTGAAACATAAGGTCGAGCAATTTGACTATAAAAAATAGGATATTGCAACACAGCTATGAGTAGCGATACAATAATTGCAGAGCTTACGCCATACCATTCTTTAGAAATTTTCCAAGTAAAATATACTGCAAAAACTCCCATTACAATAAAAGGAAACTTAATCCAAGGCTCAGAAATTCCCACAAATTTTATCCAATAAAATAGAAAAACTTGAATAGCAGGTGGGTGCCCCTCAATTTTTACACCTAAATTTATTAATTCTGAAAAGGATGAAAAATTGGTTCTAAAAATAGCACTAAACTCATCGTGCATAAAAGGAATTTCAGAAATATTCCAAAATCTAAGAATTATTGAAACAATTATTATGAAAGTAAAAAATAAAGAATCGTTATGCTTTTTTACAAATGCTAACATTTTAATCTAAAAATTAAAGTAAGTTAGTGTATAATGGAAAAGTGACCTCGAAGGGATTCGAACCCCCAACCATCAGAGCCGAAATCTGATATTCTATCCAGTTGAACTACGAGGCCATTTTATTTTCGACAAATATATCATATTTTTACACAATAAAGGCAACCTTTTTAGAGTTTAGAGCATCATGAAAATAATATCACATTTTCTTATCAGTTTACTGTTTTTTACTATTGACCTAAGAGCACAGGAAATTCCAATTGGCACTTGGCAAGATCATTTATCCTATAATAACAGTGTTTCTGTTACTTATGGAAATGATGTTGTTTATTGTGCTTCAGAATCAGCAATTTTTAGTTATGATACCAAAGAAAAAACCATTGAACGTTTAAATTTAATTACCGGATTATCCGATATTGAAATAACCCAAATAAGATTTAACACCTATAACAACAAATTAATTGTAGCCTATAAAAATGGAAATATTGATATTATCGACCAAAATAAAAAAGTAACCAACTTGTCTTTTATTAAAATTAACAGTAGTATAACAGGCGGAAAATCAGTTAATCATATTTTTCTAAACAATCATTTGGCCTATCTCTCTACTGGTTTTGGTATTGTAGTATTGAATACCGACAAAAATGAAGTTGCAGATACTTATTTTTATGGAACGTTAGGTGCAGCTAAAAATACGAATGCAGTAACTTTTGATAATGTAAACATATATGCTGCTACTGATGATGGTGTTTATTTTGCGGATAAAAACAGTACAAATTTAGCTGATTACAACCAATGGAGTAAATTAACAGATTTACCAACTGATAAATATTCTAACATTGTTTATTATTCTGGAGCCTTGGTGGTGTGTAAAGACTCTCCAAATTGGAATTCAGATTCGGTATTTTATTACAATGGAACTATTTGGCAAAAAATATTATCCTATGGACTAAACATCAATAAACTAGAAGTTTTTAATAATAATTTAATTGTTGCAGGAAGTGGGTTGACTATACTTGATAATAATTTTAACGTTATTGATAATATTTATATTCATGGTAATAATTTTGGTATAGATGCTAAAGGGGTACATCAAGACGCAAGTGGTAATTACTGGATAGCAGATGCAAAAAATGGTCTTTTACGACAACTGGATAATTGGAATGTTGAGCAAATACTTCCAAACGGACCTAATACACCAAGTGCTTTTGCAATTGATGTTCAAGATGGAAATGTTTGGATGACTTCTGGAGGATATGGGAATTGGCGAAATTATGCCCCTTATAACTATCGGGTTAAAGGAGAATGGCTAACTGTTCCGACAACTGTAAATGACCCTCAAAGTGGACAATCTATCTATAGTTTTGTTTCGGTGGTCATTAATCCTGACAATATAAATCAAGTTTTTATAGGGACATGGGGTACAGGTTTGTTAGAATTCAATAGCAACGTATTAACTCAAGTTTTTAATGCCCAGAACTCAGTACTAGATAGTACTTTTTTTGGAACAACATGTGTTTCGGGAATAGCTTTCGATAAAAACAAAAATTTATGGGCAGTAAGTTCATATAGCGATAACATCCTATCTGTAAAAACACCATCAAACAGTTGGTATAATTATAGTTTTGCTGGATATAAAAATGATATAGCGGAATACAAAACACTTATAGTTGACAAAAATAATTATATATGGATTCAAGATCAGAAAAATCTTAAAACCTATGTTTTTGATTATAATGGCACTTTAGACATTAAAACTGACGATAGAGTATTTAGAAATTTGTCATTTGGAAGTGCAGAAATAATAACGTTTATAGAGGATTTGGATGGTGAAATTTGGTTTGGAACTAGTCAGGGTGTTGGTGTAATTTATAATCCTTCTAATGTATTTTCTGGTAACGAACAAATACAATCTGTTTATATTCAGCAAGATGGGCAAACGCAGTTGTTGCTAGAAACAGAACGTGTGAAATGTATTGCTATAGATGGTGCAAACAGGAAATGGTTAGGAACCGAAAACTCGGGCGTGTTTTTAATGAGTGAAGATGGTGGAGAAGAAATACTGCATTTTACCACCAAAAATAGCCCGTTATTTTCCGATAATATTTTTGACATTAAAATTGACGGTAAAACAGGAGAAGTTTATATTGCTACCGAAAAAGGATTATTATCCTATAAAGGTACAGCAACTGATGCTCAAGAAGATTTTAGTAATGTGTTTGTTTACCCCAATCCAGTTCGAGAAAATTACCACGGAGTTATTGCTATTCGAGGTTTAGTTGAAGATACCGATGTAAGAATTACAGATATTAGTGGAAATTTAGTCTCACAAACTAAATCTTTGGGCGGACAAGCCATTTGGGATGGTAAAGATTTACACGGGAATAGAGTTCAAACCGGGGTTTACATGGTTTTTAATGCCAGCCAAGATGGAGAACTTAGTCAGGCAGCTAAAATTTTATTTATCCACTAATGTTGCATGTAACAAAAGGAATTGTTTTACACTATTTTAAGTATTCCGATAACAGTGTAATCATTAAAATATTTACCGAACATTTTGGCATACAATCCTATATTTTAAAAGGGATACATTCAAAAAAAAATAAGGCTCAAAAAGCTTATTTACAACCGTTATCCATCATCGAAATAGAATCGTCACAAAAAGAAAACAAAAATTTACAGGCATTAAAATCTATAAAAATAGAATTTCCTTACCAAAGCATACCTTTTAATGTTTACAAGAGTGCCATAGCTTTTTTTATTGCCGAATTTTTGAGTAAAACGATTAAGGAAGAAGAAACCAACAGCCATCTTTTCGATTTTATAATATCGTCGTTGTTGATTTTAGATGAATTGAAAGACTCTTTTTCTAATTTTCATTTAGTGTTCATGGCTCAGTTAACGGAACATTTTGGGTTTCAACCTCAACTTGAAACCTATAAACCTAATTATTATTTTAATTTACAAGAAGGAAATTTTGTGGTTTTTCAGCCGAACCACCCTTTTTACATCAATCAAACAAATGCTACATTATTTTACCACGTGTTTAATGTAGATATGCAACAGTTAAGTTCCTTAAATTTTACAAATAGTCAGCGAAAAGAAATGTTGGCAGCTTTAATTGATTATTATTCTTTACATGTAAATAACCTTTCCAATTTAAAGTCGAAAGAAGTTTTAGAAGAATTTTTTTTATAAATTACTAATTTTTTCAGAAATATATTATTTATCATTACCTTCGCAAAACACTTGCTCAATAACATGATTAAAGAACAATAATTTGAAAAAAACAATCATTATTTCTATAATTTTTTTGTGTTTTCATAGCGTTTTAAACGCACAGGATTTTTCTATAAATCAAGAAGGAACCCATACGTCGTGTGCGATAAATTTTTTTGATAGTGATTCTTTAGGCTTATATCAAAATAACGAATCTTACACCATTACTTTTTGTTCTGATGGATCGGGACAAAGTAATATTATAAACCTAGGTTTTGATCAGCTGTTTAAAATTGATCCTTCAGATACTTTATTTGTTTTCGATGGAAACTCAATAACATCTCCATTAATAGGAGCATATAACAATAATAATGCCCCTACCGGTGTTTCCTCAACTACAACCAATACTTCGGGTTGTTTAACTTTTCATTTTGTTTCTGATGGGGCAAATGTAGATAGTGGTTGGGTGGCCAGTAGTAACTGTGTTAAAATATGCCAACCTATTATTCCTGTAATTACTACCACACCTGCTATGGTTTCTTATAGTCTGGATTCTAATTATACCAATATTTGCCCGGGTGATTCTGTATTTTTTTCTGGATCAGCTAACTATCCAGATAATGGAGTCAATAGTATAAATTACTCACAAAGTGATGCTACTTCCACTTTCGAATGGAATTTTGGAGAAGGAACCGAGATAACAGCACAGACAGGAGGTGTTGTTTATGATAATGAAGGAGGTTATGTCATTTTGTTAAAAGTTACTGATGCCAATAATTGTCTGCAACAAATCATTCATAAGGTTAAAACAGGAATAATACCTGATTTTTCAAGTATTTTTGCTCTGCCCGACACCTCTTGTTTTGGAGACACTGTGCAACTTAATGGGGGGTTTAATTCATCTTCTGGCAATCTTATAGGAGTTAGTGCTAATAGTGGAGTCTTTAATGTAGGAGGTATTGTCGCCGGACAAACATTTTTACCTGATGATAATGGAACCAATCCTTATACAACATCTGTTGGAATTTCAGGCTTTTCAGGAGTAACAATTAATTCCGTTAATGATATTCAGGAGATATGTTTAAATATGGAACATTCTTATAATGGGGATTTAAGTATTGTTTTAGAGTGCCCTAATGGGCAATCAATGGAATTGTTTTATGGGTCAGGTGGTGCTATTATGGGTGAACCAGTTGCAGAAGGCCTACCTATAGACAATAATACAGCTAATACTGCACCTGGGATAGGGTATGATTATTGTTTTAATCCAACAGCCACAAATGGAGTACCTTGGAATAATACTATATTATTATCTACTTATACCGACGTTCAAGGACATGTTTCTACCAATGTGAATCAAATTCCCGCGGGTGACTATGAAGCTTCGGGTAATTGGACTGATTTGCTTGGATGCCCTGTTGATGGTAATTGGACAATCATAGTCACAGATAATGTCTCTGCTGATAATGGGTATATTTTCGAGTGGGGAATCACTTTAAACCCCGCTATTAATCCTAATGCCGAGTTATATAATGTTGCAATAGTGGATGGACAATGGTTGACAACAACAGATTTAATAGCTTCGTATGACACCATGTCGGTTGTTCTTCCTCAAGGAGAAGGAGATCACCAATATGTATTTCAAGTTACCGATGAATATGGTTGTAGTTTTGACACCACTATCAATGTGAATGTATTACCGGAAATAATTGCCATAGCTAGTCCTGATACTAATTTGTGTCAGGGACAACAAGTTACATTTGATGTTGGTGGAGCTACTTCAAATTGTAATTATACAGTAGAGTTATTTGATTCTTGGGGAGATGGATGGGATGGAGGAGGATATGTTAACGTGTTTATAAATGGAACTTTATTTTTATCCAATCAAACAGTTGCAGATTGCAACGGAAATACAACCTCGGGATGTGACGCATCGTTTACTGTCAATATAACCAGTGGAGATATAATTACTTTTGATTATGTGGGAGGAAATTCTCCTACTGAAAATACAATAACAGTTTTTGATGGAGATGGCAATCAAGTATTCTTTGCTGATAGTCCAGTAGATGGGATTTTAGGCCCTATAAATGCTGATTGTGCAGGAGGATTAGCTTTCTCTTGGTGGCCGGCAACCGATTTGTCAGACCCAACTATTCCAAATCCAATTTTTAGTGGTTCAACAACTAGTACTTATGCTGTTCAAGTATCTTTAAATAACCATCCTGAGTGTTCGGTAACATCAGATTCGATAACGATAATAGTGACAAACAATGTTTTACCAACCATTACCGGAGATTCTGCTATTTGTTTTGGCAGTTCCTCTACCTATACCATAAACGGGGCGGATTCCATTTTATGGGCAAATGGTTCTAATGATTCCACCATAACTTTTACACCACAAAACGATAGTTTATTGGTGGTCACTGCATTAACTGCATGCGGAACTATTTCCTGGAATAAACATGTGGTGGTTTATCCTAAAATTGATTTAACCGCTACGCCTGATACTGTAATATGTGAAGGGCAAGCCGTATCACTCAATTTAAATGGAGTGTTAAATGAATGTACATATTTACTCACGTTGATTGACTCAGCTGGAAACGGATGGGGTAATTTTGAAGGGGTAGATGTTAAAATTAATGGAGTTTTATATGAGACAGGAGTTACTGTGCTGGATTGTAACGTAACTACATGCCAATACTCTATGGTTATCCCTGTAAATAATGGAGATGTTTTGTCTTTAGAATATACATCCGGAGCTAGTGATGTTGAAAATTCTATCATACTTTTTGATGCTTCGAATGCACCAATTTATAATATAACAAATCCAATTGCCGGGGTGTTAGGAACATTTACTGCAAACTGTAGTAATGCTTATAATATTTCATGGTCTCCATCCATTCAATTGTCAGACCCAACAGTTATTAATCCTATTTTTAGTGCGGTTTCTAGCCAAACTTATCAATCAACAGTTTATTTGTTAGCAAATCCGAATTGTATTAATACGTCGAATTCAATTAATGTAGAGGTTAGGAGTATCGATATTCCTGTAATTATTGGAGATACCAGTATTTGCAATGGAGAAACAATTACATTGAGTATTAATGCAGATTCTGTTCTTTGGTGGGGCGACACAACTAATGTGAATACCTCATTCACATTTACACCGCAAAGTGATAGTTTAGTTACAGTAACAGCATCAACTTTTTGTATTGAAGATACTGTTGTTACACATTTTGTAGAAGTGAATCCGCTACCGACAATAATAACAATACCTGATACTACTTTAACTATACAACAAACCATTACATTAACAACTGTTGGAGGTGTAAGTTATTATTGGACCCCTGATTTGTATCTTAGTTGTAATGACTGTTCTGATCCAATTGCTTCACCAATAGAAAGTACATCTTATAATGTAGTAGTTACAGATTCAAATGGTTGCGTATCAAGTAAGTCAATCAACATCGAAGTTTTAATACCGGACTTATTTATTCCAACAGGGTTCTCTCCAAACAATGATGGTGTTAATGATATCATAGTTGTTCGTAGCTTGAGCATTGCCTCAATGAGTATACAAATTTTTGATAGATGGGGAGGATTGGTGTTTGAATCGGATAAACAAGAAAGAGGTTGGGATGGAACAGCAAATGGGGAAAAATTAGACGCAGGGGTATATGTGTATAAATTTGAGGCAAGATTAGTAAGTGGAGAAAAGGTAGAACAGGCAGGAAATATAACCTTATTTAGGTAAAAATGAAGACGCGTTTATTGTTTGTGATAATTAATTTAATTGGTTTTGGACAAATTTTATTTGCTCAGGATGTAAGATTTTCACAATTTGATGCCACACCTTTAGCAATTAACCCTGGATTAGCTGGTATGGGAAATGGATATAGTCGTGCAAATGTTAACTATAGATCTCAATGGAGCAGTATTAAAAATTCGTTTTCAACTGCAGCAGTTTCTGTTGATTTTCCAATTTTTTCAGAAAAAATGAATTGGAAAAAAGGATATCTTGGAACAGGGCTATCTTTTTATACGGACAAAGCAGGAGATGGCAAATTAGGAACAAATGAAATAAATTTTGTAATAAGTTCTGTTTTATTTGTTAGTGAAAAAAGTAAAATATCTCTCGGGATTATGGGTAGCTATATTCAAAAATCAGTAAACCCTGATAATATTAAATGGGACAGCCAATACAATGGTTTCGAATATGATGCAGCCTTGCCTAATGGAGAGAATTTTGCTGCAATATCAGCCCACACCTTAGACATGTCTACCGGATTAAGCTATCGTTATTATGAAGGAAGTAAGAATGTAGATAATGATGACCAAAAATTGGTGGAATTAGGAATAGCATCCTTTCGATTGTTGGAACCTAAATATGAATTTTTATTGGATGGAGAAAATAAAATTAGCCGAAGATATGTTGCACACGCAAGATACTTATCCTCAATAAGTAATTCAAAAATTGTGTTGGGAGCTACAGCAATTTTCATGAAACAAAATGTATCTAAAGAAATTACCTTTGGACCTGAACTCAGATACTCTTTATCTACAAATACAAAATATACTGGTTATCTTAAAGATTCTTATGTGGGTGTACAGCTACTATACCGATATAAAGACGCAATAATTCCAGTGTTGTTCCTTAAAACAGGGAATTTCAGGTTTAGTGGTTCATATGATTACAATCTTTCGGACTTAAATTCGGCTTCAAAAGGTGTTGGAGGATTTGAACTTTCTATCCAATTTAACGATTTTGAAGGACAATTATTTAATCAAGGTTCTAAATCAGTGACATTTAAAGGTAGCAAGGGTTCTTTCTAAATCACCCTTTTCAACAGTTTTCTTTTTACAAATAATTTCAATTAATTTATTCTTTCTTATACAATGGCTTACATTTGTATTCAAAAAAAACTTCCATGAATTACAACAATATTTTAATCGAACACAAAGAAAAAATAGCGGTTTTAACGATAAACAGACCTAATCAATTAAATGCATTAAACAAGCAAACCATTGCGGAACTAAGTACTGCTTTTAAGACTTTAGAAGCAGATAAGAATGTAAGGGTGATTATTTTAACAGGCTCTGGTGATAAAGCTTTTGTTGCAGGTGCAGATATTAAAGAGTTTTTTGAATATGATGTTACTCAAGGAAAGGAACTAAGTGCTCACGGACACCAAATTTTATTTGATGTAGTAGAAAATTTAGCTACACCAGTTATTGCTGCCGTTAATGGTTTTGCTACAACGATTGGCTCAATTGGTTGGAAAAGGAAGAGCTTTGGAAATGATAATGACTGCTAAAATGATTACTGCCCCGGAAGCATTATTTTTAGGATTGGTAAACCATGTAACTACTCCTGATGAGTTAATGACTACTGGTTATAAATTAGCTGAGAAAATAGCAAGTAATTCTTCTACAGCTATAGCAAGTGCTATTCGCTCAATAAATGCAGGATATAAGGATGGTGTAAATGGTTATCAAACAGAAATTGATGAATTTGGAAAATGTTTCGGCACAGTCGATTTCAATGAAGGAACAGCGGCATTTATGGAAAAACGTAAACCTAGTTTTTAACGTCTAATAATTAGTTTTGTAGTTGTTACAGAATTTTTGTCATTTAATCTAACAAAATAAATTCCTTGGGCAAACAAACTACAGTCAATTTTCGATAATTTATCGTTTAAAGACTTTCTATAAATTTCCTTTCCATAAGAATCAAAAATAGTTATAATACTATTTTTATTAATAGTATTAACATTAATGATACTTGATGTTGGGTTTGGAAAGATAGACACCCTATTTTCATATTTATAATCTTCTATTGAGACATACAACTCTTTATTTTTGTAGAGTTCTAAGACACTATCTTGAAAGTAGGCGACGCTATCTGAAACTGCAAATAATTGTATCAAAGAATAGTTAGACCCACTAATTTCATTGGTCCAAGTTTGGCCCCCATCTATAGTTTTACTCAAAAACCCTTGATTTCCACCGACATAACCAAGGCTATCATTATAAAATGAGAAACAGGTTAAGTCAGTTGAGGGAGTTGATAATATACTCCAAGTGTTACCTCCATCTGCTGACTTTACTAAACTACCATCACTGAGTAAGATATAGCCGATTAATTCTGAAGTAAAATTATAACTTACAATTGAATTCACTGAGTCAACATAGATTTCATTCCATGTTTGACCATAATCGATTGTTTTTAACAAAATATTTTTTGGATTCATCGATTTATCGACACAATTAAAAAAAACCAAACTATCGTTTAAGCTTTTTAACACACTTGTATTAGCATATCCGCCTTGATGATTATAATTAGTCAAATAATTACAATAATTAGTTGCGTTGCTAATGTCACTTCGTCCAATAATTAATGTATCGTTATAATATGGCCAAACTTGATTGAAAGAATAGATGTAATTATCAGTTAAACAATTACCTAAAAGTTTGGGAGGAGTGTAATAAGAATAGCATTTATTACCACTGTTTATAGTTTGAAAATCATCATTGGTGAATTTATTATTATAAGGGGGGGGAGGAATATCTGGAGATAGTTTCGTTTCTGTCCATGAAATTAATGAATCGTTTTTTGCAGAAAACGATATTAATAATCCGTCGAGAGTAAGCTGTCTATTAGAAGAAAAATCATCAAAAGTTTCAAATAAATAATCCACTGAAAATGCTCCAGAACCAGGGCCGCTATAATAATGTAAAGAAACAAAGATGTGCCCATCGCTTACAGGTGTTAAATAATTTGGAAATGTAAGAGTGTAGTAACTCCCTCCAGGAGGTGGAATAAAGTTAGAAATATATAGTTTGGTGATTTTGTTCCATTGTCCATAACTCACAGAGAAAATGAGGCATAACACAACTAAAAAAATAAATTTCTGATTTTTCATAATACTCAAAAGTACTTATAATTTATAAAGGTAAATAATAGCAATAATTTTTTTGTATGAAATATGTGAAATGGTAATAAAATTTGGTTATTTTACCTACTTTAAAGATGAGCAGCCCACTTAAAAAATTAGCCTCACAAACAGCCATTTATGGTATAACCAGTATTGTTGGACGTTTGCTCAATTGGTTTTTAGTGCCTGTTTATATTGGAATGGCAAAATTTACGCCCGACCAATACGGTATTATTACCGAAATGTATTCGTATGTGGCATTTTTAGTAGTGTTTTTAACTTACGGAATGGAAACCGCTTTTTTTCGTTTTTCCACACTTCAAGAACACGATAGCAAAAAAGTATATTCCACCATTATCTATTCGTTGTTTACCACTTCATTGTTGTTTATTTTATTTGCTTTTCTGTTCGATCAGTCTATTGCTAATTGGCTAAAATATCCAAACAACAAAGAATTTGTTACTTGGTTTGCAATAATTGTCGGTTTAGATGCAGTTTCTTCCATTCCAATGGCAAAACTTCGTGCTGACAATAGACCCATGAAATTTGCTTTCATCAACTTTGCTAACATTGGAGTAAACATTGGGCTAAATCTGTTCTTTTTAGCGTATTGTTTGCCCATGTATAAATCAGGACACACCAACTGGTTGATAGAAACTTTTTATAATCCGGAAATTGGTGTTGGTTATGTCTTTATTGCAAACCTCATTGCAAGTGTTGTTAAATTTATTCTATTGTTGCCTGATATGTTGGTGGCTCGATTTTCTATAGAAATAGAACTACTTAAAAAAATGTTTGTGTATGCTTTGCCGTTATTAATATTCGGGTTAGCCGGTATTGTTAACGAAACCATCGACAGAATAATGTTGAAACGAATGTTGTTTGAAACCAAAGGAGAACTGGCAACCATGACTCAAATAGGTATTTATGGAGCTAGTTATAAAGTATCGATAATTATCACCCTTTTTATACAAGCGTTCCGTTATGCTGCCGAGCCCTTCTTTTTTGCTCAGGAAAAAGAAAAAGATGCTAAAGAAACCTATGCTAAAATCATGACCTATTTTGTGATTATTTGTGCAACTATTTTTTTAGGGGTGATGTTGTACATTGATATCGTAAAATATTTTATTCCAAACGAAGCATATTGGGAAGGACTTCAGGTAGTTCCTATTTTGCTTTTAGCCAACATTAGTTTAGGCATTTACTACAACCAATCGATTTGGTATAAATTGGGAGGAAAAACAAAATTTGGAGCCTATATCGGAATCTTTGGAGCAGCACTTACTATTTTGTTAAATTACTTATGGATACCAATTTTTGGATATGTTGGCTCAGCGTGGGTAACCTTGATTTGCTACACTTCTATGTGTGTAATTTCATTTGTTTTAGGACATAAATATTATCCAATAAAGTACAATTTCTACAAAATAGGCTTGTATTTAGGGGTGGTTTTGGTGATTTATTTTGCAACAACACAGTTTTCAATAACTAGTTTTTACATCAAACACATTATTCATACTGGTTTGATTTTAGGATTTTTAGGTTTTGTTTATTGGAATGAAAGAATAAAAAAAGTGGTAATTTAGTCGCTTAGTAAAAAGTTTCTAAAGTAGATAGTTAGACTTTACAAACTTCAAACCTCATCGTATGAAAATAAAAATTATAAACAAGTCAAAACACGAGCTTCCACAATATGCAACAGAAGCTTCTGCAGGGTTAGATTTAAGAGCAAATATCGACTCACCTTTAACTTTAAACTCATTAGAAAGAGTGCTTGTAAAAACCGGATTATTTATTGAATTACCTATTGGATATGAAGCTCAAGTAAGACCAAGAAGTGGACTTGCATTTAAAAATGGAGTAACCGTTTTAAATACACCGGGAACCATAGATGCTGATTATAGAGGAGAAATTGGAGTGATTTTAGTAAACTTGTCAAATACTCCTTTTGTAATTGAAGATGGAGAACGAGTTGCTCAATTAGTAATAGCGAAACACGAACAAGCCGAATGGGTTTTAGTTGAAGAATTAGCCGAAACAGAACGAGGTGCAGGAGGTTTTGGAAGTACTGGGAAGAAATAATTAATCAATTTATCAATGAGTTAATGTAACAATGAAAAATAATTAATTGGTACATTTTTAAATTATTGAATTATTACATTAAGTTTATGAAAATAATAGTTCCAATGGCAGGAAGAGGTTCAAGACTAAGACCTCACACGCTAACCATACCGAAACCATTGTTGCCTGTTGGCGGAAAACCAATAGTTCAACGTTTGGTGGAAGACATTACCAAAGTTTGTGGTGAACCGGTAGATGAAATTGCTTTTATCATAGGCGATTTTGGTGCTGAGGTGGAGAAAAACTTAGTGGCTGTTGCCGAAAGTTTAGGAGCAAAAGGCAGTATTTATTACCAAGAAGAAGCTTTAGGAACGGCTCACGCTATTTTGTGTGCTAAAGATAGTTTAAAAGGTAAAGTAGTGGTTGCTTTTGCCGATACGCTTTTTAAAGCAGATTTTAAATTGAATAGCGATGCAGAAGGAATTATTTGGGTAAATCAAATCGAAGACCCAAGAGCTTTTGGAGTAGTAAAATTGGATGAAAATAATGTAATAACCGACTTTGTTGAGAAGCCGGAGCATTTTGTTTCCGATTTGGCAATCATTGGTATTTATTATTTTAAAGATGGAGAATACCTAAAAGATGAATTACAATATTTAATCGACAACAACATTACAGAAAAAGGTGAGTTTCAGCTAACCAATGCTTTGGAAAACATGAAACAAAAAGGCACTAAATTTGTGCCGGGTAAAGTGGATGAATGGTTGGATTGCGGTAATTATAAAGCAACAGTTTATACTAATCAACGGGTTTTAGAGTTTATTAAAAACGAGTTGAAAATTGACAGTTCGGTAGTTTGCGAAAATAGTGTTATTATTCAACCTTGTTTTATTGGAAAAAATGTTAAACTAAAAAATGCTGTGGTTGGACCTTATGTTTCTGTCGGGGAGAATACTGAAATAGCTCATTCAATAGTTGAAAATTCTATTATTCAATCCAATAGCAAAATTAAAAAATCAAACATTACTGATTCTATGATTGGAAACCATACTAAAATTCATCAAAAACAGGCAGAAGTTAGCATTGGCGATTATACCGAATTGAATTAGTTCTCAGTATTCAATGCCAGTCTTCAAACCTCAAACCAAAAACCAGTTACTAGAAACTAAAAAATGAAATTACACACCTTAATCATCATCTCCATTTGTTTTATCCTTTTTGGGTGTGGCTCTTCAAAAAATATTGAGAAAACTTCCACTGTAAAATCAACTAAAAAAATTGGGTTATCCGACCAAGATAAAATGAAATACGATTACATGTTCTTTAATGCAAATAAAGAGCGTATGATTGGAAATTATCAACTATCGGCAGGATTGTTTTTACAATGTGTTGAGCTAGATCCGACAAAACCAACGGCGTATTATGAGTTGGCTAATATTTTTGATTTAACCAATCAAACTGCTGAAGCTCTTGAGTATGCACAAAAGGCGGTAAGCCTTGATGGAGACAGTTATTGGTACCGGTTTTTATATGCACATCTTTTGCAAAAAAGCAATAAAATTGAAGAAGCGGTAAAACAGTATCAAATTTTAATTCAAAAAAACCCGCACAATGTTGAGTTATTATACAATTTAGCAGGAACCCAATTGTATTCCGGAAAGTATGAAGAGGCTTTAAAAACATATAACAAGCTCGAAACTGAAATTGGGGTTAATGAAGAAATATCATTACAAAAACAAAAAATATACATTAAACTAAATAACATTGATAAAGCAGCAGAAGAAATCCAAAAGTTAATCAATGCTTTTCCGGAAGAAACAAAATACCAAGGTTATTTGGCCGACATGTATTTGGCAAACAACATGCCTGATAAAGCCTTTGAAATTTACCAAAAAATACTGGAAAAAGACCCCAACGATGCTTTCTCACATTTAGCACTTTATGAATATTACAGAAACAAAGGCGAAACAGAAAAATCACTTTTGGAATTAAAGCTTGTTTTCCAAAACAAAGATTTTAGCATCGATACTAAAATGCAGATTTTATTATCTTATTATAGTGATTCGGAAACAAACCCGGCGTTAAAAAATGATGCTTATGAGTTAAGCAGATTACTTATCGATACACATCCTGATGATGCAAAATCATATACTATTTATGCCGATTTTTTATATCGTGATAAGAAAAATGATGGGGCAAAAGAAAATTATTTAAAAGCTATTGAATTGGATAGTTCCAAATTTTCCATTTGGAGTCAGGTGGTTTTTATTGAATCAGAAATGCAGGATTTTGATGGAATGTTAACACACAGTAAAATGGCGTTGGATTTATTTCCAAACCAAGCCTTATTTTACTTTTTTTATGGTGTGGCAAACATTCAGAAAAAAAATTTCCAAGAAGCTGCTGATTATTTAACCATTGGTAAAGATTTTGTTGTTAAAAACCCACCACTTTTAGCCCAATTTTTTGCCAATTTAGGTGATAGTTATTACCGATTAAACGATTACAAAAAATCAGATGAATATTATGAAAAAGCTTTAGAAATTGAACCTAATAATATCTATGTATTAAACAATTACAGCTACTATTTATCGCTAAGAAACGAAAACTTGGAAAGAGCTGAAAAATTGTCGGCAAAAGCAAACGATATTGAGCCGAACCAACCTAATTATGAAGATACGTATGCTTGGATTTTATACAAACAAGGTAAATACATTGCAGCGAAAGAATGGTTGGAAAAAGCTATTGAGAACGGAGGTAAAACCAATGCTGTTATTGTTGAACATTTAGGTGATGTGCATGCAAAACTAGGCAACATTGATAAAGCGGTAGAGCTTTGGATGCAGGCAAAAACATTAGGCGAAGCATCAGAGTTATTAGATAAAAAAATTACAGATAAACAACTTTATGAATAGTCGATTAAATAATTTTTTATGGTTATTTTCTCTGCTTTTCTTGTTTTTTTCATGTAAAGCACCAAAAGAGGTTGTTAAAGAAAAAGTAAAACTAGAACATTTTTC
This sequence comes from Bacteroidota bacterium, assembly GCA_016183805.1. Classification (GTDB taxonomy): domain Bacteria; phylum Bacteroidota; class Bacteroidia; order Flavobacteriales_E; family Vicingaceae; genus Vicingus. Next base: position 28,711 of record JACPDX010000049.1, read on the forward strand.
TACAAAAGAATTACTGGAAAGATTAGAGTTGAACGAGTTTAAGTTCGAAACCCTATCAACAAAGGCGGATATCACTTTTACCGATGAAAAAGAAACCTCATTTAAAGCAAATCTTAGAATAAGAAAAGACAGTGCCATCTGGATGTCGATAACCCCGGCTTTGGGTATTGAAATGGCCAGGGTTTTAATTACAAAAGACAGCGTGTTGTTTATGGATAGAATTCATAATAAATATTTTGTTGGCGATTTCGCTTTTATCAACAAAACGTTTGATGTTGATATGGATTATAGTATGCTCGAAGCGTTATTGGTGGGTAATAGCATGGAGTTTGAAAAAGATGATAAAATACGAACATCAATAGATAGAAAAAAAGATTTTTATTTTATAGGTACAGAACGTAAAAGAAAAGTAAAAAGAGACATTAAAAAAGATATTAAAAAGGAAAAAGAAGTCATTAAAAATCAATCTCAAATATTGTGGATATACCCGGAAAACTTTAAAATAGCCGAGTTGATGTTGATTGATCCGGAAAAAAACCAATCGCTAAAAGGATTATTTACCAATCATAAACCTGTGAAGGACCCTTCGATGGAGTCTGCCCTGAACGAAGTCCAAGAAATTGGAACTGACTCTACCGAACAATTAGTTGATAAACAACTGTTCCCTTTTAATTTAAGTTTTAACATAGAGTCAAAGAAAAACCTTAAAATTGAGGTGGAATATAATAAAGTAACACTTAATAAAGAGCTGAATCTTTCGTTCAAAATTCCTGAAAAGTATGAGCAAATACAATAAAATATACTTATTGTTTCTGTTGCCGATGTTGTGTATTGCAACTTCGGGAAGTTTATTTGCTCAAAATAAAAAAGATTTGGAAGCTAAAAAGGCAGCTCTCCAAAAAGAAATTTCGTTAACCAATAAGCTCCTTAACGAAACCAAAAAAAACAAAGAACTTACCATCGACGAGTTACTTAAACTAAAAAGTAAAATCAATGCCCGGATGGAATTAATTTCTGCCATTAATCAAGAAATTAAATTGGTGAATAAACAAATTTCTACCAATCAAAACGGAATTACATCCCTTCAAAAAGAGTTGGAAAAGTTAAAGCAAGAGTATGCTAAAATGATTTATTATGCCTTTAAAAACAAAAGTACGTACAATAAAATCATGTTTGTTTTTTCGTCGAACAGTTTTAATCAAGCTTACAAACGACTAAAATACATTCAACAATATTCGGAATACCGTAAAAAACAAGCCGAATCAATTGTTAAAACCCAACAAGAATTAAAATCAAAAATTGCTGAGTTAGAAAAAGATAAACAGGAGAAAACAGCACTTTTATCATTAGAATATCAGGAAAAACAGAAACTTGCAGTAGAGCAAACCGAACAAGAATCCACCGTAAAAAAACTTCAATCAAAAGAACAGGAGTTATTGTCTAATTTGAGAAAAAAACAAGAGGCGGAACGTAAACTCCAAAAAGCCATAGAGCGTATTATTGAAGAAGAAATTCGTAAAGCCAGAGAAGCTGCGGCAAAAGCCAATAAAGACCCAAAAAGTAGCACAACTACCACTAGTTTTCCAATGACCCCTGAAGCACTTAAGCTTTCCAACTCTTTTGCCTCAAACAAAGGTAAATTACCTTGGCCTGTACTCGAAGGAGTTATTACCGACAGATTTGGACAGCATCCTCACCCTGTTTTGTCCGGAATTGAAGTAAACAACAATGGTATTGATATCAGCACAGTAAAAGGAGCTATTGCCCGGGCGATTTTTGATGGAGAAGTAAGTTCGGTTGCCATTATTCCGGGTGGTGGAAAAGTGGTAATGATTCGACATGGTGAGTATTTGAGTGTATATTCTTACTTTAATGATGTTTACGTTAAAAAAGGAGACAAAATAACCACTAAACAGCATTTAGGAACTTTGATTAGTGAACCGGACAAAGCTAAAACCAATGTTCATTTAGAAATTTGGAAAGGCATGACCAAGTTAAATCCGGAATATTGGATTTTTAGAAAATAACTTTTTGGCTCTCGCAGATTTCGCAGAAGTACGCAGATTAGATTTGCGAGAATTAGCGAAATCTGCGAGAAATAATTTAATCAAATAATGAATTTTTTCCTCCATACACCTGCCCATAAATCTAATATTAACATCGCCCACCAAGAGGCTATTTTACTTTTAGGTTCGTGTTTTACCGAAAACATTGGCGAAAAACTGATGAACTCGAAGTTTAAAGTAAACAGCAATCCGTTTGGCATTATTTACAACCCCATTTCAATAGCTAATTCGTTAACCCGAATCAAAAAAAAGCAACTTTATACCGAACAGGAAATTTCATCGCAACAAGGTAAGTATTTTAGTTTCGACCACCACGGCAGTTTTTCATCGTTTAATCAGCAACAATGTTTAGAGAAAATAAACAATGAAATAATTGGTGCCCACCAACATTTGTTAGAAACCAAAACCATCGTAGTTACTTTAGGAACGGCATGGGTGTATGAAACCATAGAAAACAATAAGTTGGTTGCCAATTGCCATAAACTTCCATCAAAAAATTTTACAAAAAGATTACTCTCTGTTGATGAAATATTACACGCATGGATTCCGATTATTGAACAATTAAAAAACACCTGCCCGACGGCAAGGCGGGTCAACTTTATATTTACAGTTAGCCCAGTTAGGCACATTAACGATGGTTTACACGAAAACAACATCAGCAAATCGGTATTGCATTTAGCCATTCACCAATTGATGAGTAACCACAACAACTGCCATTATTTTGGAGCTTACGAAATGGTTATCGACGAATTGCGAGATTATCGTTTCTATAAAGAAGACATGATACATCCATCTAATCAAGCAATAGATTATGTTTGGGATAAGTTTGCCGACACGTATTTTAACGAGCAAACTACCCTGTTAAACCAACGCGTCGAAAAACTACAACAGGCAGCTAATCATCGCCCTTTTAATTTTGAAAGTGAATCTCACCAAAAATTTGTAAAAGAACAAATCCATCAAATGGAACTGATCTGTACAGAATTTCCGTTTTTGAACTTTGAAGAGGAGATTTGTCAGATACAACAGTTGCAATGAGTATTTTATTTTGTTCTTAAAAATTACTGTTGAGGAACGAAATGGTAATTTTTAAAGCTAAGCCATCAGAAGTGAAACGAGAAATTTGCTAACGGTTTGGCTAAACTGCGTTTTAATGCAGTTTAGGTTTTGTTGTGGGTATTTTACTATTCTTCTTTATTTTCAAACTTTTCATTGAAAAAATCTTTGTAGAGGCCATTCCCTTTAAAGGTCAGAACATAATAGTTCCCTGATTCGGTATCCCACTTTTCTTCGGCAATATCATTAATTAAGTAGTATTCTTTTAGCTCTTCAGAAGTGCCTTTTGGGAATTGAAAATCGTTTCTAATTGAAGTTGCAATTTTTTCAAATGGTTCAAACACCTTTTTATTAGTCTTGAAAGTTTTATATTCACTAGAACCGTAGGAACTACCACTATTACTTTTCCTTACTCTATTGGTTTTAATGGGATCTTCTTTCGGTTCAAGTTCTGCAAGTCTAAGTTCAAGTTCTTCAATTTGAGATTTAAGAATTTTTTCTTCAAGATTCCTTTTTTCAAGAATTTTTTCAAATTCCATTTCTTTATCTCTAAGTTCTTGCCTGATACTAACAGATTGTTCAATTGTCAGAACTTGAGTTTTTTCAATTTCATTTTTTTGATCGATTCTCCATTTCTTGAACTTGATAGTAATCCAGTATGCCCCATTAGAGACAAATGGAATTATTGTTAGAAGTAAAAAAGTAGAAATCAAAGGGAAAGTGACAAGAAAATGAATGTCATTATAATTGCTAGCTATATAATCAATTTTGTTTTCCTCAATTGTAGATTCACTGATAAAAAGAGTTAAATATATAATTTTCCAATTCCAAATAAGCCAAGAGACAATTAACGTCCCAAATAATGGGCTTGTCACTCTTTCAAAAAGAATTGCATTTGTCGATTTTCTAATTTCTGTGAACATTTGTTTTTTTATTAATTACCCACAACATCCGAATAAGTACACCGGTGTACTTATCCGCACTATACATCAAACTTAATAAAATTAAAGAGGAACGAGGTATGATGGTTAATAAGTTGAATGCAACTAATTGATTAACAATAAAATAAATTTGAAATATAGAGTTTATGGGTAATTTTAACCGTAGATTAAACGTTTAATCTACGGTTATTTAAACCATCCATTTAATTCAATCATCTATTCAAACAAAAAAAGTAACTTTGCAAAAAAAAATATTAGATGGATTACGTAATACAAGCAGGACAATTATTATTAAGCATATCAATTTTAGTGGTGTTGCACGAAGGGGGTCATTTTCTTGCAGCAAAACTTTTTAAAACCAGGGTAGAGAGAAACCGAATACGGTATCGGCTGGTTGCCTTTGGGTGGTTATGTAAAAATTGCCGGAATGATTGACGAAAGCATGGACAAAGAACAAATGAAATTACCACCACAACCTTGGGAGTTTCGTTCGAAACCCACTTGGCAAAGGTTAATTATTATGTTGGGCGGAATTATCGTAAACGTTTTAGTTGGATTTTTAATCTACAGTTTTGTGTTAATGGGTTACGGCGAAAAATATTTGCCGGCCAGCGAATTAAAAAATGGTGTTTGGTGTGTAAATGATGTGGTTACCGAGCATATTGGTTTAAAAACTGGCGATAAAATTTTAACCATCAACGGAGTTGAACCGGCTACTTTCGAAGACATGCAAGAGCAAATTTTTTATGCAACTAAACTTGATGTAGAAAGAAACGGAGAAACTATTACACTCGAAATACCTACCGATTTAATCGGAAAATTGATTGAAGGCTCAAGATGCCCCATGTTTTTACCTCGAATTCCTTTTACCGTTGGAGGCATTAAAGACGGTTATGTTGCTGGAAATTCAGATTTAAAATTAAAAGACCAGATTGTAGGTGTAAATAATCAAGAAATTAAATATTACGATCAATTTAAGGACGTTTTTACTTCTTTTGCAAATCAAAATGTGGAGTTAAATGTTGTAAGAGATGGGCAAAAAATGAATATTCCTATCCTTGTTCCAGACTCAGCAATTTTAGGGGTTTCACCTTACCAATATTCGGTTTTAGAATTAGAAAAAGAAGGAGTTTATAAAACAAAAACAGTTACGTATTCCTTTTTTGCAGCTTTCCCAAGAGGCGTTGAAGTGGCTACCGAAAAATTGGTAAACTACTACAAACAATTCAAACTGATGTTAAACCCTGAAACAGGTGCTTACAAAGGCATGGGAGGTTTTGCAACCATCAGTAAATTGTTTGGCAGTGAATGGGTTTGGCAAAATTTCTGGGAAAAAACAGCTTGGATTTCTTTGATTCTAGCCTTTATGAATTTATTACCAATCCCTGCACTAGATGGTGGACACGTGATGTTTTTAATGTACGAAATGATTACCCGTAGAAAACCCAACGAAAAAGCCATGGAATATGCCCAAATTGCGGGTATGATTTTATTATTGGGCTTTATGTTGTATGCCAATACCGATTTCTTGAGGTTTTAAAAGTTTTTCTCGCAGATTTCGCTGATGTACGCAGAAACTATTTGCGAGAATTAGCGAAATCTGCGAGAACTAATTTAACATCATTCGTATTAACCCTCCAATGTTCAAAACACTTTTTTGAACTTATTTGTTGAGCTATTATAATGAATAGTTTTACTTGTAAGAACTAAAAATACGAACATGCGAAATTTATTCTTCCTTTTATTAATTACCCTTTCATTCAACGTTTTTTCACAAGAAACTACTGCCGGAGAAGTTTCCAATAACAACAATTCCAACAAGGGTAGTGTTTTAATAATTCCTTTTGAACCAAAACTGTATATTTCGGATATTGACAATCAAATAGCCGTAAAAAATGAAATGAATTTTCAGGACATTAAAGCAAAATTCAGAGCGGCTTTAGATCAAAACATTTTTATCACCTTAAAAAATTATTTTACACCTCTTTCGTTTTACACCTTAAACGAAGAAGAAGCAAGAACAGAACTGTCGTACATCTATAATTCTATCGGATATAAATACGAAGTATTGGAAGTTGAAGCAGAAGAGGAAACAAAAGGGAAAAAATTTGCAAACAAATTTAAAAAGAAAGAAAACAACGACGAATATGTTGAAGCAAGTGTTCAAAACGGACAAGTAGTAAGCCAGGTTGATAACAGAGAAAAGTACATGAAAACAGTACTTTCTAACGACCAACTCCTAACGAATTTAAACAAAAAATACCAAGCTGAATATTATATTTTTATTAATGAACTGGATATAAAAAGAGGTGGAGATGCACAATATACCAACAATACTAAAGCTCAAGACCGATCGATAAAAGTTCATTACACTATTTTTAACAATAAAGAAGAAGTGAGTTCGGGAGCTATTATTACTACGTTTGATGAAAATGAAAACGACATCAATAAAATTATAAAATCGCAATTTGGTATAATTGCAGAGAAAATAGTAAGTAAAATAATTCCCATCGAAAAATAAATCGGTAAATAGGTTATGTACGTAGTAAAAACGCCTAAGATTTTAAAAAAAACCTATCCGAAATGTATTTGGGATATACCATCAGTTGAAAAAAACATTTATTTAACTTTTGATGACGGCCCAACTCCAAAAGTAACTGATTGGGTATTGGATGAATTGACTAAATATAAAGCAAAAGCTACTTTTTTTTGTATCGGAAAAAATGCGGTTGAAAATCCAGAATTATTTGCTAGAATTACAGACGAAAAACACACGATTGGCAATCACACTTTTTCTCATTCAAATGGCTGGAAAACTAAAGAATATACCTATCTAAAAGATGTGATTAAATGCCAACAAGTAGTAAAAACTAAACTTTTTAGACCACCCTACGGGAAATTAACAAGGGTGCAAACGAATTCGATACATAAAAAATTTAAAATCGTGATGTGGGATGTGTTGAGTGCCGACTTTGATACCACTATTACTCCTGAAAAATGTTTACAAAATGTACTTAAAAATACATCTAAAGGCTCAATAGTAGTTTTTCACGATAGTAAAAAAGCAGAAAAAAATCTAAAATTTGTTTTGCCAAAAATGCTAAAACATTTTTCAGAATTGGGGTTTGAGTTTAAAGCAATAAATTGAAGTTAAACCAGTAATTTTTCAATCACTTTAGGAAAATGTTCATATTCTAATACATGAATTTTTTTAGCTAAATCTTCAGGTTTATCAGTTAGTAAAATGTTACATTTTGCTTGAAAAATAATTTTCCCCTCATCGTAGTTTTCATTTACCAAATGAATGGTAATACCCGATTCTTTTTCATGATTGGCAATCACTGATTGGTGTACTTTATCACCAAACATTCCTTTTCCGCCATATTTTGGTAATAAAGCAGGGTGAATATTGATGATTTTATGTAAGTTTTCGGGTATTTTTAGCAAAAAACCAGCCAAAACAATCAAATTTATGTCGTTTTGAAGCAAATATTGTAAAATTTCATCAGTTTTTGAAAATTGCTCTTTATTAAAAACAAGCGATTTTATGCCCAACTTTTTAGCTCTTTCTAACACAAAAGCATTCGGGTTATTGGTAAGAATCAGTGATATGTTTACCTCGCTGTTCTCCTTAAAATAGTTGTAAATATTTTCAGCATTAGAACCACTACCTGAAGCAAATATGGCTATTCTTTTTATCGACATTAATTATTAATTTTCCTTAAAATTCAAAAGTAACCAATATGCAAGATAAATTTATACCATATCATAAAAAAGAGCTTAGTAACAACGAACAATTGCGTAAAAGTGAAGAATTCTATTTGTGGTTAAACGAACGACGATCGGTAAGAGATTTTTCAGATAAACCTGTTGACATCAAGGTAATTGAAAATTGTATAAATGCAGCATCAACAGCTCCTTCGGGTGCAAACAAGCAACCTTGGACTTTTTGTGTGGTGTCAAACCCGGAAACAAAACGACAAATTAGAGAGGCTGCAGAAAAGGAAGAATACGAAAGTTATACTAACCGAATGAGTGAAAGGTGGTTGAAAGATTTAGAACAGTTCGAAACCAATTGGGAAAAACCCTTTTTGGAAATAGCTCCATACCTGATTATTGTTTTTAAACGGGTATATGAGATTGAAAAGGGTGAAAAAATAAACAATTATTACGTTAACGAATCGGTTGGTTTGGCAACAGGAGTTTTGTTAACTGCCATACATCAAGCAGGTTTAGTTGCCTTAACTCACACTCCTAGTCCAATGAATTTTTTAACAAAAGTGTTAAATAGGCCCGAAAATGAACGCCCTTTCTTGCTAATTCCTGTCGGATTTCCTTCAGATAATGCCAAAGTTCCCAATATCCATCGTAAAAAACTCAATGAAGTAATGATTAAGTACGAATAATCGTAAAAATATTTGATTATATTGATAGAAATAATTTTCTTTGCAGACTGAAAAATTAAAAACAAACCATTAAAACAAAATAACATGTCAGATATTAAAGGAAGAGTAGTATCAATTATTGTTGACAAATTAGGTGTTGACGAAAAAGAAGTAACAGCTGAAGCAAGTTTCACAAACGATTTAGGAGCCGATTCTCTTGATACTGTAGAATTAATCATGGAATTCGAAAAAGAATTTAATATTGCAATTCCAGACGATCAGGCAGAAAAAATTGCAACTGTTGGAGATGCTGTTAAATACATCGAAAGCAACGCAAAGTAAAAATCTTTACAATTTAATTGAAATTGCTTTGGATAAAATTCAAAGCTTTTTCTGTTTATATTCACATTGTTAATTGCTCTTAAATGGAATTAAAAAGGGTTGTAGTTACAGGTATAGGTGCCATTACTCCGTTAGGAAAAACATTTCCTGAAACATGGGAAAATCTTAAAAAAGGTGTTAGCGGATGTGCGAACATCACACGATTTGATGCTTCAAAATTTAAAACGCAATTTGCTTGCGAAGTAAAAGACTATAATGTTGAAGATTATTTTGACAGAAAAGAAGGTCGTAAAATTGATCCTTATACACAATTTGCATTAATCGCCGCAAAAGAAGCCGTTAAAGATGCCAGCCTTGATGTTTCAGCCTTAAATCTAGATAGAATCGGTGTTATTTGGGGTTCAGGTATTGGTGGATTAAAAACTTTTCAAGATGAAGTAACCGGTTTTGCATTAGGTGACGGGACACCTCGTTTCAATCCATTTTTTATTCCAAAAATGATTGCAGATATAGCTTCAGGAATGATTTCTATGGAATTTGGATTTAGAGGTCCGAACTTTACTACTGTTGCTGCGTGTGCTTCTTCAACCAATGCATTAATTGATGCGTTTAACTACATTAGATTAGGCAAAGCCGATGTTTTTGTTTCGGGTGGTTCTGAAGCATCAATTGCTGAAGCAGGAATGGGTGGTTTCAACGCCATGCACGCACTTTCAACAAGAAACGATTCTCCGGAAACAGCTTCTCGTCCGTTTGATAAAGATAGAGATGGCTTTATTATGGGTGAAGGTGGAGTTTCTATTATTTTAGAAGAATACGAACACGCCATAAAAAGAGGTGCTAAAATTTATGCCGAAGTAGTTGGTGGAGGAATGTCAGCTGATGCTCATCACATAACAGCTCCACACCCTGAAGGTTTAGGAGCAAAAAACGTAATGATAGCTGCTTTAGACGATGCAGGTTTAAAACCGGAAGATATTGATTACATCAATGTTCATGGAACTTCTACTCCACTTGGCGACATTGCAGAATCTCAAGCTATTTTAAGCGTTTTTGGTGATCATGCTTTTAACTTGAACATCAGTTCAACAAAATCAATGACTGGTCATTTACTTGGTGCTGCAGGAGCAATGGAAGCAATGGCAACATTAATGGCTGTTAAAGAAGATATTGTTCCTCCAACCATCAATCATTTTACTGACGACGAAGCTTTTGACCCGCGCTTGAACTTTACATTCAACAAAGCTCAAAAACGTGAAGTTAGAGCTGCTTTAAGTAATACCTTTGGTTTTGGTGGTCATAATGCTTCTGTTATCTTTAAGAAATATAAAGCATAATTAGTCCGTCAACTGACCGACGAAGAAATAATGGTATTACGACTTTTTAAAAAAAAATCCGAATATGCGTTCAAACTTGAACGCATATTAGGTTTTAAACCTGACCGTCTTTCGCTGTATGAACAAGCATTTACTCATAAATCGATGCTTCTAAACACCAATAAACCAGCTTACGAAAGCAACGAACGATTAGAGTTTTTGGGAGATGTTATTCTTGGTGCAGTAGTTTCAGTATATATTTTTAAAAAATTTCCTTTTAAAGATGAAGGCTTTTTAACACAACTTCGCTCGAAATTGGTCAGTCGACATTTTTTAAACAATTTGGCTTATAAAATTGGTATCGACACTTTTATTCAATCAAATTTGGATAGAGAATCGAAAACCGTAATGGGTGATGCTTTAGAAGCATTAATAGGTGCTATTTATTTAGACAAAGGTTACAAAAAAACAGAAACTTTTATTTTAAAACAATTATTTGAAGCCCATGTGGTAGTTGAAGATGTGTTGGGAAAAGAAACTGATTTTAAAAGCAGAACCATTGAATGGGTTCAAAAAGGCAAACATAAAATGGAATTTGAAACCGAAGAACTTGGAGAGGTGAATAAAAAATTTTATAAAACCAAGTTGTTTATTGATAATCAATTGGTTGGTATTGGCGAAGCTGCCAATAAAAAAACCTCAGAACAAATTGCATGTGAACAGTTTGTGAGTGAAAAAGTGTAGTTTTATCAGTTCACAGTCTTCCAACTTCGGTCTTCCAACTTCCAACTTTTTGTCTTTAGTTGCGATGATGTTTTTCTAATTCTTCACTAATAATGTCAAAAACTTTGTCGCGCAAAAGCACCAAATCTGCTTCAGTTAATCCAATGGTTGGAATAGGCTCATGAATAATAGCTTTTGCCATTCCAGGACCGGCTTTTCCTGAAAACATTCCTTTCATTTCTAATCTTCTATAATTACTAATAAAAGTGATGGGAAGAATAGGTAATTGCTTTTCGATAGCCAATTTAAAAGCTCCGTTTTTAAAACTTCCCATTTTCGGGCAGCTTCTTGGTATTGTACCCTCGGGAAACAAAACCACACTATGTCCTTTATCCAGCTCTAATGAACACCTGTCCATTGCACGTTTACCCGAAGAATTACTTTTACGGTCAACAGGGATGTTCATTTTTTTAAAAAAAATATTAAATAACGGAATGTTTGCCAACTCCATTTTTCCCATAAAAACAAAATACTGAGTAAAGGTTTGATATAAAATTACAATATCAAGATAAGAAGAATGGTTAGGCGTAATTACATACGCCTGCCCCTTTTTAATGTAATGTTTATTTTTCACAGACGTAAAAATTCCTGATAAATACATGAGCAAACCTGTATGAAAACGCAACAAATGAAATCCTTTATTAAAATGCTTTTCAGTCAATAAAAATATAGCGTATAAAGGATAAAGGATAATCAACAAGATCAAAAACCATGTGAAAACATAAATTTTCCAAAGTCCTCCAAATATTTCTCTTGTTTTTTTCATGATTTTTATAGTGGCAAAGGTATAAAAAAGAGGTTATAATTTATGTCAAATAGTTTAGACACTAATTTCACTAATTAAACTCAAAAAATTCGTGTAATTCGTGTTATAAAGGTCTAGTTGTTGAATTAATTTCGTGTAATTCGTGTCAAAAAAATTACTTTTGCTACATGGCACGAATATTAACAGGAGTACAAAGTACAGGAACTCCACACTTAGGAAATTTATTGGGAGCAATTTTGCCTGCAATAGAAATGGCAAACAACCCGAAAAATGAAGCATTCTTGTTTATTGCAGACATGCATTCGTTAACCCAAATTAAAGACGCTAAAACGTTACGTGAAAACACCAACAATACGGCCGCAGTTTGGTTGGCTTGTGGATTGAATCCGGCTACTACAGTTTTTTACCGCCAGTCGGATGTAGCAGAAGTAACGGAACTTTCGTGGTATTTGAGTTGTTTTTACCCTTACCAACGATTAACGTTAGCTCATTCGTTTAAAGATAAATCTGATCGGTTAGAAGATGTAAATGCTGGTTTGTTTTCATACCCTATGTTGATGGCAGCTGATATTTTGTTGTATGATGCTGAATTTGTACCTGTAGGAAAAGACCAGTTGCAACATTTGGAAATGGCTCGTGATGTTGCCAATCGGTTTAACCATCAAATGGGAGAAACACTGGTTCCACCTGAAGCTATAATACAAAAAGATACCATGTTAGTTCCCGGTACCGATGGTGATAAAATGAGCAAATCAAAAAACAACACCATCAATATTTTTTTATCGGATAAAGAATTGAAGAAGCAAATTATGAGCATACAAACCGATAGCACTCCTCTTGAAGCTCCTAAAAACCCTGATACGTGTAATGTTTTTAAATTATATAAGCTGGTTGCAACTTCCACTCAAACCGAAGAACTAAGAAAAAAATATTTAGCTGGAAATTTTGGTTACGGACATGCAAAGCAAGCTTTATTTGAATTGATTGGCGAACGTTTTGTTAAAGAGCGTGAAAAATTTAACTATTACACCCAAAACTTACCCGAACTGGAAAAAGAACTTCAACTTGGAGCTGAAAAAGCTCGAAAAGTAGCTCAACCAGTTTTACAACGAGTGAGAGCAAAATTGGGGTATTAATTGATTGAATCAACTATTTAAAAGCAAATCTTCTTAAAGAAGATTTGCTTTTATTTTTTTTCTAAACCAATTTGTTTTTTACCAAGTACTCGGCAATTTGAACTGCGTTGGTAGCAGCTCCTTTACGTAAGTTATCGGCAACAATCCATAAATTTAATGTGTTTGGGTTCGATTCATCTCTACGAATACGACCGACAAAAACGTCGTCTTTATCAGCAGCATAAATAGGCATTGGATAAGTATTAGTATCTGGATTATCTTGCAAAGTTACACCAGGTGTCTCATGTAAAATTTTACGAATATCAGCCAAATCAAAATCATTTTCGAATTCAATATTCACCGTTTCTGAATGGCCTCCAACCACTGGAACACGAACAGCCGTAGCAGTTATTCTTAAACTGTCGTCGCCCATAATTTTTTTAGGCTCGTTAACCAATTTCATTTCTTCTTTGGTATAACCATTTTCGGTAAACACATCGCACTGTGGCAAACAGTTTTTATCGATTGGATAAGGGTAAGCCATTTCTCCTTTAATGCCTGCTTGTTCGTTCTTCAATTGCTCAACTGCTTTTACGCCAGTCCCTGTAATGGATTGATAGGTAGAAACAATCACTCGTTTTATTTTATATTTTTTGTGCAAGGGGTTCAAAACCATCACCATTTGAATAGTTGAGCAATTTGGATTTGCAATAATTTTATCGGCAGTAGTTAATACATGAGCATTAATTTCAGGAACTACCAACTTGTTGTTTGGGTTCATTCGCCATGCCGATGAATTGTCGATTACAGTTGTTCCTGCTTCAGCAAATTTTGGAGCCCATTCTAACGAAGTTCCACCTCCGGCAGAAAAAATAGCGATTTCGGGCTTTAGTTCAACTGCTGTTTGCATACCAACAATTTTGTAATTTTTCCCTTGATAGGTTACTTCCTTACCAATCGATTTTTCTGAGGCAACAGGAATTAATTCCGTTATCGGAAAATTTCGTTCGGCCAATACTTTTAGCATTACATTTCCAACCATTCCGGTAGCACCTACAACTGCAACTTTCATATCTAAATTGAATTTAAATTTTCAGCAAAAGTAAACTAAAAATCAGCCATCAAAATAAAATTTTACTCAAATAGATGCTGTTTTTACTTTTTTAACGTCATTCCGTGCTTGAAACAGAATCTTTAACTTATTACACAAATGCTAAAACAACTTAACCACATAGAAACATAGTTGAAAATAACGAAACAATTTAAAAAAGTATCATATAGTTAAGACTATTGTATGCTATCTTAATCTCAGTGTAATAAAAACTATGTGTCTATGTGGTTTAAAGTAGAACAGTGTTTTTAGTACTTTTGCCCATCATGATTTTAACCGATACACATACCCATTTATACAGTGAACAGTTTAATGAAGACCGAACAGCAATGGTTCAGCGAGCCATAAATAATGGAATAACCAGGCTTTTTTTACCAAACATTGATAGTTCCTCCATTGAAGGAATGTTGGCTTTGCAACAGCAATTTCCTGAAAATTGTTTTGCTATGATGGGATTACACCCAACATCGGTAAAAGAGAATTATTTGGATGAACTCAAAATTATAGAACAACACTTAAATCAACAAAAATTTTGTGCCATTGGCGAAATTGGTATTGATTTGTATTGGGATAAATCCTTTTTAAAACATCAGCAAGACGCTTTTCGCACACAAATTAATTGGGCAAAAAAACTAAAAGTGCCTTTTGTTATTCATTGCAGGGATTCGTTTAATGAGATTTTTGAAATTTTAGACGAGCTAAACGATGAAAACATGAAAGGTATTTTTCATTGTTTTACGGGAAATATAGAACAAGCAACTAAAGTAATTGAATATGGTGGTTTTAAATTGGGAATTGGTGGGGTGGTTACATTTAAAAACTCAGGGTTGGAAGGGGTGCTGAAACAAGTTGATATTAAACACCTTGTGCTAGAAACTGATTCACCCTATTTGGCTCCCGTTCCTTATCGTGGGAAACGAAACGAAAGCAGTTATTTATTAAACATTGCCGAAAAGCTTTCGGATATTTATCAGCTACCTACTCAAAAAATAGCTGAAATTACTACTCGAAATTCTGTTGAAGTATTTGGTTTTTAAACTACTTTTGTTCGTATGAGTTCAATCTTAATTATATATACTGGCGGAACCATAGGAATGGTAAAGGACGAAAAAACGGGCATATTAAAGTCGTTTGACTTTGATTCGTTGTTAAAGGAAATTCCTGAAATAAAACGTTTTGCACACCAAATTAGCATCAAATCATTTGATGTACC
>JACPDX010000044.1 GCA_016183805.1 Bacteroidota bacterium
AATAAAGAGCCGTCATTCTTAATCTGGAACGAGTATTGGCTAAAGCTAATTTTTCAAGTTCTGTTCCTTTGTTTACCGGAAGCGAAACAGTAAACCCATCAAAAACAGGTGTTAAATCGGCTTGTACAGAACTAACATTCGGAAAATTCGATTTTAAAAATGAAATATGATTTAAGCCTCGTTGTTCTTGAGTTTTATCTTGATGTATGGGCATTTCAACACAAATAACGGGAAGCCCGGTTTTTGCTGCTAACGTTGAGGTAACTGCCGAATCAATTCCTCCGGAAATACCGATAACAAAACCTTTTATGTTGGAATTATTAGCGTAATCAGAAAGCCAGTTTACAATGTGCGTTATAACTTTTTCGGTATTCAAAGGCACTAAATTTTAGAAATAAATAGCAAGGTCTAACGAAAAGAAATTAAGGTTGCTGCTAACCTCTTTATCGGTATAAACGGCTTCCCCACTACTGTCAATTATTGCTTTCCCATTAGTATCTAAAACATGGGTTTTAGATTTTATAATGTTTGTAAAACCATTGTGAAATGTTATTCCAACAGCTAGATTTGTGTTTCCACTAATGTTGTATTCCAAACCACCACCAACAATTAAATTGATATTAATCAATGAAACATTATCGGTATTAGCTACATCAGTTTGTTTTATATTTTTAAAGTCAAGGTATTCGATATCGGTTTTTGAGTTGTATTTTATTCCGACATTAAACCCAAAGTTTCCGTAATAGGTAACATAACCTATTTCGTTAGTTTTTAATTTAATAGATAAAGGAATATCAACATAGTTTATTTTAATGGTTTGTTTTATTTCGGAAGGAGCTAAAACGCCATTGTTATCGTAAACGCTCTCGTATTGAAGTCTTCCACCTACATTGTTAATGCTAAAACCTGTAGAGATTAAATAATTTTTTGCGATGTAAAACTCTGTAGATAAACCATAAGCAAATCCTATACGAGAACCATTACTAGAGTAACCGGTGGTATTTAAATTTAACCAAGCAATGTTGGGCGAAAAATGTAAACCTAATCGAAATGTAGGCACATCTTTTTGAGTATCAACAACAGGGTCGTTCTTAAAATTATCGTCTTGTGCATAAAGGTTAGAAATTAATAACCCCAATAGCATTAAAGTAAGTATTTTTGCGTTTATATTCATGACATTTTATTACAAAAGTACGCTTAATAAGAAGACTAAATGAGATTAATAAATACTAAATTTTTAACTGGTAGCTCTTTATTACTATTGGTGTTGAGCTTGTTTGTATTTGGATGTGAAAATAACCATTCAGAAGTCGATATATCAGCCATTCAGTTGAATTTGAAAGTAAATCGTTTTGAACAAAAGCTTTTTTCTTACCCAAAAATTACCGACACCGAAGTGCTTGAATTGAAAAAAAACTACGACCCATTTTTTACACATTTTATCGAAAACATCATCAGTATTTCCGATGTCAACGACCCATCGGTATATTATTATTTGAATGCTTTTAAATCGGATGCTTATGTGTTGGATGTACAAAAAAAGGTAGATTCGGTATTTGCCGATTTTTCAGTACATCAACAACAATTAACAGAATCATTCAAATTGTACCAACATTATTTTCCTAAAAAAAATATTCCCGAAATCATCACTTTTACTTCGGGTTTTAACTATGCTATTGTAACCGATTCCGCATATTTAGGAATAGGTTTAGACATGTTTTTGGGTAGTGATTACAAAGCTTACTCACAATTAGGTTTGCCACAATACAAAATTGCAAACATGACCAAAGAACATTTGGTTACCAGTGCCGTTTTATCATGGATTTCAACAGAATTTGAGCTAAACGAATCAAATGCAGATTTGTTAACCGAAATGATTCATCAAGGAAAGTTGCTGTATATTTTAGATAAATTAACACCTTTCGAGGAAGAATACATTAAATTGGGTTATGCCAAAGAGCAACTGGAGTGGTGCGAAAACAACGAAAAACAAGTGTGGTTTTATTTTGTTGATAATGAATTGTTTTACACCAAGGAAACCAAAGAAATCATCAAATTCATGGGCGAAGCTCCTTTTGTACAAGGTTTTCCAGAAGGCTCTCCCGGTAAGGTAGGGCAATGGGTAGGTTTACAAATAGTAAAAGCTTTTATGGAAAACAATACAAAAGCCACCTTACAGGATTTGGTCAACGAAAAAGATGCTCAAAAAATATTAAGCTTATCAAAATATAAACCTTAATTCAATTTGAAAATTTACCAATTTGAAAATGCAACAATTTAAAACCTTTGCGACTCTCCGCCTTTGCGGTAAGTTTTAATAAATAGTTAAACGAAAATGAAAAAATCAGAAATTAACTTTACAGTAACGCTCGACGAAAACCACGTGCCGGAAAAAATTGAATGGTCGGCAACCGATGCTACGGAAGATAAAATACGAGAAACAAAGTCGATATTGATTAGCCTTTGGGACAAAGATGAACGCAACACTTTGCGTATGGATTTATGGACCAAAGAAATGATGATAGATGAAATGAAACATTTTTTTTACCAATCCATAATAACGATGGGCGACACTTACGAACAAGCCACCAACGACAAAGAAATGGCGAATGAAATTAGAAATTTAGGGGTTAAAATGGGTCAAAAAATTAGAAACGAAAAATTTAATTAGTTTCAAGTTTCGTGTTCAAAGTTAAAACTCAACACCCATCACTTATCACACAATACTCAACA
This sequence comes from Bacteroidota bacterium, assembly GCA_016183805.1. GTDB lineage: Bacteria > Bacteroidota > Bacteroidia > Flavobacteriales_E > Vicingaceae > Vicingus. The sequence continues at coordinate 2,734 of JACPDX010000044.1, forward strand.
CATGAATAATTTAATACAAAAATACAACATTGCAGGTCCACGTTATACTAGTTATCCTACTGTTCCGTTTTGGGACGAAAAAGGAATTGATTCCAACGATTGGGTTAAAACAGC
>JACPDX010000045.1 GCA_016183805.1 Bacteroidota bacterium
AAATCGTTGCTCAAACTTTTGACCAATGGAAAGGAAATTCTCAACAAATTGATGATGTTTGTATCATAGGCGTTAGAATATGAAACAAACGAGTCCGTTTACCCTAAGCAAAACGCTAGTGAAGTCGAAGGGATGTGTGCGTAATTGGAGTGAGGATATGAATTGGAAAAATATGAATAAACAACTAAAAATTATCACAACATTCACCTTGTTGCTCTTAGCCCTGCAAAATTGCTTGGCCCAATTTTCTGCCGAGCAACAAAAACAAATGCTTGAGCTAAAAACAATTATTGATGATAAATCGAGCGACGACACAACTAAAGCAACTGCTTACGTTAATTTGGGTGAGTTGTTTGGTGTATCTAACAGGGATTCAATGTATGCCCTATCTGTTGCTGCAAAACAAATTATAGAAAAAGCATTGACAAAAAATCCATCAAAACCCATCACTTATTCACTTAAGGTTTCTTTATCCAGTGCATTAAACAACATCGGATATTTTTATAAAAGTCAGGGAAACTTAACATTAGGTCTTGAATACTATCAAAAAAGTATCAACATACTTGAAGAAATAGACTATAAAATCGGACTAGGTTCTTCCTACAACAACATTGGTTTATTGCATTATACTCAAGGAAACATTCCTTTAGCGATTGAATACTATCACAAAAGCTTAGAAATAAGAGAGAAAATTAGCGACAAAAAAGGTATTGCAGCTGTTTTCAATAACTTGGCTAGTTTGTATAAATCCCAAAATAACATTCCGCAAGCCATCGATTATTATACGAAATGTTTTAAAATTTGCGAAGAAATTAACGACAAAAAAGGGTTGGCATATTCTTACAACAACATGGGAATTCTTCATTTTATCCAAAATGATTTTCCTTCAGCAATTAATTATTACCAAAGAAGCCTTAAACTAAAAGAGGAGATTGGCGACAAAAGAGGTATTTCGGAATCGTATCACAACATGGCAAAAGTTTATCAAAGTTCCACTTCTGCTAAAGAAGCTGACTCCTTATCTGCCTTAGCAATGGAATATTTTTTAAAAAGTTTAGCCATAAAAGAGGAGGTAAATGATAAGGTTGGAATAGCCACAACACTTTCCAGTATTGGGCAATTAGAACTTTCAAAAGGATTACTTAAAAAAGCAAAAGCTAACGGAAAAAAAGCCTTAACTATTGCAAAAGAAGTTGGTTTTGTAATAGAAATACAGCGAGCGGCAAGTTTGTTATACGACGTAGCACTTCAACAAGAAAATTGGAAAGAAGCACTTGAAATGAGGAATTTGCAATTGCAAATGAAAGACAGCATCATCTCTGAAGAAGCTATGAAAGTAGCAATCAGTCAACAAGCCAAATACGAATACGAAAAACAAAAAGCATTAGATGATGCAGAAAACGAAAAACAACTAGCCATTGAACAAGAAGCCCAAGCCAAACAAAAAGTAATTACCTACGCTACTACTGGAGGTTTGGGCTTGGTGATTATTTTTTTACTTTTTGTATTTAACCGTTTACAAGTAACCAAAAGACAAAAAATAGTTATTGAACTCCAAAAACTTGAAGTAGAACAGCAAAAAGCCGTAGTAGAAAAAGCACATCTTTTACTCGAAGAAAAAAACTCAGAAATTATTGCTAGTATCCACTATGCCAAACGAATACAAGATGCTTTGATGACTTCGCAAAAGTATATGGAACGGAATATAATTCGTTTAAAGACCTCTAAATAAGACTTAATACACAAAGATAAATTGAAAATAATACTATATATCTCACTAATTACATTGTTTAACTTAAAAAGTTTTGCTCAGATATTTTCATCCGAAGAACAGAAAGAAATAGATAGTTTAAATAGTATTGTAGTTAACAAAATAAGTCACGATACTGCTTTAGCCGGAGCTTATCTTGGGTTATCAGAAATACTTGCTGCTGTTAATATGGATACCGTGCAGCCATTGTGTGAAAAAACCAAAAAAATAGTTGAAAATGCTTTAACTAAAAACCCTTCCGAAAAAGTTAAACTAAGCTTGTATAAATCGTTGGCAGGAGCCTATAATAATATTGGGTTTATCTATAAAAACAAAGGAGAGAACACCCAAGCATTATCAAATTATATCAACAGCATTAAATTACAAAAACTAATCGATGATAAACAAGGCTTAGCTATTAGTTACAACAATATTGGTGTTATTTACGACAATCAAGGAAATATTGAACAGGCTATAGAAAGTTATCATAAAAGTCTAAAAATCAGAGAAGAACTTAACGATCAAAAAGGCATTGCCAACACATTGGTAAACATTGGTTTTATATATGGTCATCAGGGTGATATCAAAAAAGCAGTTGAATGTTATCAGAAAAGTTTAAAAATTTACCAACAAATAAACGACAAATCAGGTGAAGCCAGATGTTTAAATAACTTAGGGTATATTTATGATGAACAAAATAATACCGAACTTGCTTTAGCATATTACGAAAAAGGCTTAAACATCCGTGAAGAATTAGGTGATAAAAATGGTATTGCTTTTAGTTTGAATAATATTGGCTCATTGTACAGCGAGCAAGGTAATATTGAAAAAGCTAAGGAATATTTTACCAAAAGCCTTAAATTATATCAAGAAATTGGTTATATTCAAGGCATTACAATGGGTTTGCACAATACTGGAGGAGTTTATTTTGCCAAAGGAAATATCGCAAAAGCAAAGGAAGCAACCCTTCAAAGTCTTTATTTGGCAAAAAAATCAGCGTTTCCAGAAAACATAAGACGGGCAGCTTTATTGCTTAGTCAGATTTACGAAAAAGAAAACAAAGGAATACAAGCATTAGAAATGTACAAACTACATATTCAGATGCGAGATAGTATTAACAATGAAAGTACACAAAAGGCCAGTGCCCAACAACAAGCTAAATACGAATATGAAAAACAAAAAGCCATTGACGATGCCGAACACGGAAAGCAAATAGCCATAGAACAAGAAGCCAAAGTAAAACAAAAAATAATTACTTATGCTACCGCTGGTGGTTTAGGACTGGTAGTTATTTTTTTAATTTTTGTGTTTAATCGTTTACAAATAACAAAAAAACAAAAACTAGTAATTGAGCATCAAAAACTGGAAGTTGAAAATCAGAAAAAAATAGTTGAAAATGCTCATCAGCTTTTGGAAGAAAAAAATTCTGAAATATTGGCCAGCATCCGTTATGCAAAAAGAATTCAGGATTCTTTGTTAACTTCACAAAAATATATTGCACGGAATATTAACCGATTAAAATCATTATCAAACAAAGAAGGATAAAAAAATTGAAAAAATTAATACTCATATTAATTCCATTTTTCTTTATTCTAACAAGGGGATTTGCACAATTTTCTGAAGAAGAACAACAAACAATAGATAGCCTTAATAACATTGTTAAGAACGAATCTAATCCGGACACCTCTCGTGCAAGTGCTTATTTAGATTTATCCGGGGTTTTATACGTGTCGAACTTAGACACCATGATTCCACTTTGTAATGAAGCAGAAAAAATTGCTCGTAAAGGATTAAAACAAGCTACAAATAAGGCGATAAAAACAAGTTTTTTAAAAACATTATCGGGAGTTTATAACAACAAGGGGTTTATCTATTACAATCGAGGACAAATTAGCAAAGGCCTAAAATACATACTCATTAGCTTAGATTTAATAAAAGAACTTGGCGACAAAGAAGAATTAGCTACAGGGCTTAACAACGTAGGCTATATCTATAACGATTTGGGAGAAGTAGAAAAAGCCATTGAGTATTACCATAAAAGCTTAAAATTAGAAGAAGAAATAGGGAACAAACAAGGTATTGCCACCAGTTTAAACAACCTCGCTTTTATTTACGATAAACAAGGAAATATCGAAAAATCGCTGGAATATTATTACAAAAGCTTAGCCATGCTAAGAGAGCTCAAAGACAAACACAGTATTGCTCGTAGCTTAAATAATATCGGTAGTATGATTGAAAAAAGTGGCGATTTAGATAAGGCACTAGAACACTATCAAAAAAGCTTGTACATCGGTCAAGAAATTAACAACAAACATGGTATTGCTATCAGTTTCCTAAACATAGGATTAATTTTGGAGAAGAAGGGCGACCTGGAACAAGCATTGGATTATTACCATAAAAGTTTAAAATTAAGAGAAGAAATTGATGACAAAGATGGATTAACGATGTCGTGCAACAGGCTTGCAAATTTGTTATTAAAAATGGATAAACTAGCTCTTGCGAAAGAATATGCCTTAAAATCATTTACCATTTCAAAAGAATTAGGTTTTCCTCAAAACATTCAAATTTCAGCTCAAATGCTCAGCCAGGTTTATGAGCAAGAAAAAAATGGAATGTTAGCATTAGAAATGCACAAACTTTCCATACAGATGCGTGATAGTATTAACAATCAAAATACGCAACAAGCTACTGCCTTACAACAAGCTAGATACGATTATGAAAAGCAAAAAACCATTGACGATGCAAACCACCAACAGTTACTAAACGAAAAACAGGACGAAAAAGAACGACAAAAAATACTCACCTACTCAACTGCCGGAATTCTTTTACTTGTTGTTGTTTTCTTGTTGTTTGTCTTCAACCGTTTACAAATTACACGTAAACAGAAACAGCAAATAGAACTACAAAATACTGAATTGGAAATTCAGAAAAAAATTGTTGAAGAAAAAAACGAAGAAATTACCGATAGTATTTATTATGCCAAAAGAATTCAAGCTGCAATTTTACCACCCGATAAGGCTGTAAAAGAATCATTACCTGATAGTTTTATTCTTTACAAACCCAAAGATATTGTTGCCGGCGATTTTTATTGGTTAGAGAAAAAAAATGGTAAAATACTTTTTGCTGCTTGCGATTGTACCGGGCATGGAGTGCCAGGAGCTATGGTAAGTGTTGTTTGTGTTAATGGATTAAACAGAAGTGTTCGTGAACATGGACTTACCGACCCTGCTCAAATTCTAGAAAAAACCAGAGAAATTGTTATTCAGGAATTCGAAAAAAGTGAAGAAGATGTTAAAGATGGAATGGACATCTCTTTGTGTGTGCTCGAAGGAAACAGACTTCAATGGGCAGGTGCTAATAATCCGTTATGGATTATTCGTCCAACTCGTCATTGGGGGCTTGACCCGGAATCTGTTAACGAGCTTGCTGGTCAGTCCCAAAATGACGATAATCAAAATCGTAACGAAGATTACAAGTTCATTGAAATAAAACCAAATAAACAACCCATTGGTAAATACTCCTATTCTACTCCATTTCATTCACATACGCTAGAATTACAAAAAGGAGATAGTATTTACATTTTTTCTGATGGTTATGCCGACCAATTTGGTGGTGAAAAAGGTAAAAAATTCAAACTAAAATCATTAAAAGAATTGTTACTTTCAGTTCAGGAAAAAGGAATGTCGGAACAAAAACAAATCATCGACAAAATGTTTGAAGATTGGAAAGGCAACCTGGCCCAAATTGACGATGTTTGCATCATAGGTGTTAGAATATGTTGATTATTCTTATGCTAATGGTAGGGTTGCATCTTACATTGATAATTCAAGAAACCCAGCACGAACAACGTTGGTTTATTATCAAGCATTATAAATTATAATCTTCATCACACCAAAAGATCTGCTTAGAAAATTTCCGAAGCAGGTCTTTTGGTATAATCTAACTTTAAAAAACAGTTTTAATAATTTCTCTGGTAGAAACCGATTTTCCCATGGTATAATAATGTAAACATGGTGCACCAAAATCGATTAATTCTTTCGATTGTTGAATAGCCCATTCAATACCAACTTGTTTTACTGCATCATCAGTTTTGCATTTTTCAATGGCATCAACCAAATCATTTGGCAAATCAATATGAAAAAATTTGGGCAACATTTGTAATTGACTTTTACTGGTAATAGGTTTTAACCCCGGAATAATCGGAACATCAATTCCTGCATCGAGACATAATTTTACAAATTTTTTAAATTTTTCGTTGTCGTAAAACAATTGTGTAATAATGTACTCAGCTCCTGCATCTACTTTGTTTTTTAAATATTTTAAATCACTTTTCATGTTAGGTGCTTCAAAATGTTTTTCCGGATAACCCGCTACCCCAATACAAAAATCAGTTGGTATCGGATTTTGTAAATCTTCATCAAAATACTCGGCTTTATTTAATCCATTAATTTGTTTTACCAAATCAACGGCATAAGCGTGTCCACCTTCTTCTTGAACAAAAGCCGATTCCGTTTTAATAGGGTCACCTCTTAAGGCCATTACATTGTCAATACCTAAAAAGTTGAGGTCGATTAAAGCATTTTCGGTTTCTTCTTTGGTAAAACCACCACAAATAATATGAGGAATAGCATCAATTTGATATTTGTTCATAATAGCAGCACAAATACCAACTGTTCCTGGTCGTTTTTTTATCGAAAATTTTTCTAAATAACCTTTTTCTCTTTTTTTATAAACATACTCCTCTCTATGATATGTAACGTTAATGAACGAAGGTTTAAATTCCATCAAAGGATCAATACCGTCATAAATCGATTGTATTCCCTTACCTTTTAATGGAGGTAAAATTTCGAAAGAAATGAGTGGTTTTTTGGCTTTTTTAAGATGGTCTGTAATTTTCATTGAGGATTGATTAAAAATTTAATTTCGCAAATGTACGAATGTGATGCAATAAACAAAATATAATTTTACTGGAAATAAAAGTCAGAGGATGGAAGTCAGAAGTTTGAAGACTGTGAACTGAAGACTGTGGGCTCTAAAAATTTTTTCCGAAACATCCTATAAATAATGTAATTTTGTCGTTCGAAAAAATCAACAGATGAAATACCTACGTAACTTTTGTATTATAGCACACATTGATCACGGTAAAAGTACCTTGGCAGATAGATTATTGCAAGCCACCGGAGCTATTACCGAACGTGAAATGCAAGAGCAAACTTTAGATGACATGGATTTGGAGCGGGAAAGAGGAATTACCATAAAAAGCCATGCTATACAAATGGAATACATGTACGAAGGTCATGAGTATGTTTTAAACTTAATTGACACTCCCGGTCACGTAGATTTTTCATACGAAGTTTCCCGTTCTATAGCTTCGTGCGAAGGAGCGTTATTAATTGTTGATGCCACACAAGGAATTCAGGCTCAAACCATATCAAACCTTTATTTAGCCATCGAAAATAATTTAGAGATAATTCCTGTACTTAATAAAATGGACTTAGATAGTGCCATGCCTGAGGAGGTAAAAGACCAAATTGTTGATTTATTGGGTTGTAAAAGAGAAGAAATTATTTCGGCAAGTGGTAAAACGGGTTTAGGTGTTGATGAAATTTTAAGAGCCGTAGTAGAAAGAATTCCACCACCAAAAGGAGATCCTGATGCACCATTTCAAGCTTTGATTTTTGATTCAGTATTTGACTCCTATCGGGGAATTAACGCTTATTTTAAAGTAATTAATGGCGAAATAAAAAAAGGAGAGAAAGTAAAATTTATTGCTACAGGTAAAGAATACCATGCCGATGAAATAGGTACACTGAAACTAAAACACCTTCCTAAACAAGTGATTAAAACAGGAGATGTTGGTTATATTATTTCCGGAATTAAAGTAGCCAAAGAAGTTAAAGTGGGCGACACCATTACTACCGTTGCACGACCTGCTCCTGCAATTCAGGGTTTTGAAGATGTAAAACCGATGGTTTTTGCTGGAATTTATCCGGTGGATACCGACGAATTTGAAGAGTTAAGAGATGCTATGGAGAAACTCCAGTTGAATGATGCCTCGTTAACTTTTGAGCCAGAATCTTCTGCAGCATTAGGTTTTGGATTCCGTTGTGGGTTTTTGGGAATGTTGCACATGGAAATTATTCAAGAACGTTTAGAACGTGAGTTTGATATGACCGTAATTACAACAGTTCCCAACGTGTCGTATTATGCCTATTTAACCAACGATAGAGAAAAAGCAGTTTTATTGAACAACCCTTCAGATTATCCTGACCCAAGTAGAATTGACCGAATTGAAGAACCATATATTAAAGCAACTGTGATAACAAAATCGGATTTTGTGGGGCAAATCATGTCACTTTGTATCGAAAAACGAGGAGAATTATCTAATCAGGTTTATTTAACTACCGATAGAGTAGAGTTAAGTTTTAATGTTCCGTTAGCCGAAATTGTTTTTGATTTTTACGACAGGTTAAAGTCCATTTCAAAAGGATATGCATCGTTCGATTATCACCCAATAGGGTTTAGACCTGCAAATTTAGTTAAACTGGACATTATGCTTAATGGTGACCCTGTTGATGCATTATCAGCTTTGGTTCATAAAGACAATGCTTACGAATTGGGTAAAAAGATTTGTAAAAAATTAAGAGATTTAATTCCTCGACAACAATTTAACATTGCTATACAAGCAGCTATTGGTGCAAAAATTATTTCCAGAGAATCGCTTTCGGCATTACGTAAAGATGTTACCGCTAAATGTTATGGTGGCGATATTTCACGTAAACGAAAATTGTTGGAAAAACAAAAAGAAGGAAAAAAGAAAATGAAACAAATTGGTAGTGTAGAAGTTCCTCCAAAAGCATTTTTAGCCGTTCTTAAATTAAACGATTAGTTTTTAAACTTTAAACGTCGAAGTCTCTTGTTTTACCTTTGGAATATTTACCTGAAAGGTGGTTCCGTTGTTTAATTTACTTATACAGTTAATTTCTCCTTCAAGTAGCTCTACATATCGCTTAACAATATTTAGCCCCAACCCTGTACCTTGAATTTCTCCGATATTTTCGGCTCTAAAAAATTTTTGATAAAGATTTTTTTGATCTTTTTTGGGTATTCCAATTCCCTTGTCCATCACTTTTAATTTGAGATGGGTTTTATTCAGGTTGGTATTAATCTCAATATTTTTTTCGGAGTACTTAATGGCATTCGACAATAAATTTAATAATATACTTTTAATAAGTTGTTTATCCGTTTTAACAGTTTTATCATTACCCTCATGAGTATAAATTATCTTTTGTCCGGTTTTACAAAGTATCTTTATTTTTTCAATTTCATCGGCTATTAATGCAGCTACATCAAACGTTTGAGTTTCTGTATTTATCTTGTTCTGTTCCAATCTGTCGAGTGTAAGATAATCGTTTAAAATTTCGAACATATTTTTAACCGACGATTTAATGTACCCATATAGTTCCAGTCGTTGTTGAACATATTCAGGTATAGAACCATTGTACTCTTCCAACACGTTCACGCTTATTTGTATAGCACCTAATGGTGTTTTAAACTCGTGAGATGCAACAGAAACAAAACGAGATTTAATCAAATTAAGTTCTTTTTCTCTTTCTAGAGCAACAACCAATTCTTTGGTTCGTTCATTTACATTATCCTCTAAGTATTCGTTGAGTTTACGTAATTCTGCCTCCAGTCTTTTTTGTTCAGTAATATCGAGCGATAAAATAAGCACACCCTCATCTACAGGTTGCATTCGTAATTCGAAAAAACCCTTTGAACCATCAGGAAATTCAAACTCGTTTAATATTTTTTTACGGGTTTTTGTAGCCATACACTTTTCCAGTTTTTTAAACATGGCGGTGTGTTCAATTCCTGGATAGGCTTCCATCATGGTTTTTCCAAGTAATTTTTTTTTACTTGTTTTACCTTGCTCAACAACTGCATTATTCACATAAATATATTGCCAGTTGTTATTTATTACTTGAACACCTTCAAGCATATTTTCAAAAATTTCGTATCTTTCGGTTCTCATTGTAATGTAAATTAAAACTTATAAAACAATATACTTATAAAAATATGATTTATAACATAAAAAATAGTATTTTTCGGTTAATAATTTAAAATATCGTATGGAATCAATAAGACTATTAATTGCAGATGATCACATCATTATCAGAAACGGACTTAAATTGATGTTGAGTAAAAATCCTAAATTTAAAATAATATCGGAAGTAGGATCGGGAAGAGAAGCCATTGATTATATTGAAAACAACTCTAATGAAATAGATGTTGTATTAATGGATATAGATATGCCGGGAGTTAACGGAATTGAGGCAACAAAAATTATTACAAGCAAATATCCTAACATTAAAATATTGGCTCTTTCTATGCACGATGAGGAAGCATACATTACAAGTATGATTGATGCGGGTGCTACAGGATATATTCTAAAACAGGCTGATGTTTATGAAATAACACAAGCCATAGAAAGTACTGCCCTAGGCAAAAAGTTTTACAGCAACGAAGTATCTATTACCATTATTAATTCATTACATAAAAAAAGTAAAGATAAAGGCAATGAATTGTCGGTAAGAGAAATGGAAATATTAGGTTTAATTGCTGCCGGATTAACCAACAAAGAAGTAGGAGCGAAACTATTTATTAGTGCAAGAACCGTTGAATCGCACAGAAGAAACATATTGGATAAACTGGATTTTAAAAACACGACCGAAATGATTCGGTATGCCATTGAGCATAACATAACAAATTAAAAGTTGCTCAACGGCATAACATACTACTAAGGTTTGATTCAAATCATTTAATTACTCTTTGCAAATTGCATCAGTTAATTTATCAAAGTGTCGTTTTCTTCCATTACCGGTAGTTCCATTAACAAATCGAAAGGCAATATATTGTATTTTCCTTTTGCTTGTCTAATATTTGTTAGCTCTATTTTATAATCCTCTTCAAAATTTTCGTTTTTTTCATCTTCATCAAACATATAATTCACTACTTTTTCCCTCATTTTTTCAGCCAAAACACTATTATTGTGGTAGTTGTTTAGTGTTTTAACCATGTTTTTTTGGCTGTATGTGTTAAATTTTAATGCACCGTTAACATATAAAGGAGACGAAACAATCATTAATGTTGCCCCTATCGGAGGAGTTATTATGGTAAGGGCTGCGGTTACAGGCAAAAACGACATTTGACCAACTCCGGCAGTATATCGCTTATCAAAATATATATTTATGATGGCAATACTGGTATCATCAACACCATAACGTTGAATACATTCATCATAATTAAGTCGAACTGTTTTTTGGTTTTCTTTTTTTTCTGAACGGGTTTTTTCGGCAGAAACACTATTAGTCATTAGTAGAATAATAGGAATTAAATATATCGTTTTCATAACTCTTGTTTTTAGTGATTAAATTATAAGGTAAAGTTATGCCGACCGATAAGGTCTAAACAACAGTTGTACTCCCCAAAATATACCGAGGTTTTTAATCATTTTTTAATCCGTAGAAACACATAAAAATTTACTTCATCAGTAAAAAGATTACTCATCGAACCCGTAATTGTACCTAGTGTAGAAAACCTTCAAGATTTGAGGTTTCCCGCCCGAACGTTCCTTTTCGGGACGGGCGGGGAGGTTTGAATGGATAAAAACAATAAAACCTCCATCAAATAAGTATGATGGAGGTTTACATGTATAAAAGCAACGCTTTTTTTAAAAAAATTACCTTTATTATTTCAAGTAACTTTTATTTTTTACAATAATATCTTTTGTCATTCCTTTGAGAACATTTCCTGCTTGAATAATTAAGTCTGGCGATGGTGGAAAAGGAACTGGTTCGCTTTGTAATTCTTTTAAACTTGCAGGGCTTAAGGCATTGATATCGCCATTGGCATTGGCATAAAAGTTTTCAAAAAAAGCGTCAGAAGTAATGGGTTCGGCTTTCATCAACTTATTAGCAACATTATCATAATAATTGATGTTACCCGAAATACGTGCCGATTTACGTTGCTGAACTCGTTTAATTGCACAATGTATAGTTTTGAATTTAGGAATTTTAATGTCGTTACCTAAGCTGTCTTTTTTTACATTTCCATTGGCATCTAAGGCATAACTGAATCCATCTGGAATTTCTTTACTTTCCTGAGCAACAGTTTCTTTAACTTCTTCCGGCGAAACAGCTATTTGATTCATAACCAATATAATGGAATAATGGTACGTTCTTGTCGAGTCGATGTAATTGTCGTAGCTAATCCATTCCTGATCAAGTTCATCTACATTAATCGCTTTTAATTCGTCAATCAATGCTTTTGGTGCAACGGTTTGAGATTTATCTTCAATGGTAAAAAATACGTTGGTTGTTCCTTTAAAACGGGCCTCTGCAATTTTTTCATCTACATCTTTAAAGTAGGTAATGTAACTTTTAGCTTCTACAAAACGGCTGTAAGCATCTCGTGCAGCTAATTTTAAGTTTTTACCAAGCAGTTCCACACCTTTGGCATAAGCATATTCGGCAGCTTTGTTTCTTGCGTTTTCAATTTCAGGAATAAAGTTTTGTTCTTCGTAAACAATACCAACAGGTGGTAATGATTTGGCTAAATCTTGTCGCCTGTTCATTCGAACATAAATGGTATAAATTTGAGCCCAATTGGCAGGATCTCCGGTACCTTTTAAACGATTTACTTCGGTATTGTCTTTTAAATAAGCCATTCGATAGGCATTATTAAAAATATCCACCTCTTCAAATTTTCCCGGGTCTTTTTTAATTTTTTTAGCCGATGTTTCCATAGCGGCATCATAATCACCTTTTTCTAATTGTTTTGACGACGATTTACAACCAAAAAATAAAGTTCCTGCAATGATAAAAAGTAAAAGTTGTTTCATAAGTGTTGTTTTTAATTTTATAATGAATTCATTACAAACAATATTCCAAAAGTATAAAAACAAATGTTAAAGAGCAATATTAGTTTAAAAGTTAGCCAGAGAAATAAATAGCTAATTTCAAATTTCTAATCTTTAATTTTTTTATAGTTATGTTAAAATTGATGTTGATAATGTTTTTAAAACTCAATAAATACTGTCAGATATATTGCAGTATTTCACTAAAAAATTAGAACAGGTAAAAAGTGCTTTCTGCGGCTAAATATATATTGGTTTTATTGCTATCCATCATATTCGTTTATTTCGGATATTTTTCAAGTATTAACAATTTTGTAATGTTTCCCATACTTTTTGTGGTTTCTTTTGGAATCTATTTTTACTTGATTTTTTTTACTCAGGATAAAAATGAAGTAAATGCCTTGCTTTGGTTTTCGATAGTATTTCGACTGATTTTCTTGTTTGCCATACCCATTTTATCCACCGATTACATCAGGTATATTTTTGACGGGCAGCTTATTTTGAATGGATACAACCCCTATTTGTTTAGCCCTGCCAATATTTTAGCCAACAACACTCCTATTCCAAATAATTTGTTTGGCGATTTTTTTGAACCATTAACCAACAACGAAGTATATTCAACCACTTTTCCGATGGTGCATTTTGTATCCGTTTTGTCGGCTTTGTTTACCAACGTTCATCCATTAATTAGTATAGTAATTCTTAGAATCCCTATTATTATTGCCGATTTCGTTTTAATTAAGTTTCTGATAAAATTATTAGACAAATTAAACCTATCATACAGTGGTTTACTTATTTACGCATTAAACCCTTTAGTTATTGTTGGATTAACGGGCGACATCAGTTTTATTGGGGTTATGCTTTGCTTTTTTGCTATCGGATTATATTTTATCATTCATAACAAATGGATAAATGCAATCTTCTTTTTTACACTTTCTGCCACATCAAGCATTTTTACATTTTTATTGATTCCATTGGTGTTTAAAAAATTGCAACTGGCTAAATCAATGGCTTTGATTTTATTCATAATAGCTCTGTTTTCTTTATTTTGGATACCATTTTATCACGAACTTTTCTGGGAAACTTTTTCAACCAACGTAGTAACCAATTTTACCGATTTTACTACTAATTTTGGATTAAAACACGTCATTGATTCGTTTACAGGAGAAGCCAATATTATTCTACCCGTTCTATTTGTTGTTGCCTTAATAAGCATTTCTATTTCAAGAGCTAGCGATTGGATTTCTATACTAAAAGGTATGATGTTTTGTTTGACTGCATTTATGCTGTTAAATTATACCGTTGAGCCTTATTATTTTGTATTGTTGGTATTTTTTAGTGCATTAATTCATCAATACCATTATGCCATTATTTGGTCGTTATTTGCAATTGTAAATTATCCCATTTTTGAACCGTTTTTAGCCATTAATTATTGGATAATGTCTGTTGAATATGCTGTGCTTTTAATGTTGTTTTTATTGGAATTGTTTGGCAGATTAAAAAGTTTATCGGAGTAAGGTAACTGTTCCAATCAGTACCTCAGAATTGTGTTGAACATCTTTGTAGTTGATTTTCCAAACGTAGGTTTCAGTTTTAACCAATTCGCCTTTGTAAGTGCCGTCCCAACCATCATCTAAGTTATCGGAGGTAAATAATTTTTCGCCCCAACGATCAAAAATCATCATTTCAAATTCTACAATGTTTGTACCGTAAGCATAAAAAATATCGTTGTCGCCATCACCATCAGGAGTAAATGCATTTGGTACATACAAAATTCCTTGAAACAAAACAGTTACACTTTTATTGTTTACACAGCCAAATACCGACCAAGTAGTTAATGTATAGGTTGTTGTTATTCCAGATGAAGCAATTGGAGATAAGCACGAGGTACAATTTAACCCCTCAGCAGGTGTCCAATTATAAAGCACACCATTCGTTTCAGGGTTAATTTCCACTGAAGTATTTGTTCCGGCAGAGATGTTATCAGCCAAATTGATAAATGGAATTGGTAAGGTATCTACAAATACCGTCAAATCAATATTACAACCGTTTGCACCAACAACGTTTACGGTAAACAACGTTGGGCTATTAATAGTAGGTTGAATAACATTGCTAGATGGATTGCTTACCATATAACTAGGCTCCCACCAATTACTTACTCCACCAATTACCCACAGATTAACCTTTTCGCCAACACAAACTTTAGTATCATCCACTATTTGAGCATTAACGTTCATCACATTTACGACAACATTGTCATACACAGTACCACAACCATTTGTTGCCCCAACTGTATAGGTAGTAGTTACCGTAGGAAAAGCAAAAGTTACCGAATCGCTGGGATTGCTCAAACTGGCTGATGGCGACCACAGAAAATCCCTTTCTCCAACAACAAAAATCTCAGCAGAATCTCCGTTACAAATAGCAACATCCGCTGAGGCAACAGCTATTGGTAAGTTGGTATCTACTACAACCGTCATAAAAGTATCCCAAACACATAGGTTAATATCAGTAATGTTAACCGAATATGTGGTGGTATTAAATGGTGTTGCAACAGGATTAGAAATGAAGGAATTGTTCAGTGATGAGGCAGGAGTCCAGCTATAACCTACACCCCCACTTGCGTTTAATGTTGCGGATTGACCCCTGCAAATAAAAACATTTTCCATAATATCAATGTTGGGTTGGAATACTTCTACAAAAACAGCAACGGTATCTATTCCACAAAAACTTTCAACAGCAACAGAGTAAAACAGAGAGCTATCGGGCCAAACCATCGGGTTAGCAATAGAGGTATCCGAAATGTTATAGTTGGTCAGCCAGGTAAAAGCATCGCCTTCAAAAACTTCGAGCTGAACACTATCTCCTAAACAAACAGTATTATTATCAACATAAACCACTTCATATATAGAAACCACAACAGTATCGAAAACCGATCCACAACTATTTATTGTTTCAACCAGGTAAGTGGTGGTTTCGGTAGGAAAAGCAAACGTAACCGAATCGCCAGAATTACTCAAACTGGCTGAGGGTGACCATAAAAAATCCCTTTCTCCAACAACAAAAAGTTCGGTGGTATCTCCGTTACAAATGGTAGCATCAGCCGAAACAACAGCTATTGGTAAGTTAGTATCTACCACAACCGTCATAAAAGTATCCCAAACACATAGGTTAATATCAGTAATGTTAACTGAATAAATGGTAGTGGTATCTGGTGTTGCAACAGGATTTGCAATAGAATCTATGTTTAATGATGAAGAAGGAGTCCAGCTATAAGCTATACCCCCACTTGCGTTTAATGTTACGGATTGACCTCTACAAATAAAAACATCTTCCATGATATCAATGTTGGGATGGAAAACTTCTACAAAAACAGCAACGGTGTCTATTCCGCAAAAACTTTCGACAGCAACAACATAAAACATGGAGCTATCGGGCCAAACCATCGGGTTAGCAATAGAGGTATCCGAAATATTATAGTTGGTCAGCCAAGTATAGGTGTCGCCATTAAAAACTTCGAGTTGAACGCTATCTCCTAAACAAACGGTATTGTTATCATTATAAATCACTTCATAGATATAAACCACCACAGTATCATACACCGAATTACAGGTATTGTAAGAAGAAACCACATAAGCAGTGGTAGTTGTGGGATAGGCTAAAGTTATAGAGTCGTTTGGGTTAGAAAGACTTTCTGGGGAACTCCAAGAATAAAACCCGTTACCCATTGCATAAATCTGTGTGGTATCGCCCAAACAAATGGTGTCATCAGCAGAAGCAAAAACCTCAACCAATGCGGTATCAACAAGAACGATCATAAAAGTATCCCAAACACATTGATTAATATCAGTTATGTTTACCGAATAAATGGTAGTGGTGTCCGGCGTTGCAACAGGATTTGCAATAGAATCTATATTTAGTGATGAAGAAGGACTCCAACTATAACTCATTCCGCCACTTGCATTAATTTGTGCCGATTGCCCCCTGCACATAATAGTATCATCAACAATATCAATGTTCGGATAAAAAACTTCAACAAATACCGAAAGTGTATCTGCCCCACAAACCGTTTCAAGTGCAACTGAATATGTTGTTGAGGTGGACGGCCAAACCATCGGGTTGGCAATTGAAGTGTCTGATATGGTAGGGTTTGAATCCCAAATGTAACTATCACTTCCACCGGCTTCTAATTGCAACGTATCGCCTACACAAACACCTACAACGGAATCAATAATAAATTCCGGCAACGGGCGTATATAAATATCGACATAATCTGTATCTACAATATTGCAAGAGGTAGAATCTAAAATGATTAGCATGACTGAATATGTTCCTGCCGAATCAAAGACATGAAAAGGTTCAAAATCGGTAGAGGTTTCGCCATCACCAAAATCCCAAAGATAACTTATGCCACCGATACTTAAATTTTGAAAATGAGCGGTTTCTCCCAAACAATAATATGGAGTAACATAAACATCCGCTATGGCCGTTAAATTCGTTAGGTCAAGTTTAAAAACACCCATGTTGCAATTGTTGCTATTGTTGGTATTCGACCAAGCTCCAGATGTAGTTGGAAAATCTGAAACAGTTGCCCCTGTGGAATTATAATTACAAGAAGCACAAACTGCCTGATACACCATGCCTTTTTTATCAAATCGACTGGTTCCTCCATCCACATGGTCTTGACTGTTGTTACCACCAAAAAAACTGGCATAAATTAATGATGCTGCATTTTCTCCAAACATGGCTAAATAATAATCTTTCCCGTCAGTAATAGGTTGTTGGGCATTTGCAGTTACAGGCAATCCATTGGTTGAACTAAAAGGAGATAATCCAAATGACGAATTTAAGTTACCACCCCAACCGGAAATTAAAATATAATTACAATCGTTTACTAAAAATGCCGAAGGGGCAATATCAACGTGCCCTGTTCCGGAGCCAAATGTGGTAGAAAAAATGGTTGAATCTAAATTTGGTGTGAGTTTATGTAAAAACTGTCCGCTGTTACTATCGGCATAAACTCCAATCGGAGTTATTGGATAATTTCCATTGGTTTGTCCTACTACATAAACATTATTTGCCGTGTCTAATTGAACAAAAAAGGTTTGGTCTAAAGTGTCTGTGCCGATATACGTACAAGCCAAAATCGTAGAGGCATCCGGGGTAATTTTGGTAATGTACCCATCCATTACCCCCCCCAAAGTAGTTTTTAGTGCTGTAGCCGAAACCGGTAAATCCCAACTTTTTGTTCCTCCTGTAAACAGTATATTTCCTAATTCATCAAACTGTAAAGAATATGCTGCATCATCCATAGTCCCACCAAAATAAGAACTCCATTCGAGTGTTGTTAAGTCGGGCGATAACTTAAAAATACAAGCGTTTAAACTTAAATCTCCGGGTATAAATGCAGGCTGAAAAGCTCCGGCTGTTGTAGGGAAATTGGCAGATTGAGTAGTACTGGCAACGAATACAAAATCGTTTTCATCTACAACAATTTCTCCCCTATAATCATCAGCATAATTAAATTTTAAAGGATTGCCTTTATTTAATCCATCATCCCCACTTCCTCCAACATAAGTTGATGCCAATAAAGTATCTCCATTTATGCTAAGTTTGGCTACAAAAATATCGGAACCGCCATTTGAAGTAAAATCATAACTCGCCGTCGTTGGAAAATTAATAGCTGTTGTTGTTCCGAAAATTAACAATTCGTTGTTGTGGTTTACAATTAAACTGTGTGGATAATCATACCCGACCCCGCCAAGATAGGTAGAATAAATTAAATTAGTTCCGTAAGGGTTAAATTTAGTAATGCCAATATCAATGCTTCCTCCATTAAAAGTGGTTTGAAAAGCCCCTAAAGTGGTGGGATATCCAACACCAAAAACAATACCTCCGCCATACAAATTTCCATCATCATCAAAAGTTGAAGTAAAGCCAAAATTATCGGCTGTTGAGCCTGTGTAGGAAGCAAAAATTAATGCCGGGTCAATAATTAGTGGCAACAATTTATTATACCCTTTAGGGAAATCAAAACTTAAAACATTGTCCACCAATTTAAAATTACATTTTACCTCTTTTTGTATTCCGTTGATGAGTTGGTAGGCATAAGGTTTTTGTTCTACCAAAGTGTTTACCGAAGTGACAATAACGAGTTGACCATTTTTGTTGATTGAAATATTGTCCTGACCGTTGTACTTGAGTTGAATTTGAGTTGCATCGGCATCAGGAGCAACAATAAAATCGTATTTCAAGCCATTGTTATCGCCCGAATACAATTTTAAATCTATTCCCTGATACAAGTTTTGATAGGTAACATCCTGATATTTTTTAACATCCGAAGCCCATTTGCTTTTATCGTTACCGATAAAGTAATTTTCGTAATCCGAACAAGGGTGTTGTGGGTTTGTTTGAGCCTTTAAAGCATTCACAAATTCTACCTCAAAAGCATGTAAATTTAAAATGGAATCGGAAGCCATAGGGGTTTTTATCCAGCCATGATGAATATCACCCATTCGAACCATATCCTTTTCATTGTAAAACTGATAGGTAAGTTTGTTTTGTTCTAAATAAATTTCCCCGGCAGGTAATTTAGCTTTATAAAGTATCTGATTTTCCCACTGCCCTTTGTTTTCTTTAAACTCAACATGGGAGTGTTGTGCAAACAAATTTTGCAGCAAAAATAATATGGATATAGTTAAAAAAACCCTCAATTCATTGATATATAACCTACTAAAGTAAGATTATTTTAGAAATAAATTGAAGTTTTTAAAATGGAAAGCTATTTTGTTTTTTACTGTACATGGAACATGAAAGAAAAATGAATTGTAATGACGAGAAAA
>JACPDX010000046.1:0-18348 GCA_016183805.1 Bacteroidota bacterium
CTAATAAGTAATTCTTTTAATTTTGATGATTTGAATTTTTTACCATTTTCTCCACCAAATTGATCTTGATATCCATCGGTAAAAATATAGAAGGTATCGTTTTTTTGTAATTCTATGGTGTGTGTAATAAAAGGTTTAGGGTTTTCTATTTTTCCGATGTGTTGTTTGTTGGGTTTGTACTCAATTATCTCGTATTTGTCATGCTCCCGATAGCTATCGGGATGAGCCGCAATCTTTTGATGAGATTCTGGGTCAAGCCCAGAATGACGCACTAGGCGAATTATCCATAAAGGATTATTAGCTCCTGCCCATTTTAGAATATTTCCTTGTAATGCACAAATCGAAATATCCATCCCATCTTTAACAACATCATCGCTTTTTTCAAATTCTTGGATAACAATTTCCCGGGTTTTATCCAATATTTTTCCTGGGTCGGTTATGCCATGTTCTCGAACACTTCGGTTTAATCCGTTTACACAAACTACACTTACCATAGCTCCTGGTACTCCATGTCCGGTACAATCGCAGGCGGCGAATAACACCAGTTGTGAGTGATGGGTATTGAGTGATGGGTTCTCACCCCTCAACACCCTCGACTCATCACTTTTAATTGTCTCTAGCCAATAAAAATCTCCAGCAACAATGTCTTTTGGTTTATAAACGATAAAACTTTGAGGTAAATGTTCTTTTACAAATTTAATAGGTGGAAGTATGGCATTTTGAATTCGTTTTGCATACTGAATACTATCAGTAATTTCTTTATTTTTTTCCTCAACAATTTCTTTTTGTTGTTCTACTTCTTGCTTTTGGAGCTCAATAATTTGTTTTTGTTTTCGGGTTATCGTAAATCTATTGTACATAAATCCGGCAAAAACAATAACCAAAAACAATCCACCAAATAAACCGTATTGTTGATTTTTTTTGACTTTAATCTCTGCTTTTTGTCTAGCAATTTCTACTTCTTTTAATTCTTGTTCTTTTGCATTAGCAATACTATCGGCGGCCATTTTTTTATCAAAGCCAAATTGCATTTGCATTTGCACCGTTTTTTTTGTGTTTTCTTCATTAAAAATACTATCACGAAGTTGAATAAAAACCTTGTAAAAGTCAAAAGCCTGTTTATAATTACCAAAGCTGGTTTCAATTTGTGCTAAAAGATTATAGATGTCTTTTAGCATTTCACCACTTTTTTCATTTTTAGAAAGAGCCAACGCCCGATTAGCATATTCTTTTGCCTTTGGTATGTTTTTTTGCTTTAAATCAATGGTTCCTAAGTTTATTAAGCTTGCTACTACACCTCTCTTGTCGCTAATTTCCTCAAAAAGAGCTAGTGATGCATTGTAATTATCTCTGGCATTAGAAAACAATGTATTTTTCTTATTACTATCTTTTTCTTGTTCTGCTTGATTAAAATACACCCCTCCAATATTATTGTATAAAAAGGTTATGCCAGGGATGAAGTCTAATTCTTTAAACAGTTGTAATGAATTACTATAATTTTCAATGGCTTGAGAAAAATTACCTTGAATATGGTAAATATTAGCAATATTGTTATAAGATGAAGCTATTCCCTGTTTATCGCCTAATTGTTTTTTTATTTTTAATGATGTTTTGTAACTATTCAGTGCATCGGTATAATTACCTTGTGTTTTATATACTATTCCTATGTTATTGTATGCCGAAGCAATTCCTTTAGTATCTCCTATTTTTTCCTTAATTTTTAAAGAAATATAATAATTTTGTAAAGCATCAGGGTAAATTCCTTGGTCGCTATAAATATTTCCAACGGTATTGTGAGCCTTAGCTAATCCTTTTTTTAAAATTTTAGTGGTGTTTTTATTGCTATTTTCGACAATAAACTTATTGGCAGATTGCTTAGCATTTTCAGCAAAATGAAGAGCTTCTTCATAATTACCAACGCTATACAATTCAATACTTAGTTCATTTAAGGTTGATACTATATTGGTATCAACAGTAGCTGTTTCCAGTACATTTTGTAAGGAATCTATTTTGGAGTTTTGACCAAGTCCAAATTTAACACAAATTAAAACAGATAATACTAAAGTTAATGCTTTCATATTTTTACCCCAATTACGCAAACATCATCAATTTGTTCTAAGTTACCTTTCCATGCTTCAAACATATCATCAATAATTTGTTTTTGTTCTCTCAATGGTTTTCCCTGAACTGACAACAACAGTTCTTTTAATGATTTTAGTTTAAATTTCTTACCTTTTTCTCCACCAAATTGGTCGGCATAACCATCAGAAAAGGTATAAATAGTGTCACCTTTTTCTAACTGAATTTGTTGTGTCGAAAATGGTTTCATTTCGCCGGTGAATAAACCAACAGGTTGTTTGTCTGACTTGTATTCAATCAGTTCATATTCACCACCACTTCTCGATACTCCTCCTTCGTCGGGACTCGAAGTGACAGTTCGAATCAACCAAAGCGGATTATTGGCTCCTGAAAAACTTAACAGATTGGTATTTTTATCCCAAACACAAAGTGCCAAATCCATTCCGTCTTTTTGTTGGGTATCTACTCCTTTTTGCTCCAAAGCTTTTATAATTTTGCTTCGCAACTTATTTAAAATTTCAGACGGATTGGTAATGTTGTTTTCTACCACTATTTCGTTAAAAAAACTAATTCCTAGCATGCTCATAAAAGCACCTGGAACACCATGTCCGGTACAATCAGCAGCAACCCAAATGGCTAAATTGTTTTCGGTTTGAAATGCCCAAAAGAAATCGCCACTTACTACATCTTTTGGTTTTAGTAATACAAAATGCTCTTTTGATATTTGTTCCCAATAATTATCGCTTGTTAATAATGCTGTTTGAATGCGTTTAGCATAACTAATACTATCGGTAATTTCCTGATGCTGTTCTTCAACAATCTCTTTTTGCTTGGTTATTTCTGTATTTTTTTGAGCAAGTAACCGATTCGCTTTTTTTCTTTGTTGGTTGTTTCTAACCACCACTACCGCAAATATCAATAAAATCAAACCCACCACAAATGAACCATACAACTGCATCGATTTTCGTTTACTTTCCTCGCTGGCTTTAGCCAGTTCTACATCTTTAAGTGCGTTGGTTTTATTCAACAAAGCAATTTCTTGTTCTTTACGTTCGCTTTGAAATTTTTTCTCCATTTCATTAATCATTTCAGCATTTTCCTTGTTGGTTACACTGTCGTTTAGTGAAACATAAAACGATTGATGATGGTAAGCTTTTTTATAATCTCCAATTTTACTATATGCTTGAGACAATCCTTGATGAGCTTTTATCATATAATCTACATAACCAGTGTTTTCAGCATTCTGGAGAGCTTCGTTAAACAAGGTTATTGCTTTTTGATGTTGTCCCTTTTTGTTAAATATTTTTGCTGCAGCAATCTGGGATACGGCTATTTTTCCAAAGCTGCCTATTTCTTTTTTAATTTTTATAGATTTTAAAGCATATTCCAACGCTTTATCGTCTTCGTTGGTTAATTCGTGGTTGACACTCAAATTGTTGTAACATTGTGCAATGAGTGGCTTATCGGCTAATTCGGTAAAAATTTCTAACGCTTCAAAAAATCGTTTTCGAGCTTCTACATATTCTTTGAGATAATCTAAAGCCGTTCCTTCGCTAGTCAAAGCAATACCATACATTTTGTCGTTGTTGGTTTTTTTAGCGAGTATCTTTTGGCGGGTATAAATTTTTAAGGCTTCGTTATAGTTGGTTTGTCCGATATATATTAAACCAATATTAGAAATGGTTCCGATAATTAAATTGGTGTCTTTGGCATTTTCGTAAATGGTTAATGCCTTAATATAAAGTTTAAGTGCTTCTGTTGGATTTCCGGCAATATCGTACATAATTCCGGTATTGTTAAACGATTGTCCTGCACCAATACTATCGCCAATTTCTATTTTTATTTTTCCCGCATTTTCAAAGTTTTCTCTGGCTTTTTCGTAATCACCGGCATAATAGTAAGCAACACCTATGTCGTTGAACGATTCTCCAACTCCTTCTTTGTTTTCTGCTTTTTCATGAATTTTTAATGCTTTTTGATAATAGGTTATTGCCAAATTATAGTCATCATTAGCTTGTGCAGTAAGAGCATATTCCCGATGAGCTTCGGCTAAATAAGTTGGTTTTTTTGCCTTGGTAGCAACCTCTATGGCTTTTTGGTTGTAGTAAAAGGCTGAATCTTTGTTTGTTTTGCGGTAAATCAGAGCCAATTGTTCATAGGCTATTACTTTTATAGTGTCTTGATTGGTTTGTTTTATAACGTTCAGCAAACTATCTGCCTGATTGTTTGCATACAATCCCATACTTGAAATTAAGTAAATGACCACGTTAACTATAAAAATCTTCTTCATGGATTTGATATTGTATTCAATTTTACAAAAAAATATCTGAAATACATCAGTTATTGTTTATTTCCCTATAAACTCTATTCTTTTTTCAAGCATATTTCCTTCGTCATCAACCAGTGTAATTTTATGATTTCCTTCTGTGGTAATGATTTCTTTTTGATGGAGCCGTTGAGTTGCTCCTAAATATTCTTCATCGATATACCAATAAATTTCTGCGTTTGTTCTACCATGAGCTACCTCAAAAATGGTTTTGCTTAATGTTCCATCCAAATTTTTTGGTAAAAACAATTTTAACCCTTCTTTTGGATAAATCAGTTCCATCACTTTTTCTGATATTCCTCTACAAGAAGGATGGATAGGAGGTAAGCTTTTAAAATCGGGATTTTTGGTTTTATAAAACCATTCTTGGACTGGAGGCAGCACAAACCAATTGACCTCTTTCATATCTGATACGTTGTAACAATTACTGTTTACTCTAAATTGTTCGGTTATATCCAAATGAATTTTTTTATGAAATAGGCAATTTTGGAAATCTAATCCACGAGGCGAAATCTTAATTATTTTAGTTTTTGTACAGTTTTCAGTAGCTCGGTAGCCACTCACGGCACAAGTATTAATGGAAACCATTTCATCCGAAGGCTCTTCAAACCATGATGTTTCGGGCAAATAATTTAGCACATTAAACATAATTGGTGCTGCTACTTGTATGCCTGTTAAACCAGGGCGACCTTCACCATCAGCATTTCCAGCCCAAACTCCTACAATATATTCGGGTGTTATTCCAACTGCCCATGCATCTCTTTGACCAAAACTGGTTCCTGTTTTCCATGCTATTTTTCGTGCTGATTGAAATACTTTCCAAGCACCTTCTTCATTTGGGCGATTTACTGCTGTTAGTATTTCAAAGGTTTGATAGATGGATGCTTTAGAAAAAAGAACTGTTTTTTTGTCTATAATCTTTTGATTAGCTACATATTGAATGGATTGAATTGGTTTTCCGTTTAATTTTTGTGCTAAAAAATAATAGCCTCTACACAGTTCCCACAAAGAAGTTTCTGCTCCTCCTAAAATTAAAGATAAACCATAATGGTTGGATCCTTTATTTATTGAATTTAACTCCAACTGTTGTAAGTTTTTATAAAATTGCTCTATTCCAAATTGCTGCAACATTTTAACGGCAGGAATATTTAACGAACGGGTTAATGCATTACTTGCAGAAACTGCTCCATCATAACTTCTATCAAAATTTTGTGGTGCATAACCCGAAATTCTGGTTGGAACATCTTCTACCAAAGCATGAGGTAAAAGCATACCTTCTTCTAACATGGAAGCAAATAAAAAAGGTTTTAATGTGCTACCCGTGCTTCTTTTAGAGGTAATAATATCTACCTTACTTCCACCTTCTTCTTCGGGACAATTGGTGTTCCCCACATAAGCCAATACTTTTCCGTTTTTTACATCTAAAACCAAAATTGCTGCATTGTGCACTTGATTTTGAGCAAGACTATAATGATACCTGTCAATCAATTCATTTAGCTTAGTCTGAAGCGATAATTGGATGGTTGTAGTTACTTTTTTGCCTTCAAACCCTTCATTTACTAACCTATCTAACAGGTGCGGTGTAATTTGTGGCAGAGCAAATGGTTTTTTTGGTAAAGGCTCCGATTTAGCTAACATTACATCTTCTGCGGTTAATTTCCCTTTTGAATAAAGTTTATCTAACAATTTGTTTCGCTTTAGAAGTAATTTTTCATGATTTTTTCCGGGATAAATAAGTGATGGAGCATTGGGTAAAACTGCTAATGTTGTAACTTCTCCCCACGAAAGTAGATGAGCCGAACGACCATAATATCGCCAAGCAGCAGCTTCTAGCCCAACTACATTTCCTCCAAAAGGAGCATGTGATGCATATAAATTCAGAATTTCTTTTTTACTATATGATAATTCTAATCGTGTGGCTAAAATAGCTTCAACTACTTTTTCGAAATAACTTCGTTTTTTTCCTTTTCGGGATAATCGAATGACCTGCATAGTAATAGTACTTCCACCACTAATTACCTTGCTCGATGAAAGATTCTGTTTAAATGCTCTAAAAAGTGAAATAGGATTAACTCCCAAATGGTAATTAAAATATTCATCCTCAAAATATTTAACCGCAACGGCATATTTTTTAGGGATTGAATCTGATTCCGGAAAACGCCATTGTCCGTCTTTTGCTATTTTAGCTGAAAGTAAAATGCCTTGCCCATCTTCTAAAATAGTTGAGGTAGGTTCTTGAAATAATGTTGAAGGAAGCGAAAACCAAAACCAAACAAACAATGCCAAAAAAGGGAGAAGAATAAACTTTCTTCTCCCTTTGATGAACTCTTTTAGCTTGAGTTTGATATAAGAAAATAGTAAGTCTAATTTCAAGGGGCTAATTATCAAATAATTATGTATTATAAACACTCAACTCACCCCTAACCCCTCTCTTTTAAGAGAGGGGAAAGCCACGCTGAAAGTGTGGCAGGGGTGAGTTGATTAAATAAATCAGTTAATTTTATATCGAATCTCACGTTCTTTTAGTTTGTATTATAATCCACTAATTACACCACCTACAGGAATCACTTTTACCCATTTTCCTGCTTTTTTTGCATTTATTTCGTTGTCGTACATGGCTTCGCAATAAACGGTTGGCAAGTAAAATTCGCCCAAATAACTTGCATTTAATAATATCCTGAATGTTTTAGATTTATTTTTATCCAAATTAAAATACGAATATACCCTGTCGTCTCTAAAATCTTCGTAATCGGGTTTATCCTTTAATGCCGAAGATTCATTCACATCCATTCTTGTATTTCTTATTTCCCAACCTGAAGGAAAAATTTGAGTTAACGCCATTTCTTTATAATGACCTCTTAATCCGGGATTTGAAATGGTTACTTCAGCAATAAAATCGGTGCCTTGCTCTAATACCGATGGATCAATTTGAGTACCGTTCATACTTAAATATTTAACCGAAAGTTTTAAATCACTTTCGCTGCTTGTTTGGTCGCCAACTAACGGAATACCATCCAATTGTACTTGAACAAACAGTTTTCTATTGCTTTTGTTGGTAATGCTTATATTTCTGTCAGCATTGGAAGAAAAATCCAATTTTGTTTGCTTGATTGGAGTTGAAGAATTGATGTTTTCGGCTTTTCCATTGATGGCAATATGATAATTCATGTCGGATTTACCTGCTCCTCCAATAAATTTGGTAATGGATAATAAAGCATAAGCTGTTGTTTGGGTGCTGTACCATTTACTGGAAGCCATATTTTTAGAAATGGCATCAAATACTTTTTTACCTCTAACATGGTCTTTCATCAAGGCTAAAACTTCCAAAATCATGGCTTCATCTCTTTCAGAACTTCCATAAGTATAGGATAGTTCTTTGTAGTTTTCAACAGTGGTTTCAATATCTTTTACCATGGTTTTAGCCACTTCCGTTTTACCTGCTAAAAGATATGCTCCTGCCAATCGCCATTTTGCAGCAACCGAAAGATTTGGGGTTTCCTTCATTCTGTTCATGGCTCCCATTGCCGGACTTTTAGCCAATGCCAAGGTATATAAACGGTAAGCCTGAACCAACTCTCCATTGTAATAGCTGTTGTTTGCTGTTGAAGTTGCCGACCAAACATTGGCTTGTTGTTTCTGAAATTTAATCCAGTTTTCTAAAAACCCTGCCGGTAATGCATAGCCTTTTTCTTTGGCTTCAAGCATAAAATGCCCGGCATAATTAGTTCCCCATTCGGTTGCTTCACTGTAAGCTCCCGGCCAATAGGTCATTCCACCACTACTTAATTGAAACGATTTTAACCGATTAATTCCTTCCATTACATTCGATTGTATTTTGGCTTTTTGTTCGGCACTCAAATCTAATACATCCGACAAAAATAACTGCGGAAATACCGATGAAGTGGTTTGCTCTACACAACCGTGTGGATATTGAATTAAATATTTTAACCTGCTTTCTAAATTTAAAGGAGGAATCATCGACACCTCAACCATTCCATTATTAGTTCCTGCCATTCCAACAGGTTTATACGCTGATGTCCAAGTTTCTCCAGGCTCTATTACAGCGTCAATGTATTCATTTACTCGGGGGTTTGGTAATCGAACGGCTAATTCAATTTCATGAGAAGCTGTTTTATTTCCACTTTTAACCACCACTTTAACTTTACCTAATCCTATTTTTTCTGCTACTTTTAAATCGAAATTGACTACTTTATCTCCTTCCTCAGTAAAAGTTACGGTTTGAGTATTACCTTTTTCTAATTTGAATAAACTGTTGGTTTGAACCTGAACAGTAACCTCTTTGATGGATTTATCCATAGAAAAAACATTTACGGGAAGTTTAACCAGCTCTCCCGGTCCGACAACTCTAGGTAAGGTAGCTAAAACCATCAAAGGTTTTTTAACCGGAGTAGTTTTTTCGGCAGAACCATAAGCACCTTCGTTTCCAGCTACCACCATTGTTCTTACTGAACCCACATAATTGGGCATCATAAATTTATGTGTATTGGTGTTGCCTTTTTCAACAGTAAAGGGTCCTAAAAAAATTACGACAGGTTTAAATCGATTTACTTTATTGGCATCATCAGGGTTAATGTATTCATCTCCACCAAGAGCTAATAAGCCTGCCATTTCTCCAGAAAAAGCACCTAGCACATATTTATACATGTCCCATGTTTTTACCCCAAGAGCTTCTTTTGCATAAAAATGATTCCATGGGTCGGGAGTTTTAAATCTAGTTAAATCCAATAGACCTTCATCAACAACAGCAACCGTATAGGTCATTTTTTTACCTTTGGCTTCTTTTACTTTTATCACCACTTCTTTTTCGGGAGCCAATTCGTTAGCCATGTTTATAATTGGCTCAAGATGTGTGTTGGGGTCTTCAACTCCAATTCCTTGAACACCATACAATCGTATGGGCAAGTCGTTTTGAACCCTAACGTGTGGCTGAATCAATGAAATATGTACAAACACATTTGGAGCCATTTCGGGAGTTGTTTTAAAAGTAAACGAACCACTTAATTCGTTTGGGTTCACCCAAAATGTTTCTACCACTTTAGACCCCGATTCAATACTTACTAAAGCTCTTCCTTCCTTAAATTTGGGTAATTCAATTTTAACCTCTTCACCAACATTGTAGTTTTTTTTGTCGGTCGAAAAAGTTAACATTTCTGCTCCTTCGGGGTTATCCTGACCGCTGTTGTTCCACCAGCCTTTGTAGGTAACATAAAACAATTGCCCGGTACTATGTCCGGATTGAGGGTCGATAACACGAATCAATTTTCTACCATACATTTCCTTATCAAATTTTAAGGCATAAGTAGCTTTTCCATTTACCGTATTTACATAATCTGTTTTTATTAGATTAGCCGATTTATTCGAAACATATCGTGCTAAATCATCTTCATCGCTTCGTTCCCACCACCATCTCCAGCGCACGTCATAAATTTCAATTTTAATTCCGGTTTTACTTACTTCCTTTCCGTTTTCGTCAACAGTAACTATCGGAATTAAATTCGTTTCGTTAGAATACAAGGCATCATTCCACCCTTTGCCTTTGGGTACTTTTACGCCAACATACGTTTTAAATGGCGAATAATAAGTAGTAAAATTATCAATGCTAAAATCTCCTCCTGCTTCAAAAACACGTGTTTTAAAGTTTGCTTTAAGCATTCCGGGAGCATCGTCTCCTACTTTTATTGATGGCGAAAAAGAAACTAATCCCTGTGCATCTGTGCTTCCTTGAAAAATAACTTTATCTTCTGCCTCAAATGTTTTTGAGGGGTCGTCAAACGAATACTCTTTATAATTTTTAAATTCGGTTACGCCTCCTTTTAAGCTTAGTTCAACATCGGTTTTTAGGTTTTTAGCTATCGCTCCATGTAGCCATTTTACTTGTATTTGAGCCTTTTTTGCTAAATTTTCGGTAATAATATCACCACCAAAATCCATGTTTATTTTTAAACGATTGGGTTTTACGGTTTCTATTTTTATGGTTTTGGTAAAAGAGGAGCCGCCCACTTTAATTTTTGCCAACCAGTTTCCTGTTTGGTCGGTTGGTAAAGTTGCTGTTCTAAAATCATAAAAGCCATTAACAGAAATAGTTTTTACTTTTCGTTGATACAACTGGCTTTCTGGGGTATATAATTCAAAAACAACCGGATGATTTTTAGGTAAACTTTTGTTTTTATCTTCTAAAATAAACGAAACATACAACGAATCGCCGGGTCTCCAAACACCTCTTTCGCCATAAATAAAACCTTTTACTCCTTTTTTAAGTTCTTGTCCGCCAACGTCAAACATACTGAGTGATAAAGAAGAACCATCATCTAAACGTAAATATCCTCTTTGCTTGTCTTGTTTAGCTACCAATAAAAAAGGCTTGTTTTTTAGTGAAATATCAACCATTCCATCGCTATTGGTAGATTGAGTGGCGATTAATTGATGTTGGTAATTGTAAATTTCTACCGAAACCCCAGAAAGAGGTTCGGCTGTTTTAATATCGGTAATAACAGCTTTTATAAACTGACCATCACTGCCTTTTGCAATAATTCCTAAATCGGATGCAAATATATTTTTACTGAGTGACCTTCCGCTCGATAAATAATAGGATTTGGCACAAGGATCATCTCTTTCTTCCCAATTATAATCATCATTGTAGTAATAATCCTCATCGCCATAATAATCCCAATAATAATCGTTCGGTCCATCGTATTTTGCCAGTTCTTTATCTTCTGTTTCATACTCGTCAGTTTCGGTTGGGTTACTATCGCAAGGATAAAGCGAATGAGCCCTTTTAAAACTTAGCTGAATCCTGTAAATAGCTCCGGGTTCAACTTGTATTAGTTTCGATAAATCTATCGAAAACGTATTCCATGTGCCATAATCAATAGGTTTGTTGCTAATTAATTGTACTTCTTTTTTATATACAATTCTTCCCACCCTTGTCATTTCACTACTGCCATCGTATTGATTTACCTGAAAAAATTGAGCAATATTGTCTTCAAAAACTTTAATGATTTTAACATCAACTGCTTTTAAGTTGACTGCCTTAAACGGATATATTAATCCATTGGTACTGGGCAATATAACACCGTTTCCTATGGCTTCCAAAGCCGGTTTAATGTTGGTGAATGTGATGGTTTTTTCGAATTTTTCCATCAAGTTGTAGCTCAACGTATTTTTTACGCCTTTTTCAACAACTATGGTTTGCTCACCTGTTAATCGGGTCGATGGGTAAACATGTACATCATTTCGGTCAATTGAAATACGGATGTTTTTATTTGGTTTAAAATAAATTAATCCTTCCAAATTTTGGTCACGTTTTAAAGGGTCGGAAAAATGTAAGGTAAGGTATTGTTCGGGTTGCTGATTTACAGTGGTATTCATCACCAGAAATTCACTTAATGAAGGAATAACAATGACTTCTTCGCCATTTTTTTCTGCACCAATTTCTTTTCCGGTCCATGAAATAACAATTTCACTTCTTTTTTCTCCCCTTCTAATGCTATCTACGGCAAATTCATGTGTTTTTCCATCTTGAAAGTGTTGCCAAGTAATCGATAATTTTTTTCCATTTTGAGTAGCAATTACTGTTTTCTCCATTTGCTCAACACCGGCGATATCGGCTGTTTGTAGTTTTCCCATCACCATCTGCCATTTTAAATCATCATCATCATAAGCCCTCATTCCATTAAACTGAACAAAAACAGCTTGTTGTATGGTTTGAAACTGAAATTCGAATGTTTCTAAATTAGCTTCTACTTTTTGAATTTCTCCTAACTCAAATGTAGCGGTATAAAGTTGACCCGAAGGGAGTTTTTCGTTTGGTCGGAACTCAATGGTTCTGTTATCTATCCAACGAGTTGTTCCTTTTATATTCGGGCTGAAATCGAACAATTTTTCTGTTTTTGACGAGTGGAGAACTTCATCCGAAACTTCATCCATTAACCGAATTTGTATGGTTGAACTGTTGGAAATTATTCCCGAAGTATATCCGGAAATGTACCCTGTAAAGGCAGGGTTAATTTCTATTAATTTATCATCAGAACATTTAACAAAAGTTAATATTATTCCGAAAGTAACTAACCATGCTGTTGTTCTGTTTCTAAACTTATTCATAATGTAGATATTTATTGTTCGTTTATTTCTATTTTAAATCAAAGTACTTATGAGTTCGTTTCTCTCGGCTTTGGGTGATGGAATGGATTGGATAATACGCAGTAAGGTTTCAGTATCTGCCACATCGGTTTTTCGCATTTTACCATCTGTTGCTTGTAGTTTCAACTGTCGACAAATTGTCGACAGTTCAAGTCCATCTTCAGTTTTCACCCTTACTTTCATTTTAAACCAATAATCTCTTGGATTAATACTATTGGTTAATATTTCAACTACATCAATTACCGAAAAATACCATGTTTCTTTTTTGGCATCCCAATGGCTTCTTACTTTTTTACTTTCAAATAGTTTTATATCGTTCATTGTTATATTCATTTAATTTAAATGCGTTTCTTCCCGTTTGACAACACTTTTATCTGGGACAATTTATCCCTATGTAACATCCTCGCTCCAAACCACAAACCTTTTCAGGTATTCGTCCCTCCATCTTCTATCTTTCAACTTCCCTCCCTCAATTTTACAAATAAATATCCTAAAAAAAGATGATTAATAATTATTCCTCACGAAATAAAACCCTTTATCACAGATTTATTGAATATCAACATTTTTTTATTCAACTTTGTTGACTTCATAAAATTAAATACACATGATAAATAGACTTTTCCTTTTCTCAATAGTAGCATTGCTAATGGTTGCTTGTAAACCTACTCAAACAGTTAATCTTCCTGAGCAGGTGATTGAGATGAACAACCCCAACACGGTTCCTACTCAACCCATTTACAATAGTTCTTACACACGAAATTTTGATTTATTACATACCAAATTGGATGTAAAATTTAATTGGGAAAAATCGTATTTATACGGAAAAGCAGAGTTGACTTTAAAACCTTATTTCTACGCAACCAATACATTAAAATTAAACGCTAGGGGTTTTGATGTAAACAAAGTTCAGTTGAACAACAATGGTGCTTATACTGATTTAAAATATACTTATGACGGACTTTTATTAACCATTAATTTAGATAAAACCTACACCCGAAACGACACCTTAAAAGTGTTTGTGGATTATACCGCTAAACCCAATGAATTAAAAACCGGTGGTAGTGATGCTATAAAATCTGATAAAGGCTTGTATTTTATTAACCCGGACGGAACTGAAAAAGACAAACCAAAACAAATTTGGACACAAGGCGAAACTGAATCAAACTCTACATGGTTTCCGACTATTGATGCTTCTAATGAGCGTTGCACAGGAGAAATTGCTATAACCATTGAGGAAAAATATAAAACCCTATCGAACGGAATTTTAACGCAACAAGAAATAAATGGCGATGGAACCCGAACCGATTTTTGGGAAATGGATCAACCTCATGCTCCTTATTTGTTTATGATGGCAATTGGCGAATTTGCTGTAGTAAAAGACAAATGGAAAAACATAGAAGTTGATTATTATGTTGACCAAGATTATGAAAAAGATGCTAAAGCTATTTTTGGGTTAACTCCTGAAATGATTGAATTTTTCTCTAAACGATTAGGGGTAGAATATCCTTGGAAAAAATACAGCCAGGTGGTGGTTCAGGATTATGTTTCTGGGGCAATGGAAAATACTACGGCAGTTATTCATGGCGATTTTGTACAACAAACTACCAGAGAATTATTGGATGGAAGTGCCGGAGAAGATGTCATTTCTCACGAGTTATTTCACCACTGGTTTGGCGATTTAGTTACCTGCGAATCGTGGTCGAACTTACCATTAAACGAATCGTTTGCAACTTATGGAGAATATCTTTGGAACGAATACAAATATGGGTTGGATGCTGCTGATTATGGGCTACAAAACGACTTAAACGTTTATTTACAAGAGGCACAGGAAGATCAAGTTGACATGGTAAGGTTTAATTACGAAAAACGTGAAGACATGTTTGATGCTCATTCCTATCAAAAAGGTGGTAGAATTTTACACATGCTTAGAAATTATTTGGGCGACGATGCTTTTTTTGAATCGCTCAAGTATTACCTTAACAAACACCAATATACTGACGTGGAAATGCACGAGTTGAGATTGGCTTGTGAAGATGTTTCGGGCGAAGATTTAAACTGGTTTTTCAACCAATGGTTTTATGCAAGCGGACACCCAATTTTAGAAATTAACTATGATTACGATGAAGCATCAAAAACACAATTGGTTACTATCGAACAAAAGCAATTGTTTACAAAAACACCTCTTTATCGATTGCCTATAAAAATTGATATTTATGTTAATGGTAAAATTGAAACCTATAAAGTTAATGCAAACGAAGCACTAAACACTTTTACTTTTAATGTTGAAAACAAACCAAACTTGGTAAATGTTGATGCCGACAAAATATTGTTGTGTGAAAAAGTTGATAATAAAAACGACTCTGCCGAATGGGCTTTTATGTACTTAAATGCTCCTAAATATTTGGATAGGTATGAAGCCATTACCAATCTTGCTCCTATTAATGAGCCATTTGCTAATGAAATCATTATTAAAGCTCTTGCTGATAAATACGAAAACATTCGAAAAGTGGCTATTCGTTCGTTAAAAAATGTTGTTCAAACTCAACCCGAATTGGTAAAAACAGCTTTAATTAAAATTGCAAAAGAAGACCCAAAAACAAGAATAAAAAGCGAAGCTATTTCGGCGTTGGCTAAATACTTTAGCAACGACAATTCGCTTACAAGTCTTTTTGCTGATGGTGTAAAAAATGAATCGTATGCAGTTAGTTCAAAATCGCTTGAAGCCCTTGCCGTAGTTGATAAAGATGCTGCCATGAAATACGCTAAAGAATTTGAAAAAGAAACCAATTCATCATTGGTTGGTGCTGTTGGTGCTGTTTACGAATTGCATGGTGGAGCTGCCGAACATGCCTTTTTTAAAGAAAAATATTACAGTTTAGAGGGTTGGGGCAAATATGGGTTTATCAGTTCGTATGGCAATTACCTTAAAAAACAAAATGATGAAACGGTTAACGAAGCTTTGCCTATTTTAGAAGATTTAGCCACACAAGAAAAAGCCTGGTGGATGCGTATGGCTGGTATAAATGTAGTTGCCGACTTAGAAAACAATTATGCCATGAGAGCAGAGGTTTTAACCCAAGAATTAAAATCGACTAAAGGAGATGTTGAAAAAGAAACCACCTTAAAAGCAGCCATTGCTCAAATAGAACAGCAACAAAACAAGTTGATGGCTATTATTGAGAAAGTTAAACTCAACGAAAAAAATCAATACCTCCGAAAAATGTTGGGTTTGGAGTAAGAAAAATATAAGGCGGATATGATGCATATGCATCATATCCAATTGTTGGGCGTCAGTGTAAAAAGCCAACGCTCGGTCAAGCTCTTTTGGTTTTTGCCGACACGCAATGCCAACGCTGAAAAACCAAAAGAGCTTGCCCTTTCCCACCGCTTAAAAAAAATGTTGAAAACTTTTTGGACTATTATTGTCCAATTTAAAAAACTCTTTATATCTTTGGACAAAATATGACCAATGACAGATTTGAAAAAATATACAACATTTGGTGAACATCTAAGAATACTTAGAGAAAAGGAAGGATTTACACTAAAAGAGGTTGCAACAAATATTGAAATTGATATTTCATTACTCGCTAAAATTGAACGCAACGAAAGACAACCTAATAAACCATTAATCAAAAAGATATCTGATTTTTTTAAGGTTGATGAAAAGGAATTGCTAAATGAATTTTTAAGTGACCAAATTGCCTACAAAATATTAGATGAAGACGCTGATTTGAATATTTTAAAAGTTGCAGAAAATAAAATTAAATACGGAATTACAAAACAAAAATAATATGCCAGAATTATTATCAATAAAAGAAGCAAGCCAATGGGCAACTGAACATTTGGACAAAAATATTACTCCTTCAAATATTTCATATTTAATTCAATATGGTAGAGTTAAAAAAATTGGTGATAATGGTTCTACACAAGTATTGAAAGAAGACTTAATTGAGTACTACAAAGAACAAAATAAATCACGACAGGATGATTGGAAAGAGCAACTTGGTGATGACTTAAATTGGGCTTTATCTTTTGAGCAATATAAAGAAGCTGAAACCACAAAACACGTTCACAGATTACATCCCTATAAAGGTAAATTCATACCTCAATTGGTTGAATACTTTTTAGACAACCATACAGACAAATTTAAAAGAGAAGTCTATTTTAAGCCTGGCGACATCGTTTTAGACCCGTTTTCAGGAAGTGGAACTACAATGGTTCAAGCTTGTGAATTGGGAATTCACACAGTTGGAGTTGATGTGTCTGCTTTTAATACAATGATAGGAAACTGCAAAGTTGAAAAATATAACCTAATAGTTGTTCAAACTGAAATAAGCAGAATCTCAAATGCATTAAATAAGTTTATAGTTGATTCAAATGCAGTAGAATTCGAACAGAAGCTATTACAAGAACTTTATGTTTTCAATAACAAGTATTTTCCTGTACCGGGATACAAGTACAAAGTGAGACAAAAAGAGATTGACGAAAAAACCTTTGGTGCTGAAAAGGAAAAAGAATTTTTACCAGTTTATAACAAACTAGTTGAACAGTATAAAATTAAACTTCGTCAAGAAAATGAAAATTCATTCCTTGACAAGTGGTACACCCAACATATTAGAGAAGAAATAGAGTTTGTTCACAACGAAATTAAAAAAGTTCAAAACCCAGAAACGAAAAAAATTCTTAGCGTAATACTGAGTAGAACAATAAGAAGTTGTAGAGCAACAACTCACGCAGATTTAGCAACTTTATTAGAGCCTGTTACAACCACCTACTATTGTAGTAAACACGGCAAAATGTGTAAGCCGTTATTTTCAATTATGAAATGGTGGAACACTTATTCAAAAGACACAGTAAAAAGACTTGACCAATACAATAAACTAAGAAAAAATACTTTTCATACTTGTTTGACGGGTGACAGTAGAAATATTGACATTTTTGAACAGCTAAATAATTTAAATCCAGAATTTGCCAATTTAGTTCAAAGACAAAAAATTAAAGGCATATTCTCTTCTCCTCCTTATGTTGGTTTAATAGATTATCACGAGCAACACGCTTATGCTTATGATTTATTTGAACTCGAAAGACAAGATGAATTAGAGATTGGACCACTTTACAAAGGGAAAGGGAAAGATGCTCGACAAAGTTATATTGAAGGTATAAGTGCGGTTCTGAATAATTCAAAAAAATTCTTAGTCGATGATTACGATATCCTTTTAGTTGCAAATGACAAGTTCAATATGTACCCAACTATTGCAGAAAATGCAGGAATGAAAATAGTAAATCAATATAAAAGACCAGTTCTAAACAGAACTGAAAAAGATAAAGGGGCGTACTCTGAAATAATTTTTCATTTAAAAAATAAATAATGAATCAATTAACACAAGATACATTTCTTAAGCTTGTTGAGTCTTTAAGAAAATATCAAAGAGCTGAATTAATTGAAGAAAACGAGAATCTGATAGAAACACTCTATACCGATCCTTTTCCAAATGATTTCGTTTTGAAAACAATGTTACAAAATCAAACAACCTTATTGATAGGTAGAAAGGGAACGGGTAAATCCACTATAATTAATAGATTTCAACATGAAATCAGAAAATCAAATGATAAACTATCTCTTTATATAGATGTTAAATCAATTTATATTCAAGCAAAAGAAAGTTCTCCTCAAATAAATAATACAGAATACAATGTATTATCAGAATCTGAGAAAGAAAAGTATTTTATATATAAGGAGTTTCTTAAGAAAGTAATTGATGAATTAGAAACTGAAATTGATA
>JACPDX010000046.1:18356-56013 GCA_016183805.1 Bacteroidota bacterium
AAAATAAATTAACAAAAATATTATTCGGAGGTAAGACAGAATCTGATTTTAAGAAGGAATTATCTGATATTTTCAAAAACAAGTCATCTTATGAAGACATTACAGCACTTCACGCAATAAAGAACAAAGACGAAAAATTAAATAGACAAGAGCAAGAAAACACAAAATCACTCACTACAACAATAAAACCTGAATTAACTGTCGGAAAAGATGGTGTTGGTGGTAGTCTAGGTAGTTTGGAAGGCAAATATGAACAAAAAAAGACAAAAGGACAATCAGAACTGACGAGCATAGAATATTCAGGTGTCTTAATAAGATACTTTAATATAATTGACTTAATGAATCAGATTAAGAAATTGCTTATTAGTTTAAAAATAAAAACAGTGTTTATCTGTCTAGATGATGCTTCAGAACTTGAAAAAGATGCTTTGGAAACTTTTATGAGATGTGTTGTTACACCATTAAACAACTCTTCCGAAGGTTTTTTCAAGTTTAAGATTTCTTTTTACCCAGGTAGAGATTTGCTTCCTGAAATTGATAGAACAAAAGTTGAAACAATAAACTTAGATTACTACAACTTATATCAAAATACAGGAAGAGATAAAGTAGAAGAAAATGCTATAAAATATACAGAAAGATTACTTAGAAAGAGGTTTGACTATTATTTTGGAAAAGATTCCTTATTAGAAGATTTTTTTGATGTGTCATCAGTTACAATTAATCAATATTACAAGCAATTATTTTATTCAAGTTCAAATGTGCCTAGAAACTTAGGGAAAATTCTTTGGTATGCATCTCGAATGTCAATTTTTGAAGGAAAAAAAATTACTAAAGCAATTATTCAAGAAGCTACAAAACAGCATTATCTGCAAGAAACAAGAACAGTATTTTTTAAAAATGAATTTATTCAATATAAAGATTATAACGAAAAATTTGAAAAAGAGCATTTGAAAAACTTAGTTAATGAGATTATATTAAAAGCTAAAGATAACAAACGTCATATTGGGAACTCCTCATCTGCTATTTTCAAAAACTACACTACTAACACAGCTCCTTCAAATTACTTGTATTTTATTCCTGAATTCGAAAGTTTAATAGCAAGTCTTGAATTAAACTTTTTTATAACAAAACATTCTCAACAAAAAGATAGAGGAAGTGGGTCAGGTTCAAATTATATTCCCCCAAAAGAAGTAAGTATTTATACATTAAACTATGGTCTATGCCAAAGTGAAGACATCATATATGATGAAAATAGTGATCGTAAATTTAGAATTGAACGTGTTTTTGATTTTAATAACTTAATAATAAATTGGGCAAATTCTCAAAAATCTATAATCTGCAATAACTGTAATGCAACTCATAGTTTAGAAAAACTAGATGCAATTAAAGCACTTGGTATGATTTGTACCGAATGTGGACAAAAAACGTGTGAAATAATTACAAATAACAATACATTAAAAATAGTAGAAAATAGTGTTCAAATTCCTGAAAAGTATTTCCAAATCTTAAATACTCTTATGATTGAAGATGGTCAAAAGGTAAGAGATATTTCAACAGAATTAGATTATAATAGGTGGACAATTTCGGCATTAATAAGAAGTGACCGTTTATTACAGATTGAAGAATATATTACCCCAAAAAATGAAAATGGAACAAAACATTATTATATAACAGAAAAAGCAAAAAACATATTTTTCAATGGCTCTAACTAATCAACAAAAAGAGAAAATATCAATTGAAGTAATCAAAACCTTAGTTACACGGTTTGATAATTTTCCAGAAGATGCATCTAATAATAGAAATGCACCTTTTCACGAAGCATTTCTTAATGCATTTTCAGATAAACTTAACGGCAAAGTTTCAGATACTCCTTTTTTCATAAGTTTAAGCAGTTGGTTGCACGGTTTAAACACTACATTAGGTCAAATTTTCTTCGAAAATATTGCACACCATCTTTGCAATGGAGAAAAAAGAGAATATACCTCTAAAAGATTAGGTAATCTAAAAATTACCCAAACTCAAAGAAATCACATTTCTCAAATTATTGCTGACCTTAGTAATACAACTACAACACCAGATTTAACAAATGAAAACAACCTTTTATTTGCAAATTACAATGATGCTGTAATAAATGCTATGGACTTCTCCGCTGATGTTTTTATTGAAGACACAAACACCATAACCGCTATAGAGTTGAAATCTGTAAAACCTAACTCCGGTGAAATGAAAGGAGAAAAACAGAAAATACTTGAAGGAAAAGCTGCCTTATACAGACTATTTCCAGGAAAACAAATACATTTCTATATGGGTTTTCCTTTTGATCCAACTGTAAATCCTGCGACTGATACTGTTACCAGTTTTAACAAAACAAGATTCTTGGGCTCAATTATAAATATGACGAAATATTTTGACCCAAACGAAACTCTAGTAGCAAGTGAATTGTGGAATATGCTTTCAGGTCAGCCAAATACTATGGAAGAAATATTGGAAATAATTAATGCAATTTCAACTACTTCATTCTTAAGTAAGTTTCAGCTGTTAACCGACAACACTAGAAGATTATCTCCTGAATACAGAAATCAGTTAAATGAATGGAATTTGTTTTCAGAGTTAGAGCTGATTGACAATAATAATTCACTCGTTCAAAATATTGGAACAGATACAACTTTAATAAGAATTTACAATAAAATAGCTTTTGACAAAAAAGGAAATTATAATACTGAAAGATACTCGACATTAAAACAATTAATATAATGCCAACGCTAAAAGCCATACACATTTGCAATTCGCACCAGCCTATGCTTAAGTCAAAAATTGCAAAAGAGTATGTCTTTGCCAACGCTGACAGACGACCGAAAAAGAACACCGAACGCACAACAATGTCTATAAGCAATAGCGGGTTTGGCGCTAAATTGAAAGAAAGTGAATATTAATAAAGTTAAGTGTTTAACCGAAAAGTTAGTGGATTTTTATCCGCTACTGCTCATACACTAGACCGTTTCCAAAAGAAAAAAAGCCCCACGAACTGCGGGGCTTTCCATTTGCACTAACTAAAAGGTGGGAAATATAAGGGGGTAAACAATTAACCATGCTAAAAGAATTGAGTGTTAAAAAATATATTAGTAATAATTTTAGATAAGTAGTATTTTTTACTACTTATGTTAAAATATTACTAAAGTGAACGCTAAAAATTTTATCAAACAGTTGCTCTTTATTAAAGTACTACTACTTTTTTTGACCTTGTCATTTACAGTGGAATTGTTAGCCCAAAACTATGAGAAAGAAAAAGAAGAACTTTTCACAACAATTGCACCACGAGTAGGTTTTGGAGTTCATAACGGATTTCATTTTGAAGCAGGTCTTTCAGTATTGCACATCTCAAACAGAGCTCTTCAATGGGGTGCTGCAAGTCTTTACACCACTTATTTTGTGAGTCAAGATGATTTTAACTCGGGTTTAAATGTTAACGGTTTAAAGATTGGAGTTCAAAGTTCTTACGTATTTTTTATGTGGGGTTTAGAGGTAAAAACTGGTAGTTACAATAATAATATGTTTACTTATTTCTCTCCTAAATTTGGACTTAGTTGGTTAGACGTAGTGAATGTCGAGTATTTAATAAATATAGCAGGTAAGAATGATGACTTTCCATGGAAAAGCAATCACCAAATAGGGATTAATATTAGTTTGAACAAAAAGATTTACAACAATATTTGGAAAAAATAACTGCAAAACGTTCCCAAAAGAAAAAAAGCCCCACGAACTGCGGGGCTTTCCATTTGCACTAACTAAAGGTGGGAAATATAAGGGGGTAAACAACTAAATTTAATGTAACAATTTGTGAATTATTCAATGTAACAATTTTTTTTCCAGTTTCCTTTAAAGTCCAGATAGTTATCGGGAGGGTGGAATTTAAAACCCTAACAACGTAACACCCACACTAAAAGGATACAATTCAGGTCCTCTACCACTTTCAAACAACGGAGTAAGGGCATACGTGGCAAATAAATTTAACCAACCCACACCCACACGGGCAGTTAAACTTACTTTAAAAGGGTTGGTATTAAAATCACTGTTGTCTTTTACTTTTTGTTCATCACCATTGTCTTTATAAATGTATTTCATTCGAGTAGTAAATTTGTACCCAAAAATAGCTCCTGCCGATAAGTGAAACGATTTGTTTTTGTGGTCGCCCGTGTTTATTTCAAACATCAACGGAGCATTAATGTAAAAGGTTTTAAATCGGTTTTTTGAAAAATTAATGTTGGTATCAACCACTCCCCAAGTGTAGTTTTCGTTAAAACTGTTGATGTTGTTAGAAACATACGAACCTCCGTTGTCAATCAACCTTACATTGTGTTTGAGCTCATAATTGTTGTACTCTAAACCCAATCCGGTTACCAAGCCAAAACGATGTTGGTATATTTTGAAAAAATGTTCGTAAAAATTTAAGCTAAACACCCACGATTTGGCATAATCCAACTCCATAAATTGGGTTACTTTTTTCGGGCTGGTTTGCTCCAAACTAATGTCGTGGTTGAGGTTAAAACTTCCTTGATTATTTACAAAACCGTTTATTCCTAAATCGATACCAGCCCAATGGTTTCTTCGTTTTTTTGGTTTACGGTTCACCGAAATAGAATCGCCAATTACTAAAACAGACATTCTACCCAATTTAATTTTTGTAGTATCGTTTATTATGTTGATGTCGCTATTTGCAACTCCTGTAATGGTAACATCATCACCCTGAACACTCACATTGCTCGAACCCACATTAATTTTTACATTTTCGCCGGTTGTTCCGCTAGATGCCCCTGAAAATTTTAGTTCGTTTATCGCCGGATTTCCCAACACCTTAATGCTTGAAGCTCCGGAAACATTTCCTGTTATTTCTTTGGTGGCGTTTACGGTTAAATCGGAAGCACCAGACTCGGTTATAGTTATCTTTTCTGCTTCAAATTCTTTAGCTTTTATACTGCTGGCACCCGATGAGAGAACATTAAATTCTTTTGTACTTCCATTCAATTTCACATCACTTGCGCCCGATGTTTTAAGAGTAAATGTTTCTGATTTGGTGTTTAATAAAACATTCGATGCTCCACTTGTTTTTAACTCAAAAGCATTAAAATTTAACGTTTCGGTATTTTTTAAAACCGATGCACCACTAATATCAGCTCGTTCTAAATTG
Source organism: Bacteroidota bacterium (assembly GCA_016183805.1). GTDB lineage: Bacteria > Bacteroidota > Bacteroidia > Flavobacteriales_E > Vicingaceae > Vicingus. The sequence goes on from JACPDX010000046.1 coordinate 23,542, forward strand.
GTAAACGTTAATTTTATGGTCATGTCTTTTTCTGCTTTTATTTTGCCTTTAGCATAAATGTTTAGCATATTGTCGGTGATTTCTGTTGCCAAATTGGGTAAATATTCTTCAGGAACTCCAATAATTTCAACTTGGTTGGTGCTGCCTTGTATCAATTCGACAGTAAATGCCGACGAGACCTTTAAGGCATTAAAATCGGCTAAATTTCGAACATTGTTTTGTGCTGATACTAAAATTGTACTTGCTATAAACAACAGGATAAAGATTATTTTTTTACTCATGGCTATTTTATTTTTAATTGAATTTGTTTTTTTGAATGTGACGCTTAGCCCATTCTAAAAGTTACAGCGTAACAAAAATTATTTTCTGATTTTTCTTGAGAACGAGAATTCACCAATGTTTAAGGCGTATTCTTCTGTTTCACCTTGGTCATTTTGAGCGGTTTCTACTTCGGCATTTTTGCCCAAAACTTTAGCAACCAAATTGGCTGCAACCAACTCGGCAGGTGCATTTTTAGTTTCGGTTTCTAAAATCCTTTTTTGAGCTTCCTTTTTTAATAATTCCGAAACAGATAAATATTCATCCTGTTTAGCATGGTTTACTTCAGCAACATAAGGTTCTATTTCTATATACTCTGTTTTAGAGGGTTCGATAACAATGTATTCTTTTTCAACCGGTTCTATCGTTATCATTTCCTTTGGTTCGGGGTGTTGGGTTGTGGGTTCTGAGTGATGAGTTCTGAGTGATGAGTTTTGAGTGTTGGATTTGGTTTTAGGTTTTGTATTGTTATTTGAAAACTGTTGATTGGTATCAGTCGTTTGAGAACTAACTATTGATGACTGTTGATTGAGAACTGATGACTGATTACTTTCAACTATTAAAGGCTCAACGGTATCATTATTAAAATTTTTCAAAAGTAAAAACAGCACTAAAATTGCAGCGGCACTAGATATCCACCAATAAAGAGGAACAACTTTAGTGTCTTTTTGTTTTAAGGCTTTTTTATCTTCAAAAACAATTGGAGCAGGAATTAAAATGGTTTTTTTGTAATTGCTAAAAAGTTGATTATACGTTGAATTTTTTGCTATTTCAGTAAAAAGTTCGTTCGATTCTTCGGGAGAATTTAATCCTTCAATTTGGGCAATCATCAACTCTTCAATTGCAGCTTGTTTTAGCGTTTCTTTGTGGTTAAAAGTAGTTGAAGTATTTGCCTCAAAAGTTACATTTTCAAACTCATCTAATTCGGCTTTTACTTCAGGGTGCTGCTCCAAAAACAACATCAGCTCAGCCACCAAATCTGGTGATAAGTTTTGCTCAGCATAGTCGAGCAAAAATGCTTCGTAATTATTTTTATTAATTGTACTCATAAAACTTGTTCAATGCTTCCTAAATATTGCTGCAAAAATTTTCTCCCTCTAAAGATGTATACCTTAACTTGCGATTCGGACAATCCTGTAATTTCTGCTATTTCGTCGTAAGCGTACCCTTCGTAATCTCTTAACAAAATCACCGATTTTTGATCGGTTGGTAATTGATTTAATGCTTGCTCCAACACTTCTTGTAAACCTGTATATTGGTTGGTCGAAGTAAAATTATTTTCTACCACTTCGCTAAAATTGCCTTGCTTTTTTTCTCTTCTCGTTAAATCAATAAACGTGTGATAAGCGGTGGTAAATAAGTACGATTTTTCTTTGCCAACTTGTACTTCATCTTTTTTTATCCAAAATTTTTCGAAAGTATCTTGTACCACATCTTTTGCTTTCTCCTCGTCTCTTGCATTTTTGAGAATAAAGCGATATAGATTATCGGAATAATCATCTACACACTTATTAAATTCCTTTACCGTCAATGTTTTGTTAGTGTTTGGAGTTACGACGCACAACTAGTTACAAAAGTTACACCTAAGTTAAATATATTTTTTCACTATTAACCGAGTAATTTTTCTAAAGCTATTTTAAATCAACCTTTCTAACTCACCCCCGATTGCCTTTGGCAATCTACCCCCTCTCTTTTTAGGAGAGGGGAGGCTATCGAAGATAGCAGGGGGTGAGTTAGCAAGTTCAGGTTTACTCGGTTAGTAGTGATATTTTAACAAAAAAGGCGACTCAAATGTGATGAGTCGCCTTACTTTTTTTAATATTTATGATTTAAATTAATATCCAAAAATCTCTTCCAACGTAAGTTCTTTATATTCTCCCAACGATTTTAGAACTTCTTTGTTTACCATTTTTTTGTTGCCAATAACCAAATAATTGTATTTCCTATTTTTCATGTTTTGGTCAAAAAACTGTTTTAAATCTTTCAATTCCATTTTTTCTACTTTTTCATAAATGTCTTTGTTGATGTCGTAATCCCTACCTAAATCTTTTGCACTTAAATATCTCCAAAACAAATCAGCTTGTTTGGTTCTGCTGGTTTCTATTTGTTTTAAAGCAGCCAATTTTGAACCGTTAAACTGGTCGGTAACTTCCGGCATGTTGTTCATCAATTCCATCATCGCTTTTACAGCATCATTTAATTTATCTACCTGAGTACCAACATAAGCCTGAATAAAATGTGAACGATATGGTTTGTTTGGTGTGGTATACGATGCATAAGCCGAATATGCCAATGCTTTCGATTCTCTTATTTCTTGAAAAACAATAGAAGAAAGTCCTCGTCCAAAATATTCGTTAAACAAACTAATAAAAGGAACATCTTCGGTGGCATAAGGCTTAACCTTCGACAACATCATCATTTCGGTTTGTACCATATCATAATTTACAAAATACACGTTATTTTGAGTGTTTTCTAATTCTACAAATTCTTTAGCAGGAATTAATGGTTTTAAATTTTGTGGTGTTTTATGGTGTTTATCTATGATTGTTTTTGCCTCTTGTTGCTCTTTGGTTCCATAATAATAAACATAGTGTTGGTAGGAAGTAAGTTCTTTTATTTTAGTAATCAAACGGGTTACATCTAACGCTTTTAGTTCTGTTGAACTTAACAGGTGTTTATTAGGAGCGTCAACTCCATATTTACCATAATTTGCCAGTCCACTGTGCATAATGGCTCCTTTGTTGAGTTTGTTATCGGCACGATCTTTTAAAATACCGTCAACCATGTTGTTAAATGCATCTTGGTCGGGTTTTACATTGGCTAAAATGTGTTCAAACAATTTAATACCGTCTTCAAACGATTCATCTAAACCGGAAAGTGAAACATAAACCCGTTCTTCGGCTGCATAAACACTGTAACTCAATCCTTTTTTAAACAGTTCTATTTGTAAGTCGTTTGCCGAATATTTATCTGTTCCCAAATATTCAAGATAATTTACGGCTAAAGCCATTTCTTTATCGCTAAACGAACCCATATCTAAAATATACTCTAAACTAAAGGTTTGGTTAGAAGTATTTTTAACGTAATAAAATGGAACACCAGAAGCCAACTTTTCTTGTTTAACGTTTGCTTTGTAATCATCAAAAACTGGAGTTAACCGAGAAGCTTCCATTTTTTCAAATTTTTGGGCAAAAACCGAAGCCGTATCTCTGTTTAATTGAACTTTGGTAATGGCTGGTTTTTCCACTTTAGGATTGTTGGTTTCACCGTGTTTTTTATACACTACTGCATAATTATTTTTTAGGTATTTGTTAGCAAAATCAACAATTTGTTGCTTCGTAACTTTAGTTAATTTTTCATTTTTATTTACCACATCGCTCCAATTTTGTCCTAAAATAAAGGCGTTGGTCATTTTATAAGCTCGGTAGGAATTGTAGAGTTTGCTTTGTTGGTCTTCTAACTTAAAGTTTTTGATGGCTGCCGGTAACATCCATTCTTCAAAATCGCCTTTTTTAAGTTTTTCAATTTCTGCTAACAATAATTCTTTAACTTCTTCTAATTTTTGACCTTCACGTGGGTTTGCTCCGAATTGGAGTGTAGCATAATCTCTACCTAAATCATCGTAAGCATAGGCAGAAAGTACTTTTTGGGCTTTTACCAAATTCAAATCCATTAATCCGGCTTGACCATTGTACAACAATGATTTTAACAAGGGCAGCATATAAACATCTTCGGAAGCAACACCCGGTAAACGGAAACCAATATTAATCCATTCGGCATCGCTACCTACTACACTTACTTCTTCAGGGGTAGTCATTTCATCTTCTGGTTCGAAAGTAAACTTTGGAACTTCTTTGCTTTTGTATGAACCAAAATACTTGGTAATTAAGTCAATGGTTTTATCAGGGTCAATATCTCCGGCAAGGATAATAGCCATGTTGTTTGGCACATATCGTTCGCTAAAATATTGATGAATTTTTTCCATCGAAGGATTTTTTAAATGTTCGCTTGTTCCAATGGTGGTTTGTGTTCCGTAAGGATGTTTTTTAAACAACAATTTAGCCATGGCTTCGTACGATTTTCTGTAATCGTTATCAACACCACGATTATATTCTTCATAAACAGCTTCTAATTCGGTGTGGAATAAACGTAACACCAATTCGCTAAAACGGTCAGATTCAATAGCCAGCCATTTTTCAAATTCGTTAGAAGGAATATCGTTGATGTAAACCGTTTGTTCGTCAGAAGTATAAGCATTAGTACCTTTTGCACCAATAGAACTTATCATTTTATCATATTCGTTTGGCACGGCGTATTGTGCAGCAACCCCGGAAAGACTATCAATTTGATGATAAATGGCATTTCGTTCTTTTTCGTCGGTAACACTTCTGCGTTTTTCGTACAAATCAGAAATTTGTTGCAACACCACTTTTTCTTTGTCCCAATTAATGGTAGCAATTCTTGAAGTACCTTTAAACACCATGTGTTCTAAATAATGAGCCAAACCTGTGGCATCTGCCGGATCTTGTTTACTACCTGTATTTACAGCAATGTTGGTTTGAATACGGGGCTCGTCCTTGTTAATCGACATGTACACTTTTAAACCATTGTCTAAAGTATAGATTAACGTGTTTAAATCATCGCCTTCAACCTGTTCATAGGTATATTTATAGGTAGGTTCAGCGACTTTTTCTTTACAAGAAAATTGAAACAATACAATTGCTACAAGTAGTAATGAGGTTATTTTTTTACTCATTATTCTATATTTTATTTTTTTGTATTCGTGAGACTTCGTGTTCATGGATTTTTGATTTTAAAGAGTAAAAATAACACTAATTTTATGAAGTAGTCTATTTTTACAAAAAACAATAATTTTAATGGAAAATCCAGATTTTTTTCAACTCGTTTATCAGGTTGCCCGAGAAATACCTTATGGAAGAGTCACCAGTTATGGTGCTATTGCAGCCTATTTGGGTACAAAAAGTGGCGCCCGTATGGTGGGTTGGGCAATGAACAATGCTCACCACCAAAACCCACCAGTACCTGCACATCGTGTGGTAAATCGTAGCGGACAACTCACGGGTAAACATCATTTTGAAACGCCTTATCAAATGCAAGCGTTGCTGGAGCAAGAAGGTATAAAAGTAAAACTTGACCAAATACAAGATTTTGAAACTATTTTTTGGAACCCGATGAAAGAGTTGGAGTTATAGCATTTTTGGTTATATTTGAAATAAACATTGTATGATAATTTTTATACAAAAAGCAAAAAATTAATAAAACGACTTAAATAAAGCTGTTTTAAGGAAAGTTATTTTTTTCAGTATCTTAAACGGATGCCGTGCTCACCTATAAGAATACGAAACAATTTCAGTGTCATGTCTGTTTTTTTAACCAGCTTAGTATAGTTTTAAAACGTAGTTGGTTGTTCCGTACAATTTTTGGGTAAAAACTTCACTTGTTATTTTTAGTTCTGAAAATTTATTTCGTAGTGAATGAAGCGATTCATTGTTTTTATTCTCGATGAAGTTGAAAAAAATCACCCCATTTTTGGTTTTACATTTTAACAGCGATTCGAAAAATGTTTTTTGTAGAAATTCTTCAGGCACCTCAATATCCTTAAAAAGATCGACAATAATAACCGAATATTGCTTGTTGTTTTGTTTTATAAAATGCAAAGCATCATCATAAACAAGATTAAATTTTTGGTTGTTGTATGGTATTTTAAAATACTTTGTCAGTTGGCGTAAGTGATAAATTAAAAAAATGAAATGCTTTTTTAAAAACCTGATGAAGACTTCCATAAGAATAATTTGCATTTTCTGTGTTTAGTATCAATTTGCCATTTTCCCATGTCACTTCCAAAACAGAATGATACTCCCCTTTTAGCTTTTTTATCGAAATGGGATAGAAATAACTCAAGTATTTTTTTATTAAATCCATCTATACTAAGATGATTTTAAAGGATTAGATTTATGCGGTTTGTAATAAGTGCCAAGAAAAAGTCGGGCATATAATCGAATTAAAGCAATACCACCAATAATAAAACTCAGCGAGCTAAACAACCCCAGTAAATATTGATCTTGATGAATGTGACTAAAAATTAAATCCTCTCCAATAAACGAAGGTGTAATTGGAAAACCCATTAAACCAAGCGAACACAAAAAAGTAGCGAGAGCAAGTTTTTTATATTTTTTTACATAACCGTAATATTGATTCAAATCGGAATGTTCTTTTTCGTTGGTTCTTAAGTGATGAATACATAAAAAACCAATGATTCCGGAAACAGTAACTCCTGTAAGGTAAATCAACACCTGACTAAAATCAAAATCTTCGTTAAACGAAACCGCAAGAGCTACGCAGTAATGGTTAAACAAAACCAGCAACCAGGCTAAACGAGGAAAATTTCGTTCGGAGAATGATTTTAAAACCATTATTAAACCTACAAAAGCAATAATTTCGGGAAGGTATTCTTTAATTTTTGGCGATAAATTAACTTGATTAAAATAAAAAAATACGCCAATAAAATAAACGGGAATAAAATAGAAAAGCAAGTTTTTCGGGGTTAAAAAGTTTAAATATTTACCGGTATTTTTTAGTCGCTTAAAAATAAATTTACTCATAAAATAATCGAGGTTCCACTCTTTGAGCGACAACACGTAAATAGTAGCTTTAAAACGGTTATAATACCCTTTGTTTCCATTTCCGTTGTGCGATACAAAATGGTAGAATTGGTCGCGAATAAGGTAGCTTACCACCGATGGAGAAACCAATAACTGATATGTTCTTAAAAAAGCATTGCCTGCAAAATGAATCAATGCTAAGATATGAAAACCTAAAGCCACCTCAATAAACATTATACCTATTTGGGTAATGGAAGCATAAGCAATTTGTGTTTTTATAGTGGATTGCACCCTTGTAATAAAAAAGGAAATGACGGCAGTAGCAAGACCAACCAAAATAATTAAAATTTTAACCATAGGTTGCGCTTCCCAAAAAGGGTAGGTTCTTAACAATAAAAACACGCCAAAATGCACCGATAAAGAGCCATAAAAAATTGCACTCGATGGGGTAGGACCTTCCATGGCTCGTGGCAACCACGACGAAAATGGTAATTGAGCCGATTTTGCTGCTGCTGCAATTAAAATAGCAACCCCAATAAAAATGGCAGAGCTGGTTTGTCCTTCTAAATGCTGATGAACCAACGACAGGTTATTTAATTTTAAAAAGGTAATGTTTTCGTGCCATAAATGATGGCTTGCCCACATGGTTGCTAGAATTCCAATATCGCCAATACGGTAAATCGAAAAAACTTTTACGGCATTTCTAACGGGTAAATAACGTTCTCTGTAAAACGCAATCAATAAAAAGGAAGATATTCCCAGAATTTCCCAGCCAACGAACAGTGTTTCGAAATTCCCTGACAATACCGTCCAATTATATCCCAGATAGAAAAATAAAATGGTGTTAAAGAATCGTTTGTAGCCATTTTCCAAGTGCATGTAAGTACGGCTATATCGGGCAATTAAAAAAGTAACAAAACTTCCGACAAACAAATAAACGGAAGTTACGCTGTCGAAATAAAAATCAATAAAAAACTCGTATTCTTTTGATTGGTAAATTACAGTTTCTTTGATATTAATAATAGGCGAATCCTTAATTATCCAATAAAAAATAAAACTTACTACCATCAACAATTGAAATGCTGTGGTATAAATGGCAATTCTTGAAAGTGCTATTTCATTTTTTTTAGAAAAAAGCAAACTCGAAATAAACCCTAAAAAAGGGATTAAAATAAAACTTAAAATAACATAACTCGTTTCCATTGCCAGTTAATTAAAATGATAAACGGGTAAATTTTCGTCTTCGCACTCAAAAATCTTATCCAAATTATCGGCTTTTTTAATAGTAGTGGTTAAAGGCTGATATTTTTCGAAAGCACCATTTTTAAATACAAAAAGTTCTTTGTTATCAGGATGAATGACCACCAAATGTATCCATTCGTTAATAAACCATTCGTAAGTTGACGGATTGATTTGAATAATTTTTAGCACTTCATCAGGGAAATGCTCTACGGTTACTAATAATCGTAAAGGGTCGTGAATGTTAATCATTTGTTTAGGTAATCCGGTTCTTAAATCGCCATCCATACCATTGGCAACACCAATTAATCCCATTACGTTATGTGGTAGTTTAGTGCCGGCACCTAAGCGGTAATTATCTACTCTCGAAAAGTAGTATTCCAGATTAATTCCTCCACAAACTGGGGCAACGGCATTAAGTATCCCCAGCAGGATTTTACCATCGGTGTCGATAGCATAATCATAAGAATTTAAGAAAGACCTACGGTCGAGGAACAAGTGTTTATTGTTTTCTCTTTTACCGATAATACAAAGAGCATTGGTGGCATGGTTCCATTCCGGACGTGGTTCAAACAACGACAAAGAGCGAAGTTTTATCGTTTCATGAATTTTTTTTGCATCATCTTTAGAATCAATCATCAAAAACCGACGTGAACGTTCTTTTGCATTTTCGTCAAGTGCATGGGTAAAAGTATTGATGTTTTGTTGGTGTAAATGTTGGTTGGTTGGCGATAAAACAGCTTCGTCATAAAACTCAATTTCATCACGGGTAGTGTCGTGTAAACCACCAACAAACTGAGTAGTTTCGGGTATTAAAATTCCTTTTTCTTTCAATTTTAATCGTACCTCAATATGGTTTGCCATACTTGCTGCTACTCTGGCATTTACCTACCCGGCTCTACCGCTGCAAGCACCACAATCGTACCCTGCATAGTGGGTGTTGTTTACACTGCTGGCTCCATGTCCGACAATGTAAACTAACGGAGCAAAATCGTTCACTAATCCGATACCTTTTAATAATTCTTGTACTTTTTCTGCCATTTCATCAATGGTAAACCCTACTTGCAGGTGGTCGGTTTTCTCAATAGGAACAGTTGTTTCTATGGATAATTTCCCAATTTTATCCATGTGTTTGAAAGAAGAAATAAGAGCTTCGGTTTGTGTGGGGTACAAAATGCTTTTGGCTAGTTTTATTGCCGACCAAAAACCCATGGTAGGGGCAGAAACCCATCCGCCAAAAAAACCATGAGTGTGTTTGTTAAAATAAGCATCTTTTGAATGGCGTTTTTTTGCTTCGGTTTCTTTAATCAGGTAATTTGGGAATTGTGGTGCAGGGCATAGTTTGGTGTAAAATTTACCTTGTTCGGGTTGAAAATAAAAGGCCATGTTAAAAAAACCTGCCGTACTAAATGTTTCACATTGATTATCCTGTTTCTCAAGGTATCTTCGAAAGGAACATTCTCTATCATCAATACAAAAAACTGCCTGAAAACTGGTTTGTTTTTTTGTAATGGAACTGTCTTTTTGAAATTGTAAACCTTTTAATACTTCGTCGTAGTATGTCCATTCAAATGCTTCCTGCCACAAAGCATAAACATCAAAAATTTCGAGGTAATTATGGCGGTTAAAATAGGGCTCGATGCGTTTTGCCAATTGATGAGCAAGTGGTTTCCAGTTTACGCCAAATTTCTGGTCTAACACATCAATTTCTATCAATAATTCGAGGATAATAAAATCTTTTAAGGTAATGTTTCTTTTGTCGAGTAAACTCGAAGGAGCATCTTCTAAAACTGCAACCATTCCCGACCAGCCGGGGTGGGCAAACTGCTGATCGAAAAGATAATGTTCGTAGTATTTTTTGTTGCCAACCACTATGTGGAGCAAAGTTTCCAATAAGTTTTCCTTTTGGTTGAGTAGGTCGGAAACACGTTTGCTTTTAAAAAGTTTAACTACACTGCTGTTGTTGAGTTGGCGAATTCCATCTAAAAAATGGTGTTGATGAAATGGAAAGGAGCTGATGCTAATGCCTTGGTCTAAAAATGCACCTACCAAACGAAACAGTATCGGATGAACAACTTTATTTATATTAATGTTGTATTGTGATTTCCATAATTTACGAAGCGTCCCAACTTTTTGGTGCAATGTAGTATCGTAGGGTTTCGATATTAACTTTTCTTTCCAAACAGTTACTTCGGTATTGCCTTTCGCCATTTCAATTCGACGAACTAAAATATCATCACTGATTTTTTTGTTCGAATAAAGCGTTCGGTATTCCTCTAAAGTAAGGTAAACCTGATAACCAAAAATTGATGATGCCTGTTGTAATCCTTCATGAAATTGATGGTGTTGAAAAGCATGTAAAGTATTGTGATGGACAAAATCCTTTAACGGAGCTTGAGCCGGCAAATAATGCTTGAGTTGATGTATGACAAGGTCAATATCAACAGCGGGTTTAACAAAAGAAGACATCGAAACTTTTTTAAATAAAAAAGGAAAGCTTACAAATAACTGTTACAAATGTAGAACTTTTTTACTCATACGTTTTTAATCGTTCTTTTATTTCTTCGATACGTTTTTGTTTTTCAGCTTGGCGGAGTTCAATGGCTGTTTTGGTAAAATATTTATGAGCTTCTAAGAATTTTATTTGAAGTTCGTCCCATTGTTTATCGTTCGAAATAAAATTTCGTTCCATCAATTCTCGTTTTAATTTATCGGCAATGGGGTAAAACTCATCACCTCCCAAGTAATCTAAATCGGAATCACAAATAATTTCTTCCAAATGATTTTTTGGTTGTTGAGGTACTTTGGTGGCATTAATTAATTGATGGATTACTTCAATTTGGTCGTCGGTATATCCAAAACGGGGCAACACTTTTTTGGCTAATTCGGCACCAATTTCTTCGTTGTTCGAATATTGATGTACAAATCCGGCATCATGATATAAAGCAGCAGTTTTAAGCAAGAAAATATCATCACCTACAACTCCTTCCATTAAAGCAAGTCGTTCCACAGCAGCACAAACATCTAAGGTGTGACGGAGGTCGTGGTAGTGTAAATTATCGGGCAATTCTTTTTCTAAACGGTCAACAATATACTTTTCAGCTTTTCGGTAATTAATTCCACTATAAATATGCAAATCGACATATTTCTGGAAAAGCTCGTTCGGAGCAACTCCTTCGCCATTTATAGAAAGTTCTTTTCGTATGCCATGAACAAAATACATGTCGATATTACCTTTGTTTTTTGCTTTTACTTTTCCACGATATTCGCAAGTAAAAAATTCTTTTACCAATTGATAAGTAGTTCCGGAAATATTTACTTTTCCAACCTCACTGGCTTCTTCAATCCTACTGGCGATATTTACACTATCTCCCCAAATATCATACGCAAAACGTTTTATACCAACAACTCCGGCAATAATTTCGCCGGTATGGATACCGATTCGTAAATCCCATGGTTTTTCTCCTTTAGCAATGTTCTCTTGATGAACTTCATGCATGTATCGTTGTATTTCCAACCCTGCTAAAACAATATCAATCGGATTACTTTTGTTTCGGATAGGAATTCCACCTGCACACATGTAAGCATCTCCAATGGTTTTAATTTTTTCGATGTTGTGTCGTTGTATAATGCCATCAAATTCAATAAAATATTTATCTAATCTGGCAACCAGTTCTTGTGGATTTATTTCTTCGGCTATTTTTGTGAAACTTTTAAAATCGGTAAACATGATGGAGCATAACCGGTATTGGCGAGCTGTTGCTTTACCTTTCGATTTTAACTCTTCTACCGTTTCTTCGGGTAAGATGTTTAACAGAAGTTGTTCGGTTTTTTCTTTTTCTTCTTCAAGTAATTTTTTTTGTGCTTCAATTTCTTCCTTTTGTTTAATTACCTCATAAGTTCGTTCTCTTACCTGAACTTCCAATAGTAATTTTTGGGCTTTTACCCGATTAATTCGAGTAATATAATAGGCATAAACTATGGCTAGTATAACAAAAATAAAAAGGCTTCTAAACCACCAAGTTGCCCAAATGGGTGGTAAAACAATTACTTTTATTTGTGCAATTTCTTCGTTCCAGATGCCATCGCTATTTGATACCTTAACTTTAAAAACATATTCACCCGGATCTAAGTTGGTGTAATTGGCAATCCTGTTGTTTCCGATATAAACCCAATCGTCGTTAAAATTTTCGAGTTTATAGGCGTGTTGATTTTTTAATGGATGGGAATAATGTAAAGAAGCAAATTTGAAGGAGATTACATTTTGACGATACTTTAAAGTGATTTCATCTAAAGTTGAAATATCTTTGGGTAAAATAGAATTTTCGCCAATTTCAACAGGTTTGTTAAACAAATAAAAATCTGTTATTAAAGGTTTTGGTAAAGTTTTGTTTAAATGAACATCGTCAGGATAAAAGGAGTTATAACCATTAACTCCACCAAAAAAAAGTTCGCCATAATTGCTTTTATAAAAAGCACCTATATTAAACTCATTACTTTGTAATCCGTCGCTCTCATCATAATTTTTAAAAGCGTTATTTTTTTTATCGAAAGCCGACAAACCTTTATTGGTGCTTATCCATAATGTATTGTTGTTGTCTTCAATTATTCCATAAATTACATTGTTTGCCAAGCCCTCTTTTTCGGTAAATCGAACAAATTCTTCAGTACTAGGGTTAAATTTATTTAAACCGCCACCAAACGTACCAATCCATAAAAATCCATCTTTACCTTCGAGCATAGTTAAAACCCCATTGTTGCTCAATGAATTTAGGTAAGCAGGATTGTTTAAATACGTTTTAAAGGTAATTTTTCCATCTTTTTCAATTACTCTTGCGAAACCGGCACCGTCGGTAGCTACCCAAATAGTTCCGTTTTTATCTTCAATAACACAACGAATTAAATCGTTTTTTAAATCGTCTTTTGAAGGTGAGGAAATAAATGTTTTTGATTTTTTTCTGTCAGCAGCGACCAACACTAATCCCTCTTTTGTGCCTAGCCATAAGCGATGATTTTTATCTTCTAAAATACTATAAATTCTATTTCTTTGTGATGGTTCTAAAAATTTAACAGGAGTGAAGAGGTTGTTCTGATAAATGAATAAACCACCATCTGTACCTACATACAGGATATTGGTATGGTCTTTAAAAATGGAATAAACACTTTCGTTTTTCTGTTCACTTAAGTTGTTAAATTTTGGTTGAAGAAAATGTGATTCCCCCGTTTCTTTATTAAAAATATTTAATCCTTGATTGGTTCCTATATATAATGTTGGGGTAGTGGAGTTGTCCTGAAAAATGCTCCAAACCATGTTACTGTTAATGGTGTTGCTATTGTTTGGAAGGTATTGAAAATGTTTAAAAAACTGTTTTTGTTTATCGAATTTATCAACACCCGATTGTGTTCCAATCCATATTATACCTGAATTGTCTTCATAAATAGTATTAATTTTATTACTGCTTAAACTGGTATAAATGGTTGCGTCGTAAGTATAATGGTCAATGTTTTCATTGGAATTTACTTTGTATAATCCAGAGGTCTCTGTTCCTAACCAAATAATACCTGATTTATCTTCGTATATTTTTGTTACGGCAGCATGGTTGATGAGTTGATTGATTTTATGATTATCGGCTATTTTATCTGTTTTAAAATTAAAAATATGTATTCCGTTATTGGTACCTACCCAAACCTGATTTTGTAATAATAATGAGAAACTCCAAACGGTATTACTGGCTAGTGAACTGTTATCGGTAGTAAATTGTGTTGTTTTTTGTGTGATGATGTTGTATTTAATCATCCCATTTCCTTCGGTAGCAATTAACAGGTTGGTATCGTCAGCAAAAATTAAACTTCTAATTTTTAAAAGTTTATTTGACGTTATTGTATTGAGCTTTATTGGTTCAACCTGAAATGTTTTTTTATTTATTTTAAGTAATTCACTGTCGGTTCCTGCCCATATATAATCTCTATGTTCTACAACCGCCCAAACATTATTTCTTGATTTTTCCGAAAAAATATTTTGGGTTATTTTCTTGAAGGAATGTAAGGCTTTGTTGTAAATGTTTAATCCTATTTCGGTGGCAATCCATAGGTTACCATTTTCATCTTCAATAAAATTGTGAATAAAACTACTCGATATGGATAAACTATCTAATATATCATGCGAAAATGTTTTAAACTCATAGCCATTGTATTGATTTAACCCGTCTTGAGTTCCAAACCACATCAATCCGTTTTTATCTTGAATAACACAAAGTACTTCACTTTGTGATAAGCCATCTTTTAGGCTTAAATGACCAAATTTTATATTGGTTTGTTGTGAAAAGCCAAATGACCATAAAAGAACAAAGAATAATAGTATGGATGTTTTATGGTTCACAGTTAACAGTTATCAGGTCTCGGTTCACAGTTATCAGTTGTCAGTTTACATTTCACAGTTGTCAGTTTACATTTCACAGTTGGCAATAAGCAAATCTTAAATTTCTAATATCGCTTTATAATTTTAAAATCTGTTCTTCTATTTTTTGCTCTTCCATCCGGATTATCGGTCCCGTCGGGGTTTGTATTTGGTGCAATGGGCTGCTTTTCTCCCATTCCTTTTGCAGTAATTTTATTGGAATTCACTCCTTTAGAAATTACATATTGTCTCGCTTTTTGAGCACGTTCGAATGATAGTCTATAGTTGTATTCGTCGCTACCTATTGAATCGGTGTGAGAGGATAGTTCAATGCCAATACCTTTGTTTTTTTGTAAGATTAATGCAAGCTTGTCGAGCTCAACTGCTGAAGCTGCATTAACATCAGATGATTTATAGCCGTAATAGATTTTAGAAATAACAAAGGAATCGTCTGCTGCAATTTTTATTACTTCGTCCAGCTCATTTATTAAGGTAATTACATTTTTCTCTCCTGCCAATCTAACATATTGATATTTTCCATCAATTAATCGTTTTGCAGCTTCAAGTACTCTTCCTTCTTCATCTACAATAATGATATTTATACTTGCGTCATCATCGGCAAGCATAAATAAATATTGCTGATCGGGCGATAATTTCTCAAATGTAAATTTACCATCCTTATCGGTTTTGGCTTTGCCTACAATATTTCCTTCTTCATCAACCACCCATACTTCAAGTCCTTCGCCATAGTCTCCAGGTAATTTTTGATACACTTGCCCAAAAACACTTACAGTAAATATGCTCTCATCTTTTTCTTCGAGCAATGGTAATTCGTCGTATTTATCAATGGGTAATGCCTGAAATTTGTATTTTCCTTTCCCTACATTATTAGCTATTAACACTTTTTCGCCTTTAGAGTTGGTAATATAAAGCTGAGCTTTATCTAGCACAGCATCATCTTCTTGATCAATTCTGAAAAAGTAATTATTGTCCATTTTTAGTTTATTAAACTTGAAGTTACCATTTTCGTCGGTAATGGTTTTTTGTAGTTCCTGATCGTTTTCATCAAACAAAGTTATTCCTACATTTGATGCCCCTAACTTATCATATTCCAGTTTACCGGCAATAGCCGTTTGATTGTTTATACTTTGGTAATTAAATTTATAAATATCATCATCGCCCATACCTCCTTCTCGGTTAGAGGAAAAATAGCCGGTTTCATCATCTATGAAGAAAATACCAAAATCATCTTTTGGGGAATTTAGAGGAGTTTTTAGATTTTTTGGACTTTGCCAGTTGTCGGTTTCATATACCGAAAATACATCTAATCCTCCATAACCTGATAGTCCTTCAGAAGAATAATAGAGTACATCTTTTCTAAAATAAGGAAATACTTCATTTTCTTCAGTATTTACTTCCTTACCAAGATTAATAGGTGTTCCCCATTCATTGCCTTCAAGTTTACACATGTAAATATCCATTTTACCATAACCTCCGGGCATGTCGGACGCAAAAAATAAACGAGTGCCATCGTCAGAAAGCCAAGGATGAGCTGTACTATAGGATGGGCTACTATGTTTAAATTCTGTAATGTTTTTCCATTTTTTCCCCTCGAGTGTGGCTAAATAAATTTTTAGTTTGTTGGCGTATCGTTCTCCTTTTTCAGTTTTATTGGCACGAGTAAAATACATGGTTTTTCCATCAACAGAAATACAGGCAGGACCATCGTGATATTGGGTGTTTATTTGATTTGAAAAGGGTTTTGCTTTTTTATATCCGTTAGATTGTTTCGCAAAATAAATAGATAAATAGGGTTTTCCAGACAATTCATCGGCACTTTCATTAACCAAATCAATACCCCTTTCCGAAACAAAAATAATCCCATCTTTATAATTTAAAGGAGAAAAATCTGAAGTAGATGAGTTGATGTCAGAAAATGGTGTTACTGTAAATTCTTTAGGGTCAATCTCCCAATCTGCTACGTCTTGGCATGATTGAAGCATTAATTTTCCAATTAAACTATTGGGGACTTTTTTATTAAACTCTTCAAATTGTGTTTTTGCTTCCCGTATTTTTCCGTTGTTTTTTAATGCCTGACCGTAATACAAATTATTACTGCTTTCTGTGGGATTTAATTCTACTGCTTTTGCATAATGAGCTTCGGCTTTTTCGTAATCTTTTAATTTACGGTAACAGAAAGCAATGTTTTCATTGGCTTGAATATTCGACGGGTCTTTTTTTAACGCTTTTTGGTAATATTCTATAGCGTCGAAATAATGTTCTGATTTAAAAGCTTCATTACCTTTATTAAGTTGTGAAAAAACTGTGACTGGAAAAAATATACAGCAAAGTATTGGAATAAACAAAAACTTAAAAACCATTTTTACGCTACTCATGTTCTTTTAAAAATATCGTGGTGAAATTACTTTTGATTTGAATACACTAAGGTCATAACCAATAAATATTTCGTGCGAACCACTTCCTGTGGTTTTTGTTAGTGCACTAAAGTTATGATCATAGGCATATCCCACTCTAAAATTTTTATTAATATTATATTCCGCCAAGATAATAATACTTTTTCGAGTATTCAAAGTTAATCCAAACTGAATGGTTTTATTTATAAGAATACTGGTGTTAAGGTCGATATTCCCATTGCCTTGTCTGTCTGAACGAATTAATGCAGATGTTTTCAACGTTAATTCACGATTTAAAACAAAGGCTTTACCAACAGTTCCTGTAATATGAGAATAAACTTTTGCTCCGTTTTCGGTATCTACCATGTTTTTGGTAAAACTGTATTGCGATTCGTTTAGATGTTCTAATGTTGCACCGGCATAAAAAGTATGTGTGTGATAATACATGCCAAAATCGAATGTTGGAATAACAAAACTACCCACAGCAGTGTTTGGAATTTGGTCTTCCTGATTTTTGTATTCAATCATGTCCCAGTTGTAGTTGTAATTTTGTATACCCCCTCGTAAGCCAAATGCCAGTTTCCCCGATCCAATTTTTATTCGGTAAGCATACACTGCGGTTGCAGAAATGATGCTTTTCGGACCAATTTTATCGTTGGTAACATTTAAGCCAACACCCATACTTTTATTTTTTAATGGGCTATTAATAGCAAATGCCTGAGTTACAGGAGCTCCTTTTAAACCTACCCATTGGCTACGGTGTACCAATACTGCACTTAAAGCTTCTCTACTTCCAGCATAACCAGGATTTACACCTAAAGGGTTAAACATATACAAACTATATTGAGGGTCTTGCTGAGCAAAGCCATTCAAAACAGTAAGTAGGATTAGTATTGTTAGTATTTTTTTCATGATTAAATAGTTCGATTCTTATTCTTTATTTTTTAATACTTCAACTTCTTTTTTCAATTCTTCAATCATTTTTAATTGTTCTTCAATCATTTTTTGTTGTTCCTGAACCGCTTTTACTAAAGGGACTGTGAATTCAGCATAACGCAAACCCCACATTCCTTCAGAATCTTGAGGCTTATCCACTCCACTAAAATTATAATCACTTTCTTTTGCAGCTTTTTCTACTTCTTGTGAAAGAAATCCACTGAAACGCATTTTTTCAATATCGTACTTACCTTTCCAATCACTTATATCTTCTGTTTTACCTTGTAAGAGATTTGATTTTTCTATGCTGTAATTATAAGTAACAGGTTTAAGTTTCATTATAAAAGCAAGTCCTTTTACATCTTCATTTACATTCACTTTAACTCTTTCATCTGATACGGTCGTCCATCCTACTTGACCACCAATAGACCCCATAGAACTATTTCCTATTCTAACACTATTATCTGCTGGAAGAGGAAGATTTCCATTACCAGCAATAACAATAGAATTTGTACGGGTGGCTGAGTTTGAAGATGCATTGTATCCGATAAAGGTATTGTAAGTTCCAGTAGTAATGGCAGTACCAGAAAAACCGGCGTTATAACCTAATGCCGTATTACCCGTTCCTGCACCGGTAACACTATAAAGTGCACTATGCCCATGGGCTGTATTACTGTTCCCTGTTGTATTGTTATATAGTGCACCTGTTCCTGTTGCAACATTAGTACTTCCAGAAATGTTTGAGTAAAGTGCATTTTTTCCTGTTGCGATATTAAAATTACCATTAATATTACTAACAAGTGCATATTGTCCGCTAGCAGTATTATCACTCCCAGTGGTGTTGGAATACAATGCCGACATACCAGTTGCCGTGTTCTGATTTCCGGAAGTGTTACTGCCAAGTGCCGAATGTCCAGTAGCTGTATTATATGTTCCTGTATTATTTTGAAGTGTAAAATAACCAGTAGCAGTATTATAACTTCCCGTGTTATTAGAAAGTGCTGAAGCACCAATTGCAGTATTTTGTGTTCCTGTGGTATTGAGTATCAATGCATTTGTTCCTATAGCAGTATTTTGTGAACCTGTTGTATTGTCTCTTCCTGCCCAATAACCATAAAATGAATTAGAGAGGGAGGCGTCTATTCTACCGGCTTTTTGTCCATTTACTTTAAAATTTAAAGGAACATTATCGGTTGTTCCAATAAAGTGTGTGCTATCAGTAGTTCCTGTATTACCTGTTAATTTCCAACCACTTCCCACCGAGTTTGGATCAGTCCAAATCATCGTTCCATCGGCAGTTGATACAGGAATATAACCGTTTACTGCACCAATACGCATTCTAATTCTACCATTTACATCCAAAAATTGTGTAGGGTCAAGATTATTAATACTTACAAAGCCGTTATCAAAAACCGACAATCCGAGTGGCATGTTACCTAGATTATCTATACCAGCAAGTTGTATGTAGTTTTGGGGAGATACATTTTGCCCTCCAAATAAACTTCCGGCGGCATTATTACTGACACTGTTAGATAAGGTTAAGGCTCTATGTTTTAAATACCCCCAATTATTAGCACCTCCGTACGATACTATGCTGTCATTATTTTTTATTGAACCATTTACATCTAATTTTACTGATGGTGTAGCTGTCCCAATACCCACATTACCTTGGTCAAAAATAGCAGCATAATTATTTGTTCCACCAGCAGCAGTAAAGTATCCCCCATAATTGGTTACTCCACCCATGGCATTTGAATAAATACCATATCTGGTGTTAGCAGAAGGAGACCCATTAATATCTGCTCTAACCCCAAAAACATTGTTGGCAACATCATTCGAATTTGTAAAATAACCACCATAAGCATCACCAGAAGAAGAAGATTGATTAGAAATACTAACTCCATAAGTTTGAGCTGCACCTCCGGCACCACCAATTATTCTTCCTTCTAAAAAATTAGTTTGAACAGTACTATTTCCTGGATAAGCTATACCTGAAAATGCAGTATTAAATTGCGAGCCGTTAGATACATAAGCTGTTACACCTGTATTTTTTGTCCCACCACTATTCATCACATCCACACTTATACCATCTTTATCTCCATTTCCAGAGGCGTTGTTTTCAACAAATAAACCTAAAGTATTTACATTGTTTGGGTTTAAATTTTTAATATGAGCACTACGCATTAAGGTGTTATTTTCAACTTCAAATTTTGCACTTGGTGTAGTTGTTCCAATACCAACATTTCCGTTATTAGCATCTATAACCATTGCGGTAAATTCAATACCATTATTTTCATTAGCAATACTAAACAAGGAAAACTCATCTACTTTAAAGAGCCATTCTAAAGTTGGTTGATTACCGTGCCCTAGCTGAAAAGCCTTGTGATTTGCAGTATTTGGCAAAGCAACATGAAGCATGGACTCAGGAGAAATTGTTCCAATACCTACATTACCATTTGTTGCAATTTGTAAGCGTACCTGTCCAACGGTTTCATCTTTTATTACAAAATCAGGAGTAAGCTCTTTCCCCATAAACCACGATTGACCTGCCCCTGTTCTTACTGAATAACCTGTTTTGAATGCACCACCTCCATTTTCTAATACCACTTCAAGTGGATCTGATGTTCCTTGTATATGTAATTTTGATAAAGGATTATTTGTTCCAATACCAACATTATCAGTAAGAGAAGTTAAATAAGTATTTGCTCCACCATCTGTCCATAATGATGTACTTATAGTAGAAGGGTCAACCCAAATAGGAGCAACCCCTGCACCCTGTGATGAAAGTAAATATCCACTAGTTCCGGGATCTCCGTTCGGCATTAAAGCACGATCAAAATCAATATCAGCTCCAGCTCCTAATTGAACTGTATTACTGGTCATTACTAATGCATTAGCTCCTATCGCTGTAGCATTAATTAAGTTGTCCCAATTGGCATCTGCATTATATCCTAAAAAAGTATTGCTTGACCCTGTAATGTTGTTATCCCCTGCAAAAGACCCTACACCTGTATTGTTTGCCCCTGTACTAAAATACAAGGCTTCGTAACCTACACCGGTATTATAATTTGAACTTACTGTAGAATACAATGCTTCTTCTCCTAAAGCTGTATTTGCCTGCCCTCCCGTATTTGAATAAAGAGCTGCCCAACCAAAGGCATTATTAGAGCCACCTGTAGTGTTACTAAACATAGCTTGAGTTCCAAATGCGTTGTTATTTCCTCCTGTAGTGTTTGCATTTCCAGCTTGAAAACCAAAAAAAGCAACATACAATCCGTTGTCTATTTTTCCTGCTTTTTGATTAAATACTCTAAAATTTAAAGATTTATTATCTATTGTTCCAATAAAATCTGTTGCCGTATTTGTTAGAGCATTACCGGTTAAATTCCATGCGTTTGCAGTTGTAGATAAACTTGACAGAGGAACGGACCAATCATTACCTGCTTCTTTTATAACCAAAGAATCACTTGTGCCATTAACTCCAAAAGAGGTAATTAACTCGTTGGATGGGTTGGCATCGGCATCGTCAATACTAAAAGTAGTACTGGCACCCCCTGTGATGCCAATCGTTACAGTTCCGGGAGAGATGGTATTATTTAAATTTTGAATTTCATTGGTTGCTGAGGTATCATTGTCGGTAGTGGTAATAGTAAAATTAGGGTACGCACTTGTAACGCTTGTAGTACCACCTCCGGTAATAACCACTGTTTGGTCGGGAGCAGTATTGGTAATAGAATCGCCGGTTAAATTTATTCCTGCTCCTGCGGTATAAGTTGTACCGGATAAAGTACTTAAATTAACATTGTTTCCACCGGAAATAGATAATGTATCACCGATTAGAGAAAGGGTTTGAATTTCGTTGGTTGCAGAGGTATCATTAGCATTGGCAGCAATGGTAAAGTTAGGATAAGAACCTGAAACAGAAGCTGCACCAGTAGTATTGATGGTAACAGTTTGGTCGGGAGCAGTATTGGTAATAGTATCGCTAGTTAAATTTATTCCTGTACCAGCAGTATAAGTTGTACCAGATAATGTGCTTAAATCAACTGTATTTCCTCCTGATATTGATAAGTTTGGTGATGTAAAAGATAATGTTTGCAACTCGTTGGTAGTATCGGCATCTACCTCAGTAAAAGTGGTTAAATAAGGCACGTCGTTAGCAAATGCGGAAACATTGGTTGGAGCACCAGTTAAGCTGGAATATTGACCATCAAAACCTGAAAGTGGAGTTCCATCCCCATCTCCAAAAATAGTTGTATTATCTACGTTTACAGTTTGTGTTCCCCAGTTATCGCCAACAGAACCTACTATGGTAGAAGGATCAGTCCATTTGGCCTGCCCCGCACCATCATTAGCTAAAACCCAGTTGGTATTTGTGGCATTGCTTCCTAATACATATAACGAATCGGTTAAAAACAGACCTGAGTTAACATTAATAATTGCATTACCTTGAGCGTAATTATAAATGGTATCGGCTTCATTATAAATTCTAGTGGTTTGATTATAAATTAAATCACTTGCAATATTACCAACCACTTTTCCGTACAATGCGACAGTACTATCAGCGTATAATACAGTATGTCCACCGGGTGTGGTGTTGGTCATCTGAAATGTTTTTTGAGTAGGGTTCATTACAACAATTCCGGAATCGGAACCAGTTAAATAAACACTACCAACTACTGCATTTGGATTAAACCCCCAAACGGCTATCACCGATCCATACGGATTTGAGCCTGTAAAGCTGGCGATAACAGTATCTGTTGAAACAACGGTTAGTTGGTGTGGTATGGTGGCTGTTCCAATACCAACCTTTCCAATATTACTGTTGTTAATATCAGTACCATTGGATGATGTCCAATAACCTGCAGAAGAGGTTGGTAACACCACATAATTACCATTACTTAAAAATAAAGTATCGTTTTGTAAACTTAATGTTTGTAGCTCGTTGGTCGGATTATTATCAGCATCTCCTAAATTGGTAATGGTATCACCGGATAAGCTAATGCCATTTCCAGCAAAATAAGTTGTTCCGCTGGTTCCTGCAGGTCCGGTTAAATCGGAAGTAGTAAAAGAAGTGCCGTTCGAATAATAAATGGAAAAAGTTCCGTCATTATTATTTATAGTAGAATCTATACTCACTCCATCAACTCCGTTTGTACCGTTTGTGCCCGGAAGCCCATTAGCACCATCTGTTCCGTTACAAACGTAGTAGCTAATAGGTGTTTCTCCGGTTGATAATGCACCGTTGTCATCTAAATCTAACCATGTTTGTATAAAATAACCTCCATTGATACAATTAGTTCCGGCTGGTTCAGGTGTTGAATTCATTAAGGTATTATGCCCTGATGCACCTGTTGGTCCGTTAGCCGATTCTTTGGCATACAGTGCGAAAGGAACTGAAAGGAGTTGTGTTGCCGGTAAGATGTTCCCATCAATGGTTATTTGTAAATAAAAGGAAGATAATCCCCAGTTTATTGCCGAAAAAATGCCACTGTTAACAGTTCCACCTCCAATTTCGGCGGTAAACAAACCAAATTGATTGGTTGAAACTCCGGTATGCGTTTCGGAATAAACAACTGCTCCCGTTGGCGAACCTTGACGAATATTAAATTCAAGACCAACAGCTTGATTTATTAAGGGATTACCTGTTAAATTCCGAGCAACAGCCTGATAATTAATTTTTTCGGGGGCCTGGGCTTGTAAATTTGAAATTGCAAACAGCAAATTGCAAATCAGGATGAATGTTAATTTTATGGTCTTCATAACTAGTTGTTTGTTAATCGTTATTTGTTACTATCTTTTTTATTGGTTTTATTGTTCTGACTTTCCCTTGTCCCTTTCACATCTTTCTACCTCGTAATTTCTACCCAACCTTTATAAACATCACCGGCAACATTAGCTAAATAAAAATAGGTTCCATCGGGTAAATCTTTACCACCATTGTTTGTTCCTTTCCATACTTTATCATCTTCGTTGGTATAGTTTTCGGTGTTCCAAACTATATCCCCCCAACGGTTAAAAATTTTCACGTTATTTTCTGGGAATTGTTCAATATTATCGACATACCAAATATCGTTGCTTCCATCTCCATTGGGTGTTAAACCCGAGTAAAATTTAAGTTTACAATCCTCATCACTGTCTAAACCTACATCAATAATTTTTACAAAAACACAACCCGATGCTCCAATAATTCTTACCCGGTAAGCTCCTGCTTTTAAATGAGCTTCGTCTAATACTAACGTAGTATCAAGTACCGATTTTACAATCAAAGTATAAGGTCCGGCACAACCCAATACATTGTTGATAAAAATAGATCCATTGTTTGCACCCCTACAACTTTCGTTGATTACTTCGTAGGTTACCATAGAGTCAACATTCAAATTGGGTTGTTGAAAACCTTGTGTTAAAATTTTATTTACTGAAAATAAGGTTTGCACCACCGCCTCACCAACAGTTGAAGATAAAGTAATGTTAGTTCCGGTTGAATAACCTCCTGTACTTCCAATTACTTGGCGGTCGAGTACCACTTGGGCATTAGCTCCAAAGCTTAACAGGATAAATAAGTAGATTAGTTTTTTATTCATTATTTCTTTATTTTTTTCTTCCACTCTCCCCTCTCTTTTTAAGAGAGGGCCAGGGGGGAGTTGTTTATTTTTTCTTTTTCTCACGAGTTATGCTTCGCTAAACTCGCGATAGCTGTAGGGGTAAGTAATAGTATGTAAATTAGTTTTTTCATTATTTATTTTTCAAAGTTTCAACTTCTTTTTTCAAATCATCTATCATTTTTTGTTGTTCCTTAATAGCATTAATAAGCATATAAGTCATAGCTCCATTATCTACAGCTAAATAAGTTTTAGCATTTTTATAGTCGAGAACCATTACTTCATCTTCAGCAGCTCCATTTGGTATAGCAGTTTTTTCATCTGTTCTTTTTTCTTTTATTGTTGGGACATATTTCCAATCTTTCACCATGTGTGGTGCAACCTTTTGTAACTCTTGAGCCAAAACACCAACGCCAGTTTCTTTTGGCATACCAGCTTCTCCTGTGTAAGTAAACCAAACTGGGTGAATGGCTAAAACTTCTTTTAGACCTTCAGAATAATCGTGCACATTTGTTTTTAATCTTTCATCTGATGCTATTGTCCAAACATTTGAGGTTGGTTTTGCGGCACTATTTGTTGATAATTGTAATTGATATGCAGGAGCAGTTCCAATACCAAGATTGTTAGTAATATAAACATCACCAGCATTAAAATAACCTGCGTAATTAGTTGTTGCACCACCTGATGTTGCATAAATTCCATATGAAGTTGTACCACCGTAACCATAAGTATAAACACCATAGTTAACCCCTTGGCCATACCATGCTGTTGCATTCAAGCCATATCTTGTCCCAGCTCCAGTTGCCGTAGTATTTACGTTAGCATTTAATGCAGTACCCCCAGTTGTGGTATTATTATCAAAATATGCTAAAGTTCCTGTTGAGGCTAATTGAACATGTAATTTATATGAAGGTGCCACCCCAATACCTAAATTATTAGTTACATAAACATTACCGGCATCAAAATAACCGGCATAGTTGGTAGAAGTACCATTTGCAGCGTAACCATAAACACCATAATTGTTAGCTGCAGTACCTTGAGAATAACCATAAACGCCAATACCATAGGTACCTGTTGCATTACTCACACCAACAGTTCCTCTAGAAGATGTTGTCGTACCTGTTACCTCTCCATAAACTGCATTATTGTATGTTGACCAAGTTGCTGTGCTGTTGAGTACATGTAATCTACCTGACATTGTACTACTTAAACCAATTCCTATCTCACCTCCATTTACAGCATCAATGGTTAACATGTCTGTTCCGCCGGTATTATCATAAATCTGAAACTTCCCGGCACCACCTACAGATGTTGAACCGGTGGAAACAACTCTCCATTGTCTGCCTCCTGCACCAGTATTTGCTAGCTGAAGTCCAGTTCCTCCTGTATATGTAGAACTGATATCCAAATGTACAGCAGGCGATGTAGTTCCAATACCAACATTCCCACCCATTATTGCCATTGTGTTTGGATTTGCAATGGTATATGTAGTAGCTGAGAGACCTATTCCAAATGAATTTGCAGCCGCAGCACCGGTAGACATGCTGCTTCCAAAAGCTGAAGAAGATATTCCTGCAGCAGTATTGTTGATACCAATTGCTGTAGAATTATTTCCACTAGCAGTATTGCCAATACCAATTGCTGTGGAATTATCTCCACCCGCTGTGTTTCCTTGTCCAATAGCTACGGCAGAATACCCACTGGCTGTTACACTTTGTCCGAGTGCCATGGCAACTACTCCAGAAGCAACCGCAGTATAACCAACACCCATAGCTCCATAACCTCCGGATGCTGATGAATTAAACCCATAAGAAATTCTTGGAGCTGCTCCACCTGATGTACCTACACTCTCGATTGTACCGTCTCCACTAATACCTAAATTTCCGTTAACATTTAATTTATAAGCACCAGGGGTAGATGTTCCAATACCCACATTATCTGTTAAAGTTGTTGGATAAATATTTGGTGTCGATCTTGTCCAGGCAGTAGCCCCACCTGATGTTAAAGTAGTTAAATCTGTCCAAGTGGCATTACCAGCAGCGTCTGAAGCCAAAACTCTATTGTTGGCTTCAGAACCATCTACCAATTGAATGGCATGATTAGTTGTTCCTCCAACAGCACGAAAGTAACCGCCAATATTAGAACTGGCTGTTCCTATAACATCAGAACGAATTCCATATTTTGTTACTGTACCTCCTGCATTTCCAGTTAAACTTGAGCGAATTCCATATATTATACTTCCTGTACTGTTAAAATTTTCAAAGTATCCTGCGTAAGTTGCTCCAGTACTAGAAGAAGAATTTTGACCATAAATACCGTAAGTTGTTCCAGAACCACTTCCTCCAACTGTAGAAAATGTTCCAGTAGCATTTGATGTGCCTGCTGCATCTCCAACAGCATACAATGCATAATTACTAGACCCACCATTTGCACTAAATCTTCCACCATAATTTACGCCTAAGCCCATGCTAGTACCATACACTCCGTATTTATTTCCACCGTTACCACCTGCGGCACCTTGTATCGCATATTTATCTTCGGCAGCATCAGAGGTAACAATAGTTACTTGCCCTAAAGTTCCATTTAAATAACCGGGACCAGTACCACTATTCCAGTTTCTAATCATTACATTTGGAATTGAATTTGGATTAGCCCAAATGCTGTAGATTTGACCTCCGTTAACTTCAAGTTTTTCAGAAGGAGCAGTTGTTCCGATACCTACATTATTATTTGTTGCATCGACTGAGAAAGTAGAGCCATCAATACTAAACGCATTTACTGATGTGGCTGTAAATGCTAAGGTATTGGCTCCCTGAGTTACCGTTCTTGCTGCAGTAAGTGCTCCGTTACTGTTGTAAATATTAACTGATGCGGCAGGTGTTGACCATGTATCAGCACCACCCCCACCACCGGAGGTTAGTACTTGGCCTGCTGTACCCGAACTACCATTTAATTTTATAGCATTTGTAACATTAATATCACCTACAACGTGTAATCGTTCATTAGGAGTTGTTGTTCCGATACCTACATTTACAATGTCTGCACCCGTTCCTCCAAGAACTAAACTGTTGCTTTGCCCCACTTTGGCATTATAACCAATAGCGGTAGCGTTTGTTAAATTACTGTCTGTAGCATCAGCATTATAACCTAAAAAAGTATTATTTGAACCTGATTTAATCGTCTGCCCGGCATAAGCCCCTGTTCCGGTATTTCCACTTCCAGTTGTTCCCCAAAATAAGGAATATGTTCCTGTAGCAGTATTGTTACTACCTGTTGAATAGCTAAGAGTAGTTCTACCAATAGCAGTATTACTGGTTCCTGTAATGTTCGAACCAAGAGCATCATATCCAAGTGCCGTATTCCAGTTTCCAGTTGAAGTAGCGGTTCCCGCAAAGGCACCAATAAACACATTTTGTCTATTATTTAAATCATCGTTGGTACCAGCACTTTGTCCAATAAATGTTGAAGATCCCGTGTTTAATATTTCCAGTTGCCCTTTTTGGGTTAATCTGGCTTTTATTACACCATTGGTTCTAAAACTAAGGTCAACAGGATCTGAAGTTCCTATATAATTAGTTGCAGCATTGGTACCTCCATTACCCGTCGTGGTCCAATCGTTACTAGCTGCAGGAGTAGAACCCACAGCAGATAACATTTGCCAATTGGTGCCATCATAGGCCACTGTTACAATTTGATTGGTAAGAATATCGCTACCCGAAAGAGGAGCACTTCCACCAATTTTTGTGATAGATACAGCTCCTGTACCTGAAACATTAAGCGTTGCCGAAGCAGAGTTGGCAGTATGAGCTTTAAACGTTACTTGCAAACCATTAGTCAATACAAATGTTCCGGGAACTGCAACAGTGTAAGCAGCACTTGTCCCACCAGATACAATTTCTACTTGTGCTTTTGATACTAATGTTATCGTTAATAACGATAGGGTTAGGATAAGAATTTTTTTAGTCATAATCATTTATTTTAATATCGTATACATGAGCGTTTTGCAGTTTATTTAGTTTTCTTTTTTCTTTTTAATGGTATGTTTAAATTTTAAAACGGCAAAGTTAATTTCAATAGATGTTTCGCTTTCATTGGTTGCTAAATCATTGTCGAAAATTTCAGCAATCATTTCACCACTCTTTTTAAGAAGTTGCTGCTTTTTATTTTCATCATTAGTTTTAGATAATTCGTTAATGGTTCTCGAAATATTTTTTAAATTGGCATACGTTTCAATAATGGCAACGGTTGTTTGCGTTGCTTTTTCGCCTTTTAAAATGGTTGCAAGCATATACAATCCCTTTTCGGTAAAGGCTTTGGATGTTGCAGTTGAATGTTTCAGAGAATTGAACCGGTCAAAAATTTTGACCAGTTCGGTTTTCTCTACTGTTGTTAGAGAAAAAATATACCCCTTAGGAAATTTATCAGGATTATTTTTTACTGCTTGATTTATTTCCTTGGTCTGTACTCCGTAAAGCACAGCAACATCACTGTCTAAGATAACTTTTTGGTTTCTTAAGTCAATAACTTTACTTTCGATATGTTCAAACTTTACAGGATGGTTCATTTTTTAGTTAATTTTCATTTTTTTAAGTCCTTAGTCGCCCTCGCTTTTGCCCTTGCTTCAGACTAAGGACAGGGGATAGGGTTAGGATAAGAATTTTTTTAGTCATCATTTTTAATTTTTATTTCAAATCATTTTTATCAACGGTTCAGATATTTTATCTTAGTAATACTTTCGCTGGATTACCAACTCCTCCACTAGTTAAATAAACTCCAATACTTGAGCCGGCATTAGGAATAGAAATGCCCCCAGCCTTACCTGAAGTAGTACTGGTTATACAATGTTGCCCCCTTGTTACAGCAGCTCCTACATTAACTTTAACTACTCCGGAAACAGCTATTTTACCAGTTGCACCAGCACCAATATTTTCAAAGGCTACTCCTATAACAGCATAATTACCTTGATCTGATGTTACATTAAATGAATCATTCGTAAAAGCATCTACCACAACAATATCTCCGGCAATAACAGCTGCTCCATTATTGCTTAACAAAATGGTCACAGCATTATTGGTTGCAATACTACTACCATCATTTAAGCCTAAATCTCCATTAACGTTTAGTTTACTAGTTGCTCCGGTAGTTCCAATACCAACATTACCTGTTTGATCAATCTGTAAACGAGTTGCAGAGGCATCCATATCTGTAATACGGAATCCTGTTGCTGCAGTACCCTCTTGACCCATGAACCATTCATTAGATACAGTTTTAATAGTATAACCAGTTTTAAAATTATCTCCTCCATTTTCTACAATGGAGTGGATGATTCCTGTTCCTTTTGTATGTAGTAAGGATTGAGGAGTAGATGTTCCTATACCGACATTACCTTGCATAAAAAGAGCTGCATAATTATTTGTACCTCCTGATGCTTCAACCCAAAGACCAATATTAATAGTACCAGCACCAGTTTTTGTAAAATATCCAGCATAACCTGCTCCCGCTTGGGCTCCCGTTTGATTTACACGTAGTGCCGTTGCTCCTCCAAATGTGGAGGCGTCATCAACTTGCAATTTAAAAGCAGGAGTAGAAGTTCCGATTCCCACATTTTCAGTGGCAAAATTTGTTGGGTAAATATTACTACCTGTTTTCGACCAAGGGCCACCAGCACCTAAAGTGCTTGGGTCTGTCCATGTCATGGTACCGTTAGTATCTGAAACAGGTATGTAACCGTTTACAGCTCCGGTACGCATGGTAATTTTTCCAAATACGTCAAGTGCAGAAAACTGTGGATCTCCACCAATACCAACATTACTTGTGTTAGAAATATTGAAAGGAGATGTTGAATTGGTGTTGTCTTGTATCCTAAACATTCCATTTTCGTTAGAAATAAGCATATATTGTGAAGCACTTTGCATCAACAAAGCAGCACCACTGGTTGGAACATTTTCTTTGATTAACATAGTTGGAGCATCAGTTTTTTCAAGATGTAATAAAGCTCCAGGTGTAGTAGTTCCAATACCCACATTACCATCATTTCTTACCAAAAACTTGGAAACTCCACCTGTGTAGATTTGTAAAGCATTTTGTGCAGAATTTACTCCGGCTGTTCTTATCTCTAATCCCCAACCAGTAACCGCGTCGTTTTCAATACTTGCAGAAAAAATATTTGCTGCTGATTTTTTTACATGTAAGGAATATCCAGGTGTAGTAGTTCCAATACCTACTTCACCCGTTGAAGCAACAGTCATTCTGGTGGCATTGTTCGTTAAAAAATATAAGGGTGTATTTTCTCTGTTTATTATACTTGCAGAGCCACTGTTTACCGCCAACCATAAACCATCGGTATAGGTAGCCCCGGTTGCCGTGCCGGCTGTTAATTGTATTACACCCAATGAATTACCGGGGTCATTTACATGTAGTAGATTTTTTGGGGCTGATGTTCCAATTCCGATACTATCCGTTAAAACATTTTGATAGATAAAATTACCTGTTTTTGTCCATGGGCCACCCGCACCCAAAGTGCTTGGGTCTGTCCAAGAAGCATTACCGGCAGCATCTGTTTTTAAAACGTAATTATTTACGGCTCCTGTTGGTAGCACTAAAGTGTTTTGAATATACACATTACCTTGAGCAAAATAACCGGCCCAGTTGGTGGTGCCGCCTAAAGCAGAGGCATATATACCATATCTATTTCCAGCTGATGCCCCACCAGATACATTTGCTCGTACAGCAATTTGATTGTTTGTTGATGTTGAATTTACTTCAGACAATATTCCGAAAATAGCCGATCCAGTTGAGTTCATATTTTGAAAATAACCACCATAAGCCGCACCACTTGAAGTTGATGAGTTTTGCAGAAATAACCCATAAGTGTTTCCTGTTCCGTTTCCTTGAACAGACCCAGAAAAGGCTTCTGCGTTTGATGTCCCTGATGCATTTGCACTGGCTTGAATAGCAATATTTTCTCCCAGAGCATTTCCAACATTTGAATTGATACCAAAATTATAATTAGCTCCTGCTCCAGTAGTATTTATTGTAAGACCATATTTATCATCAGATCCGGCACCGTTATTTACAATGTCTAACCCGATGGTGTAAGCACTTGAGCTGGAAGCAAATGAATTAATGATTTTTGCTGAGTTTAGTTTAGAATCATTATACACATCAAATTTTGCTCCCGGGGTAGTTGTTCCGATACCAAAATTCCCAAAACCATCAAGTGTTACAAAATTTGTTAAACCAACTCCTGTTGCATCGGCACCACCATTAATTTGATACCCAAATCCATTAGTCGAAATTTCCCAGTCAAATGCTCCTGCATTTGTTCTGTCAAATCTAAATATTGGATTTATTGGGGCTGCTATTGTTAATAATTGTAAAGGGTTAGTAGTTCCAATACCTACATTACCATTTTGCAATATAGAAACTCGTTCTGTATTATTTGTTCGAATTCTAAAATCTTGAGCATCAATTGTACCTATAAAATTGTTAGCTGGGTTTGTTCCTGAATTACCTAACAATGACCAAGCAGTTAAAGCACCATCAGCACCGTTACAAACATAAGTTGTGGCAGTAACTTCACCTGCTTCTAAAATACCACTAAGGTCGGTATCCAAACCTGTTTCAACTTTAATACCACCATCAGGACAGTTTACACCCGGAGCTTCTACGGTATTGTTGGTTAAACTAACCAAACCATCCGTTCCATTAGTTCCGTTCGTACCATTTGTACCGTTAGCACCGGCAGTACCTGCAGCACCATTACAAACATAAGTTGTAGCCGTAACTTCACCTGCTTCTAAAATACCGCTAAGGTCATTATCCAAACCTGTTTCAACTTTAATACCACCATCAGGACAGTTTACACCCGGAGCTTCTACGGTATTGTTGGTTAAACTAACCAAACCATCCGTTCCATTAGTTCCGTTCGTACCATTTGTACC